>CAWVXY010000005.1:0-116960 GCA_963934295.1 uncultured Opitutia bacterium
GTCGGCGGATACAGCAATTGCAGTATTAACAAGCACTGCACTTGCTCCCATTTCCATTGCCTCCGCTGCTTGGGAGGGAGCCCCTATTCCTGCATCAACAACAACAGGCACGGAAGCCTGTTCGATAATAATTCTTAAAAACTCACGACTTTCCAATCCTTGATTGCTACCTATGGGAGACCCAAGTGGCATGACGGCAGCAGCTCCCGCATCTTCAAGCTTTTTACATAATACTGGATCTGCGTGACAATAAGGTAGAACAACGAAACCATCATTCACCAATTCTAATGTAGCCTCAAGCGTTTCAATCGGGTCCGGCATTAAGTATTTAGGATCGGGATGGATCTCCAATTTTAACCAATTTGTGCCAAGGGCTTCTCTCGCCATTTTTGCCACAAAAACAGCTTCCTTTGCATCCCTAACACCCGAAGTGTTTGGCAAAATTTTTACAATCTCGGGATCTAAAAAATCTAAAATTGAATCTTGCTCACCTTTTGGGTTTGCCCGTTTCATGGCAACGGTAACCATTTGGGAACCGCTTATATTGACGGATTCTTTTAACATTTCACCGGATTCAAACTTTCCGGTCCCCACAAACAATCTGGAATTGAATTTTTCTCCAGCTATTTCTAATTGCTTAAAATAATCATTCATATGGATACACAACTCACTTCGGCTATTTGATTAATAAATCGTTTTACATGGCCCCCATAAAGTTCGGCAGATGACAAACTCGAACAAACCGCTAATCCAGAGAGGTTAAAATCTGAAATCAAGCTACATTGATCCAAATCAATACCACCAATCAAAAAAACAGGAATAGGATTTAGGAAATCGACTATTCTCTTAATCTCTTCAGGAGTTAAAAAAGAATTTAAATCAAATTTTGTCTTTGAACTGCGATAAGGTCCAAGACCAACATAATTGCTTAGCCCAAGTTGTTTAACAATCTTTGCCTCATCAAAATTGTGTACTGTCGATCCAATAATAGCTTGTTCACCCAACACAGACCTAGCTTGGGAAACTGAACCATCCTGCTTGCCCAGATGAACCCCTGAAACATTACACCTATTTGCTAAATCTAAATAATCGTTAATGATTAGAGTAACTTTATTTTCAAGTGCATACAAAGATGCAGTATTAACTTGTTCTAACAAATCATGTGCTGGTATTTTTTTTGAACGGATTTGAATGAACGTGGCTCCTTCTTCAATAAGAATACGAACCTGTTCATCATGAGTAATATTTGGCTTATCACTTGTCAGGCATAGCAAAGATGGAAAAGCTTTCATTTCACTCACCTCTTCCATTTAACATGAATTCTATGTCCATTTTCATAAATTCATTTAAAGCTCTCAATGGATCACGACTGCCCCAAATTGAGCCCAGCAGAGCGACACCGTCAAAGCCAACTTCCGATAACCTTTTCATTTTCTTTCTGCGTATACCACCAAGGGCAAACACTTTTGGTTTTTTATTCTTTTTTTCTAATCTACCAGATTTAAAAAATGAAAAAATTTCACTCAAAGAAATCTTGGGACTATATCCTTTCTTAGAAATCGAATGATAAACAGGTCCAAAGAATACATAGTCTAAGTTTTCATTAAAACTTTTTAATTCACTAAGCTTATGTAGTGAACGGCTTGAACTGCCCTTAACAGGTTGGATACTTTCAGTAGATGTATGGTGATAACCAGCAAGAGGAAATTGTTCCAACAATTGAGGTGCCCGATGGATCACAATTTTGGATAGGTTTTTTGGGGAAACTTGTTCTAAATACTCGCTAAGCTCATCAGTTGAGAAATTTGGTTTCCTTAAATGAAATCTTTGCAATCCGGCTTCAAAAAAATTTTCTAACATCTCAACTTCACCTTTCTTTTCTGAAGGAGGTGAGATTAAAATTATGCTGGGTAGATCACTCATCCGCCCTGCGTTGCCTGAACAAGAATTAAGCGGTCTCCCTCATTTAAAGACTTTTGTTTAATTTCAGCAAAAGGCACAACCTCTTCATTCAGGGCGATTGCCCAACCAGAAAATTCTTTCATCCCAATATCATTTAATAGCGAATGCAACGATGAACCGGCTGGGATTTCCTTACTGTCATCATTAACAAAAACTTTCATTTTTTGTCAGCATTAGTGTAAATTTCAGCTCCTGAATCTAGAAATTCTTTCGACTTTTCTGCAAGCCCGTGCTCGATCGCAGATTCATCACTGTCTAGTCCCTGTTCCCTAGCATACTGACGAACATCTTCACTGATTTTCATAGAACAGAAATGAGGTCCGCACATGGAGCAAAAATGTGCAGTCTTTGCATTGTCTTGCGGCAAGGTTTGATCATGAAATTCTCGTGCTTTTTCTGGATCCAAGGATAAATTAAACTGATCTTCCCACCTGAATTCAAATCTTGCCTTGGATAAGGCATTATCCCTAAATTGGGCCGCAGGGTGACCTTTAGCCAAATCAGCTGCATGTGCAGCAAGCTTGTAAGTAATCACTCCCTCTCGAACATCTTCTCGGTCAGGCAATCCTAGGTGTTCCTTCGGAGTAACATAGCAAAGCATAGCACAACCGTACCAACCAATCATAGCAGCCCCAATTCCACTGGTAATATGATCATAACCAGGAGCAACATCTGTGGTTAATGGACCAAGTGTGTAAAAAGGAGCTTCGTGACACCAGTCTAACTGTTTATCCATATTTTCCTTGATCATATGCATCGGAACATGACCAGGACCTTCGTTCATAACTTGAACGCCATATTCCCAAGCTCTTGTTGTCAGTTCACCTTGAGTCTTCAATTCAGCAAATTGAGCCTCATCATTAGCGTCCGCAATTGATCCAGGGCGAAGTCCATCGCCAATAGAAAAAGAGACATCGTAAGCAGCCATAATTTCACAAATTTCATCCCACTTCTCATAAAGAAAATTTTCTTTGTGATGAGCGAGGCACCATTTTGCCATAATAGATCCGCCTCGACTGACTATACCAGTCATTCTCTTACTGGTCATTGGGACATAACGCAAAAGAACTCCAGCATGAATTGTAAAATAATCGACACCTTGTTCAGCTTGTTCGATAAGGGTGTCCTTAAAAACATCCCAAGTTAAATCTTCAGGCTTACCCCTTACTTTTTCTAGTGCTTGATAAATAGGAACTGTGCCAACAGGAACCGGACAATTTCGAATAATCCACTCCCTCGTACGATGAATATTTTTTCCTGTGGATAAATCCATTAATGTATCAGCACCCCACTTTGTAGCCCAGCGCATTTTTTCAACTTCCTCCTCGATCGAAGATGCAACAGCGGAGTTTCCAATATTAGCGTTAATTTTAACAAGAAAATTGCGACCAATAGCCATTGGCTCAAGTTCCGGGTGGTTAATATTTGCCGGGATGATAGCACGTCCGCGTGCAACTTCACTCCGGACAAATTCGGGAGTGATCTCAGAGGGAATTGATGCTCCAAAAGATTCCCCATCATGTTGATGATTCAGTGAATTTCTAACCGCTTCGGGCGAGGTTTTAAGATTCTCTGCGAGCGACTGGAGTTTCATGTTTTCCCGAATTGCAATAAACTCCATTTCGGGTGTTACGATACCCTTTCTTGCATATTCTAATTGCGTAACGGTTTTGCCTGGCTTAGCACAAAGAATAATCCGGTTAGAAAGATCAAAATCAGGAAGTTCTTTGCTTTTTTCATCAGAACGATCGGCATGTTTTCCAGACAAATAGCCATTATCCATGGGTTGACTGGTTCTCCCTTCAATATTTTCAGTATCTCCACGGTTATTTATCCAATCCGAGCGAAGGGCTGGTAATCCTAAGGTAGAATCTTTATGAAAATCAGGGTCTCCCCATGCTCCTGAGGTATCGTATACACGAATAGGTCTATTTTCTTCTGTTCCTCCTTCTGGCAAATTACTTGGCGATTGAGAAATCTCTCTCATGGGAACGAATACACCTGAATTTTCTCCTTTGATGTAAACTTTTCGTGAATGAGCAAAAGAACTATGTTCAGCGTCTGTATTAGATTGTACTTTTTTTATCATGGCATTTAAATTTTATGGCCAGAGATTGCTAAACACAAAGTGTCAAGTTTTCCCTACGGCGTATGGGTTCGCATCAGGTTCTAAGGGTCGCTTGCGGGTCGAACAAGCCTCTCAGTCCTACGCCAAAGGACTCCCCTAAACAAATATTAATTTATCTCGCGATTCTTTAAACGCAATCAAAAGAATTTAAATTAATTTTAACACCTACAACTCAGTGCTCGTTAACAAACCTTTATTTTAATGGAATCAAGCTCGAACCAATCAAGCAAATAATTAATCCCAGAAGAGAAATTGCGGTTAGTAAAACAGTCCATGTTCGCAAGGTTTCTTTTTCGGTAAAGCCACTCAATCTCTGAACTACCCAAAAACCGCTATCATTCATCCATGATAAAGTGATAGAACCAAAGCCAATAGCTAAAAATATATACAATGCATGGTACGGAAGCTCACTACCATTACTCAATACTGCAGACATTAAACCTACTCCCGTGATCATAGCAACTGTAGCGGATCCCTGAGCAATCCGAATAATTGCAGTAACTGTCCAAGCTAGCAAAACATAGGAAATGTTAAAATCATATGAAAGATTTTCAATGGATTGCCCTACTCCGCTTAATCTTATCATACCACCAAAAGCACCTCCTGCTCCTGTAATTAAAATAATCGTACCAGCGGTCAATAGTGGTTCTTCCAAATGCTTGGATAAAAAGCTTGTTACAGTCATTTGTTCCTTTAAACGATCCTTAAGTGACTCCTGTATCAAAATATATACCGAAGAAATTGCAGCCAAAGACATAGCTATGTTTGGCTCCCCCAAAAAAGATAATAAGGAGAAGCAAAAATTACTAGAACGAGGACTAACAAATCCTAAGTTTACTCCCTGTGAATCTAAAACCCTTAGAACTGATGTAGTAGCTATAAGAACAACGGGTAAAATAATAGGCAAAAAAGATAAAAAAATGGATGGAAGCTCTTCGTCGGATTTCTTTACAATAATCTCTAAACTCTTCTTGGAGGAACCGGCAACTGCCCTCATAGGGAATTCAAATTTATTATCAAACCACTTAGCCATAAACAAAACTAAAAAAGCAGGTAAAATACTGGCAACTAATCCTCCAATTAATGCATACCCCATCTCGAGACCCAGTCCATCTGCAATCATCAAAGGGCCCGGAGTGGGAATAACCATGGAGTGCGTAATGGCACCCGCTCCGGCCATTGCCATCACATAAAATAAATATTTACCTCCAGTCCGAACTGCCATTGCTCGAGCCAAAGGGATCAACAAGAAGAAAACTGTGTCGAAAAATACAGGAATAGACAAAAGAAAGCCACTTATCAAAAGAACAAAACCCGCCCTTTTAAACCCAAAAACGGAAAGCAGAAAACGGACGATCCTATCCGCAGCACCACTCTTCAACATGCATGTTCCAACAATTGCGGCAAGTGCGATGATAAGCCCAATACCACCCGCGGTATTTCCAAATCCAAGAAGAGACCATTTAACCGCCAATACAAAATCAAGTTGGCTTGATTGAGGCAGGTCAACTCTACTATGAAAGAGCCCTTTATTTTCGGCTGTAATTTCAGGTAACGGACAAGAAAGTAAACCAACCATTACCGAAGCGAGCATGAGTGTTAAAAATGGATGAAGTCTTAATTTTGTAATTCCAACAACAACCCAGGCAACACTCAACAGCAGAACCAATAAAGGCCAGTTCGAAGGTTCATTGGAAGCTAAACAATTTAACATCATAATTTCAAAAATTTGTATCTCCTACACCATCGATTATTAAATTTAAAATCAAGCGGTAAACTTAGAATAAATATAAAATAAATACTCAGTTCATTACTAGATTACTTCGTATTTCCCACTGGGATACTTCTTAACCACACGACTCAACTCCAAAAGTGTTAATGCGGACATTGTTTCAGGCATGCCAAGAGAGGTTCTTTTACTCAATTCATCAAGTGTAAGTTGATCTCCTTCCTTGAGTTCATTAATTACTAAATTCTCACTTTCACTAAGTTTGCTTCGACTTTCAGAATCTACAATTTCTCCTTCTATTGGATCGGTGAAATTGAGTAAATACTGATCTTCTTTCATATAAGGTCTAAGGTCATCAATAATATCATTAGCCGAACAAACCAGGGTCGCTCCTTCACGAATAATTTTATGACACCCAGCGGAACTTGGTTGATCTATGCGCCCAGGCACAGCAAAAACAGTTCGCCCTTGATCGGCGGCAAATTGTGCTGTGATCAAGCTGCCTCCAGACGCGGCCGACTCAATTACTAAAACTGCTTGCGAGACACCAGATACAAGCCTATTGCGCATTGGAAAAGTTCGGCGATCTGCCCTTCTCCCAAAAGGGAATTCTGAAATAACCGCACCATTCTCAATGATGCGTTGATATAGATTAATATTTTCGGGAGGATAGACAATATCAAGTCCACTTCCTAAAAAGGCAATAGTTGGACCACCAGCATCAAGAGCACCTTCGTGTGCAGCCGAATCAATCCCCCGAGCCATACCACTTACAATACAAAATCCAGCTTGTGTAAGTTTTTGAGCCATAATCCGGGCTTGCTTCAGTCCGTACATTGTCGGGTTTCGCGTGCCAACAATTGCTACAAATGGACGCTTTGGAATTTGACCCGCCACATAAAGACCAATGGGGGGATCATAAATCTCCAAAAGCATATCAGGTAATTCCGTTTGAATTAAAAAACTAGCATTTCTTTTTTCAATCTTCTTTTTTTCAGCAATGAGCCATTCTTCATTTTTTAATTCCTTTAATGACTCACATATCTTCTCTCCAACCCCTTTAATTTTTAATAAATCGGATCTATTTGCTTTAAAAATAGCAACAGGATCAAAATTAAAAAATTCTAATAAATTTTTTGCTGAGATGGGTCCTATTTTAGATAACCCGTTTAATAATAGAAATGCATCTCTATTGTTCATAAATGGTAAAAGAATAAATCAATTCTTTTACTATAGGCTCTATAAAAATAAAGGAAAGGTAAACTTTCCCGGATGCTTATAATCGAAATCTACCTATTAAAACTATGCTCTCTCAAAATATTAACCCGTGATGGATGCCTAAGTTTCCGCAATGCCTGAGCTTCAATCTGCCTAACTCTTTCTCTTGAAACGCCCATTATTTCTCCTATTTGCTCTAAGGTTAAAGTACGACCAGGGCAAAATTTAGAAACCCAACAACAAGCTTTTCTTAACTTTTCATCGGTTGTACCATTGAATATAGGTATTTCAATTTCTTCAATTTTAAATTTGCTCACCCCATAATATAGCACCAATTGTGATTCTATACCAAGAGTAAGGGAAAAATTAGATCCCTAAAGCATTATTCAGTAAAATCGTTTAAAGATAAAGGATACCCCACCTGCATATCTTTCTTTGCCCTACAACCAAGAGCGTGCTTCCATAAGCTCGGACATAATCCATCGCCAGGGCGTGCAACTCTTATATTATTCGTTGTAAGCATCTCGCCTTTTTTGATAATAGATGAAACAAGGATGGATCGTTTAAAATTAGCACCCTTTAATTCTTTTTTTAAATTATAAAATCGGGAATCTCCCATCGCAAGATGTGCTATTTTAACTTCATCAACTAAATTTTTGAATTCATTAGGGAGCATAGAAAAAGCACCATCGATTGAGTTATCATTCCTATCTAAAGTAAAATGTTTCTCAATTACCCTAGCACCAAGAGCAGTAGATGAAACCGCAATGGTATGTCCTGGCGAATGATCAGACAGACCAACAAAGTCTCCGTATCGTTTTTTTAATTCTAACATAGACGCTAAATTAAAATCTCGGGCATGAGCCGGGTACTCACTTACACAATGCAAAAGAACAACTTGGGGACACCCAGATGCTTTCAGAGTCTCAAGGGCTCGATCAATTTCATCAATGCTAGATACTCCCACGCTGGCAAAGACCATTTTCTTGGTCTCACCAATTTTTTCCAATAATGGAAAATGATTTAACTCAAAAGATGCAACTTTATGGATAATCGGATCTAGTGTAGATTCCAAAAACCCAACGGCAGATTCGTCAAATGGAGAACTAAATAAAAAAGACCCTAATTCTTTGGCTCTATCTGCAAGCGGTTTAT
The DNA here is from genome assembly GCA_963934295.1 of uncultured Opitutia bacterium. Classification (GTDB taxonomy): domain Bacteria; phylum Verrucomicrobiota; class Verrucomicrobiia; order Opitutales; family Seribacteraceae; genus Seribacter. The sequence goes on from CAWVXY010000005.1 coordinate 8,193, forward strand.
GCCATTCCCAAGGAGTCATGGCATCTTGATACAAGTCGTGTAAATAACGACCTTTCCACAACCCGGAATTCAAGAGGAATCGATCTTCTCTACTTTCTACCGTTATGGTTTCAGGTTTATAAGTTTGGAGCTTTACTGCATCTGCACCCGATTCAATTGCAGAGTCAACAAGGCAAAAAGCTTTACTCAAATCCCCCCCATGATTACCTGACAACTCGGCAACGATAAGAGGTGGATTCTTAGGATCAGAAATTCTTTTTAGAATATCCATCGCAAAAGATGGAACAAAATTAATGAGGTTGAGTTTGAGGAAGAAAATCAACTAGTAATTTTCTCAACTCTTCAGTACTCAAATTTTCACAATTACAATTACTGGCAAATTTAAACCCATCAGAACAAGAAACCCCTCCCAAAATACCAATCTTGTTCCCCCAAAAAGACTGAATGGGTTGGATAAGATAATGATTATCAAATTCTAGAACATTTCTGGACTCATCCTCCGGAATAAGAATTTCGTGCATTTTCTCACCCGGTCTCAATCCAATTATGTTCCACTTACAATCTGGAGCAATTAGTGTCGCAATATCACCAACCGAACAAGCAGGAATTTTAGGAACAAAAAGTTCTCCACCGACCATGTTTTCAAGGCTCTGCAAAACAAATTCAACACCCTCGTTCAGAGTAATTAAAAAACGAGTCATATCCGGATTTGTAATTGTTAAAGTGCCCGACTCTCTTTGAGTCGCAAAGAGAGGTGCAACACTTCCCCTACTACCCACCACATTTCCATATCGCACCACAGAAAAGGTGGTTCCCGCATCACCTGCATAACTATTTGCAGCTACAAAAACTTTATCTGAACATAACTTAGTTGCTCCATACAAGTTCACTGGATTAACCGCTTTATCTGTGCTCAAAGCTACAACCTTTTTGACACCGGCATGAAGTGAAGCCTCAACAATATTTGTTGCACCATCCACATTGGTCTTAATAAATTCATGAGGGTTATATTCGGCAGCTGGTACTTGTTTTAAAGCTGCAGCATGAACCACATAGTCAACCCCCCTCATTGCTAAACAAAGCCTATCTTTATCTCGAACATCCCCTAAAAAGAATCTAACCTGTCCTTGGGTAAAATCCTTATCTTTTTGCATCTCAGATTGTTTCCATTCATCGCGAGAATAAACGATAACCCTGCGCGGACGGTATTTCTCCAAAACGGTTTTAACAAACTTTTGACCAAAGGAGCCAGTACCACCGGTTACAAGAATAGATTTGTCGTTAAGCATAGAATGATCATATTAATCACTTTTATGAAATCTAGTCGATTCGAAAGATAGATGTTAAATTTGATGAATTTCGCTATTTCTGAAACTTTAATCAGTACTTCTAATCAATCCTGCTATGGTTATTGAATGGCTTTCAGAATCAATCTCTGATGGGGCTAAGTCTGTAATTGTGCTTGGTTCCATAGATTCGCTGACTATATCCGAATTATCAAAAGAATTTTCAATGGGAATTTTATTATTCTCTTCAAAAAAAGAAACGATCAGTCCGTTACCTGAAGAAGTCACTTTTGTTGACAGAAAAGAAAGTGCTTCACTCATAAAAGAAAAATTAGAGAACTTCATGCTCCTTGATTATAATTCGCCTCCAACGGTTAAGGTATGTAAGTCAATAACTGATGAATCTACTGAAGAATATAATAAAATTCTTGATCTAACTATTTCAGAAATTGATTCCACCATGCGAGCAAGAAGGACTCGTTCTGAAACGGGGTACCTTCGCCAAAAGCAAATATTTATTAATTTAGCTGGGTATTTAACAAAACGAATGCCAAGTGAGTGGAGTGCACTGGCACAAGGAACATTAGCCATAGTAGTTGGAGCGGGTCCATCACTTGATATTACTTTACCACTTTTGAAAAGCGGTATACCTAAGCCACTAATTGTGGCAAGCGACAGTAGTTTACGCGCATTAAGAGACGCCAATTTAGACCCAGATTTTGTTATAAGTATTGATCCACAAAAAACTTTTGAATCATGTAGCGAGCAAGACTATTCACCAGGCATTGCTGTTTTATCAAGCCAGTCCCATGAGAGTTGGTCTAAAAAATGGGGGAAGAAATGTTGCTATCTATCCGGACGGGTTATTACCGAAGATTGGTTAACTGAAAAAGGTATTTCCAAAACTGATTTCCTTGCTATTAATAACGCTGGTCTAACTGCTCTGTTGTTTGCCAATTCCTTAAACCCTGCAGCACTATTAACCCTTGGAATGGATCTATCCGGAGGCGTTGATGGTAAAGAAAGATATGCTGAAAATACTCATCGTTCTCATATTCAAGTTTTTGCATCACATTACCATAATATACCGGGTAATTTTAGTGATACTGTACCGACCCCGTTCTTATCAGACTGGCAGGAAACATCAGATTTTTGCCGTAAAATCTCAGAAAATAAAACGATAATCAATTTAAATGATCGGGGGGCAAAACTCGAAGGAGCGACCCTTGTTCATCCTGATCAAGTTGAAGAATTAAAAGGTGCACTAAATCAAAGTTTAAAACCTTATAACTCTGCCGAATTAAATCTTTTAAGTAAAAGGAAAACGCTTCGAGGGCATGGACTTAACCAATTACTTTGTCAATTAACTGCAGTCTGCGACAGTATATGGGACGTATTCCCAAAAGAAGAAAATGAGAATAATTCAATACTTCTTAATTTTTTAAGAGAAACATTAGCTGACTATGATAAAGCAAAATTGTTGGGTGATTTTGCTTTTTCAGTAATGCCAATCATTTCACCTAAAAAAGAGCCTAACCTTCAAGAATTAAAACGTTTTACTAATGAAATTAAAGACCTCATTTGGAAACTAGAAGATGCGATAATCGCATGCAGTCCAGAGGATGAGTTTCTTTCAAGATTCTTTACAGAAAAATTTAATTAAGAATTCTCAAGTTTTAATAATTCGCACATAGCTTGATCAGCAAGATCTAAAGCAAGATCAAGATCTGCTATGCTATGTGAATTCGAAATGAACCAATTATGGTGCGGGTGGAAGTACAACCCTTTATCAGCAGCAATTTTACAAAATTTTTGAATTCTGAATAAATTTTCATCCCCTTCAAACCATGGATATGGCATTGAAAATGGTCCTGTCATTATCAAAGGTAAATTATATTTTTTAGCTCTTGTAATCATACCACTGCAGAAATATTCACCCTTAGCAAGAATTGATTCGGCCACTTTATCTTTATGCGAGATTTCAATAGACTTTAAGGCAGCAGACATAGCTACTGCATCATTCCAGCAGCTCCCTGTCAAAAAAACTTCTTTCGAGGCATTCTTTAAAAACTTTTTTCCTGTACATGCTGAAATTGCGTATCCATTACCCAAGGCTTTCGAGTAGATTGATAAGTCTGGAGTAAAATTAAAATACCGATGCGAACCACCGTCATGCAATCTCCCTCCTACCCTTACATCATCAAGGATTAAAATAATGCCATTTTTTTGACATTCCTTCTCAATCTCAGACCAAAAGTCTTCTGTCGGCATGATAGATGGGGCAAATGCTGCATGATGATAAGGAGTTAAAATAATTGCTGATACTTGATTTGAATAAGTATTCAAAAGGGATTTTAGATAATCCAAATCATTCCAAGGAAACTCTAATATTTTAGTCCTATCATCATCGATCCTTCCTCCAAAGCCAGGATCGCACCAAGCATCCACTCCATGGTAAGCACCTTTTGCTTTTATGACAAATGGTCTTTGTGTTTGCTCTCTCGCAACTCGAATGGCCCATGTAGTCAAATCGGAACCATTTTTTGCAAAAACAGCCCAATTGGCAAAATCAATCTTGCTTGTCAATGATTCCGCCAATTCAACCATTACTGGACTAGGTTGATTAAAAACCGCCCCTTTCTTGCGTTGTTCATTGGCAAAATTGTCGATCTCCGGATTCGAATATCCATGCAAAATAGCACCAAATCCGCACATAAAATCAATCCACTCGTTTCCATCAACATCAATGAACCGACAACCTGAAGCTTCCTGGACATACTTAGGGAAATGCATGGGAAGACCTGCAACAGGGGCTACATGCCCGTAAATACCGCCTGGGATTACATTCATAGCCCTAGAAAATAAATTATCTGACTTATCGTGCTTTAAACTCATAATATAGAGGGGACTTGTTGTTGAACTTTCCTCGATATGTACCCAACCTTATCTAAAAAAGGAAGATTGCCAGATATTTTGACATCTCCAATAGCAGGTCCAGCCAAATGATCAAACCATCCAGTAATTGCATTGTATGCAACAGAAAGATCTTTAAAAGTGAAGATCGTTGTAGCATTCAGTGAAAATGGACCGGACTTAATTACCCATACATTGTCAGAAGAAAAATAAAACCAAATATCAATAGCTGAATTTGCTACAGTAAATAAAACTACTTCATTTCTATGCTCCTTTAATAACTTAATGTAATTAAGATTATAATTCGCAAAAGCTGCCGTACCCGACAATCCGGCTATTAACCCTAAAGAAACTTTTTCAGAATTTACTACATCGCTTAAGAGAGACTGTCTTATTTTTAATAAAATGTAAATTGATTCCAAACTATTTTTTAGGTTTAAGATCAAGGGTAAAACCTGAGGAATAGCAAAACCAGATGCAACTGCCTTCAATAATTTCGTGTCCTCAAAGCATAAGCCTGGGCCACCAACTTCGACTAAATCATCATTCAAGAGCTTAACCTTTAATACCCTTGAAACTTTTTCTCTTTTGTGAAGTTCCTCACTGGATGCCTGAATTGAAAGTGCAGCGGTGTAAGCAATTACTCTACGACCTAAGTCTTTCATCCTCACGAACAAATTAGTTCTAAATGATCAAGAAGAACTTTAGGAGAACTGCTCGTATTTATCTTAATTTTAGGTATTGGTTTACCAAGGAATTTAAAAATATTTTTGGGTTCCTTTAGACAGAGTATTTCAGATGAATACAATTTCCAAAAATTCAAATTATTAAATTCCTGAGGCATTATTCCTCGAGATACATCAAAAATCATAGGTGTTCCACAAATTAAAGCTTCTGTAGTAGTACCTGCTCCTGGACGAGCAAACAAAAACTTTGCTTCTCTTAAAAACAAGGCCATTTCTTTATCCCCGATTGTCTTCAAAGGAATAACATTAAATTTCAGATTTTTCTTCATCTCCTGAATCTTCGTAAAAATTTTTAAATTCGAGCCACATAACGCAATAACTTGGAATTTCTCGTAATGATTTTTGAGGGAATTTAAAACATCAATGTGCCTATTGACTCCATTTGCGCCCGTTCCCAATAAAAAAATTGGGATGTCAGAGGAAATCTTAAATTTATTAAAGATTGTATTTTTAAAATCTTCGCCAGATTTTCGATAAAACGCTTTTCGTAAAAGAGGTCCCACTGTTAATGTTTTACTTATGGGCATATTTCTTATTTTAGCAGCTTTACAAGTTTCATCAAACGGACCCAGAAAGTAATCCGCACGAGGGTTAACCCAATGGCGACTAAAACCATTACCATCAGCTAGTTCTCCACAGTAAATTACAAATTTGAAAAAATCACCCAACTCATCTCGCAACAAATCTAAATAGCCATGATTTAAATGTGCATGAACACTAAGAACCAACTTGGGATTAAAATCTTTTATTTCCTTTAACCATGGACCTGCTCCAATAATGGTTCTTTTATTACGATGAAAACTAGCAATTTCAAGAAAATGAAAATAGAATAGATGTATTGCCGGATAATACCTTTGTATGAAATTATAGAAATTACTTCCAAATTTATACAAGCTCGAAGTGGTCTCTAACGGCTGAGAAACAATCGCATTTCCACCAATATTTTGCCACCAGTGCTTTAGTGCATTTGCTCTCATATTATGCCCACCACCTGTTGAAGAGCTAAGAATTAAGAGATTTTTGTTCACTTCACAAAACTGAAATGATGAATTTCCTCAAAAATACAAAGAGATAATCTAATTCATTCTAAATCGTGAATAAATAAACCACTCCTCAACTTTGGTTCAAACCATGTAGTCTTCGGAGGCATAATTTCACCCGCATCAGCGATATTCAACAATTGATCCATAGAGACAGGATAAAGTGCGAAAGCTGCTTTCATTTCTCCGGAATCAACCCTTTTCTCAAGTTCTTCAAGTCCTCTAATGCCTCCTACAAAGTCGATACGATTATCTTTTCTTAAATCAGTAATATTTAACAAAGGAGAAAGCACTTGTTCAGATAAGATTGTGACATCAAGGTCAGCAACTGGATCCTGAGTATCCCATGATCCCTCTTTTGCCAATAATCGATACCACCCACTCTCCATATATAGACAGAACTCACGAATTGAACGAGGTCGAGAATCAGCTTTCTCTATTTTTGTAACAAGAAAGGATTCTTCGAGTCTAGTAAGAAAATCTTCAGATGATAAACCATTTAAGTCTTTAACCACTCGATTATAATCAAATATCTTAAGTTGATCTTCAGGGAATAAAACAGCTAAGAAATAATTATACTCTTCAAGTCCGCTATGATTAGGATTTTCTTCTTTTCTCTTTTGACCAATACGTGCGGCAGCAGCAGTTCTGTGATGCCCATCTGCTACATAAAGAAAAGGAACTGTTTTAAAAGCCTCCTCTATGATACGCACATCATCAAACTTTGAAACTAACCACAATTCATGCTGTATTCCATCATCAGCATGAAAATTATAAATGGGCTCATACTTAATTTTTTCGGACACCAAATCGTCTATAGAGTCTTTCCCACGATATGAAAAAAAGACTGGTTCAGCATTAGCGTTTAAGCATTCAACATGGTTGACTCTGTCATTTTCTTTAGCAGTACGAGTAAGTTCATGCTTTTTAATAATTCCTTCAAAATATTCTTCAAAATAACAACAACCAACCAAGCCAATTTGACTCCGACCGCCCATAGTAATTCGGTAAATATAAAAAGACGCATCTTCATCCTGCATAAGTACACCGCTAGATCTAAGCATATTAAAATTCTCCCGACCCTTTTCGTAAACTTCACTCGAATAAGGATTGGTGTCCAAAGGTAAATCAATTTCAGGTTTTACCACATGTAAAAAAGATAAATTATTTCCATAGGATTCTTCCCGTGCTTCATCTGAATCCAATACATCATAAGGACGGGATGCTACAACTTTAACGTGCTCAGGACTAGGTCTGATTGCTTTAAAAGGCTTAAAAACTGCCATATATAAATTTTTTTACTTGTTTCGGTGAAAGACTATTTTTCAGTCACACCCTCTTTCGCAGCTTTCTTTGCTCTCATTTGAGCAATTAATTGCTTTGCTGAACCAGCCGCCAAAGTGCTTTTAAGAGTACTTTGCTTCGGAATGTTCGTAACTGCAGCAGCAATATTGGAAGATTGCATTTCCTCCAATATCTCTCTTCGCAGAATAGAAATTGATCGAGGAGCAGAAATCCCAATCTTTACAGAATCACCTTCAATCTTAGTAATAGAAATTTCAATTTCATCTCCAATTGTAATTCCTTGATCAACTTTTCTAGATAATATCAGCATTGGTCTCGATTATATAATCAAACTTAGAGACCTTCTCCGCCAACATCCAAAACATGACGAGCTGAAAATTCTTCGTGGTTATTTATAATGCATTGTTTTCCACTTAAAGTTCTTCGATTAACAATTATTGGCCCGACTAAATTCAAGGATATCTTACCGCTTTGATCAGGTGGCAAAGTCACAATATTCAAAATCATCGTATCCTCAGGTCCGGTTATATCCAGTAGTTTAACATCAGCATCGGAAATTTCGACCGAGTAATTTGAAATAATGCCACCCGGTTCGAGAACAATGAATGCAAGTCCATCTTGTTTTTGCTCGCGCAACCACATAAAAGGTAATTCATCTTGATCGAAAACCATTTCCATAGAACGAATTTCAGAAAAGCCAAATAAACCCTGAGGTAGCTTAATTTCGCTCCTTCTTTCGGAATGACCAATTTCGGGGGTATTGGAATCTTCGTCTACTTTAAGCTTCATCTGGTTGAATTATAGGTAATTCAAGAGTGAGGTATTCATCAACTGAGAGCCAATTTGCAATGCAGCTTGGTATGAAGTGGATAAACGAGTAAGCCGCATAATAGCTTCAGATAAATCTATATCTACATCGTTTGAAATGCGTTGATCGAGTTGAACAAAATAATCTTCATCGTGTGCCTTAACGGTTTCCATTCGAAGCATTCTCGCGGACAGTGCACCTAGTTTGTTAATTAACTTGTCTTCCTGCTCGAGAAGTTTCATTTCCTCGTCTTCAACTTCTTGTGAGTAATGCGAAGGAGTAGCATTAGAAAGTGCATCTCTTAAATCTACAAGAGAATTAACAACATCGCCGAGTTCCTCAGTACCTTTATTATCAGCATCAAGAAAACCAGAAATTTTGCTCTCATTCCCAATATAATATTGGGAGTTTTTATCGCTTCCAGTATAACTGATATTTATAACATCACCATTATTGTCACGATGGTCCAAAAATGTTTTTGTACCCGTGGCAAAAGAAAAACTATCCCCAACATTGGCACTCATCGAAGTCCCCTTAAGTGGTATGTCACCAGAAATATCAAACCCTAAAATTTTGTATGGACCTGGATCACTCGGATTCTGTCCCCAAAGAATATCAGCTTCCATTTCCTGACCATTAGACAACATTACCTTTGCCTTTTGAAAATTGGGGGGCACTTCTCCACCGCTAGATGATCCAAAAAAATATCTTCCGGGTTCAATAACCTTAAGTCCAACAACTTGACCATCTGAATCCACTATGGCTTCCGCTTTTGCATCAATGCCAGAACTACCAGCAGTTTGCACACTAACTACAGGACTATCCGTATTTTCAACCTTAAATTTAAAGACATGATCTAATGGTTTCTCAACTTGAAGCCAAATATCATTAGCAACCAATTGACCACTTATAGTAGGGACATTGGTATCACTTGGAGTGACGAGAGGTAAATCTCCGGACAAACTAGGAATATTTAAGTAATTGTTAAAGCTATTTTTCTGGCACTGGAAATATTTCCCTTCATGGTAGACAATTTGCCCGAAATCATAAGATAAATTAGGGCTCCAATCATCTCCTTGCTCCGCGGAACGAGGACCGGGAATAGTATTGGAACTTCCCACTTTGCTGAATAAGGTTTTGTTTTGTAACGAGTAATCAGGAATAGTCTGAATAGTCCAATTAGCGGCGAAATTAATTGCTGTGTTATTGGTTGGAGAAATGTCATTATTGGCAACATAGTAACCTCCATTTCGGTATGCATGATCTCCCTTGTTAACTGCAAAACCTTCAAGCCACGTCGTAGCCTCAGTCCAATTAGTGCCAAAATTAGCTAGGGTATTTGTTTCAGCAGTAATTGCAGAATTAGCAAAGTAAAGTTTACCATTTGCTGCAGTTAAATCACCGGACGAGACTGGTAAACCTGCAACCCAATCAGCCGGTTTATTAAAATTCTGCTTAGCAACATAAAAATCATTATTGTCAGGATCGTAGATATAATCTCCAGCTTTCGCATCAAGCCTTTTACTTGCTGAATAAATGTGCTCTTTTCCTTCAGTGGGTAAAGTATCTCCGAGAAGAAAGACTTTCCCATCAGAACGCTCGGTTAATGCGACAATATCAAGTCCACTACCAACTAAATCCGCACTATTGATAGCATTATTTTCAAGAGAAAAAGACGAGTCTTTCTTTACAGCATAGTATTGATTATTTGCAGTATCGTGGAAATACTGACCTTTTTTCAAATTCACCTTATCGGGTCCATAACCGACCTCAATCAATCCGGAAGGAAGAAAAACTGAGACAGGATTGGTGGTGGTGCTAACATTCTTAAAATATTTGTTGTTAGAAGTAATCAAAGTAGCTTCATTTTCGACATCCACAGAAGCATTTTTTGCAGAAACCCCAACAGTTAACTGAGATAAAAGAGATGCTTGGGGCGGGTTTGGTGCCGTACCTAACTCCTTCCAGTTTGAACTAAAATTAGTGCTGGTGTTAGATGTGGCAGGAATTTGGTTTGGCGCTTCATAAAGTTTACCATCATGAAAAATAGTTTCTCCCTGAGACGCTGCTTCACCAGATTTCCATTCTCCCAAATGTTTAGTATTAATCTCATAATAAACTCCTTTTCCGTTCCCATCAATACCATCCCATACTACATCACCGACTGCATAATCTTTCTTCGGGTCAAATGTTCCTCTCATCGAATCAGTTGCGACTAAAACTGAAGTAGAGTCGGGAGAGATAAAGTCGCCTGCAAGAAAAGCAGATGAATTGAATGAATTAAGACTAGCCGGATCTCTTGGCATAGTTGTGGCCGAAGCTGTTGCCTGAGAAAGAACGGAATTAACATCTGTTGCGGACAATGTTACTGATTGGTTTGCTAAATAGTACTTATTATTAGTGTCATCGTGAAGATACTGGCCAGCATTAAGAGTAAAAGGAGCTCCAGTGGAAAGCTTTACCACTTGACCGTTATAGCTTACCACATCTCCATTTGGAGGAAAACTCTCAACGATGTAATTTAAATTTGTGGGGTCAACATTAGCAGAATCTTGAACAAGGAAATAACGACCCTCATGCAAAATTACATCATTATTTTGGAACTTTTCACTGGTGGAGAAAACTTGGCCGTTTTCCTTAATAAAAGTTCCTTTGACAATAGATCCCCCCTCACCTGCAGCTACTAATTTGTACTCTAAGGTTTCAGGATCAAAAAATACAGTTGCTTCGCTTTCTGAACCGTCTACTAAAAATTCATTAACGGGGACAGCAATTCGCTTTACAACATTAGCCAGATCAGTTGCCAATGCAGCACCTGGATTGCTCGATTGCTGATACTCCTGAATCTTACTGGCCAAAAGAATATTTTGAGCGTAAGTAGTGGCATTTGCTTGATCCGCAAAAAGCTTTCCGTCCGGTGTGGTGTAGTAGAAACGACTGGTTGTTCCGGTAACCTCTAAATTCCAATCTTCTCTTTGGACATTATAACCACTCCCAACTTCGGCCCAATAATCGGTGCCACTATTAACTGGAGAATGATTCACATTATCTGACCCAATTGATTCAAAAAAACGGCCTTCATGCTCAACAATGTCACCTTGTTTGTAAATCGTAAGGCGTTTCCAATGCTCAGTATGCTCCACGGCTAATTGTGAAGTTCCTTTGACCAGTGTTGAAGAAACAGTTAAGTTCCTATTCCAATCACTTCCTTGAACTGCACTATCAACAATCTGTTTTTCGCTTGGCGAAAGTTCCGAATATTTAGTACCGGGATAACGCAACGCAGTTTCTGCATTAAGTTTTTCTTCCAATTGCTCAGGGAAATAATAATTCGGATTCCACTTCGTAGTGTAAGAAGAAGAAGCCTGATAAGATTCGCCGACATTTCCGAATACCAACAGATCACCATTCGTAGCTATTTCTGCCTTAAGACCAGCCTTTTGATTTCTATATGCGTCATGTGAAGCGGAACCTCGAACGAATGCCTTATATTCTGAAGTTTCAAAAGATAAAGAATCGGAAAGCAGTTCTGCATCGTTATTAATTAAATCCTTTAAGCGAGATGCAATAGATTCTGTGCTTAGCCCATCAACTTTAGACTGAACCACATATTCTCTACCATTAAGTGAAAAACTTAAGACTTCGTCTTTACTGACTCTTCTCTTTCCATCATTTCCTAAAGAACCAACTTCATTGAAAGTAAAGGTTTTCTGTTCTCTTTTACCAAGTAAAATCTCTGAATTCCCGAAATCTGGCTTTAACTTAGTACCACCAAACAAAGCTTGCTTACGATGGGTAGAATTAACTCGATTGAGGGCTTCTTCGATTAATTGATTCAATTCGAAACCATATGTTTCCATAGCTGGACCATTCAAACTTGAACCCGCTGTTCTTGCAATTTCCTGCCCCCGCTGATTGATTTCGCGAAGTTTGTCCAAATTTAAATGACCGGCATCAAGGTACTCTTTCGCATAAGAAGCGTTTCTTTGATACTGAGTTAACTGACCTTTTTGAGTTTCGAGTTGTATTACTCGACCTAGACGCATTCCATCGTCTTCAGGCAAGGTTAACTTTTGACCACTCGTAATTTGAGCATCTAGCTTAAACCTTTGCTGATCAAGTTCTTTTATCTTTTCGATAATAGAATTACTTGAACTGATGTTTGGAAGCCTCATTTATTATTTTAAAAGTCCCATAACAACAAGTTCCAGCATTTTGTCGAGTGTATTTAAAACTCGAGAAGACGCTTGAAAAGATCGCTGAAACTGCATCAAGTCAGCGACCTCTTCATCAATAGAGACTGAGCTTATTGCATTTCGTTGATCAAGTAAAAGTGTTTCAATCGTATTCTGGTGGTCAATATTGTCACTCAAATCAGATAGAGAATTTCCAATATCAGCATTGATGTCTGAAATGTCTTTGGCAAATTCGTTATTACCCAATTCTGCGATTGCCAAAGCAAGGTCATTGGATCCTTGGTCAAAATCAGAACTAGCTACAATACTCTCTGCAGTAAGTTTACTATCAACAATTAATGAACTCGCTAAGTTCCAACTGTTATCGAGTACGGCATCGAAAGAAAAATTATCACCAAGCAAAAACTCGCTATCCCCCTGTTCAAGCCTAAAGGGAACATTTTCATATGCTAGCATGACAGAACGTCCATCATCAGCGGTACCTATAAGTAAATCCTCTCCGGCATAATTCTTGTCTGTCTCCATCGTGACATTTTGCATTCTTTTCGCACTACCATAAAAAGTATAAATCGATCCAGAATTGGAATCCTCTAATTGGAGCTGCCCGTCAACGGTGTCTCTTATAATATAACCTGTGCCTTCAAATTGTGCTTTTAATTCAACCGGAATAACAGGAGTTGTACTTGTAACAGTAAAAGTATCATCTTCAGCGTAAGCGAGGGTCATATTTACTTCATTACGAAACAATTTCATTTCGCCATTTCCTTCAACACCATATAGACCAAACTGCTCCTCCATTATAACATTTCGCCCCATAGTCGGACGAGTAAGATTAGCCTCAAACCCAAATAAGTATTCCCCCGGTGCATCTTGTGGATTGTATATAGTGTTAACTTGCGTAACAAACTTAGACACAAGATCGTTAAGAGAAACCCTAAAGTCTTCAAGCTCAACCTGCCTTGCATGTTGATAACCATGTAAAGAACCAGACTTCAAATCAACTTCAACACCATTAACAAACAAAGCATCAGTGGAAGGTAAATCGTTTGACTTTTGGAGAATGTGAAAACTCTTAATTTCACCATTCTGAATAATTGCCTCGGCAACTCCAATATTTAACTCCTGCAAAGAACCATTTGTAATATTCAATCCACCTGGATTAGACTTCCTTAATACAGATGTGGGGGGTAATCCCGAAGTCGCATCAGGGGTAAAAATATGAAAATTATTTTTCCATTTTGCGTCTGAAGGATTAAAGGTATTTATGGCGGCATCACCAGCAATTGGATTTGGTTTTGCTTTGACTAAAAAGTGAGTTGATGAAGTTTCATCATAATAAATTTTCCCAGCATCAAAATTTATTTGTAATTCTGTAGCTTCAACACCGTCTTTAATTATTGTAACATTCTTAGGCAATGATTGAACCGTGGAAATTGTATCATCTACAAATGCACCGATCCTGATAAAATTAGAGGATGAGGAAGGTAGTTCAGTAGATGCAGCTGAAACACCTGCAACTGCCATATAAAAGTCTCCTCCTGAACCAGATGGAGAACTTGGATCAACAAAAGAAATGACAGATCCAGCAATTAAATCATTTCCATTTGGCCAAGATACATCTAATTCTTGCGATTTTTGAGGAAGAGTTGCCCCTAAAGCAACAATTCCTGATTGATCAACTGAACCTGCCGTTTTGGGTAATGAGGAAATTTCTGTTCCCTTTGATACATTTTGGGTCGCTTGATAATAATTGTTATTAAATTGAAAAACCTCTCCATTTGAGTAATTCCTAGAGCTTAGAACAGCTTCAGTTGCTGGGTCAACAAGACCAACCTCATTTGATACAGGTCCTACATCTGTTGTGGCTTGATAAACTTTGCCCTCGTAATAGATTTGGCTGCCCTTTGAAAAGAAATCTACATCAGAAAAAGTCCGTTTAGTTTCTGTAACAATTCCATTTGGGGAATTTGATATGGCCAAAAATCTGGTTTCATCTGTTAAGAGATCACCTTTTTGTGTATCTACTAAAGCTTGATAATAACTATTACCTTCATAAAAAACCTCACCTGTTTTCCGAGAAGCAGAAGATGGATCGATTGGGGTTGTAGTCGCAATATCTCCTCCAGTTTGAGCAGCGATCTCATTACCTGCATCAACCGCTTGATTAGCCATTTGAACTGGTTCTACCTGTTGAAGAGCTAATGCTGCTTGGTTCTCTACTGGAACTTTTTCTCCTTGATTATCAACAACAAGGGGTTCAGTTGGTTTAGGAGGTAAAATACTAACTAAGAATGGTCCATCAGAATCATCATATTTTGAACCACTTTTCAAAACCTCTAGTCGTCCGAGTTGCCCACTTGAATCTATCTTAGCACGTACAACTGCAGCAGTACCAGTAGGATCCTTGGGTGCAGCAATTGTAAATTCCTGTCCCCATTGGTTTGTTAAATTCTTGGCGCCCTTAGAATCTAAGATATTAATCTTCTCGCCATTTTCACCATCAATAAAAAGATTCACAAAACCGGAAACTTTACCAGTCGCGGCAGAAATATCATCCTCCTGTGAAAAGTTTATTAAACTGCCCAACTCTTCAAAAAGTTTTTGCCTTTGATCCCTGTAAGAAACTGCTTTGCCCTGATCAAGTAATTCAAATCGGCGAACTTGTGTATTTGTTTCGTGGATTTGTCCAAGCAAAATATTAATCTGATCTGTAGACCTTGAAATAATCTCTGAAACATCCGACTCAATTTGCTCCAAGCTATGCCCGGCTTCATTAAATCGCTTGGTCAAAGTTTCAATTTTGTGATATAATTCCTGTTTGATCGTAGGTTCATAAGGAGATGCTGAAAGCTCCTGAAAAGTATTAAAGAAATCATTTAAAGCACGTGTCAAACTACCAGGAGCCAAATCACTCTCATGCAAGTCATCAAGTCCAACATTAACACCTTGCCGATTAATTTTCTCGCCCAACGCACCTTGTAATAATTGAAGGATTTCTTGCTGTGCGGCTAAAGAGGCCGAGTCTCCTTTCTCGTTGATTACCCTGGAGTCTAAAATTTGATTTCTTGCATGATCTACACCACCAGTTTCCAAACCAGATGAAAGAAGACCACCAAAAGAAGTATGCATAACACCCTCTCGAGCAAGCACTCTCTGCCTAGCATAATTCTCGTCATTTACATGAGCTAAATTCTGACCAGCAACTTCTGCGGTCCTTGCATGGTAGCGAAGGGCTTCAGAACTTTTGCTTATTTCTCCTAATAGTCCCATGATAAATTAGGTCTTATGCGGATTCATTTAGAGATGAACGACCAGATTTAGACAAACGGCTAATATCCCCGGATCGGTTATAGGTTTTAGAATGAGATTTAGGGTCTGTAACTGAAAGTAGTTGATCTGTAACTTCAGATAAACGAGCAAGAATCTTTTGATTTTGAGAAATCCTGTATCTGATTTGCGAAATCAGTTTATTGATTTCCTCAATTATGCTTTGAAACATGGGTTGGGTTACAACTGGAAAATGCTCCACTAACTGATTTAAACTGGAATCACTAGGTTCACCAAGCGAGCTAGCGAGCGAAGTTACAAAGCCCTGTCTTCTTTTTTGAAGCATTTGGCTCGCTTCCATTTGCGTTTGAACAGATTGATTAATTTCCATGAGACTCTCTGTCCTTCGATCAAGAATACTTTGTTGTTGAGCATTTAAAAGACCAACTAAACCACCGTATTCCTGCAATTCGTCCCTTAATAAAGTAAGCAAATCTTCCCATGTAAAGGTAAGACTTGGGTTGGGTTTCTGAGCGAGTTGAACCATTTCCTTACTATTTCGTATCCTTGCTCACCGAGGCTGAAATATCACCTTCGGATTGAAGTTGTTGCTGTAGAATAGTCGAAACGCCAAAACCGCCTCCGCTTGCAATACTTTCAGAAATCGCATCAGTAAAAAAATGCCGATACATACGATGAGCCCCACCATCTTCATTAAAAACACCCTTAAACATAGGTTTTAAAGCTTCTTTTAAAAACTGCTTAACAAGAACAGATTCGAATTGGTCACTTACTGCGGCAACCTTTTGATTATGAGATGTGTGCTTAGAATGTGCCATCTCCATTAGCATGGAAGAATCCATTCCCACATATTGTTTTCCTACGCTTTCCGCTTCCATAATATTAATTAATTTATGATAAGCTCTGCCTGAAGAGCCCCTGCATTTTTAATGGATTGTAAAATGGAAGTCATTTCACGGGTAGTTAATCCGAGTTTATTTAAAGCAGAAGCAAGTTCATTGACTGTTGATGCACCTGGCGGGTCTAATTCGTCGAGTGCTTCAAACCTGCCTACCTCTTCAATTAAATCTGCATTTTCACCCTGTAATATAGTGGTAGCTCCCTGTGAGAAGGGTAAAGGTTGGCTTACTCCCGTTGTTGGATTCAAGAAGATCGTTACATTACTACTACTTACTGCAACAGGAGAAATCCGAACACTTTGCGTAGCAACTATAGTACCTGTTCTTTCGTTAATAATTACCCGTGCAGGCACATCTGGTTTAACATCAATTCCACCAACTGCAGCTAAAAAATTAGTTGTTTGCCCACGAAAATCTACCGGGACTTGAACATTCACAACACCACCATCAATTGCTAGAGAAGTTCCTGGATAATATTTATTAATCGCGTCAGCTATCTTAACGGCTGTTAGAGAATCTGGTGCTCTTAAAATGAGTTCTATTTCATTCCCACTGTTTAAGACTCTACTTTCAATTTCTCTTTCTACCAATCCCCCATTACTAACAATACCAACAGTGGGATGATTCACTTGAACATTTGCCCCGCCACCGCCACCTGCGGATAGTCCACCAATCGAAACCGCACCCTGAGCAACTGAGTAAACTTTCCCGTCCGCTCCAAAAAGTGGAGTTTGTAATAAAATACCTCCTTGAAGGGAGTCTGCGTTACCTATGGAAGAAACTGTAACATCCATCCTTGCCCCTTCTTTAGCAAAAGGGCCAATATCAGCGGTAACCATAACAGCAGCGATATTTCTAGATTTATCTGCTTTATCTGCCCTGATACCTAGAGTTTCCAAGGCATTCAAAATTCCTAGTTCGGTATACTCAATTCGAGAATCACCCTGCCCTGAAAGTCCAGTTACAATACCATAACCATACAGCTGATTACTTCGACTGCCGCGAACATCAGTCAGATCTTTAATTCGAGCCCCAAAAACAGAGGAGAATGCCAAAATAAAAAGGCATCCAAAAGTAAAATATTTCAATGAAGAATGAGACATTTTATTAAAAAGGGTTAATGACAGCTGCAATTTTTTGATACCAACTTTCTTTTTGGGCATCGTTCAAACTACCCTTTGAAACAAATTCTATTTGAGCGTCTGCGATGTATTGAGAAGATACAATATTACGATACCTTAATCCCTCTCTGAATCCAGCTCCTATATCTTCCTGCCTAACCATTCCTTTCAAAACCGCATAATAACTTTCACCAGAAAAAGTGACCATACGCGCACCCTCAAGAACCAACACGCCGTTGGGCAAAACATCAATCACAACAACACTAACCCGACCTTTCAGATTTTGAGTATTGGCAATTGAACCTCCTCCTTGGTTACTACTTTTAGATTCAATTTCAGTCCCAGGAAGTCCACCATTATGGGTTCCCATTTTACTATTAGCGAAAAGAAATTGCTTAACTGCATTTTCGATTTGTGACTGACGGTTACGTACTGAATTTTGGGAAGCGGCTAATGATGAACTTTCTCCAACATCTATAGTTATTAAATCGCCCACTGCAAAAGAACGTTTATCTCCGTAGAGACCTCTTTGATTATTAGAACTTTTCAACCATAGAGAAACAGCAAAAGTGCTGTTACAAATAAGTAAGAAAAAAATTATTTTAGATAGTATTTTCATTATTTACAGATGAACTTTAACGCTATTTTCATTTAAGACTTTAGCTTGAAATTTCTTATCGGATGAAAGATTTTGAACCGTTACATTCCCACCTTCAACTCCGTTCTCGAGGGCCATCCCTTTCATGGTTACATAAATGCCATTGCCCGAAGCAAATACATCTACAATCTGTCCTTTTCTGACCAACGTGACTTTAGAAAGAAAATTCCATTTAATTGCTGTATTAGATTTTATATTAGAAGCCAACTGATAACCATTAACATTAGCAGATGCCGGAACAGCACCAGCATGCTGCTTAAGAATATCAACAAGTTTTTTATCAAACTGAACTGAACTCAATCGAACACCTCGCATCAAAGGTGTTTTAGAATAAAAAACATCAACATACTGACCAATCCTCAAAGGCTCAGCGAAACTACCAATTAAATTACCCTCATCCCAAACTCCAAAACGCACGAAAGTACTGGGAGATAATTCATCTGGAGAACAATCTGAAATCTTGATCAAGTAATTAGAACTAACTTTAATAGGGTTCCACTCACGGGTAAGGAAAGCAATTACCCTCCCGGAAGCTTGGTAACGGTGTGAAATGCTCTCCCCGAGTCGTTTCTCCAAGGTTTCGCGATTAAGAGTTATAATTTTGGGGGTTACGGAATGAGTTGAATCATATGTACGTAACATAGTTGGTTGCGCTGAAATCAGTGCAGCAGATTTGGTAATGACTCTCGTTTTGACCGGAGCGGAAGAAAAATCAATAGAATCAATAAAACGGTTTACATCAGCACAAAGAATGCTGAGAGGAAAAAGTAATACTGATAAACAAGGTTTCATTAATTATCTCTTCAACTGATTAACACGTGAAAGCATATCATCAGAAGTCTGAATGGACTTAGAATTAATCTCGTAAGCTCTTTGAGCAATAATCATGTTAACCATTTCTTCCACCACATTTACATTAGACATTTCTAAATACCCTTGCTGTAACACACCAAAACCATTTTCTCCAGGAGCACCAATTTCAGGGGCACCGCTCGCCTCAGTTTCAGTAAAAAGATTACCACCATTAGCCTTGAGTCCGGCAGAGTTAGGGAAACGAACTAACTCAAGTTGACCAATAATTTGAGTTCCGTCTGCTGTCTCAACTGAAACTTCACCAGTAGGTGAAACAAAAACATTGGTGACTTCAGGATCGATTTGTAAACCAGCAGCTAAAGGTAGGGCGTCCGCAGTGGTAATCTGTCCATCTGGACCAACCTTAAAAGCACCATCCCTGGTATATGCCTCTGTACCATCGGGTTTTTCTACTTGGAAAAAACCTGTGCCATCAATTGCAATATCCATTTTCTCACCGCTTTGTGTGAGTTGACCTTGGGTAAATATCTTCGCAGTAGAAACTACCTTTGTGCCATTACCCATCTCTACTCCAGTTGGAACCACATTTCCTGCACCAGTTTGCCCACCTGACTGTCGAGGATTTTGATATAGCAAGTCCTGAAATTCAATCTTATTTTTCTTATAACCGGTTGTGTTAACATTGGCTATATTATTGGATATAACATTTAAATTCATTTGTTGTGCCTGCATTCCTGTGGCACCTGAATAAAGAGATAAGTTCATAGTATATTTTGTTGCTTAGATTTACTGTGTTTGTCCTAAAGTCCCAATGGCTTTACCAATATTTTGATCAAAGGTCTGAATCATTTTTTGATTTGCTTCGTGTGCTCGCGAAACTTCAATAAGTCCTATCATCTCCTCGATTGCAGATACATTGCTAGACTCTAGATATCCCTGCATGATCGTAAATTCAGTGGGATCTGTAACCTCTGGATTAGTTTCAGGATCTTTAGCGACAAATCCACCGCCAACCTTCTGTAAATCAAGTAGAGGGTTTTCGAATGAAAAAACTCCCACTTTACCAATATTTTGATCTCCCTGATAAACCTGTCCTTCTTTATCGATTGTCAGGTCTCCACCTCCAGGAATAGTCTGAATACTTGCACCACCTTCATCAGAAAATTGATGACCCATGCTGTTTACCATTACTCCCTGAGAATCTACATAAAATTGACCATCCCTAGTGTAAACAGAATCCCCATTTTGATTAAGAAGAGCAAAAAAACCTTCCCCCCTTAATGCTAAATCCATTGGATTATTAGTCTCTTTCATTTCCCCTTCGTTGTAATCAACCTGATTTTTCATAACAGGAAAAGATCCGGGCATCTCATTTCTTAATCGATCGTGAGTACTACGAGCAATCTCGCCACCCTCGACGGCTTCAAAGCTAACTGCTACCTTCTTAAATCCTGCTACATGACTGGCAGCAATGTTGTTGGCGATTACATTTTGATACTGCTCAAGTCCCCTGAGAGCAGATGCGTTTTCGTAGAGAGATAAATTCACGCATATTTCATAGCAAAAAACATGCCAAACCCGCACCCGCAGGCAGAGTATTAATAGAAGTATAAAATTCTAGTATTCACAAGAAAGGTCTATAACGCGGCCATCTGGTATATGGATGAGGATATTAACCGGTGAATTATCAACGGATACAACTTCAACCTTAATGCCACTTTCGTCTTCATGAATAACCTCTGTCTCAGTATTCTGTTCAGAATCACCTGAATCCGAAGCTACAGGTACAGGATGTTGCTTACTTGGGTCAGCCAAATAGGAACTAAACGCATTCGATTCATCAGAAGAACCATTATCTTCCATACTTGCACCACGACCAGATAAATAACTTTGCATAAATAAAAATTAAGCAGATTGCATACCGATTAAATATTACTTGTATTGAGCTAGATCCTCTTTGCTCATGTCCAAAACAAGGCTTAGCTCGACTCTACGATTTTTTTCGGGTTGATTTGGGTAACGAATATCATTTGGTTTAGTTGAGCCATGGCCAGTTATTCGTTCGAGTTTTCCATCCAATTCACCCGCAGAATAATGAACTAAAGCATCAGTAACTTCCGCTCCCTGTTCGAGTGACATGTTCCAGGCATTTGAATTTAATGTTTTTCCTCTTCCACTATCTAAATGATTACTATGAGAATCTACACGATAGACTAAAACATGCTGAGAAAGTAACCAGGACATTCGCTGCATGACCTTGCGTCCATGATTAGTTAACTTTGAAGATGATGATTCAAAAATAGGTTTATCATCTCCATGAAAAAGGGTGACCTTAAGACCTTCTGATGTTGCTTCAATTTGCATTGTAGAATCATCAATCTCGTGCAATTTTAACCTTTCAAACCAATCCTGTGCAATTCGGTGTAGTACATCAATATCAATCGATGTAGTATCATCCGTGTTTCTCATAGTTGTATCTGAACGTCCAACAATTTGGTCAACCATACTTCCTGGACGAGCATCTTTCTGCTCAACCGGGGTAGATTTGGGGACACCTGCCTTGTAGGGATCCCTGAAAAACCTAGTGGTGGCAATAATTACCTCTTCGTCTTGTGATAAAATCCACAAAACCAAAAATAAAGACATCATTCCTGTAACAAAATCTGCGTAAGCAACCTTCCAAGCACCACCGTGACTTCCTTTACGAAATTTTCTATCCCGATGTATGATTTTAAACATTGAAAAAGAGCTAATTCTAATTAGCCACCTTTGGCCGCATCTTTGCACTTTTCTTCAAGTTCATCGGCAGTTGGTTGAATAAGATTATCAAGGGACCTACGCCCAATCTCAACCGCCATAATTGGAGATAAACCAGTAGCAAATCCAGAAACTGATCTTTCAACAATATGGTAATACAAAAATTCTTGCGTTTGATTCAAAGAAACTAGTCGCCCGAGAGGAATACCTATTCCATATGCAAGGAAAATACCTAGGAAAGTACCACTTAGTGCTGCTGCGACTTTTGCACCAACTGAAGATGGATCCTCCAAGTTGGACATGGTGTTAATAATACCAAGAACAGCAGCAACAATTCCAACGCCAGGAAGAGCATCTGCGATCATTTCAATTGCTTTTATTGATCTTCCTGCTTCAGCTTCCCTACTATTAAGTTCAGCTTTTAAAATTCCTCCAATCTCAGCTGGTTTACAACGACCATCAACGATTGGTCTTAAAGAATTACACAAAAACTCTACCAACCCAGCATCGTTAAGAAAAGAAGGATATTTAGTAAAAATTGAACTATTCTGCGGATCACTTACATGCTCATCAAGAGCTGGCGTACCTTTTCTTCTTCCAAGCATGAAGAGTTCATAAAGGAGAACGAGTAAATCAATAAACTTATCTTTGCTAGCAATCCCTCCTTTAAATGCCTTAATAAGATCAACCTTAAGTCCGACTAAAACACTCTTTGGACTGGATACAACAAGGATTCCGAGCCCTATTCCACAAATAATCATTATTTCACCAGGGTGCACGAGGGAAATGGGATTTCCACCAGCAGTCATAAAACCACCAATACAAGAAGCGAAAACGATAATCATTCCTACTGTCAGTAACATAACTTAAATATAATTTAGAGTAAGGTTTGGAAGTGTGAGCGAAGTGCCAACACAGATTGTGAAAGGATTTGACTAATTCGTCCTTCTGACAACCCAAAAATGTGAGCAATTTCAGAAAGTTTTAGCTCCTCGTAATAGTAGAGCATCAGAATTTTCTTTTGCGGATCAGGTAAATCTTTAATTTTGTCCCTTAACAAAAGTACTTTTTCTCGGTGCTCAGTTCTCTCTGATGCATCCTGCTCTGTGGGGTCAGAAATTGTCTCAGAGAGAGGAGTAGAATCTCCATCTCCAGAGTTAGAATTCACAGGTGCGTCGATGGGGACAAATGTAATGGGCTGAGTTTCCTTTAACAATTTCTCATATTCAGAGTGGCTCAACTTAAGTTCTTCCTTAACTTCCTCAACGCTGACAGGTCTTTTAAAGCGAGACTCCAAATCAGAAATCGTTGACTGCAATGATCGGGCCTTTGCACGATTTGCACGTGGAAGAGAATCAATTTTCCTCAATTCGTCTAAAAGCGAACCCTTAATTCTCAAAGCAGCATAGTTACCAAATGACTTGCCCTTAGATGGATTAAATTGGTTAACGGATACGATTAATGCTTTAACTGCAATGCCATACATATCCTCAATCTCATAATGATCTGGAAAATGAAATCGCATACGAGAAACAATCGACTTAACAAGCGGCAGATAATCCTCGATAAGTTGATCTCGAGACTTTTCATCAGACATTGCCTTCCTGTACTTGTCTGCTGCTTCCTTCATTCGCACAGAAGAAGCAGTTGAGTAAGTACTCTCAGTCTCTTTCTTCTTAGTATTAAGCGAACTCATGATAAATAGTTATTAAACTTGGGCTTGAACCAAATGCTTAGAACTGGTTGAAGCTTCATTCATTGCAGCAGCCAGTTTAGCAGGTTCATTATTAGTAGGTGTGTTTGGTTTGTCGGAGGGTTCTTTATTCAGTTGATCCTGCTTAGACTCTACAATAATTCCATTTAAAATAAAGCTTAATAAAAACCTACCGCATAATGCGAAAAATAAACATCCGAAAGTACTTTGGACAAGAGCAACAATGAAGTCGTTTGATATTATGATACCCATCAAAAAAAACACCAGAAACCCAATAAAACCAGAGAAATAAAAAAAGAATCGTGCGTCGTTATTCATATTCAAATTTTTCTGTAACTTGAAAAGCCTCTTGCATACAATTCTTCGGGAAAAGTTTTTGCTATCATTTGGTTTAAGACACTGGTACTAAAATCGCCTGTAACATTCTGCCCATTACATACACAAAGAGGGGTTAAATTATTACGCAATAGCAATGGCCAAAGTTTGGTTGAGTTAGAAAGCTCATCAAAATGAGTAAACGCAATATGAGTTACACCAATATTATTCCCAAAACTAATAGACTTACTTAATACCTGTTTATCATAAGCAGAATTTAAAACTAAAACACGGGTTTCAACATTTAGATCATCGAGATCCTGATTCGCTTTTGTCCAATCGTCCATGTGAGCAAGAGATAGTCCAGGGAAATCCAAGTACAAGGGAGAGTCCAATGAACTAGGAGGAGTCTTACTAGACTCTCTGTATAAAGTGACTCCCACAACTTCACAAAAGATCCTCAAAGCATCATCAGGATTGGGTATTCCATTCTCAACTTTGAGAACATTGGGAGATTTCTTGTTCATAAACACATCATGAGCGAGAAACTTACATAGTGTTGTTGTTTTACCAACTCCGGGTGCACCAATCAATGCGATTCGATTCTCAACCGGCAAAACATTTAGAGATTTAAAACGATCAGAAAGACCAATGGTGATCTCCTTAAGGGTTTCAGCAAGCGGAAGATTATTAATCTCATTCCAATTCGACCATGACTCAATATCATTCAATAATTGCTGATCAAAACCAGTTTTAGCCAAGATCTTAAAAGAATCACTTTCGTCTTCATCTGGTTTTGCATGAGATGTTTCGCTGGGTGAGGAAATTAAACCTTCAGAATTTTCTAATGAAGTTTTGGGCACCTCAATATTAGAGGAACTTTGATCCTGTGGATTGACGACCGCTACCTCCTTTTCTAAGCTATCAGTCTCGGTGGGTTCATTGCTAGAAGGCACTTCTGCAATCACTTCGAGTTTTGGCGATGAAATAAACTTCTTTAACCCCTCACCTCCCACTTGACGCACAGACAAAACCCGAGCATTCTCACCCAATTTATCTCTGATGACTCGAACTGCTTCCTCAGCAGATTTAACAGTCAATCGAAATCTCTTTCCAGCCTTTGCCTCAGAATTACTATCGGTTAATGTTTCCATTTAATTAAGCTGCTACAGGAACTTCTCCAGAGTTCTGAGAAGAATTAGATTCGTCCATGGCTGAAATAATATCAGGTGGTAAAGATTGTGTTTCAATTGCAATTGCACCAAAAGGTTCTATTTGAGTTTCTGTCGGAAGTTCTTGATACGATAAAACCACCAGTTGAGGATAGGACGGTTCCATAAACCGACGAAACGCAAGCCTAAGTTCAGTTGTGGTAACGATAATGGGAGATAGCCCCCGTTCAGTCATTTCTTTGATTTTAGGTTCAATCTCTTGGATAATCCCTTCGGTAAGAGTGGGGTCCATTACAAGCCCAATGTCAAATTGACTGCGCTTAACACGACTAATTAAAGTTTGCTCCAAGCGTGGTTCAAAGGTCATAGCAAGCAACTTGTCTTTCTCCACTTCATACTCCTTAACAAAATACATACCCAGCCTTTTCCTCGCCTGCTCGGAAAGATCATCGGGGTTTTTAGTAATACTTGCCATATCTGCAATGGTTTCCAAAACAATGGTAAGATTTTTAATAGAAATACGTTCACGCAATAAATTCTGAAGAGTTCTTTGAATGATACCCACATTTACTAAATCTGGCAAAAGTTCACTCACTAGAGTTGGATTTTTATCTTTGATTAAGTCAAGCAACCTTTGGGTTCCCTCCCGCTCTAGAATCAAGTATGCAATCCGCTTAAGTACATCAGCGAGATGGGTAACCAGCACAGATGATGGATCAACCACAGTACAGCCTTCAATTTCGGCATTTCGGCGTTCTTCATCAGGTATCCACATTGCCTGAATTCCGAAAACCGGTTCTATGGTTGGAATCCCATTAAGCTTTCCAGCATCTCCACCACCCATACTCATAGCAAGTACTCTATCTGGCATGATCGTAGAACGAACCACCTCTTTACCACGCAATAAAAACCTGTATTCATTCGGTTCCAACTCGATATTATCTCGCACTCCTATCGTTGGAAGCAACATTCCCATCTCCCTTGCAAAATTAGTCCTCGCTCCAGTGATTCTCTCAAGCAAATCACCGCCTTTCTTTTTATCGGCAAGCACCAATAAGCCATACCCCATTTCCAAGCCAAAAACCTCCTGCTCAATTGCATTCTCCATTGGAGAAAGCTTGCCATCCTGCCCGCCTTCTGAAGCCACTCCGGAAGGTGCTTGCCCTCCACCTGATTGAGGTAAAGATGGTACGGGAGAAGCCCCCTGCCCCACCTGCTCTAACTCCGAGGGTTCGGCATCTGCGACCTTACTAAAATGATATGCAGCACCAAAACATACCATGGAGAGAATAAAGAAAGGCCAAAAAGTTTCGGATAAGAAAAATGCAAACATCAAAAGCATCGTTCCAGCAATCGCAATTGCACGCGGATATATCGTCAACTGTTTGCCGACAAATTCCCCAAGGTTAGCCTCCTCAGACGAACGGGTTACGAGAATACCAGCTGCAATAGAAATAATGATAGCCGGAATCTGACTCACTAGACCATCACCGATTGACAAAATAGTATACTTTTCTAAAGAACCAGTAATTGTCATATCTTTTTGAAAATACCCAATTAAAATACCCCCAATAATATTAACAACAGTTATAAAAATACCGGCAACAGCATCTCCTCGAACAAACTTGCTGGCACCATCCATTGACCCATAAAAATCAGCGTCTTTTTGAATTCTCTCCCTCTTTGCGAGAGCCTCAGCTTCCGTAATTACTCCCGAATTCATTTCAGCGTCGATCGACATCTGCTTTCCGGGCATGGCATCTAAGGTAAATCTTGCAGTAACCTCCGCAATACGCCCCGCACCTTTGGTAATAACAACAAAATTAATAATAACTAAGATCAAGAAAATAACCGTACCAACAACATAATTACCTCCCACAACAAATGTTCCAAAAGATTCAATTACTGACCCCGCATCACCGTCTAATAATATTAATCTCGTAGAAGCTACATTGAGTCCAAGCCTGTATAAAGTTACCGAAAGAAGTAAAGTTGGAAAAACAGAAAATTCAGGAGGGTCTTTTACATAAATAACAGTGAGTAAAATTAAAAGAGATATTGCTATACTAATGACTAAAAGAATACTCAAAATATCTTTGTGCACGGGGACAACCAAAAGCAATACTGCACCAAACAGACCGAATACAAAGCCTAGGTCAGAATTTCCGCTAAATCGTCCGAGTGTTGCTTTTGCTTTTTGAATAAAATCGTTCATTTCAAATTATCCAATGGGTTTCGCAAGAAGCCTACGAGCTTTCAGTCGGTGGAAATAATAGGCGTGAGATTTATAAACTTGAGCTAATATTTCAGCCACAATTTGATAAAAATCCAAAGGAATAGGTTCACCAATACGACCAAGTGCATACAATGACCTCGCCACTGGTTTATTCTCAATGGTCGGCACATCATACTCTGCTGCAATAACTTTAATCCTTCTAGCCAATAGATTTTCTCCTTTCGCAATGACAATTGGAGCAAGATCCATGCCTTTTTCATAACGAAGAGCTACTGCATAGTGCGTGGGATTAGTTACAACCACATCAGCAGTACCAACATCAGATAAATTTTGACCGGAAAGCATCTCCATCGCTTTCTTCCGTTGAGCAGATTTTACCTCAGGTGCAACCTCCTTACTTTTGGTTTCCTCCTTTACTTCTTCTTTTGTCATTTTCATCTCATCATCATTCTCTTTCTTTTTAATCATGTAATTAATAATAGCTATGATGACTAGTAGGAGAACAAGAATTGCAAACATCGTTATAAACAAATCGTAAATAAAAATGGGCAGATGTTGAATTGGTATAGGGGCGTAAAAAATGGGATCGTCCAAAAATAGCAATAAAGTAAGCCAAACAACGGTTCCTATTATAATAAACTTTAAAAAATCGATCATAAAAGTTTTCAACCCTTTTAGCCCAAAAACTTTCTTTACACCACTAATTGGATTTAACTTACTTAACTTTGGTTCTAAAGCTTTTGGAGTTAATCGAAATCCTGTCTGCAAACCTTCCGCAACAAATGCAGCAATAAAAGTCAGTGCGAGCATTGGGAACACAACTAACCCAAGCATTATAAATGAATCCATCAACATTCTGGACATCCCCTCCTGCGTCGCATTTATTTTATCAAGATTTTGAATAATTGATTTGGTAAAAGCCATTACATCCCTAGCTTTTCCAGGACCATAAAACAAAATAACAACTAATCCTGCCAGCAAAGTTAGGGTCATGCCAATCTCTGGAGCTTTTGCAAACTGCCCACGGGACCTTGCTTCAGATAATTTCTTTGCGGTGGGTGGTTCAGTCTTAGAACTCTTATCTACATCAGACATAAAATCATCCGAGTTGAATAATATCTAACATAACTTCAACCGACCGTTTGCTATGGTCAATAATGTAAGATGTAATAAGAAGTATGGAGGAAACAAGCAGTACCAAACCAGATAATATACGAATTGCAAAACTCGTCATAAATACATTCATCTTGGGCACTGCTTTGCCCAACACAGCAAAAGAAATATTAATCAAAAAATTTAGTGCAATGAATGGAGCCGCAATAAGGGTACCTAAAACAAAAACATGAGTCACCTCGTCCACAAATTCAGCAGTAGGATTAGCCGTTAAAAAGAAAGAACCAATAGGCAGAATTTCAAAACTTAAAACAAACGCTTTGATCACATCGTAATGAATCCCTTGGACGAAAAATATTAATAAACTAAAATAGTACAGAAGTGTGGTAATCGTTGAATCCGATGACCCCAACAATGGATTCACACTACTACTTGCCATGAGACCTATCTCATAAGATATTAAATGACCGGCAAGCTCGACTGCAAAAAAAACCATCCTTACCACCATTGCCAGTAGCAAACCGATACATATTTCATTAATAGATAAAATAATCGCTCCGACAAAATGATCGGAAATCTCAAGGTTTGCCGGAACCATAGGGTTGATCAATAATGATAGCAGTAAAGCAAAAGCTGTTTTAATCTTCTTGGGCACCATTTTTCCCGCGAACAACGGTATCCCCATAAAAAAAGCTCCAGTTCTTAAAAAAACGAGTATCCAAACAACAATCTGGCTCGCTTCAATAGTCACTGTGCCATCGTTGGGAGCATGCTAATCATTGAAATACAAAATTCAGTCATTGTTTTTAAAATAAAATTAGCTGAAAGTACAATTGCCAATGACACACACACCAACTTCGGAACAAAAGTAAGAGTTTGCTCCTGCAAACTAGTAATGGATTGAATGAAACTTATCAAAAGTCCTATTACTGTAGCAGTTCCAAGAATAGGAATGGATAAAATCAAACCTGTCTGTAAAAGATTTCTCATAATGTCAACTGCTAGATCAATAGTCATGATTCTCCCCCCTAACCTCAAGCAATATTAAAACTATTAACCAATGATTGGATAACCAAGTACCAACCATCGACGAGAACAAATAACAATAGCTTAAAGGGCATAGAAATTACGACTGGTGGCATCATCATCATCCCCATCGCCATAAGAGTCGATGCAACGATAAAATCTACTATAATAAAGGGTATAAAAATAAGAAAACCCATTTGAAATGCCGTTCGCAGTTCGCTCAAAACAAACGAAGGTACTACAATACTTAATGGCAATTCATCTCGGGTCATAGCTCCTTGCCTAGATATTTCTAAAAAGAACTGAACATCCTGTTGCCTCGTCTGGTTCATCATAAAATCCTTCATGTGAGCCGTTGCTACCATTAAAGCATCACTGGATTTCATGGTTGCGGACATGTAGGGTGTAACAGCATCATCGTAGATCTTATTCCAAACCGGTCCCATGACAAAAAATGTCAAAAATAAAGCCAAGCCAACAATTATCTGGCTAGAAGGAGCCGAATTTACTCCAATTGCGTTCCTCACGAATCCAAGTACGATAATTATCCGCGTAAAGCAGGTCATCATCATAATAACAGATGGTCCAAGAGATAAGATAGTCATCGCAACAACAAGTTGTATTGCAACACCAAAGTCTCCTTCGTCATTTGAACCCGTCACATCAATCCTCAATCCAGGTGCTCCAGTACCTGTGCTTTGTGCATCAAGACTAGCGTGAGAAAAACTAAAAAAAAGAAACCCAAGAATCACCAGAGATAAAATCCGCACCTTCTTCAAAACTTTGATTAATTTATGCATTAGCATTTATCTCATCTGATGGTAAAACCTGTTTTTGGTGCTTTATCTCTTCCGATGCAATTTCCAATTTAGCCAAATGGTTAATTGAAGAAGAACTTACACCCAACAAGTGTTTTTCATCACCATATTGGGCAACCATTAGGAATTGCCTATTTCCTAGAGAACAAGTGTCCGCAACGACAATTTTACCTTTTGTATTTGTGCTGAGACGGGTTCGTTTTTTTTTGGTATATATTGATAAAAAATATGCACTCCCTCCAAGAATACCAATAAAAGCAATTACACGAATCCACAAGTAAAGCATTTCTGCATCAGTGCCAATAAATGAGGGAGTTGCCGCAAAATGATAAAACATCATTTTCAATATTTGAATTCGTGCAATTCAGCTGTCAATTACAGATGAAAGCACGAATAAAATTTCACGATGCTGAATCAACAATCTCAGTAATCTTAAGACCAAATCGATCGTCTATTACCACAACTTCACCGTGTGCAATAAGCTTTCCATTGACAAGAAGACTAACAGGGTCTTTCGCATTTTGCTTCAACTGAATTTGAGCACCAGGACTCAACTCAACGACCTCTTTCATTGGAAGTTCCGCGGTTCCTAACTGGACTGTGACACTTACCTTCACATCCATCACAATATCCATTTTTTTACTATCCATGTTTTTTTCCGATTAATTTTACAGCTTCAACTATACTTTCATTTACCTGAAAAGCTACCCGATCGCCTTCTAGACCAATCTCACCAACAAAGCAGGTTCTTCCTTCAATTCTCAAATTTGTTTTCTCAATCAAAGAGGGAGACATTTCAATTACATCATCAACCTCAATATTAGATAAATCACGCAGAGTTAATTCAAATGCGTCCCATTCAGCCGAGACAGAAACAGGGATTTCATCGTAAATCTCGTGCCATCTCGGCGGTTTAGTGGTAGCTTTATCAGATGCTGAAACAGCAGTAAGCAAACGGCTAACCACTGGTTCTAATGTATAATAAGGAACAGCAATCCTCATGGGACCAGAAACATCTCCAAAAGAAGCCTCCATACTCATAATGAGCATCATCGCATCAGATGGAGAAGTTTGTAGAAACTTCCCTGAACTTTCAGTGCCAATAATACTGGGTGTCAGGGACATTGTGTTATGCCATTGCTTACACCATTCCTCTAATATGATTTGATTAAAGTCCTCGACTAAAGCTTTCTCGATATCCGTCAATCCCCGTTCTTCAGGATTTGTGGATCCTCGCCCACCCAAAATACGATCAACTACGGTTGCAGATAAATGTGAATTAACATCCAGTAAACAAACCCCGTTCAATTCCTGCAGTTTAAACATCGTTATACAGGAGGGGTTTTTTATAGATTGAGTGAAATTAGAGTATAAGTCTGCAGTCAAATCCTCTAGTTCCAAATTAAACTCAGTCCTAAGAAACATGGAAAGATGACCTGCCAAGTAATATACAAACTGCTCAGACTTAGTTTTTAATTTACTTAAATCAGCATCTGATAAAACAATTGGATTAGTAAAATCATACTTTTTTATACTAACAGAAGAAAGATCTGTGATTTTTTCTCCATCGCAATTAAAAACAGGTTGCTCATCAGATCCGCCCTGAAGTTCATTTATATCGAAGCTTTCGTCTTTAAAATTTGATTCGGAGGACATCAGTTTTAAAAAAATAAATTTATTGAACCACAAATTGCGTGAAGTAAATTTGACGAATCATATCACTTTCACCGTCTCTATACTTACGAAGAATAGAAGAAAAACCTTTTTTTAAATCGACTCGCACTCTTTCCTGAAAGCCATCAAGTTGGGCATCCTCGTAAGTATATCCTCCCATGATGGCGAGAGCCTTATCTCTAATTCTGTGCTCATTCATTTCCAGAACTTTCTCAAAGTCACCCGCCTGACCTTCCAATTTGAGATCTAAATTAATATATCGGGACTTTATAGGCCCCCCCAAATTAGTAATTAAAGAATTAAGCTCATAAATCTTTTCCTCTCCAGATGGTTCCATATCTAAAGGTTGCCCTCCCTCAGTTATCTGAGGCTTAACAGTTTCCTCGGGCTTATTCATCTTGATTAGGAGAAACATAGCTCCAACGGTTAACGCAGGAGCAAGAATTATTGCAATTAGAGCAGGTATTAGATTTCCACCACCACTTGCTTTAGGAGCAGGGGCTTCATCAGTTTCAGGAAGTTCATCTAGTTGAGCGGCACACATATCGTTAGGGAATGTAGGTTAAGAACTATCGTTTTAAATTAACGGCTTCGGAAAGAATCATATCAGATGTTGTAACAACTCGCGAACCTGCCTGAAATGAGCGTTGATGAGAAATCATCGCGGCAAATTCATTGGTCAAATCAACATTAGAGAGCTCCAATGCATATTGCTTGAGTTTTCCATTTGAGCCAGTGGCGGGTACAGTATTATCGCTTATCCCCGCAATATTTTGCCCAGCTTGCCCATTGGAGTAAAATCCGTTCCCTACCCTCCTTAGGTATTGAGGAGAAAGAAAATTGGAAACTTTTATTTGCCCTGAACCTCTAATCTGATCAACACCGTCCTTATTAACAACGAGATTAATTTTACCGTCCTCTTCAACCCTTCGAGCCAATAAAGTTTCGCCATCTTGTGTCCCAACAACCAAAGGTCCATCTACACCCTGTAATTGATAGCGATATTGATCACGGGTGACCACAAAGCCTTCCACGGTAGATTCAAAAGCACCGGCCCGCGTATAAAACAATTCACCGGTTACGGGGTCGGCTATCTCAAAGAAACCTCCACCATTGGGTAAAGCTTCCCCTTGAATTGAAAGGTCTAAGTCCAATCCAGTCATTTCAATTGTACCCTGGCTGAAATCTGATGAAATCGAACCGACATGTACACCTGTACCATGTTGCTGGATGTTGTTGCTTGGAATCCCATCTGCACCAGACTCAGCATCATTCATGTGCAAATAAAAATTGTCTGAGTAATTAGCACGAGAAGCTTTGTAGCCTAAAGAGTTCACATTAGAAATATTATTCCCCAAAACTTGTAAACCTTGAGTTAAACTTTTGAGGGCGGTTACCCCATTATGCAAAGATGCTATCATAGGGCTATGGATTACTTACTTTGGTGATATTGGAAGGGCGATAATTTTTCTCACCTACTGTTACAAAAACTTCTCCGTCATTGTTCTTCTCAACCGAATCAACAAGACCTGCGACATCAGAGCCATCTTCGGAAATATTTACCATCTTGCCAAGGTAAGCTTGTGCAACCATATCCTTATGGGAATCTGCAAATGTCTCAAAACCCTTTGTAAATTGCTGCATTTGTTCGAGCGAGGCGATATTTGCCATCTGAGATATAAATTCAGTATCCTTCATCGGTTCAAGCGGATCTTGATTACTAATTTGGCTCGTGAGCAATTGAAGAAAATCCTCCATTTGCATCGCTGTGTTGGAAGAATTTGAAGCATCAGACAAGGTCGATGCCCGGGGGTTTTGATTAGCTTGTGCTGCGGCAATTGCGTCTATCATAATGATTTCTAATATGTTAAAATTCTTAAGCGGCTTTCAAAAAATAATCGTCCATTTCTTGGTAATCAGAAAAAATATAAACATTAGTCTGGAAGTTGTCGTCTGATTTAATCTTATTTTGGATACCATTCTCGCATAATTTGAGTAATTCTCTGGTAGTTTCATCGGGAGCAATAAAACACAAAGAAACACCTTTATCCGACTTCTCTAAACGAACTCCGAGCTTACTTCCATTCGGCAAGTCAATTGCAAAACGAACAACCTTCTTCGAAAATTTATTGGTATATGCGACACGAGGAGCGACTGACTTACCGATAAAATCAACAAATTTAGCAACAAGGGAGGATTCTAATATCGGAGAGCATACACTAGTAGTTGCTTGCGAGGGAGAATCCTTTTCATTTGTATCCATAGATGTAACTATTTGAGCATTTTTTGTGCCATGATTTTTCTTCTTTTTGCCTCGATCCTGAAAATCACTTTCTCGATCTACATTTTGCTTAGGGGGGTTATTCAAAAATGTAGTTTTTATTTGTTCCTTCACACTGACTAACGGAACCGCTGCAGTTGCATTTACTGTCACTGCTTTTCCATTGATAATATTCTTCATTGGTAATACTGGAACTTTGGTGGTCAGAAATTTACCTAATTTTGAATTCGAACCCTGCATCACCAGTGAGTTACCTGAAGATTTTAATTGGGGTAGGATTTTTTTTTGGGCAGTTAAAATAGACTTTTCAAAACTAGAATTTGAGCGATCAGTCGATTGTGCAGAATGATTTCCACCTGCTTGCTTGGAGTGAGCAGATTTAGCGGAAGTAGAAGACTTCCCATGAGAGGACTTTGATTTCAAAGAGTTCTGCTTGCTAATTTCCGGAGAATCTTTGGGCAACCAAAACGAACCGTTTTTCCCTACAGACTGATGCTTAGGGACGGGATTAGAGTTACTTAAATTCTGTATATCCGAGGAAAGAGTCATAATTTATCAATTTGCAGGTATCCCCACAGGAGCTAAATCGTCAAGATCTAGACTAGGCAACAACCCTCTATCTCTCATCGCTAAAGCATCTGCCAATTCGATTAAGGAATCATCGTCGCTGTTTAGCATAAAGGATATGATCGGGGCTTTATCTTCTGATTTTAACAGTTCGAAAATCGAAAGAGCTTCCTCAAATCTTCTTTTCTGTCTCCAATTTTGGATCTCTACACTTGCCACTTCGGGTCCCATCTCAACCCATCTCTTGGAAGTATCCTTGTATTCTTTTAACTTCTCCTCACTTAAATCCTGCCCTTGCCTGGCTTCAAAATCGGCCAACCGGGCTGACAGATCTTCCTGAATTTGATTCATTTCCTTTTTTTGCTTTTCTAAAGCCTCTAAATCCATTGCGATAGCAGACTCTCTAGAGTCTAATTCGTTCTCCCTTTCAAGCAATTTTTCTTTCAAAGCGGCCAACTCCTTAGACAATTGGTTCATGGAATGAGTTTCAGCAGGAGAATAACTGGTGTCATCTGCATCAAACTCAACGCTGGTAAATTCAGCTTTAATTTCAGGTTTTGGCTTAAACATTGCGTCATAATTAAGCACTACCATAAGACCGGCTGAAGCCACGGAAAGCACAACTGCCAATAGAACAATTATAATGGGTGATATTTTCATAATTAATAAATGGTTTGATCAAAAACAAAACGAGCACCAATGATATCCTCGAGTTCAGTTTCCTCTTTTTTCTCTTCTCGTTTTAAATGTTCTTCTTTTTTCTTTTCTTTGAGCTTTAGCAGACTCTTACAGTTGGAATCCGCATCCAAATAGAGACCTCGTTTCGCTACTTCGATATTTTTAGAATCAGCTAATTTAGAATTAAAACTAATGATAGATTCTTTAGTTCTAAGGATTGATTGATTAAAAGCTTCTTGCTCAAAGCCAGAAAACCCAACCGTTCTTCTTTCCTTAATTTCTGAATTTAAACTTTCTAAATCCTTTACCGCATTTTTTAAATCTTGCTCCGCATTTTCACGATTTGAAATAGATATGGCGTAATCCTTAATAGCCTTATCCTTAGCCATCTCGCGAAGGTGTAATAGGGTTTCTAAACGAAATGAAAATGCCTTCATGATCCAAAAATTTCAGACAGTTGATCAAAAGAAGATTCTCTTGTTGAAATCTGATCATATCGTTGCTTTAAAAATGTTACAGCAGCATCATGCTTCTCAATTGCTCGATCAATCTTAGGATTACTATTCTTTACATATGCACCCACATTGATGAGGTCCTCATTTTGCTTGTAAACCGAAAGTAAATCTCTGGCTTCAGAGATAGTTGAAATTTCAGTTTCACTACAAACAGCACGATCCAAACGACTTACACTTTGCAAAACATCAACGGCAGGAAAATGATTAGCATTTGCCAATTTCCGACTAAGTACGATGTGCCCATCAAGAAAACCTCGAACTGCATCAGCAACTGGTTCGTTCATATCATCACCCTCTACAAGTACTGTATAAATCGCAGTTATTGCTCCTGATTCGCTTGTACCAGTACGCTCAAGTAACTTAGGCAACAAAGAAAAAACAGAAGGAACATAACCACGAGATGCTGGTGGTTCACCAGCTGCAAGACCAATTTCTCTTTGAGCCATTGCGAAACGGGTTAATGAATCCATTAAAAGCAACACCTTCGATCCTTCATTACGAAAACCTTCGGCAATCGCAGT
Organism: uncultured Opitutia bacterium; assembly: GCA_963934295.1. Classification (GTDB taxonomy): domain Bacteria; phylum Verrucomicrobiota; class Verrucomicrobiia; order Opitutales; family Seribacteraceae; genus Seribacter. Next base: position 44,653 of record CAWVXY010000005.1, read on the forward strand.
TGCTAAAATGGAAGCACGTATTCTCATGGGTGCGGGTTGATCTGAAGTTGAAACTACAATCACGGTTTTTTTCATACCTTCCGAGCCAAGATCTTTCTCCACAAATTCTCGCAATTCTCTACCGCGTTCACCCACGAGAGAAATTACATTAATATCTGAATCAGACCCCCGAGCAATCATGCCTAAAAGGATAGATTTCCCAACACCACTCCCAGAAAAAATACCCACGCGCTGCCCTACACCAAGCGGAATAAATGTATCAATAGATTTAATACCTGTAGTAAAAGGTTCAGATATCATGGAACGGCTAAGGGGATTGGGAGGTTCAGCGTAAAACCCCTCTCGACGAGGAGCAAGCAAGGGCCCCTTGCCATCAATTGGTCTACCCATGCCATCAATAATTCGACCTAGTAGAGCAGAACCACAGGGAACAAAATTATTATTTCTCTGCGATGAAACCTTACAGCCAGGATGAATTAAATGCACACTATCCAATGCCATTAAAAGTACGAAGTTATCCCTAAACCCAACAACTTGAGCTTCTATTTTTTCTTCATGCCGGTCAGATTCAATAGAACAAACTTGGCCAATACTTACTTCAGGACCTTCAGATTCTATAATGAGTCCAGTTACGCGACGAACAGTCCCTACTTTATCGTAAGTCCTAACCCCCTTTATACCATCTTCCATGAAGGCAAATCTTTCGTCAAGAGATTCAATCATTGCGTTTTAATTCTTCTTCAACCTTCCTAAGTTTTGTAGAAATCCGACCGTCTAGCAGACCAAAACGACTTTTAATTTGACAATCACCAGACTGCAAAGAGGCATCCTCAAAGAATTTCACATTGGGATAACCTTCTAGCAATGCATCATCGCCATCCAAACCATCAAAGATACCAGCAATGGCAGAAGCAAAACCTGCCTCCCCTTCTTGCCCCTCTTCCTGAACCGCTGATTTTTCTGGATCAGCCATTGCTTTTAAAAGCGATAAATCTTGAGGACAAAGGTAAACTTCAAGCTTTTCATCATCCGCTGAAAATTCAGAAACCATACCTCTCACAATTTGCTCAATCGAATCGCGATCCAAATTAATTTGACCAAGTACCCGCTCAGCAAGTCCTATAACTAAGTCAGGCAAACGTTGATCAAGTTTCGCCATTACCTCATCAACCTTTTGGTTAACATTAGCAAGCAATTGTGACTGCACATCGGCATAATTAGCCCGCAGTTTAGAAATTTCTGCCTGATAGAAAACTGTGGCTTCTTCTTTACCACGATTGTATTCGGATACTGCTTTTTCATCCGACTGCTCTAAGGGTACCGGAGGAGAACCAATATGATTAACCTTAAAACCAGTTGGTGCTTTGGGAAATTGAATGGATCTACTGTACGACAACGTCGCTTCCTCCAGTATCAAGGATAATTTCCTCGTCCTCCTCGAGTTCGCGTACAATTTGTATCACTCGATCTTGTGCAGATTCAACTTCAGACAAGCGTTTAGGACCAAGAAAACTGAGTTGCTCCTCTAATGCTTCCACAGCACGCTTAGACATAGTAGAATAAATTATTTTCTTAAGCTCGGGGGAAGCATTTTTAAGAGCAACGACTAAATCATCCTGATCCACTTCCTTGGTAATTTTGCTTACATCACCAGGGCTCAATCTTACCAAGTCCTCGAAACGGAACATTCTTTGACGAATAGAACCACCAAGCTTTGGATTCCTCTTTTCAATACTCTTGAGCAGTTCCTTACCCTCTTCCTTATCAAACCAGTTAAGTAAATCAGCTGCGGATTTGACCCCACCTGTCTTCACTCTGGGAGATTGCCCCTTCTTTCCCATTCTTGCTCCTAATGTGCTAGCAACAACTTCAATTTGATCAATTGGCGTTGTTTCCATGGAACCAACTCTTTCCACAACTTGTTCTTGTACATTTGGTGGCATCATTTGAAGAACTTCCGACCCCTTGTCAGCATCAACATTTGCAAGAACAAAAGCGATAGTTTGAGGCTGTTCAAAACGTAAAACATTATAGATCTGACCGGAATCCATCTCTTTGATATCATCCATAAAATCGAGTGAATCCCTAACGGGGGCAATTCGATTCATCATGTTGTTTGCCTTGTAATCACCGTGAGCAAGTTCAAGAGTTTTCTGTGCAAATGTTAAACCACCAAGATTTGAGTTAACACTAGATTCAATAATTTCAGAAAACTCGTCTAAAACACAGTCTTTAAGCTCTTGATCAACAATAGGAAAATTTCCAATTTCTTTACAAATTCCCTCCGAATCTTTTGAGTCAAAACGCTTAAGGAGAGTGGCAGATGCTTCGGGTCCTAAAGCTATCATAAGAAGACCTAACTTCTGATGACGTGACATACGATTATAACGATCGTATACGGAATCTTCTTCAGTTACTTCTTCCATCGTATCAAGTTATTTACATTATGAAGAAGAACCGGTTTCTAAATAGCGCCTCAACGCGGTTCCTACATTATCTGGTTTTTCCTGAATTAAATCATTAAGTAATTCCGGTGTAAGCCCACTTCCAAGACTTCTTGTACCAGCGAGTAGTTGCTGGTCGTCCTCATCCAAAACCTGAACTTCTGCTTCGTTTGGCTTGAATTTCTTTAACATTCTAAGAAAAATAATAAACATCGTAGCTGCGAGAATGATCCCGAGAAGAGTCTTAAAGTGTTTTCCATAGGTATCTATAAACTGACCTACTTGATCAAGCGACTCACCACCAAGTCCTCCGATAGAAGCAGATTGAAAAATAACCTCCTTAACTGACACATGCGTTAGCAACTCATTTTCTTCCAAATTAAATCTTGCACCAACTGCATTAATAACTGCTTCTCTGATCACATCTATATCTTCAGCAGTTCGTGGGTTTTCGCCTTTAGCAATTAACACCGCCACGCTTCGACTGATAATTGAACCAGGTTCTTGGACCGTTTCTTTAAGGTTTCTACTAATTTCGAAATCAGTTGTTTTCGATTCCCTCGTTTCATCACTCTGAGCCATTATTGGGTCTTGCTGAGTGGCATCTTGGCTAACATTCGGAACATTTGCACCCATGCCAGTGGCATTATTTTGAGGTTGAGTTTCAACTGTCTTCGCCATGTCTTTGTCTGTGGTCGAAGTACGGGGAACTTGTCCATCAGGATCAAATTTCTCGTCCAACTCAGTCATCGATTTTGTATCCAAGTTGACAGAAACACGTGCAATTACATTTTCCCGACCAACCGTCTTTGCTAGCATAGTCTCAATTTTGGTCTCCAAACGTCTTTCCTGTGCCTCATAAGCTTTCATCATTTGGCCAGCAACACCAGCAGCGCCACTTGATTCACCCTGCTCTGATAAAAGATTTCCTTGGTTGTCCATAACGGCAACGTTGGACTTGCTTATGCCTTTGTTAGCACTGGAGACAAGAAACTGAATCGCATTTACATTTGCTTTATCGAGTGTGTTTCCTCCTGTATCAACATAAACGGAAGCACTTGGGCGGTCATTTGGATCTTCGCTGAGTAGAAGATTGTTCTCGGGTTTTACTATAAAAACTTTGGCAGAGTTTATTGCATCCATCATAGTAATGGTACGAGCCAATTCCCCTTGAATTGCACGAGTATGATTTGTTCTTTGAACAAAATCACTAATTCCAAAATTTCCTTCATCAAAAATTTCAAACCCTACATCTCCGCTGCGAGGAAGTCCCTTCATTGCCAATTCCATTCTCATCGCTGAACGCTTGTCCTCAGGAACTAAAATAGTGTCACCTGATTCACTGTATTCAAACTCAACTTGGTTGGCTTTTAAGACATCAACAACTTCAGTTAAATCTTTGGCTTCTGCACCGCTTACCAAAACTCGCATTTGCGTGCTCCCTCCGGAGAAAACTAAGATCCCGGCACTCAAGGCAAGGATTCCCACTACCGCACCAACCAAAGTAAATTTCCTTGATGGGCTTAAGCTGCTCCACAATGCACCTAATTTATCAAATCTTTCTTTCATATAAAAATTGTACCCTAATTACTAAACCTGCATTCTCATCAATTCCTTGTAAGATTCGACAAGTTTATTTCGTACTTCAATCATGAGGTTAAAGGCAACGCCAGCCTCTTGGGATTTAACTACCGCCTCGTGCACATTGTCAGATCTTCCAAGAATAAGATCTTGTGTTTCACGAGCAGAAATCTTCTTTTTTTGGTCAACACCCTTCACGAAGTTCTCGAACATTTGAGCAAAACCGGGAGCAGTAACTCGATCAGTCGGGGTTGTTTTATCGATTGGAACTAAGTCAACACCGTTAGATTGTTGCGTTTTAGATACTCCAAAATTTTGCCCCATTTCATTGCCTTTAGCAAAACGGTCGAGTTGCTTGTTAGCCTGTAAATTAGGATTTTGAGTGAGCAGATCGCTCAAGCTAGGAAGAGATGATATTTCGTTCACAATTTAAATTACTTTCCGATTGCCATTGCTTGCTGGGCCAAACGACGGGAGGTTTTCACAACAGTCAAATTAGCTTCGTAAGCACGAGAGGCACTTATTAAGTCGATCATTTCACGGGAAACATCGACGTTGGGCATTTCCACCATACCATCCTCGTTTGCATGGGGATGGCCAGGATTGAAAATCATACGGCCAGGGGTTTGGTCATCATAAACATCAGTAACACGAACGCCTTGGTATAAATTTTCGTCCACATATCCAGGTATTCTCCTTTCAGGTGTCTTGATAAATTCTTCAAAAGAAACTTCCTTACGCTTGTACACATTACCATTCGCGTCCTGAGTAGTGTTGGAATTCGCAATATTTTGGGCAATAATTTCCAATCGTATCTTTTCAGCGGACAAAGCACTGCCCGTTGATTCAATACCTGGTATTAAATTCATACTCATAATAGATTAATTATACACGACCTCTTATTGCTTTGTTTAATTCTTTAATCGAACCACCAACTGCACCACTCAAATATTCGTAATTTAAAGCGTTTCGATTCATAGCAAGCATTTCTTCATCCAGTTGCACGGTATTTCCGTCCATCCGAACAGGTTTAGCTTGGCGATCTTCGGCACTTCGCGGAAGTAGATCTTTTACTCGACGAAAATCTTTACGATCAACAGCTCTTCTTAGTTCGACTGCAAAAGTTTTAGGCAAATCACGTCTTTTAAAACCAGGGGTCTCTACATTAGCAATATTGTTGGACAATGCTTCGTGTCGCAAATGCGTAGCATCAAGGAGTTTCTTGGATATCAAGTAATTCTGTTGACTGTAAAGATTATCGAGTACGACTGCCATGTGGCACACACAATGCAATAGTTGTGCCAAAATTTGATTTCTGGTAAACTTAATAGTTACGCCTTTTGAACGAGGCAATCTAAGCCATTTCTTTCAGCAAGTGCAAAATCGTCCTAGCATTTTTTTCCTAGGTGGGAATAAATTTCTTTCATTTTTATTCCTAGAAGTTTCGCTCTTTTCATAATGAGTAAAATCATATTTAGTAAGAGAGTATAGTGAAATCACCAAATTTTGAAAATTGTCAGGTTGGATTAAGCAAAGACGGAAAAATTGAAAAAGTGTCGAATGCATTTGCTTCCTGGGTGGGCAAAGGGGCAAGCGATTTAATTGGTGAAAACTTCAGACCCTTTTTTCTTTCTCTTGAAAAGAGTTGGGGGCTAACCTTACCCAAAGATTTTTTCAGGGATGACTTTGAGTGCTTCTTCCCTTTATCTCCAGAAAGTCACAGATCTTCCATCGGTATTCATTTTCAAAATATCTGTTACTCAAATAACTCAGTCATTTCTCTCTCCCCCGCCCTCGCGCCTCATGATTCATTAAAAAAAGCCTTCATGGGTGACTTGATGAATGACCCCCGAGCCCTAGCAAACACTTTAATTCGTCTGCAAAAAGCTGAAAGCCGTCTGTCTGACTATATTAGTAACTTTCCTGGTATTTTCTTTACTCAAAGACCAGATATGACCTTTAGTTATTTATCTCGTGGAATAAAAAATTTATTCCCAACTGAACATGCTGAACTTTCTAGAAATGGTGGGTTATTTTTGAGCAAAATTTTCGAAAAGGATCGAGAACATTTTCACAAAGAACTTAATACGAACGGAAAAAAACCTGAAACATTCAGCTTCACTTACCGAATTTCAATACCACCCTCGAATCAGATCATTTATCTGCTTGATGTTCGAACACCAATAATCACAGCTACTCAAAAATTACTTGGATATGATGGAGTATTTGTGGATATAACGAGACAGGCAATTGCCGAGCACAGGTTATCAAATTCAGTTTGGCGGGAAGGGCTCGCTACCTTGACCAATGGATTAGTTCATGACTTCAGCAACTTAATGGCGGGAATCTATTCCATAAGTGAACTCTATCATGGAATGATGGAAAAAGACGATCCCATGGCAAAAGGAATGGGGCAGATCAAAAAAAGTGCCATGCAAGCCCAGAAATTAGTTCGTCGAATCATTGACCTACATCGCGAAAAGCCCGCATCCCGTACTATACATGACCTAAGACTACTCCTGAAGGACCAAATGGATTTAGTGGACATTATTATTCCAAGAAGTGCAAAAATATCCACCGATTTTGAATCCGAAACAATGCCTGCCTTCATTGAAGAAACCGGCTTTAGGCAGGTTATCTTAAACCTTGTTATCAATGCGAGGGACGCAATTGAACGAACTGGCAGAATAAAACTTTCTCTCAAAAAAGTAAAAAAAGGAAAAGTTATTATGAAAGGAGCAATTGGAGAAAAAAGAATTGCTCCGACAGAAGGTGCTGAGATTGCTCTTTCAGACAATGGTAATGGCATTCCGACTGAACTTCAAGAAAAGCTGTTTGATCCTTTCGTTACTTCAAAACCATCCGGCAGCGGTTCAGGGTTTGGTTTGTATAACACAAAAATCTTTATTGAAGATCATAATGGACTGATAGGGTTTTCCACAATCGAGGGAAAAGGTACAACCTTCTTCCTATTCTTACCATTGGAAACTGATGAGGAGGAAAAACCATCCAAAAAAGTCAAAAGAGCAAAACGAGCAACCCGGGCTTTTATAAAAACAACGAAGAATTAAGCATTCTTTTTTATCTAATCTTTTATTTTAGCACACCATTTTCGTAAGTTAAAACGGTGCGTTTTTTTCCTTCTTTACTGTAAAATATCATATCTCCATGAAGTTTGCCGTCCTGATAATTAGCTTCGACCCATGAACCATCTTTCGATTTTTTAATACTTACTCCATTTAATTTCCCATTCTCAAAAGTTTGCGTCGTATTCAACTTAGTTCCATTCCTCTCCACTTTTCCTGCAAAAGGAAGCATACTTTCCCTATGGATCAAAATCGTTTCATTTCCATCCATCTGTAAATCAAAATCCTTTGGAAAATCTCCATCTTGTCCGATCCATTCAGTCGGAATTTCTTGGGGTTCAGGAATAATATCCTCACCGCATGAAAACAAGAGAAGAGAAACCAATATTCCAACAAATCTGTAAATTTCAGAATTCAATTTTTCAAGAATTCTGAAAATTCATATAACTTGGGGTCACGTATCATTTTTTTCTTCATTAATTTCTTCAATCTAGTCTTAACCGACTCTTTAAGATCGCCCTCCTCGCCCCCCGGTATTGGACCGGATTCCTCATCACCCAGAAAGTCTCCCATTCGATCCTCCAATTCATCAGGATCTGCTCCTTCCTCAAGTTTGCGGACAACTTCCTCCATCGGTTCATCCATCGTTTCTCCTGTCATCTCACACATCTTACGCATCAATTGCCCCATTTGTTTCGGATCTGGATTATCCTCATCCATTCCACCCATCGCACCTTCTAATTCCTTCATGACTTTTTCCGCCTGGTCTGGATCCATCCCTGCAAAAGGATCATTAGGGTCCGCACCTGCATCTTGGCCCGGTATCTCGGGTGGTTCCTCTTTTTTTCCAGTAATAGAAAAACCGGAAACCACTTTTTGCATCTTGTATTTCTTACCATCAGGGCAAAGAGGCGTTTTTTCTGCATAGGAAATAGAATGGGCAAAAAACGAATAAATCTTACCCGTATCTCGACTCATGAATTCGTAGATTGGCATAATGTAAAAGTTCTATTAATTGAAATATGACATATTGGTCTTTCATGACGTAAATTTTCTTGCCAAGCAATCTTTTCAAAAAATCAAATGAAATCTTTCATCCAGTTTTGGGTCAGAAAGCCAAAGGAAAAACTTTGGTTGATACTACCATTTAGTTATACCCTTTTTCTACAAATTCTTACCGGATTCCCCAAACCGGATAGCCTCAAAAATCTTGATGCTAACAAACTTTTTGTCCGTTTCTCCGAAGAATTGTTCGACTACCCCTTTTGGCTCCAGGATTTAAGTCATTTTCCTCTTTTTTTCACTCTTGCCTGGCTATGGTCTTGGCAACTTGGATGTATCGAAAAGATTTCAAAATGCTTTACCCATGCTGCATTTCTGTTCTCCTGCTTTTATGCGATAGCTAACGAAATGGCTCAGGCTTTTATTCCCGACCGGTTCCCATCCCCTGGCGACTTAATTATGAATTTAGCCGGTGTGCTATTCGGTTTGGCTTCTCATTCTTATTTTTACCAAAGGAGTGAAAAACAGAGCCTCGGAAAAAATTAATCCTTTCTCATCGCCCCTTCCCTCTCCAATAAGGTGGGATGGGAATAATGAAAACCAGCGAGCAAGGCATGTGGCAAAGGATGGGACAAATTCTCCACATACAATTTTCTTAAAGCAGAGATTAAAGGCTCCGCATCACCCACAGCTTTTTTGGCAAAGTCATCCGCTTCAAACTCATGCTTTCTTGAAAAGAGATTACTTATCGGCGTAAGCCAGTAAGTGAAAAAACCCAGAGTTAAGGACAAACCAATGATCAAAGGACTCAAGGAAGAAGTTAAGGAGGAATCCAAACCAAGTCCCAAATAAAACCATTCGCTTTGAAGAAGATAGCCCATCAAGCCGAAACCGGCCAAACCCATAATAAAAGCCATAACCAAACGTTTGGGAATATGCCCCAGCTTATAATGGCCTACTTCGTGCGCAAGCACCGCCTCAATCTCCTCGATTGACATCTGCTTGATCAAGGTATCATAAAGAACTATTCGACGAAAGCGCCCAAAACCAGTAAAATAAGCATTTGAATGACCGGATCGTTTACTCCCGTCAATCACCTCGATCGTGTTGGCTTTAAATCCGGTCTTATCCGACAATGCCATGAGTCGATCCTTCAACTCACCGTTTTCCAAGGGGGTAAGTTTATTAAAAAGAGGAAGAATTAATTTTGGATACAGCACCATCATGAGCAATTGTATACCAAAAAAGACCACAAATGCGGCTGCCCACCAATACTCAGGAGAAGCCTCAGATATTGTACGGTACATCCATATTAACAGGGCGAGCATAAGGTAGGATAGCCCAAAACCCAAAATTGTACCCTTAATTTTATCCACGACCCAAAGCTTTTTAGTCGATTTATTAAAGCCAAATTTTTCTTCCAATGTAAATTGATTATACCAGTCAAAAAACAGCCCTGGTATTTGAAGTACATTCAATAAAGCAGTAGCAACAAAAGCCGCCCACCAGACTGAGTCAACTTTGGTTACGGGCCATACTTCGAAAACTTTAGGCAAAACATATAGAAAGACTGGAAAAAAAATAATAAATCCAAAAATTTCTTGTATCCTCGAGAAACGGCTTTTACTCAAAGAATATTTACTCGCTTTTTGCCAAGTTTCTTCATCCATCAATGACTTTGAATCCTCAGGTTGCTTATCCATCAAGTGGGCAACATGCCCTTCATTCAAAACCTTAAGATAATATTCGAATAAAAATTGGCACACGGCCAAAACCACAATAATTGTCTGCAATTCAGTCATTACCTCTTATGTAACCATACAATTTCACAATGTCGACCGTAGAGCTTTCAAAACTAATTTTATTACCACTTTACAGGACATCCTGAGTTCCAGTTTTGAAAAAAGTAGGAATAAATTGAGTAATTTAGTATGGCAATGCATGGTTTTCTTGTTTTGCTCACTTCGTTTAGGGAGAGCAATGGGACAGAACCCTCCATTTTTTCGGTCAACTCCTTATCAAATAAACCATAAATTACTTGCTCCCTGATTTAATCATCTAGCGGTATCCATGATATTTTTTGTCAATTTGCGAGTATTTTCCTTGGGGCAAAAAAGATACTGTAATGAGTGGATGAAAGAATAGACTATTTCTTATCTAAATTTTAGTAACAATAAAGCTTTAATACTGTTTTTCAATTAGCTCTATTTGAATTGCGATTATACAAAAATACTATAGAAATAAGCCAACACAAATGGGAAATCCTGAAACACAGTCCGATGATGAAGATGAACTCTCTTTTGAAGATGCATTAGCCAATCTTGAAGAAATCATTCAAAGAATGGAGTCAGGCGAGGCTCCACTCGACTCTTTGGTCACTCACTATCAAACCGGTGTAAAAATGTTAAAACTCTGCCGTGAGAAGATTGAAGGGGCAGAAATGAAGATTAAGGAAGTTCAGGAAAAAGACGGGGAATTCATTGAAAAAGATTTTGAGGATATGGTGTGATGGATAATAATACTGAAATTTTAAAAAATATAAAGTGTCCGGGTGATGTAAAATCTCTCGACGAAAAACAACTCGAAGTTCTTTGTGAGGAAATTCGTAATCGTATCATTGGTGCAACTTCCCAAAATGGTGGCCATGTAGGTCCCAATCTTGGGGTTGTTGAATTAACCGTGGCTCTCCATATTGCCTTTGATACGCCAAAAGATTCCTTCTTTTGGGATGTTTCTCACCAGGGCTATGTTCATAAATTACTTACCGGGCGAAATGATGAGCGTTTCGAAAAAATCAGGCAATCTGAAGGCTTGAGCGGTTTCCTTTCCCGTGAGGAAAGTGAACATGATGCCTTTGGTGCCGGGCATGCGGGTACTGCCCTATCCTCGGCACTGGGCCGTTGTATTGCAAGAGATCTGAGTAAAAAAGATGATCATGTGGTTGCAGTGGCCGGTGATGCGGCTTTTACCTGTGGGATTACCCTGGAGGCCTTGAACAACATAGCCAGTTCAACCAAGCGATTTATTTTGGTCTTGAACGATAATGAATGGTCCATTGCCAAGAACGTGGGTGCATTTTCTAAATACTTTAATGAATTAATAACCAACCCAGCTTACACACGCCTTCACAAGGATGCTGAAAATTTTCTCACCCAAATGCCTGGTGGTCCATCCCTAATGAAATTCCTGTCCAAGGCAAAACGGGACACCAAAGAATTAATAGCACCATCCAGTATTTTTGAAAAAATGGGTATCCGTTATCTAGGACCCATTGACGGACATGATGTGCAGTCATTAGTTCGCTTCTTCGAGTTTGCTAAAACTTCGGATGAACCGATCGTTCTCCATTTACTCACTCAAAAGGGGAAGGGCTTTCCTGTTGCTTTAGAAGAGCCTGAAAAATGGCACGGTTCCGGTCCGTTTGATAAGGAGACTGGAAAAAGTAAGCCCTCTTCTCCCTCGGCTCCTCCTAAGTTTCAAGATGTGTTCGGCGAATGCCTCTCGAACTTAGCGGCAAAAAATGAAGATATTGTTGGTATTACCGCAGCTATGCCTAGCGGGACGGGCTTGGACGCCCTGCACAAGGCAATACCCGAGCGCTTTTTCGATGTGGGTATAGCCGAGGAACATGCAGTTCTCTTGGCTGCAGGTATGGCAACCGGAGGAAAACTCCCGGTTTGCGCAATCTATTCAACTTTTCTACAAAGAGCCTATGACCCCATCATTCATGATGTCTGTCTGCAAAATCTGCCAGTGACATTTTGTCTGGACCGGGCGGGTTTATCCCCAAATGATGGTCCGACCCACCATGGATTATTCGACCTTTCATACCTCCGCTGCGTACCCAATGGTATTATCATGCAACCTAAGGATGAAGATGAACTCCAAGACATGATGGCAACCGGAATTGAATCAGGATCCCCTTCATTTATCCGTTATCCTCGCGGTGAAGGTGTTGGTGTGAAGCGAAAAGATAAACCCCTTCCTTTAGAAATAGGAAAAGCAGAGGTTTTACGTAAGGGTTCTCTTTGTGCCATTTGGGCGATTGGAGATTTTGTACAAATCGCCCTCTCCATCGCGGATCAGTTAAAAGAAAAATATGGTATTCAAATTACGGTGGTTAATGCTCGTTTCATCAAACCACTTGATAAAGAAACTCTTCTAGAACAGGCAAAAAACCACCAAAGTATTGTAACTATGGAGGACAATGTTCTCATGGGTGGTTTTGGCTCAAGTATTCTCGAAGAGTTTGAGCAAAATGGAATTACCATCTCCGTAAAACGCTTCGGGTGGCCTGATAAGTTCATCGAGCATGGAAACTCGGTCGATGAACTAAGGAGTAAGGTTGGATTGGACAGAGAAAGCTTATATAATTCTATCGAAGACCTTCTTTCCTTACAAGGCCATGTAGTAACTCCTATTTTCGCTTAAACAAAGCCAGTCTTTTCCTTTTTTATTAATACGATTGTCACTCCTCAATAAAGAGATTTCATATCCCTATTCGAATGTGATCCATTTATCTTCGTTGTAAATAAAAACTAAGGAAGGTAGATCATTACGCTTCCTTTGAAAATACATCCATTCCCCACTGAGAGTAGAGTATAAATACCCCGTTCCTAATGTGGCATCCCAGTTTACTGAATCAGTCCATAACCATCCCCACTTCTCAGTCCAAAACCAAACTGCATCAGTTTTAGTTCCTGAAGCAAGATAGACCCAGAGAAAGTCCTCGTGATATGTCCACAAGTTTGAGAAGGAATGGAAATATCCCAACCAATTAGTCTTCCAATCTCCGAGTTCAGTAGAAGTGGCATCCTGAATGATTTTCGGCTGAACCATTAGAGTATAATTTAGTTCTTCACGGTGAGATGTGTTTTGATCAATGAATTTATGAACAAAGATTTGAATCTGATGGCTTCCAAGATCTCCTTCCGTAGGCGTTCCCTCAATTGAAAATTTACTCGCTGAATCCCTGATTAAATTTAACCAGGATGGTAGACCTTGAGGAAGAATTAAAATATCATCCATTATTGTTCCGGAAAGGGTAAATTCCGATCGGTACTTACTAAATTGAGGACTTGAAAGTAATGGATCTCCAAGAATAAAAAATGCAGAAGTGCTATCCATGACCTCGATTGTCCATTCACAAGTTAAACCAGCAAGGCCAGTTGAATTAATATCAAACTTAACATTCGATACTGTTCCTACTGTTACTGGACTATGCCCCCAGACCAAGCCCGTTCCATCTTTGAAGAGTTCAATATTCAACCATTCCGGTTTTTCAGAAATATGAAGGCTTAATGGAGCGCCCTTTGGCCAAGGTCCGGTAATGAAATCATATTCATACACATTTGAGGATAATACACTTGTCTGTGGTGTTGGATAAAAAGTTGGACTGAATTGTTTAGGACCAAATAGGGAAACATAAGAATTTTGATTACCAGTTACTGCGCTAGGAAAAATTCCTCCCGAAGAAATCTCCCCCCCGGAAATTCCGCTTACTAAAAAATGTCCAACCATTGAACTGTCAATTTGGTTAATAATATCTTCGCCGCCCCCACCTAGATGTATCGCATCCAGCACATGACTTCCATCAATAGCAAGAAGAGCAATGTAGCAATCTCTTCCCCCAGAAGTGGAAAAAGATTTTTTAGCCAAATCAATATCATTATCAAAAGAACCAGCAAAAAAGATTTGACCGACATTATTTACCATTGCGTCAATTGAATCATTACCTGTTCCACCATAAGCAGAAAGTGAGACGCAATTACCGGTATCAGTTAATACCGCGATAAACCCATCTTGTTTTCCGTAGCTTTTTATTTTTCGATTTCCCCATTTAAAATCAGTCATAAAATTACCACATACTATGATCCGTTTTAATGACTGAATGGTGAATGAAGTAATTTCATCATCTCCTGGCCCTCCACCAAAATAAATATTTTCCCAACTTCCACGAGTATCCAATTTAGCTATAAAACAATCATTCAGACCAACAGCACTTTGTGAGATTGAACCAAAGACAGATTTACCACGATAAGAACCAGCCAGAAAAATTTCCCCATTCGGACCGACTCTAATATCAGAAACAAAATCATCATCGGTACCACCAAATGCCTGAAACCACTCAACGCTTGAGACATCGACCTGAGGGACTTTCAAAATAAATCCATCCTTCTCACCTTTCGACTGAACAGAATGAGAACCGTGGGAAAAGGTTCCCTTAAATTCTCCAGAAATTAAAAATTTATTATCAACAAGAATAGACTTCTTAAAATATTCTCCTCCAGAACCTCCGATTCGGGTCAGATTTTTTAAAGAACCATTGGTTGACCATTGAACTACGAATAAATCAGAACCACCTATCGCATTTATGCTAAAAGGTCCAACCTGCAGGGTTCCAGTAAAGTCTCCCATTATATATATTTCACTGTCAACATCGGTAATAATCGATTTTATAGAAAGTGAACCTGAACTTATTAAATGAATAGATTTAGAAATCTCACCATCTAAACCGATGGAACTCACAAAGCCATCATTACTTCCTTGGCTCGAAAAAGTATTTTGGCCCAATTTTATGGAATTTAAAAAAGTCCCTCCAATTAAATAACCTCCATCTAAAAAACTTGAGGAAGAAGAAACCGAAACATCTTTTCCCAAATTCATAACCACGGAAAAATCAGGTAATATCTCATCCGAACGCATAGAACGAGAGTTTGCAGAAACCGAGTAATTGAGATCCAAGTCGGACACCCCTCCGTCGGCATTATAAGCTCGGATTCTGATACTTCCCTCTTGCCCCGTGAAGGGCGGAACGAGCCCTCCTAGCATACCTGTACCATCTCGGTTATCCTGAAAATTAATCCAATCTGGTCCACTCACCATCATTAACCGAACAACTGATTGATTGAGCACCTTAATCTCCTCATTAAAAAATTCATTTTCCAACAAAGTAAGATCGAGTACTGATTGGAATGAAGGGCTTCCCTGCATAGACTCAAGTTTAAGTAAAAATTTACTGCCTTCGGAAACTAAATTTCCATTCAAGGAAAACGGCACAGTCAATGCCGCACCAACTAGAACAGTGCCAAAAGAATCTACTTGGAATCCAGAAAGAGTATCCTGCCCAGTCGATCCAATGAGTTCTTCCCATAAAATTGATCCGTTTAAAGGATTCAACTTAATTGCCATTAAATCATCCTGTCCCAGTGATGAATAGACATGGGAACTCCCTGGCAGAGATAAGTTTCCATCAAAACTTAAAATGCATAAAGGATAACCGAAGGGATCGATTTGAATTTCCCCTGCATTTGATTTTCCGCTTGCAGAAAGAGCAACCAGCCAATTTGGAACTAAGTCTAAATTAAGAGAAGATATAAACCCACTTTCTGAGGATGTAGATAAAATGGTCTTATTATCAATAACTAATTTGGTTTTAAATTCTCCAGAAAGAAAAATGGATTCTTTTTCAAACCTAAATCCAATTGCTTTATTGTGAAATCCGGTAATTAAAGATTTTCCCGCCACCACTTCTCCATTTTTAGAAAACTTGATCACCGTGCAATACATGGGGTCTGAATTCTTTTGAGTATTACTGACTGATAAAAAGGATCCGTCTGGGAGGCTATCTAACCCAACCATTTCTTCGACACCCGTTCCACCAAACGTTTTAAGCCAACCAAATCCACCATCTTTCTTTATATTCCAAATAAAATTATCACTCTCCCCTTGAGCGTTCCAGGTTTGAGAATCAAGGCGAAGTTGTTGTCTAAAATTACCTCCGATTTGAATTGATTGATCGGGAGTTTCCATTAATTCAAAGTTTTCCAAAGTGGATGAACAGGCTAAAGTTTTGAACCATATTCGTTTCAAATTTGAATCGAGTTTAAGTACAAATAAGTTGTGGCTTCCTTTTGAACGGACCAAATTTTCACCAAAGGAAAGATTTCCACGAAAAACACCGCATACTAAAATATGGTTATCTTCTAGGGTAAGAGTTTTCTTAAGTCTGATACTCTCCGCATTAAATGTAATAGAATTTATAGGATTTGAAAAATCTGTGTATTCTGCATAACGAGCTAACCTGGATTCGCGATCGGATACAAATTCAAGGAGCACAACACCTTTGCCTAAGATTGAAAAGTCCTCAAAATTAATGTTGGCTTGGGAGTTTACTGAGCTCGTCTGCACGGTATTATTTCCTTCAACCACTTGGATTTTTCGTTTTAACAAAGAAAAATTTCCTGCAGAATCAGTTGATCGATAGCTAATAAGATTAAGCCCTTTTTGACTACTATCCACCGTTCCATTTACCTCAACGGTGGCACTTAAATCCTGACCATCCTGATCCAAAGAAAGATATCCAGGTTCAACATAGTTTTCTCCAATTCTTAATCTTATAAATTCATTTCCTTTGAGGCTAAGATTGGGGGGAGTGGAATCCGTGACTTTTAAATTGTATTCCTTCGTTGCCCTGCTTTTTCCATCTTCCCAAAATGATATTTTGATAACCGTATCACCAACCAGGTGGGAAGGAACAATTCCATGCAACTTGAAGAGATCAAATTCTACTTTCTCTATTTTCATCCATGTAGGACTCTCCAATAAAAAAGCCTCAATCTTTGAATTGAAAACTACATTGGAAACCTTAAAATGTTCAACAAACAACCTCCCTGCGGGTATCGAAGAATTAGTAGGATCCGAAACTTCAAAAGAATCAAAGCTTTCCACGACCAAAGCGGTAATTTCAATCTCATCAAAACTCACACCATCTGAAACTCTAATTTTGAATTTATCTTCTTTAGCCACGGAATAGGGAAGATAAGTGATAGATGGAGATTGGACCCCATTCCCACTAACTTTTGCCTCACCTAAAGATGGTAACAAATTTGGAGAAAGGCTCCACTGAAGAAGTCCACCTTCAATATCAGTTGCGTATAATCTTGAAAGATCCGATGGTTTAGCATTTCCAGATCGGTCAAAACGAACAACAGCAGAAGACCCCAAGTTTATTACCGGACTCGAATTTTTTCCATCCACAATTAATTGGGTGTTTGCAACCGAGAATCGTCCCGTATCATCGGTCACGACAAAGGCAAGTTGGTATCGATCCCCGCTTGTTTGAGATGGAGGAACTCCAACCAAACGGGCAGTGCCCGATGAAGAATTCTGTTCCACTAATTGAAGCCAGGAATTTCCTCCCGAAGGAAGACCAAAAACCTTAATATTCCTGATACTGAAATCAGGATCATAGGTTTTAATTTCAAAGTCAAATTGAGCCCCTTCTTTCGCGACTAAAATGGAATCGAATGAATTTGAAAAAACGGGAGGATCCGGAAGTCCACGAACCTGTATACGGACCGGAAGAATTGAATGCCTGTGACCATCATAAACTTTTAGTTGGACAATATCTTCACCAAAATAATTAAGTGCCGGAGAGTAAGAAAACACATCAGGTCTTTCACCCAAGCCTTCAACTAGAACATTCGCCCCGCTAGTCGGAATTCCGGACAATGTCCAAGTCAAAGCTTTAGCATCAGGATTCCCCGGATCAGGATCCAGGGCTAAATAATCAGAGGGTGCAAACCAACCGCCTCTTAAACTGCTGGAATTTGAATCTTCGTCGACATATACAATAAGGTCGGTAATTGTTTTGTTCGCCTCACTTACCGATTTAAAAACAGGTGGATAATTATCTATTCTAACCTGAAGATCAAATGACTGAACCTTGGAGGTTTCATTGGAATCAAAAACCTCAAGAGAAATAGTATGATTTCCTTCATCTTTGACCGCAGCCAATCCATAAAGGATTCCCGTCCCGTTACCCTCATCCTTAAAACTTAACCATTCAGGTAACTTACCTGAAATATTGAGATCTATTGAATGCCATGAATAATTCCAATCGGCGTCGAAAGTTTTTACTTGATATACATAAACTGATTCGTCGTTCCAACTGTATGTTCCATTCTTGTCAGTCATTGGAGTGCTGGAAAAGATGGGAGGATCATTTACTGGAGAAACCTCAACATTCACCAAAATCGTATCATATTTAGGTGGTGATCCCTCGATCCCCCCTCCATCGGTTACCTTTACCGTAAAGAAATCTGAGCCAGAAAAGTTTCCGTCGGGAGAATAAATAAAAGTACCCGGACTGGAACCAGTGCCCGAAACGGAAACGGTACCAAAGTTGGGCTCAATAAAAGACCATACTAAATCATTTGCAGAAGTTTCGTGATCAGCACCAACTAAATTGGGTGCATTCCAACTTGTATTATCATCCTCGATCATTGTAACCGAGACCGAAGCCGAACCAGAATTGATTAATGGTGCATAATTAAGAACCCGCACCTGAACTTTAAATTCAGCGGAATTATATAAACCAGTTGAATCTGTAATTAGTAAAGAAAAGGTTGAATTACCTTCATCACTTTCCCCTGGAACTCCTGCCAATTGAACAACTCCAGTGGAACGATCAAAAGAGGCAACTCCGAGCCATGCAGGACCAGTCAACTGAATTTCGCTTCCAACTAAACTGTCTGCATCATATACCTTTGGAGAAATAACAAAACTTTGGTTATCGATCGTAACCTGATCGGTGGGAAGAATCGAAAAAACGGGAGCGTCGTCAATATTTTGAATGTTCAAATTAATGGTAATAATATCACTTCCAATTCCATCACTGACTTTAACTTGGAAGGAATCCAAGCCTGAATAATTAGAATCAGGAAGATATTCTAGAACAGGGGGGGAAGAACCCAGACCGGATACTTGAGCCGTTCCATGAGATGGTGGTACATGTAAAGACCAAGTCAAAAATTGCCCATCAATATCTGAGGCCGATACAAGGGAACTCCCCTGCCAAATTACATCTTCAGTATGTGAAATAGATAGTTCCTCACCTTGAGCAATAATTGGGTTTGTATTTTGCTCTAGAACAACAAGCATAAATGCCTGAATAGCGAAGCGATTTGTTTCATCTCTTCCTTCTAAAACAATAAGATTACTGGCTAGGTCATATTGATTAGGAGTACCCCACAAACGAGCAGAACCGTTTCCATCATCTATCAAGGTTACCCAACTGGGGAGAGGAACAAGAGAAGAAATTGTTATGTTAGAATCCAAATCTTCATCAACGACCTTAATTGAGTAATCAAAAAGATTATCTTTGACTGCTACTCCAGATGTAAAAGTTCTAAAAACTGGATCATCCTCAAGCGGAAGTACATTGACCGTGATAATAATAGAATCAGACGCGTTAAGATCACCGCTATCATATACCTGGAGAACAAACGAATCGGCTCCTGAAAAATTTCCATCAGGAACATAAAGGAGAGAACTCGGGCTATTTCCAGTTCCAGAAACAGTAACATTTCCTGTGCTTGGAGGCGACGCAACCTTCCACGACAAGACTCCGAGAGTTGAATCCTGCTCGGTCGCTACTAAATTTAAAGTACCCCAAGAACTAATCGAAGAATCCTCGTTTACGGATGTGGAAAATGTTGAACCTTCAGAAATAACAGGAGGATAGTTATTTGGAACCACCTCAAGGGTAAATGCCTGTGTGTCTCTGAGTCCAGCATTATCCTGTACATTAATCACGATTAATCTCGGTCCAGTTTCCTCATAATCAGACCATGATGGAGTCCCGGATAACAAGCCCGAACTGGAGTTATAATCAAGCCAACCATTCGCAGGTAAATTATCGACAGTGACCGTGATTGTTTCCGTACTGTTCATGTCCAATATATCCGGGTCTTCTATCGTAATGGGGTAGCTAAATAATTGGCCTTCACCAATCTGGGTTACCGGAGGAGCAGATGTGATAATGGGCGGATCATTTACGGGACTGACAGTCAGGTTAAATGTTAAAGTGGCGGTCTTATTTCCTTCCCCCTCCAGATCAATCAATGTAATAGTAAAAGAATCAGTTCCGTTGAAATTCGCACGAGGAACATAAGTAATACTCTGGTTCACATCGGATGCGTTTACCTCGACAGTTCGAAGTTCAGGATATGAAACACTAGAATTCAATTCAAACTGATGACCATCTGAATCATTATAATCAAGTTGCGGTAAAATTGCATACCACTGGCTTGAATTAAAATCCTCAGTTAAGTTTAAGTCGATGGTTCGTATGCTTGAATTACCATCTACCCAAATTTGAGGAGGGTTGTTCCTCTTTAAAATACGTAAAGGAAAAATTTGGTTAATTGAGTTACTATTACCATCGCTCACAGAAAGTGTTACATTGTAATCTTTAAAAGCACTGCCTTGCGCCCTGCCAATTGTAGGGGTGCCAACTAAATTAAAACCGGATATATTCAGGTCAAGAAAAGGTGAAATATATGTAATAGTAAGGTTATCTCCATCTGCATCAAAAACAGATATCGTTTGGTTGTATTCATCTCCTTCCATGGCAGAAATAAGTAAAGTAGAAGGATAAAAAACCGGTGGGTCTTGAACGGGCGTAACAGTAACATTGAAATCAATGGAATCTGAGGCTTTTCCATTTGAAAGAATTGCAGTAAAATTATGCCGTCCAGAATAATTTCCGTCGGGAATATATGAGAAAACACCGGAAGAAGAATTCAGGGTAAAAGTAGCATTGGAATCAGGATACTGGCTAAGTGCCCAGGTTAAATTCGAGTCAAATGGGTGACTTCCATTAAAATCATATGTATAAGTTCCACTATCCTCTGCCATGCTATGGTTCTGAGAGGAATTGTGGTCAATAATCGGAGCCAGGTTGGGAAGTATTTTTTTCTGCCATGCATCATTAAAAAATGCAAGTGCTCCTCCTCCGAAATTCTCATAAGTGCCATCACCGGGTATACCAACTATTGCAACCCCGTCAGCTAGAGTAATGGCAAATTGGCTTTGATCTGTTGCATTGGCCTCAGACAAATTTAAAGTTGATAAAAAAGTTACCAACGAAGCGTTATCTTCAACTCTGTAGAGATAAGCAGCTCCTTCACCAATCATAGGAGATGAAACCGCAAGAATATCTTCATGAAAGGAGAGATCCGATGAAAAGAACTGATTGTCCTGTAAAGATGGTGGATAAATCTTTCTGACTTCCTTCCAATTCGATCCATCGAAATGAAAAACATAAACCGCACCTGCATTGGTATTATTTACATCCCCATCTTTTTGCCTCGCTCCAACGAATGCCATATTATCACTCAATGTAACAGAATATCCAAATTCATCCCCCACCGATAGCCCAGTAGGGACCAATTTCTTAGTTTGAAACCACCCAGAAGCATTTTTTTCAAAAATATAAGCCGCACCTGAATTCGTTCCATTTGCATCAGCCTTGGGAGCTCCTACCAACAATCGAGAACCTGATAAATGGATGGCATAACCAAATTCATCATTACTTTGGTTATCATCTGCAGAAAGGAATGAGCTAAAGTTCCAATTCGTACCATTATTCTCAAAAATTGAAACTTTTCCGCCTCGATTATTTATCGACTGCAGAGAACTTATAGCAAGATTTTGAGCATCAGCAGAAATATCCCACCCAAAACTATCCAATGCTTGTGAGTATGAATTTAAACTTTGAAAAACTCCATAACTGCCATTGGACTCCCTCCTGTATACATCGACTGAACCAGAGTATGAAGAAATATCTGGAGAACCAACAAACAAAAATTCATTAACAACTTCCAACGAATGCCCAAATTGACCTAGATGTCCAGAAACTGAAGGGATTATTTTTTCGTAATACGAATAACTTCCATTCGACTCGAGATTAAAAATATGAATGGCTCCATCATCAAAACCTGCTGCACCTGGAGAGCCAAAAATTGTTTGATTCCAATCATTAATTACAACGGACTGCCCGAACTTTAAAGAAGGAACATTGATTTGTGGATGTAGAAAAGCAGAATCATATGCAGAGATAGTTATCTGACCAGTGGAATTATTAGAGTCAGGTTTAAAATAATAAAATATTCTTGAACTATTAAAATCAGGCTGGAAAAGAAGATATTCGTCATCCGAATACGCACCATTGTTCCATATATCAGATTTCGAATAAATTGAGTTATTATTTTCACCAATATTTATTCTAGAATGGTTACTACCGTTATTTTCGAAAATATAATAATTATTTTCATAAAAATTGAATGTATGAAACTCCTGATTTGAAATGCCATTCCCTGAAATTAAAAATGCGGATCCGTTCCATTCAGCTGAATATAATTCATACATTTGCCCATTTTGGGTATTAGGAAAAACACTTTGTCCGAAGAGAAAAAATACTAAAAAAAGCAACAACAGACAGTTACGTGGAATGAAGTTGATTCTACCCCAAAGAGCGTTGGGAAATGCGGGCACTAGCATACTTACAATCTCCTAAAAAATATGGAGTAATGCAAAGCTTTTAAGATATTTTTATACCGAACTAAAAATTACCCATTCAAATTGTTAGGATCGCTTGGGTACAGGTCGGACATAAGGCACTCTTTTAAACACGGGTGCTCTTTGAACAAAAGGGGTGTTCCTAACGGGTTTGGGTCGTTTTACAAGGGGTGGTCGTTTGACTAACTTAGGATATCGGGCATTGGGTGCACGAGGTGCAAAAGGTGCTTTTTTAGCTATCCTTGATGAAGGAACGAAAGGTGCCCTTCTACTCAAACCAGAAGAGGAAACGGATTTAACTTTACTTACAGAAGGAGCACGGGGAGCACGCGGTGCAGGGCGAAAAGCAAAACACTGATAAGATGCTAGAATATAGCAGAAAAAGGATGTAAAAACTAATTTTGTATTAAGCAACACTTACGGCAAATTTTTCAACTGGATATTCGCTAGAAAGATGATCCAACAAGAAAGATGTTGGTTGGAAATTCTGTAGGATAGGAGTTATTTCTCCATTTTTTTGCATTCTTACTTCTGTAACCATAATCTCAGGTGTCTTGGGAGGTGCATACAATATATCATCATGTGATGCATTAAGACGGGAATTAAAAAGATCTGGGGTTAGATTACCTCCAAGATGATCACTTCTCCCAGTGGCAACATGGCAAGTACCAAGAATTTTTTCGTCTTGAATATCTTTACCTGAAAATGGGAGCAATTGAGTGCCAAAACCTAATTCACCAATAATTCCTGTAGCAGGGTCTTCTTTTAACTGAATATTTCGGTCGTCCACTTTTTGCTGATCACCACGAAGTAATGACGCATTTACGATAGCACCATCTTCTACCTTCATTTGCGCAAGCGTACCATCGGAAAAACGAAATGGGAAAGAACCTGAGGCGGAACTGGGCACAAAATAAACTTCCCCAGCGGGAAGGTTAGCAACATCGGGTTTACCTTGAGGGCACAAACCGTGGCTTTTCTGTGCAGTTTGCTTGGAACAATCAATTTTAAGTGTTGAAGCCGATCCTAAAACTTCAAAATCAATTTCAAAATATTCAGATTGATCTAACACGCTTCGAAATAACTCAGATTGCTTACTAATTTCGTTATAATCTACTGATAACCCCGAATTAAGAATAATGTCGTTTACTCCGTGGAGAGTAGCACCTCGAAAATTATGTATTTTAGCAGAGGCTGTTAGGGGTGCAGTTAAAGAATAATCAGTTATAGCCAAAATAATATCAAACTTTGGGTAAATGTCTTTATTGAGGGACAATTGCTCTCCTTCAAAATTTGTGGCCATATCCTCGGGGTCAAGGTTACTTCCACCTGTAGTCTTGAATGCAAAGAATCCATTGTCGGTGTAGGATAAACTTTCAGATACACCGTTTGTAAGATCATTTAGAAACACATTGTAAGCATACTTTTGGACTGAAAAACCATCAGCTTTCAAAAAATCATGATTGTGCATTAAAGAAAGGTCAGGAAGGTCAATAAGTATGCAAATTTTCAAACTTTCAGAATGCTCGGTTCCGAAGCAAGTGCCGAGGAGACGTTTAAGAGAAAATTGTGGAAATTCTTCTATTTTTGGTAAATACATGGTTTCTTTGTATATATTTTTTTTAAATCCTCAATGCTACGATTAAAAAAATTTCAAGAAAGAATTCATTTTGACTTTCGTCCACCACAAATTCTACAATCCAGTCCTTCAGGTTTTGAAGTTAAATTTCCCCTACCTCTTTGATAAAATGAACATCCGGGTCTATGTATTTTCCCAAAACTGGTTACCCAAAAACTAAGAGTTGGCACAAAAGACCGTTGAGAATTAATCATACCTGGCAATCGAGGTGTTGGGAGAGAAGAGGGTGATTGAATTTGCTGATAGTTAAAATTATTGGACCAAATCCCCAAATTTAATCTTTTGGCTTTGAGTTGCGAAAGGACAAAAGGACCATACCGATTCGTCTCTTTGTCCAAATGCCATCCAATACCCGTGGAAATAGCCTCACGACTAAAATTCAGGCTACCATTAACGAGCAATATCTCGACCACTTTCAAATTTTTAGTATCAAATTCCTGTTTAATTTTTATTTTTGGCAATGTGGACAGTAACATTTTTTCTGTGAATGCAATCGCTTCATTATAACCAGGTTGATTTCTCTGTGGAAAACTTACCCCCCATGCACGCATTCTAATCAGAAAATCCTTGGATTGAAAATCAAACACTCCTGGTTGCACCACCCTTATAATTTCTTCCTTAAAAAAAGTCTTATTTCCATCACTTTGAGAAGGACTAATTCCAAAAACATCGCTCGTTGTAAGACCACTAAAAGATATCAAAAATAATAAAAATCTAAATTTGAAAATTTGTAATAAAATTTTTCGGCACATTATAAATACTATAAGATCATCCGGATTTTTTGCCACTTACATCAGTGGTTGTAAATATAAACTATATCGTTTATGAATATATTCTTAAAGTACATTATTTTATTATGCCAAGATTCGAAAGACCAAGAGCTTCAACGATTGGTACCCCAGTTTACCATCGTAGAAGAAGAGACTGGAAGGATGATCGTGATTTAATTGAAGAAATTGCGACATCGGTCAACAAACTTAACGGTCCTTACGAATATTATGACAAGGGTGTCTTCGCATTTAGGGAAAAAATTAAAGCGATCAGAATATCCGGGTATGAAAATAATAAAGAAGTAACTTACTTGGGTATGTGGATTAGGGAAGAATTAAGTAAAATTTCCAAAACTCAAGCCAGTTATGATTTGCGAGTTCATACATTACCATTCCCTGAAGAAATTGATTCCACAATCTTACAAATGGAGCAAAAATCCATAGGTAATTCAAATAAAAAAGAATACGAACTTTCGATAGAATCATTGTTTCCTGACCCAGACCTTCGAAGTTTTGCTCTTGAGAGAATGCAAATTCTTCATAGGGGTGATTTGGTTGCCTATCTTTCATCCCTTGTATCCAAGGAAAGAGATTCTCTGCTTACAAACTCTGCATCTATTTTGGATCTTATTCAGATTTGTGAATATAATTTAAACTTACTCGAATTAGATGTAAAAAAGAGATATGCGGTTGGGGAAACTGATTTATGGATTCCATCCCTTGCACTCGGTGTTGAAATTAGGAACACCTGGGATTTAGAAGATGAGATTGAGCTAATCAGAGTACTAAGCGACACAAACTTTAGATTACAAACTCGTCACCTCGTTGTGGTTACTCCAGATGATTTAAGTGACGAGACTTTCTCATTATTAAGGCAAATTGAGACAAGAAAGGTGATTGAAAACTTATCAATCATCCGCATCGGAGATTTTAATAACTACATAATAAAAATTAAGGAAATAGAAGAAAATAAAATTTAATTTTGCGGCATAATTTCCTCTTTAATTAACCTGCCTGTTTGATCCCATAATCGTCGCCCAATATATTTTCCTTCGCTCCAATATGCCTCTTCTCTCAAAATACCAGAGGGCCACCATCTCGATTTCACACCAGCTAACACTCCCTGGTCAAAATTTGCCTGCAATGCTAATTGGCCCGACTCAAAATTTCGATTTTGCTGACCATGAGGCAGCCCACGATAATAGGATGTTTCAAGCGAAACAGTTCCATCGGGAAAACTTTCTACTACCGTTCCTGTAAAAGGCTCGTCCCATACATCTTTCCTGTACAAGCGACCGTTTTTCTTAGTCACGGCCTCTTTTTGCCAAATAGTGGGATAACTTTCAATTGGTTTTTCATAATCTGCAAAAATTTTCTCAACATTTCGATCTTTGGATAAAAAACGATTATCAACAACAGTATTTGAGACAGGTTCACTTTTTAACTGCTTTGGTTCGAATTCTTTTTTATCTTCTTTTTTGTCCTCTAATCCACATCCCCAAAAATAAAAGGGTAATAATAAAATCAAAACTTTGCATATTCTCATGTTTTTTATGGTGAAGATTACTTTGAGTCTCGCAATACGAAAAATTAATTTCAAAAAATGAAAACTATTTTCTTAATTAGACATGCAAAATCGTCGTGGGATAACCAATTACTTAAAGATCATCAACGTCCTTTAAATAAGAGGGGGCTTTCTGACGCTCCCATTATGGGCGAGAGGCTAAAAAAGGATTACCCTCCCCCTGAAAAAATAATTTCCTCAAGTGCTCAACGAGCCAAGGAAACCGCAGAAATAATTAAAGGTATTTGGTTCCCGAATAAAACGATTGAATTCACTGATCTACTTTATGAACAACCAACATCTAATATTCTAAATATTATTCAAAATAATCAAAAAGATTTAAATTCAATCGCTTTATTCTTCCATAACCCCACCGTCACGCATTTGGGAAACCTTTTGGCATCACTTTCAATATCCAATATCCCAACTTGTGGCGTCCTTGCCCTATCTTGCCAAGAAAAAAATTGGTGTTCAGTCGAGATGGGGAATTGCGAATTGGTCAATTTTGATTACCCCAAAAAGTTATAATAGTTTTAAAAACTCTCTTCGGAAAGAATTCTCTCTGCAACCTGAGTGAGCGGATCTTCGGAGAAATTCTCAAATCTATTTGAAAAGGAAGAATCGGGTTCTGGCATGTCCATTAACTGATCCACCCATTTCCCAATTTCCTCCTTTGATACCTCATCCACTGTATCTGTGGGAAATGAAATAACATCACTGTCATTACAAGAATTTAAGCTACTTTGATCTGAATCAATATTCATATTTTTAATCTCCTCACGGTTTAGATAGTCTTGAAAATATATCACAACAATTTAATGGTAATGTCTAAAGGGACATTGATTATCGGCTGTGATTCAAATCTACCTCCTGTGGATCGAATCAGATTAAAATAAAGCTGCATCCTTGCGGCTAAAAAGCATAGTCGACCCAAAATCCTTACACTTTAGAAAAAAATTAAAAAAAATATAAATTAATGAATCCTCTTTTCTTTTAATGAATAAAAGGTGAATGTATCCACATGACCCAAAAACTATCAAAAGCTTATTCAAATAAAGAATTCCTTAACAGCCATGAAGCACGCCCCATTCGAGTTCAATGTGAATTAATCGAACCAGATAACCGCCTTCGAAACCAAGGGGTGGAGAATACAATTGTATTTTTTGGTTCAGCTCGATCAAAACCTCTTCAAGAAGCAAAAGCAGAATTATCTGAGTATGCTGACAAACATCCTAACGAATCAGAAATGACTGATGAAGAAGTGAGGGAATTAAATAAAAGAAAAAGAATAGTCAAACTTTCCAAATATTATGAAGATGCAGTCAAACTTTCAGCTAGGTTGACAGAATGGTCGAACCAAGAAAAAAGTTCTAAAAATAAATATTATGTTTGCTCTGGGGGTGGACCCGGCATGATGGAGGCAGCGAATAAGGGGGCAGATCAGGTTAATGGAAAATCTATCGCCCTAGGAATTAGCCTTCCTTTTGAACAAGGAGTTAATCAATATGCAACCCCTGAACTATCTTTTGAGTTCCACTATTTCTTCGTGCGGAAATTCTATTTCTTATATCATGCCAAAGCCGTAATTGTCTTTCCTGGTGGTTTTGGCACGATGGATGAACTTTTTGAAACCCTGACTCTTATTCAGACAAAGAAACTTGATAAAAAAATGCCCATTATTTTGTACGGTAAAGAATTTTGGGATGACCTTATCAACTTTGATCAATTCATCAATTGGGGAGTCATTTCTCCCAAGGATGTTGATTTATTTGAAATTGTAGATGATTTAGAGGAAGCTTTTACGATGATTACTTCCAACCTGAAAGATTGAAGAAGTAACATTAAGCTTTCTTGGATTAAGAAAATCGTTTGACCCTAAAAAAAGAAGAAGTTTGTTGATACAGAGCAAATAGAATCTATTTATTCAATACACGACAATGAATTTAATGAAAGTTGAAAATCAGATGGTATTTCAGCACGAAAAGTAAACTTTTCTGCTTTTAAGGGGTGCATGAACGATAAATAATGTGCGTGCAGCATGACCCTATCAAAGGATGCATTCTTTTTTGCCCCATAAGTTAAATCACCAGCCAAAGGATGTCCGAGGTGTGAAAAGTGGACTCGAATTTGATGGGTTCTACCCGTACGAATTTTAACTCTTAAAAAAGTAAATAATTCAGTGTATTGTTTCATTGCCTCCCATTCTGTAAGTGCAGGTTTTCCGTGCTCAACAACTGCCATTCTCACACGGTTTTTAGGATGCCTGCCTATCGGTTGATCTATTTTTCCTTTTACAGTAGGGAAAAAACCATGAACAAGAGCACGGTATTCTTTTTCAGTCTTTCGCTGTGCAAATTGCTCGACCAAGAAATGATAAGCATGTTCTGTCTTTGCCACCACCATTACTCCACTGGTTTCCTTATCCAAACGGTGAACGATGCCTGGTCTATTAGGGGCTCCAACCGGACACAATCCCTTGGGGTAGCGATATAAAAGCGAGTGTATTAAAGTATCATCCTTCGTGCCGTCACCTGGATGTACCACCATTCCGCTAGCCTTGTTGATTACTAAAATCTGATCATCCTCATACAAGACTTCGAGAGGAATATTTCTCGGTTTAAGAGAGATAGTATCCTCCCTAGTCAAATCAATGATTAGCTCATCTCCTGAATTAATTTTGGTCTTTGATTCTAAAAAAGACCCATCTTTCCTCCTAACTTTTTTTTTCTCAATGGCCTTTTGAATTAATGCCCTACTCTTCTCCGGAAATGCTTGGGCAAGTATTTTATCGACCCTTTCATAACTGCCTTTTGGGCATATAAATATTTCCTCAGCCACAATTTTTCTCAGCTTCGATAATTTCGCTCTTAATTTGATTTATAAATTTTTGTTTCTGAATTGAATCTAAGTTTGCGACAATAAATCCATTTGAAATCAATTCGGCAATTTCCAAATGGGTAAAAGATAATTGCTCTCGCAGTGTATTAAATTCATCAACTAACGAATTATTAAAGGACAACGGATCATCAGTACTTACCGTACATCTAATCCCCCTTTTCATAAATTCTTTAATTGGGTGATTTTCTAATTGGTCAATAACTTTTAACTTATAATTACTAATAGGACACATATCCAAAGTCACATCCTCATTAACTAATAAATTCATAAGATCTTCATCTTCGATTGCACGGGTTCCATGCTGAATTCGATTTACCTTTAGTTCATTCACGGCTTGTGCGATATTAGAGGCAGGGCCAAATTCACCCGCGTGTGCCTTTACCACCTTACCCTCCCCTCGTGCTCTCTCCCAAAAACGAGGTATCCATGGCTCAAAAGGCAAAGACTCTAATCCATGTAAATCAATCCCGGACAACTGCTCCCAGCTAAGGGCATTTTCCAACAGAGGACCGAGGTAAGGGGTATATGCATTTCGACTAATACCAAGAAAAACCCGAACTTCAAGTCCCTCAGGAACCGCATCAAGTATAGCAGTTAAAATTTCTTCCCCGGGTAATTTTAAAAACTCCATCATTCCAGCGTGAAAACTAGTTTCCACATACTTGACATTTTGTTGAAGATGTTTGGAAAAAATGACTTTTGCTGCTTCGTGATAGCTTTCGACAGAATCAAACCAGCACATTGCGTGTTCGATTAATATTGATTCAAATTGTTCAAAATTTTCATACCTAAAATCAGACTCTCTAAAAAACGGAGTCTTTAAAAATCTGTCAGGATATTTTTGCTCCAAAAGTTCCCACGGCAAGGCACCTTCAACATGTAAATGAGTTTCAGTTTTAGGCAAAGATGCAAGAAAGCGATCAAATGCCAAACGATTCATGATAGAAAATACTCTTAAGAACCTTGTAAAAGGTAATCGGAATTCAATTTTTGTAAATCTTCAGGTACAAATTCACCGTCCTGACGAATTAACTCACCATCAAACCAAATTTCCCCTCCACCATATTCAGGTCTTTGTATATTAACCATATCCCAATGGACTTGTGATTTATTACCATTATTAGCCTCTTCATAAGCCTGTCCGGGAGTAAAATGAAATGAACCGGCGATCTTTTCATCAAAAAGAATATCCAACATTGGTTCTCTAATCATGGGATTAAAGGCTATGGCAAATTCACCTATATAACGTGCTCCTTCATCAGAATCCAATATCTCAACAAGACGATCCGAATTAGAAGAAGAACTTGATTCAACAATTCGTCCTTTTTCAAACCGAAGAACCACATCAGAAAAAGAACTACCTTGATAAATTGTATCCGCATTGAATGTGATCGTTCCTTCTACACTATCACGAACGGGACAGGAAAAAACCTCGCCATCGGGGATATTATATGTGCCACCACATGAAATTGCATTGATACCTTTAATGGAAAACCGTAAATCCGTACCCGGGCCAATTATTTTAACCTGATCCGCATTTCGCATTCTATCCTCAAGTCGTTCCATGCCTTCACTCATTCGCCCGTAATCCATGCAACAGGCATCGAAGTAAAAATTTTCAAAAGCTTCACTACTCATCTTGGCCTGCTGTGCCATAGAAGGTGTAGGCCATCGAAGAACACACCATTTTGTTTTCTGAACACGCCAATCTAGGACTGGCTTAAGAACTTTCATCGCTCTTTTTAAATCATCCTGCGGTAAGTCTGAATTTTCAAAAACATTATGGGATCCACGGATAGCAATATAAGCATCCATGTTCTTCATCTTTTCCATTTCCCACTTAAAAGATGTTTCAAATTGTTCCTGCTCTCCTCCAATTATACACTCCCTGTCTATTCGCCCGTTTTGCAACTGTACAAATGGAATAGCCTTGCACTCCCTCACTGCACGGATCAAAGCCAATGTCATATCTTGAGGGATATCTATTGAATGTATTAATACTTTTTCACCAGCATTTAACTTGGTTGAATGATAAACTAGAGTGTCAGCTAATTTTTGGTAGCGAATGTCCATAATCAAAGAAGGGAAAGGATTCTTACAAACCTCGGCGAATTTTAGAGCCGGGAAAATTAATTCTTACTCGGTAAACTTTTTTAACCCGATTAATAATTTCGTATGTTTTCGGATCTATCCGGGATGGTACTTCCATTTTTCGAATATCAACAACCGCAGTAAACCCTCTTTCTGTAAAAACATCGATAAGTATAGCAACCGCCAGTGGGTCATCAAAAACAGAAGCCTCCGAATTTATATATGCCAATCCAGAAATAGAATGCTTCTCAACAATTGGAA
The DNA here is from genome assembly GCA_963934295.1 of uncultured Opitutia bacterium. GTDB lineage: Bacteria > Verrucomicrobiota > Verrucomicrobiia > Opitutales > Seribacteraceae > Seribacter. The sequence continues at coordinate 76,353 of CAWVXY010000005.1, forward strand.
TAAATTTACTTTTAATTAATCCGACCACCTGTTCAAAAAGTTCCGGATGGAATTTCTGATAAGAATCTAATCTTTGTACTAAAAGTTGCCGGGCATGTAAGGAGAGCTTTTCCGCTAATGGAATGGATGATATTTGGTCATGGGTGAGTTCATCCAATTCTAGAGAGCTTTGGTATTTCAGCTCCTGTATAATCCGTTGCTGAACTTCAATTACAGAACCATGAGCATTTATAAAATGATAATGAAAAACATCACGTAAAGTTGTAAGCGAATCATAGGTGGATTCTTTAAAAGTCTTATATCGACGATGGGCTGCATCTTCATCCAAGTCCGTTTTACGCACTTCTCTTATTTTACCCACACCCGAAGCTTTCACTTCGGCGTTATGATCCAGCGTTCTCTGCCCTCGAAGAAACTGCCTACGCACACTTTCCTCTTCGTCAATAAAGAGCATAATAATATGAAATCTGGGCTTTGGAAATTGAGCCTCCTGAAAAGTACCCAAGTATTTACTCCTCAATTCCGTAAGACGCCGATGGAAAAGTTTTAAGCATTCAACCTGAGTCTTGGTTCTGGGATAACCATCAACAATAGCTCCGCTTTGATAGTTTGGTTCGAGTAGCCTTCTTAAAACAAGCCTGGTAACTTCTCTATCACCCGCAAGTAAACCCGCATCAATTTTCTTGCGTGCTTCTGGAGAGTTTAATAATTCGCTTACAATTATAGGCTTTTCGGTTAAATCCCGAAACTCCATGATAAAGGCGGTTTGTGTACCCTTTCCGGCACCAGGAGAACCATTAAGCCAAAAGATTTCGGCAGGGAAATGTAGGTTTTCAACCCCCACTTCCTGTTCAAGTTCATGCCAAATAGAATGGAAAATGAGTTGTGCATCTTTGACCTCCAAATCCTCAACTTTTTTCTTTGAACCATCAACAAAATCTGCGGATGCACCCGACGATTTTTCGTTATTATCTGAACTCAATGATTTGGTTTCAACGATGTCAGGATTCTTGGACTTAGATTCAGGAGGCATTCGAAATTATATATATCGTATAAAATGATTCGTCAATAAAAGGACATTTATCACTAAATCCCTCCTCCGCTTTCATATTCTCTCATAGCCAATAAATTATGATCCATCCCTAAAGCTGGCGAAGTATTTTTCACCGTACCAATTTCTTTGGCGGGTACACCCGCTACCGAGACATGTGCAGGCACATCATTTAAAACCACACTGCTTGCACCAATTCTCGCCCCTTCTCCAATCTCCACGTTACCTAAAATTTTTGCTCCAGCACCAATCAGAACTCCAGACTTAATTTTCGGGTGCCTATCTCCACGTTCTTTGCCCGTACCCCCCAAAGTCACCTCGTGTAATATGGATACATTATCTTCAATCACCGTTGTTTCCCCTGCCACAAAACCAGTTGCATGATCAAGCAGGATTCCTTTACCGATCTTTGCGGCCGGATGAATATCAACGGAATAAACTACTGCGACTAAGCTTTGCAAGTAGAGTGCCAAATCCTTTCGGTCGTTTTTCCAAAGTGAATGGGCAACCCGATAACAACTTAATGCCTGAAAACCCTTAAAATACAAAAAGGGGCTGATATAATCGTTACAGGCCGGATCCCTTTCCGTAACCGCGATTAGATCGTACTCAACGCTTGATAAGATTTCTTGATCTGATTCGAAGGCTGTCTTAATCAAGTCTCGAATATCACTTTCAGGCACACTATTTTTTACCAAGCGAGCGGCCAACCTCCATCCTAAAGCTTCAGCAAGATTTTCGCGCTCCAGGATAAACTCAGTCAAAACCTTTGAAAGTATTCTCTCCTTGGAGGCGACTTCTTTCGCTTCATTTACCAAAATTTCCCACACTGACAATTCCTTCATTTTAATAAAATTTAACTCAAATAAATTTAAAAATAATATTCATGACTCCTGATCATTATTCACTCCATAATAAGTCTCACCAATATTTATTTTCTTTCGCCCTTGTGACACTCTCCATTTATTGGTGTCCCTAAGCGAATATACACACCCACAATATTCCTGCTGATAGAAGTTTTCTCTTTTGGAAATCTCAATCATGCGTTGTGAACCACCTGACTTCCTCCAGTTATAAGTCCAATAAACAAGGTTCTCATAACGGGCAGCAGCTCGCTCTCCGCTTCCATTAATTTGCTTCATATTCTTCCATCTAGAAATGCCCAAGCTACTTGAAAACAAATTAAATTTATTTTCATGAGCATATAATGCAGTCCGTTCAAATCGCATATCAAAACAAACCGTGCATCTACCTCCCCTTTCAGGTTCCCATTCAAGTCCTTTTACACGATCAAACCAATTTCGAACATCATAATCCACATCCACATGTTCAACCCCAAGTTTATCACAAAACTTTTTATCCTCCGTCTTTCTAATTTCGTATTCCTTTTTTGGATGAATATTAGGATTATAAAAAAAAACAGTGGGTTGGATTTTAGAATTTATTAAAGTTTCCAAAACCTCACCCTCGCATGGTGCACAACAAGAATGCAGTAACACCCTGCTCTCATTGTTGGGAGTTTCAATTATCGGTCTCGTTGCCGTATTCATCGATTCAAAAATGGCGTTTTTAAAAATGAATGGCAATCCGGTTATTCCCTATTGGACTCCACCTTTAAGCCTCGGCTCATCAAATCTGATAATGCAAGGAGTGGATCTTTCCCCGAATAAAGAATTTCATAAATCTGAGCTAAGATAGGCATTTCAACACCCTGCTTCTTACATTTATCGAAAAAGCAAGCGGTGGCGGAATAACCTTCCACAACTGTTTTTTGACTACGAACAATCTCTTCTGGTTTTCCACCTTGGGCCAAAGCCAGACCAAAATTTCTATTTCTACTCCATTCCCCCATACAAGTTCCAATTAAATCTCCAAAACCACTTAGTCCCAAAAATGATTCACTTTCACCCCCAAGAGAAACTCCAAGATTAATCATCTCACTCATACTTCTCGTAAGCAAAGCGGCTCTTGCATTATCTCCCAATCCAAGCCCGTCCGAAAGCCCAGTGGCAATCGCGTAAACATTTTTCAAACAACTTCCCAGTGCAACACCAATTCGATCATCCGATCTATAAATCCTCATACTATCCGAACTTAGACTATTCTGTAGTTGAATTAATTTAGGTTCACCACAGTCCAAGGCAAGTACCATTGCAGTGGGTTTGCTATCTGCAACATCGTGGGCATGGCTGGGTCCAGTTAGATATCCGGAACTAATTTTCACGCCAAGTTCTTGCTGAATGACTTCATGGGCAAACAAATTACTTGTCGGTTCAAGACCCTTACAAAGGGCAAGTCCTCCCTTTAACTTCCATGAATCACCCATGTGTTCAATCACTTGCTTACAACTATCCCTGAGTGCATGAGAGGGACATGCAAAAAACAAATAATCGCATTCCATAAGAACCGGGCGTAAGGAACAACCAATTTGTAAATCCTGATCAAATTGAATGCCGGGCAAATAATCTTTATTTTCACGTTCCGATGAAAGAGCCAGTGCGTGTTCTACCCTTCTGGGAATGAGGGACACGGAATGTCCAAGTTTTGAAAGATAAACTGCCATCGCAGTCCCCCAAGCACCCGCCCCCAAAACGCAAAAATTCATTTTCGAACTACCTGTCGGCTCCTGATCTTTTGAACATATCCACTTAAGGCATTTAAGCCATCCAGCCCCAAGGTTGCACATGGCTTAACAAAAGAAGGAAGCGGACTGGGTGTAAGCCCAAGTAAATCGTGCGTAACCAGTATTTGACCATCGCATTGATCCCCACTTCCAATACCGATCAAGGGTGGTAATATGTGCCCGGCCAATTGCGTGGCGATTCGTTCGTCCATCATTTCAGCAATTACTGCAAAGCAACCCGCCTCTTCCAAACTTATGGCATCGGTGTATAGATTATCTGCTTCCTCGCGATCCGTTCCAAATTTTCGATATCCTCCAATGGCCTTTACAGTTTGTGGTAAAAGACCGATATGCCCCATGACCGGGATTCCCGTGGCGACCAGTTTTTCAATATCATCGGCTATATCTTTTCCACCTTCAATTTTTACCGCATCAGCCCCATTCTGCATAAGCCTGCGGGCAGAATCGAGCAATCGATCAAAAGACAGACTAGCTTCACCAAAAGGCAAATCTGCAATAACAAGACACCCGGGATTACCACGCCTAACCGCAGCAGTGTGATGAACCATATCATTAATAGTCACAGGTATGGTTGTTTCATAACCAAGCAAAGTTGTACCAACCGAATCTCCAACAAGAATAAAGTCTACCCCAGCTTTAGAAATAAGCTTGGACATGATCGCATCATAAGCAGTAAGACCAACAATCGAGCGTTTTCCTTTTAAACCAGACAGGTATTTTGTTGTAGGTTTAATCTCTGATAAATCGATTGGATACCTTCGTGGACTAGGGCTTCTTTTAGGTGGGTGACGATTAACAACGGGAGGTTCGCTGATAGCTTGCGGAGTCGCTTTATCCTGCTGAACTTGTTTGGCTGGATCAACACCGGACTCCTCCTTTACGACTTCTTTTTCTTCTTTTTCTTTGGGAGCTTTTGGTTTCTCTTTTGCCTTGGCAGGTACAGCAGGCTTTTTACGACGCACCGGTTTTTTTGCGGTGGTGGTACTTTTTTCCCTTTTAACTTCTTTTTTTACCTCGGGGGTGGCTTTTATTTTTTTTTCTTCAGCCATGGTTAAGTTTTCTTTCAAAATTTATAATATGTTTCATGATCAAATTTTTCTCATCCAAAGAAAGAATTTTCCCGGAAGCCTCAACCGTTTCAAGAATTTGTCCGCTTTTTCTAGCTCCGACAATAGCGGAAGTAACCATTGGCTGACTTAAAGCCCAGCTCACCGCAAGTTGGCCCACTGTCATACTTTTCTCATCTGCGATTAATTTCAAATCATCTTGCAGAATAAGAAAGGCTTGTAAACCATCTTTACTATGCAAAGGACTCACCACCGGGTGATCGCTCTTATGTTTTCTCCAATCATTCTGTGGAAGCTTTTCCAACCACTCAGCCGATATTTTCCCAGTTAGTAAACCGGAGTGCATAGGGCTATATACGACCACACCTGAATTATGTTTTTCCGCCCAGGGTAAAACATCTTTTTCAACCTTACGCTCAAGCATACTGTACATCGGTTGATTCGATGTTATAGGTGCAATTTCATGTAATTTTTCCAACTCGGTCTCCCAGCAATTACAAACCCCGGCCCATCTAATTTTGCCTGCCTTTTTTAACTCTTGTAATGTCTCCCAAGCCTCAATGAGGTTTTCAGCAGGAACGGGCCAATGAATTTGGTAAAGATCAATCCAATCACGCCCCAATCGAACTAATGAACCATCAACTTCCTCCAATATAGTCTTTCTTGAAATAAAACGCCTTGGTTTATTATCATCTTCAGGAAGGACTCCGCATTTAGTGGCGACAATAACCTGATCATCTTTAAATTCCTTTAAAGCTTTTCCCACTGCAATTTCTGCTACTCCAAAACCGTAAGCGTGAGCGGTATCAATCCAGTTAATGCCTTGATCTAAAGCTTCTAAAATACTGGCTATGGAATCTTGTTCATCTTGTTTTCCCCATCCCATGCCCCAATCTCCCCCACCAATGGCCCATGTACCAAGACCGATCTCGGTAAGCATTAAGTCAGAATCCCCTAATTTATTTTTTCTCATTTTGAAATAATTCTTTAATTATAACCAACCCTAACCATAGTAAGACCCTTAATCTAGGTTATTTTAACAACATTATATAAATTCACATGAAAAATATTTTCATAACAGGAGCAAGTCGAGGAATCGGATTTGAAATAGCAAAACAAAACCTAACGCAGGGGAACCATGTAACTGCAACTTGTCGAAACCCTTCCCAGGCGAAAGAATTGAACTTACTCCAGATTCAAAATAAAGAAAGATTAGATATCATGGAACTGGATGTTGAAGATGAAGATTCGATTCGCTTGTGCTTTGACAAACACAAAGAAAAAAACCGCCCTATTGATCTTTTATTTAATAATGCGGGCGTCATCGATTGGAATGACTTATTTGAAGTGTCAATTTCTTCAGTAGAAAAAATTTACAAAGTAAATCTTATTGGTTGCCTAATGGTTTTACGTCTTGCCATTCCCTGCCTTGAAAAATCAATTGCACCCTTAATCATAAATTTATCTTCAAGACTTGGTTCCATCGATTTAAGAGGTGAAACCCAACTTGGCGGAGCAATTGCATACCAATGTTCAAAGGCTGCATTAAATATGCTGACAAAACAAGCAGCCATTGACTTAAAGCCTTTGAAAATAAGGGTTATCTCACAAAGCCCGGGTTGGGTAAAAACGGAAATGGGAGGAGTGAAAGCAAAATATCAAGTTTCCGAGGCTGTTTCCATGATGCTACATTCTTTAAACCAACTACCTTCGGACCAGACCGGTGTTTTTATTGGTGAAGATGGTAAAGAAATTCCATGGTAAAGGAAAAAGAAACCTTGTTTTCATCCCAATTAATAACAGAATGATCAAATGAAAATTCAAGCACTTACCATTTTATTTCTTATCTGCGTCAAAAGTGCATTTGGATCAATGGCAATTAATGACCAAGTCCCTCATTTTCAGGCAATTAATTCTGAAGGTAAATCTTGGAACTCCAAGAAGTTCATAGGTCAGAAAAAATTACTCCTTTATTTCTATCCAGCCGCAATGACTGGGGGTTGTACCAAACAGGCATGCGCATACCGGGATGATTTAAAAAAATGGAACTCCTTGGGAGTTGAAGTCATCGGTATTAGCGGAGATCAACCTTCCAACCTTTCATTATTCAAAAAGGCCGAGAATATTAACTTTACACTACTCTCTGACCCAACCGGTAAGATAGCTAAAATATTTAATGTCCCTGTTGGAAAAGGTGGTATAATCGAACGATTTTTCAAGGGAGACAAATATACACTTGAAAGAGGCGTGACTGTAAAACGATGGACATTTTTAATCTCCCAAACGGGTAAACTTCTTTATAAAAATAATCAAGTCAATGCCGTGAAAGACAGTGAGCAGGTAATGAACTTCGTGAAATCCAAAAATTAATGAGTGAATTAAACACCCCCAAAGGAAAAGAAAGAAGACTTCTAAAATCTTCTGCAAAAATAAGAAGTATCGATGTGAAAATTGGAAAGAAGGGATTAACCGAGAATGTAATCCTTGAAATTCAAACGGTTTTAAACCGAGATAAAATGGTCAAGGTTTCCTTTAAGGAAGACAGACAGAAAAGAATTGAATTAATTGAACTATTACAAAATTCCATCAACTCAACTTTAGTTGAACTGGTCGGAAAAACGGCGACATTCTCCTTAATAAAGTAATGCAAAAAGTTTGCCCACTTAAAGAAAATGATTCCGTACCCGAATTCTCAACTACTGATTCAGCCGGAAATCCTATCTCTCAAAAAAAACTTCTGGGCAAAAAGTATCTTCTTTATTTTTATCCACGGGACAATACGCCTGGTTGTACGGCTCAGGCATGTGGTTTTAAAAATCACTACGATTTCTTTAAAGATAAAAATATAGAAATCTTTGGAGTTTCAGGGGATTCAGCAAAGTCCCATCAAAAGTTTATTGATAAATTTCAACTTCCCTTTCCTTTGTTGTTGGATGAAGAGCATGAAATAGCCAAAGCATTCGGAGTTTGGGGAGAAAAAAAATTTATGGGCCGTATTTTCGAGGGTATACATCGGATGACATTTCTTATTAATGAATCCGGAAAGATCGAAAGATCTTTTATCAAAGTGAAAGCCAAATCACACCCAGAAGAACTCGTAAGAGAATTATAATTTTTTTACGAGTTTCGTAATACTCAAATACGAAAATTGTTAAATCAAGCCCCTCGTGCCGCTTCAACTATTCCCGCAAATGCACGGGCAGTCAGGGATGCACCACCAATTAAACCTCCATCAACATCTTCTTGGGCTAGAAGTCCAGCCGCATTTTCAGGTTTCATAGAACCTCCGTATAAAATACGAATACTTGCGGCAGCTGTTTCTCCAAACATCTCAGTAAGGACCCGGCGAATTTCCGCGTGCACCTCCTGTGCCATCTCATCCGTCGCAGTCTTACCTGTACCAATAGCCCAAACAGGCTCGTAAGCCAAGACCAAGTTCTCAATGGAAGAAGTGGGAAAATTCTCCAATCCTTCCCGAACTTGAGAACGAACAACATCTAAAGTGCGTTCAGACTCCCGCTCTTCTAAGGTTTCCCCAATGCAATAAATGGGTTTCAAATTATTTTCAATAGCGGTAAGAATCTTCTTATTAACGGTCTGATTGGTCTCGCCGTAATACTGTCTTCTTTCACTATGTCCTAAAATGACAAAACTTACATAAAGTGCTCTAAGCATTTCAGCAGAAATTTCACCAGTATATGCACCAGAAGCAGCTGCATTCATATCCTGTGCTCCTAGAAGTAATTGAGATTGCTCAACGGACTCAGAAGCTTTCGATAACGATGTAAAGGGAGGGCAAATACATACCTGAACAGATGTTTCGTCACCCACCATGGAATTAATTTCCCCAATCAAGTCAACTGTATCAGATACAGTTTTGTTCATTTTCCAGTTGCCTGCTATTAGATATTTGCGAGTCATAAAATTAATTTAAATGGATTAAAAAACTATTTGCGGTCCAAAATGGAAACTCCGGGTAAATTTTTACCTTCTAAAAACTCCAGGGATGCTCCCCCACCGGTACTCATAAATGACACTGCATTTGAATATCCACTTTGGTTGATTGCTTTAACCGAATCTCCTCCGCCAATGATTGAAACCGCGTCTCCATCAGCAACTGCTTTAGCAATAGCAAATGTTCCTTTACTCGAATCCGGGATTTCAAAGACCCCCATGGGACCATTCCACAGAACCGTCTGAGCCTTAGCAACTTCCTCTGCGTAGAGAGCAGTTGTTTTGGGTCCAATATCAACCCCTTCCCAACCGTCTTCGATGTCTCCCTCAAAAACCTTACTTTCTCCAAGAGTTTTTGCATCAAAGTCCAATGCATTAGTACTTAAAGTATCAACAGGGAGGAGAAAGCGGACACCTTTTTCTTTCGCTTTCTGCAGGGCAGATTTAGCTAATTCAACTTTATCCGGCTCGCTCAAGCTATCACCCACTTTTTTTCCATTTGCCAAGGCAAAAGTGTAGGCCATGGCACCACCTATTATAATCACATCTGCCTTATCTAACAGCGAATCGATAACCATAATCTTATCACTCACTTTCGCTCCGCCTAGTATCACGGTAAAGGGACGATCAGGAGAAGCAGTTTTTTGACCTAAAAATTCTAGCTCCTTTGCAATTAAATAGCCCGAAACCTTTACAGGTAAAAGTTCCGCAACGCCATAGGTGGATGCATGGGCACGATGTGCTGTACCAAATGCGTCATTAACAAATACATCGGCTAGGGATGCTAGCTTCTGTGCAAAAGTTGAATCATTTTCGGTCTCGCCCTTATGAAATCGAAGATTTTCAAGCAAAGCAATTTGGCCATCCTGTAAACCGTCCAATGCATCTTCAACTTCTTTGCCAACACAATCATTTAAAAACAAAACAGGCAACCCCAGCTTTTCGGACAAAACAGGCAATACGGGGCTCAGGCTCATTGAATCTACTCGCTCGCCCTTAGGTCTCCCCAAGTGACTGGCCAAAATTATTTTGGCACCCTGTTCATGAAGTTTTTTGATCGTGGGTAATGCAGCGTTTATCCGAGTATCATCTGTAACGCTTCCGTCAGCGTCCAAAGGGACATTAAAGTCAACCCGTACAAAAACGCGTTTACCATTTAAATCAATATCATCTATCGTCTTAACAGTGGGCATACTAAAAGTTAGTTTAAGATCAAAATTTCGCCGCGTAACCGGCTTTATGTGAAATACCTAAAAGTACTACCTTTAAACAAAATGGGCTACCTTCTTGAGTAGATCTATGCATCGATTACTGTAACCCCATTCATTATCATACCACGAAACAAGTTTAAAAAAGGTATCACTCAATCCCATTCCCGATCCTGCATCAAAGATGGATGATGCTGGACAATGAATAAAATCAGAGGATACCACTTCATCTCCGGTGTACTCTAAGATTCCGGCGAGCGAACCTTCAGATGCTTCCTTCATCTTGGCGCATATTTCCTCGTAGGATGTGGGTTTCTCTGTCTTGACCGTTAAGTCAACTGCAGAAACTGTGGGTGTTGGCACACGAAAAGCCATTCCAGTAAGCTTTCCCTGCACTTCAGGCAAAACTAATCCAACTGCTTTAGCGGCACCCGTAGTTGAAGGAATGATGTTAATAGCAGCACCTCGACCACCTTTCCAATCTTTCATGGATGGACCGTCAACGGGCTTTTGGGTGGCAGTGTAACTATGGATCGTGGTCATCAAGCCTTCAACGATACCAAAATTCTCAAGAACTACTTTTACCATCGGTGCCAAGCAATTCGTTGTACATGAAGCGTTTGACACAATATGATCATCCGCAACAAGTTCTTCGTCATTAACGCCCAAAACAATAGTTCTCACATCACCTTTGGCTGGGGCAGAAATTATAACTTTCTTAGCTCCAGCTTGCAAATGCCCTTCTGCTGCATCTTTGCTTACAAAAAGTCCTGTCGATTCAATAACAATATCTACTCCAAGTTCACCCCAAGGCAACGCAGCTGGACCTTCACGAACAGCCAAGCATTTGATTGTTTGTCCGTTAACAACAAGTGAATCATCAGTAGGGGCTTCAACCGTTCCGTTAAAACGTCCTTGGGTAGAATCGTATTTTAACAAATAGGCCAAATTATCAGAGGGAACCAAGTCATTGATTGCCACTACTTCAAATTTGCTGCCGAGTAATCCTTGATCAACAAGTGCGCGAAAAACTAAACGACCAATGCGGCCGAAACCATTAATTCCAATTTTAATAGACATTTTGAATGATATATTTGTGTGTTAGGGTTATAGATTCCGAAAAATGAAGGCAATCCTTAGAAATTGAATTTATTACCAAAAATAGCAAGTATATATGAAAATTTATCCGAGAGCTCGTTCGATTAAATTCAAGAATTTACGGAACTCTTTAAAGTTCTCTCTAGTTTCTTGTTTAAAATAATCAAGTTGATCCTCATCTAAAAATAATCTTTCCATAATGATAGGTGATAGCTTGCCGTGCGAACGATGACCACTGAAGCCAAAATGGAGAGAATGAGAAAGCCAATTCCCCACATATACCACATCAATCAATTTATTAAGTTCATCCTCGCCAACCGTTCCACGCTCAACGATATCAGGTTCATGATGCCATCTGATAACCGATTCAACATCTCGGTTTAACCCCCATTCCTTGCATACTATCTGCCCAACACGGTCGTGTGTGGGAGAATTTTTATTTTGCTCAACCTCAAGTAAAGGAATTTCTTGATAAAGAGCATCACCCACATCTTCACAGAATGATTCTGGGTCCAGTTGCAATCGTGCTACTTTCCCAATGTCGTGTACAAGACCACAACTGTAAGCACGTTGTCCCTGGCAGTGATTTGTTAATTCAGCAACCGTGGAGGAAGCAACCGCTGCCCCCAAACTATGCTTCCATAATTCTACTGGATCGTAGTTTAGATCCTTTGCATTCTTAAAGGAAAATGCCTTAAATACAGATGCTGATAAAATAACCATATGGATTTTATCAAAGCCAAGAGTACCAATTGCTTCTCCGACATCAGTGACTCTTTCTCGCTCTCCTCGGTAGTGAACGCTGTTCGCAACCCGTAGAACTTTCATGGTTAAAGTCTGATCCGACTTCATAACCTCCTGAATCGAATGAGTAGGGGAATTAGGGTCCTTCAGCATCTCAGAAAGAGATTCGAATACAGTTGGCAATGTAGGCAAGTTGTCCTTCAACTTCTCACCAATGATTTTATAATCAATTAAACCTCCTATGCTTTCCAATCCCACATTTCTTCTTTAAGTAATTCCTTTCGCGAAATCAACTTAAATTCAAAATTCTAATTACATTCCACCGCCATCAAGTAGGTTACAAAAATCTTCGGTCATTTTTAGTTCATTCTCGATATCCAAACAAATTTGATCGATTTGAGAGGGGGGTAAATTCAAGCGAGTCAACAAGGCATCTGAAGGTTTATCAGGCGATTCATGTCCACTAAAACCAAATTTCTGCTGGTTTACTGCCCAATTCGCAAAGATAACCACATCGATAAGTTCGTGTGCTTCTTCCGATGTAACTTTTTGCCTGCGTTCTGGATTCGGTTCGTGGTGCCAGCGAACCACACCCTCCACAAAGCTCGACAAACCCCAATTCTTACAGATCAAATACCCTAGGTAATCGTGACGGGGAGACTGGTTAATAAGCTCTGACTTAAAAAAATTAATTTTCTTGTCTAAAGATGTTTGTGAATCATCAAGAAAAGCTTGAGTTTCCTCACTTTCATCCAATTTAAAACGGGCAACTTTTCCAATATCGTGAACCAACCCACAAGTGTAAGCCCGTTCATGCCAAGGTTTACCTAGATAGTTAGCAACACAGCGAGATGCGGAGGCAACACCTAGGCAGTGCTTCCATAATCCCTCCAATGAAAATTTTTGCTCAGCCGATGGACCAGAAAACATTTTGAAAACAGAAGTAGTCAGAACAACATTACGAATTTTTTCAAAGCCAAGTGTTCCGATAGCCTCATTAGCATCGGTAACGCGTTCCCGTCCGCCTCGATAAAAGGAAGTATTGGCAACCCGCAAAATTTTCATTGTCATCGATTGATCAGCGGTCATCACATCTTCCACAGCAAAGGTAGAAGCGTCGGGATTTTGCAAAACATTAGTCAATTCATTCACAATCGTGGGAAGAGTGGGTAAATTCCGCTGAATTTGATTAACTAAATATTCGTAGTTTATCGATCCTGATTCCATTTGCATTTTAATATTAGATTACAACACCATTAACTTTTAAAACACTGACATTAAAAAAACATTATTCAAACTAAAAACTAGATTTTATGTTTTTTTAACAGGAGCAGCAACATAAGTGCTATACTCGCACAAGAATAAACAAACCAATCTCCGTACTTCATATAAAAGGAAATTGATTTTGAGGAATTTGCTTGAATTGAAATATTTAAAATCGTTGCTCCTTCAAAATATATACTCCCCGAATCATCTCGTAACACTTCTCTCTGATGTCCTTTGGAATCAATCCAACCAGACCAACCGGCATTGCCACAACGAATAACGGGTTTTTGCGTCTCAATTGCACGTAGAACGGAATGAGCAGCATGCTGTTCGGCACACCCTTCCCTACCGAACCATGCATCATTTGTGGTCACAAAAAAAAGATCTGCCCCAGAAGAAACTTCATCTCTGCACAGGTTTGGAAAAATATCCTCATAACAAATAAGCGAACCAATTTTCAACAAGGACTTCTCATTATTTGAGGCGGAAATCTTAAAAACTTTGGCTTCGTCTCCTTTCTGGAAACTCCCCACTGGACCAACTAGTTTTCTAAGCCCTGGAATCCATTTGAACGGAAATGGTACATACTCACCAAATGGAACCAAAATCCTTTTTGCATACCAGTTATTCATAAAACCAGTCTCTGGAAGAATTTCTGAAATGGTATTATAAATTGAATCAGCATCTTTTAAAACTGCCCCAATGAGTAATGGTGTTTGGACCTCAAATGCCAGTTCCTCAACCCATGCAGTATCTTTATTTAATGCATAAGGAGTTGATGCTTCAGGCCAAACGATAAGATCTGGATTCATTAATCCCAAAAAGAGTGTCTGTCTCTTAAGAATTTCCTTATGCAATCCAGCATTTCCACCTTTCCATTTTTCCTGCAAATAGGGTTGGCAAAGCCCAACTTTATATTCTTCTGTCTCCGTGGGCATATTATTTCTAAAAAGGAAAAAGGGACTTAACATAAATACGAAGAACAGTATGGCTAAATAAAAATCTGGGCACATATTCCCGAAAACCCCACCCTTCCCATTTTGCCTTCTTACCAATAAATGATGAAGATAAGAACAAATAGACAGATTGAAAAAGACCAGAAAGAATGAAACACCCCAGGCACCTAGCCATTGGGCAGTCTGTAGCAAAACAGGCCTTTCCCATTGTGTAACTGAAAGAGGACACCAGGGAAATCCCAGTGTAAATTGACACCTTAGCCACTCAACAGAAACCCAGGCAGATGGTAGAATAAAAAGAATCATAACCCTCTTTTTAAATCCTCCATCTATTGCCTTCGGAATCAAAATCCTAGCCAATAAAAACCAAGGCACATGATAAAGAGACAAAAGAACACAGGCCAGTAACATACCCGAGAAAGAAATATGCCTCATCCAACCGACCAGAGATACATGGTATAAAAAACCCGCTAAGAAAAATGCCAGAGCCACAATCCGCAATTTAGGTTTGAATGAAAACCAGAAAATCGCAGGTATTAAGAAAAAGTAAGCACATTCCGGAGATTGCCTTGGGGGTTGGGCAAGAAGGAGGAAAAAATAAGTGCCCATAGATGCAATCAATGGTGCCCATATCAGCTTAAGGCTCTCTGTAAATATATTTCCTTTATTCATATTTAACTAAGCTTGCATTCAGAATAACCGGATTCAGAACTGGGCCTCGCCACTAATCCCTCGAAGGGCTCAGGATTAAAATTCACATCGGATTGACCTTGATTCATCAAGTGCTCGTTACAGATGCTGAATAATTCTTTCTTGGTTTGGGCTCTTCGCATTTGATGCAAAAATTTACCTTCCGCATCCACAGATAATCCAACAAAATTAAGAAACTTTTTCATTCGACCCACATTTTTTCTTTCATCGATCCCGGGTTTTTCCAAGGAATGGTACAAATCTTCGATATATTCATACACATCACCTAACGTGGGCTGAAATACAGTACTATTTGCCTGCATTTCCCGAACCTGCCTAAAGATCCAGGGGTTCCGAATAGCAGACCTGCCTATCATTACCCCATGAGAACCTGTGAGTTCTCTTAAATCAAATGCCGAGCGAAAGGAGGTTACATTACCATTTAATAATACGGGGCATTGCACCTCACCTACCGCTTTGGCCACATGGGAATAACTTGGCATTGAGCGATAACCACCCAAAACAGTTCGTGCATGAAGACTTAAAAGATCAACCCTGGAGTCATTCATAGCTTCCAACAATTCGTCAAAAAAACGATCATCCTCGAAACCGATCCTCATTTTAACCGTGAGTAAACACCTCACTTCCTCGCGGAGCATTTTTAAAATAGCAAGAATTTGCTTAGGTGATCTCAATAAACCGCCCCCCACATTTTTTTTAAAAACCCGGGGAGCGGGACAACCTAGATTTAAATCAATTCCCGCAATCGGATAATTCTGGAAGTCCCGAACTGTTCTTCTTAAATCTTCAATATTCTCTCCGATCAACTGAGCAAAAACCGGTTGCTCTGTTGGATTTTGCGTAATCGAAGAAAGAATTTCCTCGTCTATTTTGGAATGGGCATGCACCCGAAAAAACTCCGTAAAGAAAAAATCTGGAGCTCCTCTTCTCGCAACCACTTTCATAAATGGCAAACCGGTCACATCCTGCATGGGGGCAAGTGCGGTGGGCCACTGATCCTTGATCAATGAATGAGGCAGGGATCTGGATGAACCATTCGATTCTGATTTCAGGGATGAAATCATCACACTGTGAAAGCCAACCTCCTCTTAGTCCTGCTTGCGAAGAATACGTTCCAAAATTTCAGACATATCCTCCACATTCTCAAGAACTTTATTGGACACATGAATCGGTTGCTTCATTTGCAAAGCCAGAACAATGGAGTCACTTGGACGGGCATCCAATTCAATAATTTTTTTCCCCAGTTCATTCTCCATTTGAAGAATAATTCGGGCAAAAAAGGTTCCCTCGTCCACATCGTTAATTAAAACTCGTTGTATACTTGTCTCCAATCCCCTTAAAATAAGTCCAATCAGATCATGGGTTAAAGGTCTTTCCTTTTTCACCTGATTTATGGTCATATTGATCGCATTACCAATTGCGGGATCAACATAAATAACGAAAGTCTTTTCATCGTTACCCAAAAAAATTGCGCATCCATTGGATGTTGGCATTACTCCTTTTACTGTGACTTCCACTGAGTCATTATTCATAGATTCACTATCTATATTTTTTTTCTTATTCGCAAGCACTTATAAATTTCTTATTATCTTTGCATAATGAATCAAAAGGGAAAACATAACCATCTGCCCAACCTTTACCTGATTGGGTTTATGGGTACGGGAAAGAGTTCAGTTGGTAAAATTGTCGCCCAAAAAACCGGGCTCAGGTTTATTGATTCAGATCAAGAAATTGAAAATCAATCCGGACTTTCAATCACTAAGATTTTCGAATCTTTTGGTGAGCAGAAATTTCGTGAATTCGAAAAAAAATTTATCCAACATGGACACCCAGAGTCAGGGTGCGTAGTTTCCTGTGGGGGTGGACTACCTATCCCAGAAGGTATGATGGATAGATTAAAAAGCAAGGGATTGGTAATTTGCCTTTGGGCCAATGTTGAAACAATTTATGAACGAACTGCGGAAAATAACCAACGTCCACTTCTTCAGACAGAAAATCCCAAGACTCAAATCAAAGCACTCCTTCAAAAAAGGGAATCCACATACCTTAAGGCAGACCAAGTTGTGAATACGGAACAAAGAAGCCTGCTCCAGGTGACTGATTTAATTATCCGAAAATATAATGAAGCTGCCGACTAATCTGTAAATTTGGCTCGGGCCAATTCAACAAAATCCTCCGGAGGGCGAACCACCCTACCCTTACTCGAGACAAAGGCGTGTTTTGTCATCCCTGTGGCAATTAATTCACCCTTTCGTTTCACTTCGTAAAAAGCTTCAATTCGAACGAGTGGGAGTTTCTCAATTTTCACCGTAACCTGCAATCGGTCATCAAAAAAAGCGGGCGAATGAAAAGATCCACTACAGGACAGCACAGGGAGAAAATAATCAGCTCTTTCCAAGTCAGCATATGGACAGCCCAATTCATCCAGTAATACAACCCGTGCAACCTCGAACCAGGTAAAATAGTTGGCATGGTAAACCACACCCATTTTATCGGTTTCTTTATATCGTACTCGAATGTCAACGCTTGCCGAAAGCATGATATTTCATTACTTCAAAAACCCTAACTTATGCAACGAACGAATTTTTAAATGGCGATTTCAAAAAAAGAACGATCTCTTTCCATATGGATTGGAATAGCAATCGGAGTGGCTGTGTCTTCCATGCTGGTTCGCTATGCCTTACAAAAAAAAGAAGAACAAACTAAAGAACGCCCAGGAAATTATAAATCCCTGAAATGCGCATCTGATGGTAGCCCATTCCTTCCTCTCCCCGAGGGAATAAGAGAAAAAATACCACACGGTATCGTAGTATATTTTGAAAACAATCAATCCATTCAAGAAGGCAATATTACCACTTATCAAAGATCATGGACCATCGAGTCCGCCGGTTCATTCCGGTCAGAAAGACTCTTTATTTGGGCGGAAGAAAATTCATTGAATCCTGATTTCAATGATATCAAAGAATATCGCTTTCATCGGGCGTCCGAACTCTACATTTTGCCTAAATCAATGGACAAGATGGACGAATTTAAAAACCTGATCGACGAAGATCACTACAAAATTATTGGTGAAAATTCAAAATCAGGAGAATGGATTATTCAAATTAAAGACTTTTCTCCCACCGGCATACGCAACGCAATAAGAACTTTGAATGAATTCAGTGCATTTGTGTCGTCAGTTCGAATAATTCCGTGGGCTCCAAATCGATAATCAATATCTACCCTTTATCTCGTTGACCCTTAAGTCTTTTTTTGGTGTAATTTAACCTTGTGTTGTGCTCGTTGCATTTACACATAAAACAAATTGAAACTAATCCAAAATTTTTGATCTAGACTGTGAATGTAGAAATTAAAGAAGCGGGAGACGCTCGTAAAATTGTAAATGTATCCTTCGACACCGATGAAATGTCAGAAAAAGGCAAACAGGTTTGCAAAGAACTCAGTCGAATTGCCAACATTCCAGGATTTCGAAAAGGAAAAGCACCCGAGCAGATCATTCGTAAAAAATTTGCAAGCGAGATCACACAGGAACTCAGTCGGAAAGTTTCAACCGCAGCTTACGAGGCGGTTTTGGATAATAAAGATATCAAGGTTTACTCCATTTTAAAAGTCGAACCGGGTGAAGTCTCAACCGATGCTCCTGCCACCATAGAAGTCACTGTAGATATTGAATCCGATTTTGAATTACCCAAATACGAAGAATTTGAACTTACCATTAGTCCTACAGATGTAAAAGATGAGGATGTGGAAAAAGAAATTGATTCTCTTCGTGACCAAAGAGCTTCTTTTGAAGAAGTAGACCGGAAAGTGGCCAAAGGAGATTATGTTAAATGCTCCTACGAAGGAATACTTGATGATTCTCCTGTTGCCGACCTCCTACCGGATAAACCCATGTATGGCAAACAATCAAACACATGGGAAGAGGCTGGTCAGGCAAAAGGATTAGGAATTGATGCGATCGCACAGGCAGTAATCGGCATGAAAAAGGACGACAAAAAAGATGTCGAAGCAGACTTTCCCAAAGATTTTGAAGTAGCTCCCCTAGCAGGTAAAAAAGTCATGTACTCCTTGGAAATCCATGAAGTCCGTGAGAAAAAAGCACCCGATACCGAGGACGAAAATTTTCTTAAATCCCTCAAGGCAGAAAATGTTGATGATCTTAAGAA
Source organism: uncultured Opitutia bacterium (assembly GCA_963934295.1). Taxonomy (GTDB): domain Bacteria; phylum Verrucomicrobiota; class Verrucomicrobiia; order Opitutales; family Seribacteraceae; genus Seribacter. Next base: position 95,218 of record CAWVXY010000005.1, read on the forward strand.
TAAGGTTAAAGACGATCTGCTATCCAGAAAAGAGAGGGAGAATATTGATGGAAAACGTAGCCAGGTAACGCAAAAGATTTTAGAAATGCCCGACTTCCCTCTTCCACAGCAAGCGGTGGAAGACGAATCAAAAGCCATCTTTCAATCCAATGCACAGCGTGCCATGCAACAGGGTGCTAAGCAGGAGGATATTGAGGAAAAAAGAGATGAGCTTTGGAAAGAAGCCCAAGTTCAGGCTCAGGCTCGGGTTAAAATCACCATCACTCTGGGACGAATTGCAGAGCTTGAAAAGGTCGAGGTTTCCAACGAAGACCTTGCCCAAGCTGCTTCTCGTGAAGCAATGATGATGCGAACCGATCCGCAGGCATATGTTCAGGAATTAGCCAAGGATCAGGCTCGTATCAATCGCCTCAGGCAGGATGTACTCCATGATAAAACCCTCGAACTTGTTGCATCCAAAGCAAAAGAAAAGGTAGAGGTCATCGAAGACAAGCAAACAGACTAAATTTTAAATTACCAATAACCAAATCTTACGACATGGGAGCTTATTTACCATTACCATATGTTTACGAACGTGAAGGCCGTCAAGAACGTGCCTGGGATATTTACAGCAGACTGCTAAGGGATCGTATTGTCTTTATTGGCACCCCTATTGATGACTATGTGGCCAACTCTATCATCGCCCAGTTACTCTTTCTTCAAATGGAAGATCCAAAGAAAGATATTCATGTTTACATAAATTCCCCGGGAGGAAGTGTTTCAGACGGTATGGCTATCTATGACACCCTTAACTTTATGGAATGTGATATTGTAACCTACTGCATCGGAATGGCCGCAAGTATGAGTACGGTATTACTCGCTGCCGGTACACCAGGCAAAAGATTCGCCCTGCCCAACAGCCGGGTTATGATTCACCAACCAAGTGGAGGTGCGGGCGGACAAACATCCGATATTTCGATTGCCGCAAAGGAAATCCTTCGCTGGAGACAGACCATCAATGAAATTTTATCCCAACATAGTGGAAAAACCATTGAACAACTTGAAAAAGATTCGGATCGGGACTATTACATGTCGGCCGAGGAAGCCAAGGATTATGGTTTGGTCGATGAAGTAATTTCCAAAAAACCCAAGGAATAACCAAAATACACCATGGCCAAAGCAACTAAGATCAACTTTTGCTCCTTCTGCGGAAAACCACAGGGGGAAGTCAAAAAAATGATTGCAGGACCGGCCAATGTTTACATCTGTGATTCTTGCGTTCGCGTTTGTAAAACTATTATTGATCGGGAACTCGGAGAAAAACCGGCCCCTAAACAGGAAAGCTCCGGAGAAAAACCGGTATTTAATCTACAAAGACCAAGTGTGATTAAATCCTTCCTTGACCAACATGTTATTGGACAGGAACATGCAAAAAAAGTCCTCTCCGTTGCCGTTCATAACCATTATAAAAGACTGGCATCCGAATTAAATATTGGTGAGAACAAACTCGATCAATTCTCCTCCGGCGAGTTGGATGATGTCGAAATTGAAAAGAGTAATGTTCTCCTTATCGGTCCTACGGGAAGTGGAAAAACATACCTTGCCCGCACCCTCGCCAGAATGCTCGATGTTCCCTTTGCCATTGCCGATGCCACCACCCTGACCGAAGCCGGCTATGTGGGAGATGATGTGGAAAATATTGTCCTCCGGTTGCTTCAGTCTGCTGATCATAATGTGGAAAAAGCACAGTGTGGAATTATTTATGTCGATGAGATTGATAAGATTGGGCGAAAAACAGATAATGTTTCCATTACCCGTGATGTATCCGGAGAAGGTGTCCAACAGGCTCTCCTTAAAATTTTAGAAGGCACTATTTGCAATGTTCCTCCACAAGGTGGAAGGAAACATCCAAACCAGGAATACATCCAATTGGACACGTCTAATATCTTATTTATATGCGGCGGAGCCTTTGTGGATATCGACCAAATTGTGGAACAACGAACGGGTAGTCGTATGGTTGGATATTCAGCTGAGGCGGCTAAGGAATCCCACGAGTTACTTGCTGAAGTCAAACCCGAAGATTTAGTCAAATATGGATTGATTCCCGAGTTTATTGGTCGACTTCCTATTGTTTCTGTTCTCGACGAACTTACCCGTCAGGAACTCGTTCGAATTTTAAAGGAAACCAAGAATTCTCTTCTCAAACAATACCGTAAACTCTTTCTTATGGAAGGGGCTCACTTACGATTTACTCGGGAAGCAATATTGGCAATTGCTCAACAGGCATTGGAGATGAAAACAGGTGCCCGTGCACTTCGTTCAATTATGGAAACCACTATGCTCGATATCATGTACGACCTTCCAGCAATAGAAGGAGCCGTTGAGGTTGTAATTAGTGCCGGTGTGGTCAAAGGTAAAGCCAAAGCAAAAATTTCTCCGATTGAACCGGAAAAATTAGACGCCGCTTAAATCCTTTTATTCTTAAAATTGAAATTAACTCGTTCGCCTCTGAACTTGAGGAAGGAGTTCGGGCGGACCAAAGCGGATAATGATTTCCTGTATTAATTGTTTTGGAGTAATCTTTTCCGTAAACCCAAGGGTGTTAAATAAATGGAATAAATAATTCCAGGAAATTTTTAAATAGACCGGGTTTAATGGACATTCACGAAAATGAAGGGTTAACCATTTTAACCTAAATACATCCGCTGAGGAAACAACGGAACGCGCGGCCCATTTTTTTGTCTGGCTGATCAGAGACCCAATCCCCGTTCGCCGGGCAAAGGATTGCAGGGAAGAGAAGGAAATTAATTCAATCCCTCCATCCACCGGTTTCATGGATAAACCAAACTGATCATTCGCGATTGATAAAAAACCATGACTGCATCCCAGTCGATTAAATACCTCAGCCAGGGGAGTCTTTCGAAAAAAGCCCGGCTTTTCCTTGGCGTACTTTTCCAATTGTTCAAGGTCAAGAAATTGATCCCAGGTTGATTTCTGGCTAAACAAGGGTTCATCAATCACCTTTACCATATTATGCTCGAGCAGAGAGGAAATGGTATCCGGATCGAGCCATTTATCCACCACACATAAACGCCCGATTTTTCCATCCCGATAAGCACACCAGGCCAGACTATTGGATCTTACTTTGTCCTTAATTTCCAAGTCCTCCTGCAAAGCAAGCCATTGAGGTTCCTGCTGTCCAAACTCCCCCACCGTGACCATGACCTGCTCCCCACAATCCGCTACTCCGAAATGTCTCCAGTTTTTATTTTCGGATACTTCGAGTATAGAATTTCCCCCCTCCCCAACCGGATCGAATCGAAAATCCGGTTTTTCCTCAAGCACACCCATTCGCTCCGGTTTGGAAAGATCAAAGAATTGAAAATTATTTTCCGGCATGTAGCCACCGCCTACAATTCCACGAATGTCCTTCATTTTGAGAAATTCTTCAATATATCCATGAAATAAACTATCCGGTTTCTCATTGGCAAAACCCTTGGCCTCCCCAATCAATCCATTATTCACAATGAAGGTAAGATGTGGTTTTAATCGGGTACCGGATGGTTGGAGAACTGGTTCCCGAAGGGAATACATCACATCTGCCTGCTTCCCCCCTTCATTCCCACAATGATGCATGGCAATGGCCTCTTGTTTGGATCTGCCCTCAATAATTTTGTACCATCCCCATCCATCGGGACAGGAATGGGCCAATTCCCCATCCGTGCAAAACCTGCTAAGTCTTGAATTATCCAATAATTTTGCTTCAATTTTTAGAAAATCTTCCAGAACTTGTCTGGCCGAACGGGGAATTGATTTTCCATCAATCAAATCATAAAATGGATAATCCATCATGGATGGATGGGAATGAACTTCCTGAACACCATAAAAATGTTCCCATACCTGCTGGGTGAAGAATTGAAAATCTTCCCGGATACGACCACCTGTCCATCCTTCCAGCTTACGCCTTCTTTTCTTTTTCCATTTTATGGAATGAAAATTCGGATTCCCCCGGTTTTCCACCAGGGCAAGTCTTTGTAGGATGGAAAGATACCATATAATTCGATCGTCTTTGCATAGATATTCCATGGACCATTTAACAGCATCTTGAAACACAACTTTTTGATCACCCATTCGGACCGAGGTTCCCAAATCCCGAAACATGGATAAATATCTCTTTTTACGACTCAACTTCTAAGCATAGCGCAAAAAATGACATTCCACCAAAAAGTTTTATTTCTTTTATTAGATTTATCTCTTCAGAATTTATCCAAAAAAAAAATTATCAGTCGGGAAGTGAAATAGTACTGACCCGGGTATTATTCTCCGGGTTGATATCAGTCTGTCCACCCAATCGGAGTTGTGATGAAATCCTTACCCCTTTGCCCGACTCTCCACTTCCATCCAGAAATAATTTTTCACTCCTTGTTTCCCCGGGGTTTAAATTATTAAAAATATAATTTTTCACCACTCCCCGATATTCCACTTCCAAACTGACATTGTTAAGCCAGGCAGTCCCCTGGTTTTGCACTGATACAAGAAATGGAGTGGTCCCTCCTTTCATTTCCTCGGGATCAAAATAATACCCGACAATCGCACCGTCATGTAAATCGGGAACATTCCGATTTTCAATCCGTCCGACGTTTAAAATGCCGTTTCCAGTAAATTCATCAAAGCCCGGCTTCTCGGATTCGTTGGAATATTTATAGAGTAATTCAATCGTTTGATCAGGTGAAAGGTTGGGGTTTTTCGAAATCTCCGCGGCCAAGGCACCACTGACAAATGCAGTGGCTGTGGATGTCCCGCTAAAGGAGACAAAGCCTTCATCCTCCCACGCGGTAAATACACCCACCCCGGGTGCGGCAATATCCACCCCATCCCCATAATTGGCAAAGGTGGATTGCCTACCATTGGCATCGACCGAGGTGACCCCGACCACATTTTCAAATTTTGCCGGGTAGGATACTCCTTTCACTCCTTCATTACCGACCGCGGCCACAACAATTGCACCCCGCTCGCGGGCATAATCAACCGCGTTTTTTAGCACTGTACTCCCTCCCGTTCCACCGAGGCTCAAATTGATTACCTGAGCCCCCCGGTTTGCCGCTTCCACAATTCCCTTGGCCACAGTAAAAGAATCACCCTCCCCTTCCCCATCAAGTACTCGAACGGAAAGTAGGGATGCAGATGGAGAGACTCCCCATTTACCCAGATCATTCCCCGCAATAATCGATGCAATCGCAGTGCCATGCCCTTTGGAGCTCCCCCCACCCCCAATCAGATCAATTTCATCTATAGACACGCCATTCAAATTGGAATGTGTTTGATCGATCCCTGAGTCAAGAATAGCCACCTTTACCCCCCTGCCCCAATCCTGTCTGTCTTGGGGAGTACCCATCCAGTCATCTGCACTGGAACCAAATCCTTTCTCCCCTTCGAGGAATTCAGCACGGGGTAATTCAGGTGCTCGGACCCGGTAATTATAATGAGGTTCTTCCCCATTATCCGTTTTATCAAAATACTGGGATGCTTTTCCCAAATCGGAAACTCTTAATCGAACCGTTTTCAATTCTGCCGATCGGTCTCTCACTATAAATCCATTCGCTTTTGCCTCCTTAAGGAATGCCTGCATGTCTTGGGTGGTGGCAAATCCGAGAGTCAAGTCTTCAAGTACCGGTGAATCCATTAACATACTCAAATCGAGCTCCCGTTCGCTCTGTCTGGGAAAAAAAGGTTCTTCTTTTAGGTTTTGTTGGGAATTGGAAAGAGGAACCCTTTTTTCGGTTTGGTCTGTAGCTTCTTGCGAGTTGAGAGTTTGCACAATTTCACTAGAGTCTTTATTAAAAGATTCCCATAATGTAAAACCCAGCAATACAAAAAGTAAGAGACCGAATCCAATTAACAAACGATTGAACATAATCCTTAATTTTGTCATTCCCCGACTGGGTCGCAAGGAGATTTACAATTTGATTCATTTTCACCATGACTGACTTTATTATCGTTGGGCATGGACTTGCGGGTTCTGTAATGGCTCATTATCTTATTGCCCGTGGGCAAAAAGTTACGGTGATCGATGCCGGCCTACCCCATTCTGCAAGTGCTGTTTCCGTGGGCTTGGTCAATCCGTTAATCGGACCAAAACTCAATCCTCCTTTCATGATTAATGAATGCCTAATGGAAAATGAATTATTTTTCAGACAGTGCGAACGGGCATGGGGAAAAACCTTTTACCGTTCTATCCCACTTCATCGTGTTTTCATTTCCCAGAAACAAAAAAACACCTGGAATGAAATGGAAAAAAATCCCGATTTCAGTGAATTTCAAAATGGGCAACGGAGCACTGCTCATTATGAGGAAATGGGCATACAAGCTCCCCTAGGTGCAGGGATCACAAAGAATGCCTGGCAACTCGATGTGCCCCGTTTTCTTCAAGCGAGTAAAGAATATTTAATTAGAAAAAAGGCATGGAAAAATTCTTCTTTTGAGATGAGAAATCAACAAGACTCCCCGAAAATTATTTTCTGTGAAGGTTTTCGGGTGCTTGAAAATCCATGGTTTAAAGATCTTCCCTTTGCTCCGGCCAGGGGAGAAGTTTTGACCGTTCAATCTGGAATTGATTTGGCACTGAGCAATGGTTCGTGGTATCTACCGGGCTTTGGAGATTATGCCCACTTGGGCTCCACATGGGATCATCAAAATCTGGTATCCGGCCCGACTGAAAAGGGGAAAAAAGAAATATTAGAAAAATGTGATTTTTTTGATTTCAGTAAAAAAGATTTCCCCCAACATATAAGCGGTGTTCGATCCGGGACTAAAGATAGGCATCCGATTATTGGAGTCCACCCGAACCATAAAAATTTATTTCTTTTTAATGGTTTTGGATCAAGAGGAACTTCAACCATTCCACACTATGCAAAAATAATGACTGATTTTCTTTTGAATAATCACCCCCTGCCATCCGAGGCAAATTTAAATCGGTTTAAATAATTAAAAATTGATGAGATTGACTGAACAGGCACACAGGGAACTGGATAAGATTATTCATGCCGGAGATTTCGTAATAGATGCAACTTTGGGTAATGGATACGATACTCAATTCCTTGCCCAAAAAGTCGGGAATGACGGAGGAGTCTATGCCTTTGATATTCAAAAAGAATCAATCGAACAAAGCACCCGCTTGCTGGAAAAGCACCAACTCCTAAGCCGGGTAATTTTTACTCAATCCTGCCATAGTAAAATGCTTGAGCATGTACCAGTTACCATGCTCGGGAAGATTAAAGCGGTCATCTTTAACCTTGGATATTTACCCGGGGGAGATAAAAAAATTATCACACAACCCGACTCCACATTGTCTGCCCTCAAACAGGCCCATCTTTGTTTATCCGATGATGGAATCATATCCCTGATCGCCTATCGTGGACATGATGGAGGGCAGCGGGAATTCGAAGAAATTGAAAAACTTACAGAAAAGGAAAACTGGTCTGTTCAAAAAAAACCAAGTAACCAGGCACCGGATTCACCTGTGCTCTTTTTAATTGGTAAAGCTCACAGGGGAGCCGATGGATCAACTTCTAATTCGTAATTAACATCTTTTCTGCCAAACCCGAATAATTTTAAAAATTCTTCCTGATATAAGCCAAAACTGGTTAATTCCTTCAAGTTTTCAGTGGTTATGCTTGGCCAAATCTCAATTATTTTTTCCTGAACTACCGGATCCATTTCCCAGTCATCCAAACGGATTCGATTTTCCTCGTCCACCAAAGTGTCACCCTCCCCGTAGAGACGATCTTTAAATAACCTACAGGTCTGCTCAATACATCCTTCATGCGTGCCCATCTCCGTCATAATTTTATAAAGAATAGAGACATATAACGGAACAACAGGAATCGCAGAACTTGCCTGAGTTACCAGTGCCTTGTTTACGGATACAAAGGCTTTCCCCGAACCGGCATTTCCCATCTTCTCTGAAATTCGGGCAGCGGAGTTCTCCAAATGTAATTTAGCCCGTCCAATGGTTCCATTTCTATATATAGGCTGGGTTACCTGTGGTCCAATATATGAGTAAGCAATATTTAAGCAGTTGGGTGAAAGTAAACCAGCGTCGAGTAAAACATCTGTCCAACTTTCCCAATCCTCGCCTCCCATCACTTTTTCTGTTTGAATAATTTCTTCATCAGATGCCGGGTCGATCGTAACTTCTTTCACTTCCTGTTTATCTGTATCCAAGGTCTTGTTTTTATAAATTGCCCCAATTGGTTTCAGGCAGGCCCGGTAAGATACACCATCTTTGGGATCTGTGCGTCGAGGGGAAGCCAGGCTATAAATGACCAAATCAAACTGCCCCCCAAATTCCTTTGCCTTGGCCACCACTTCATCTTTGATCTCGTTTGAAAAAGCGTCCCCATTTATATCCTCTGCTCGTAATCCTTCCTCTTGTGCAAACTTGCAAAAAGCTTGGGAATTATAAAACCCTGCACTTGCAGTTCTTTCTCCCGCGGGAGGTCTTTCAAAATAAACTCCAAGGGTATCTGCACCGCATGAAAAAGCCGCAGAAATCCGGGAAGATAAGCCATATCCGGTTGAAGAGCCAATCACTAAGACACGTTTAGGTTTTTGAGCGTGAATAATTTCCTGGCTTTTTGCATAGGCTACCTGTTCACGAATATTCTCCAGACAACCAGTCGGGTGAGAGGTTATACATACGAAGCCTTTAATTCTTGGTTTAATGATCATTTATATATGAATTACTTTTTTTTAAAATATATGGTAAATTGAAAGGTATGATTTACATACCATTGATTCATCGTTAGTAGAAGATCAATATTTATACAACTGTGCCGTCCAAACATTCAAATTATAAAAAATTAACTTCTTTTAATGAAAGAAGGTTACTTGCGAATTTCCTCGAATTGCCCATGGGGGAAGACTTAAGCAAGCACCGCGACCCCCTGAGCATGAAAGAATTAATTGAAAAAACCTGGGCTAACTGGGGGATGGGGGAAGAAAAAACTCCCGAACAATCAATATCAGAAAATTGGCAGAAAATTGTCGGAAAAAAACTTTTTATGAAATGTGCCCCCGAAAGGCTTCAACCATCAAGTGGAATGCTCTATGTCAAAACCTCTGGTGGTCCCGTTAAACAGGAACTTTCTTTTCAAAAGAAAAAAATTCTCGACAAAATCAAACAATTGGAAGGTTGCGGCAAAGTTAAAGATCTTAAATTTACCTAATAGTAAACCGATCAGCTCCTACTCATGAAGGTATGTTTTTTCCCGATACCTCATGGCAACCGGAATGTATATAATTGCAGTGAACAACATAACTCCGGCAAAGAATAAATAATAGGCAGGCCCTTCTAACTTACTCGACCCGTCTTCGTTCAGAATAAAAATATTCACCAGACTGGTAAATAAATTACCTAGGGCAACGGAGGCCATAAAAAGCCCAAAAATTAAGGATTTCATGGTACGGGGTGCCTGTGTGTAGGAAAATTCCAGACAGGTTACTGAGATCATTACTTCCGCTGCAGTTAGCAATAAATAGGAGAGTAATTGCCATCCGATTCCAGGAGTTTCCCCCAAGCCAATTCGATATTCAATCCAGGCGGGAATCAAAAAAGATGGAACCACAAGAAAAAAACCAATCCCTATCTTGCGTAAGGGAGTGAGAGGAAAAAAACGATTGATCGCTGGATATAAGACCCAGGAGAAAAGGGGAATGAAGATAATGATTAATGCTGGATTAATTGCCTGGATTTGAGAAGACAACCATTCTATCCCCAGGAAGTTACGGTCCATTTGTTCCGCCTGAAAGACCCATTTCGAAGCAGTTTGGTCAAATAATGCCCAGAACATGGCAACCATTAGATATATGACCATGAGTTTTCCCATTGTATTCAATCCGTTGGAGGAAAAAGTTTCCCGTATAAACTCGGAACCACGGGCGGGAATATGGGCAAAATCATGACGCCCGGCCCAAAAAACTAAAGTGGCAATCAACATAAGTAATCCCGGCACGCCAAACGCAACCCCGGGTCCGTAATTTTCTAAAAGCCAGGGAGTTAAAAGAGTGGAAGCAAATGCACCTAAATTAATCGAAAGATAAAACCAACCATAAATCTTTTCCAAAAGTCCACCATTCTTGGATCCAAACTGATCGCCAACATGTGCTGAAACACAACCTTTGATTCCTCCCGCACCGATTGCAATTAAGCTTAATCCAGTCATTAAGCCAAATCGGGTTTCGTCCAATGCCAAGGATAAATGACCAAGACAATAGACAATCGATAAATAAATAATGGTTTTATATTTCCCGAGAAAGGCATCGGCTAAAAAAGAACCGAGTAAAGGGGTGAAATAAACTGCGGTTACAAATGTATGTACCCAGACTGTTGCTTCACCCTCTGACATATAATCCGGATTGCCTGTTTCATCCAAAAGAAATTGAGTCATAAAAACAGCAAGAATGGTCTTCATGCCATAAAAAGAAAAACGTTCGGCTGCTTCGTTCCCAATTATATATGGAATTCCGGTTGGTAGAACGGAAGTTTTTTGAGGTACACTACGGTATGGCATAACTGATCAATTTTGTTGGAGGCGATCCTTTTGCTTTCTACGTTCTGCCTCCTTTTCCAATTCATCCATCAGAGTATTTTTTTCTTCTTCCATCTTTTTATTTTCTTCCCGTAACTTCTGCTTTGGCTTGATATAAAAATCATTAAGAAATCCACACAAACTCAGACTCGAGCCTAATATGCATGTTAACATTGTTAGAATAAGCCATACATCCGAATAAAACTGAACCGCCAGTACATTAATCGCTATGAATAGGTAAAAGATCGTATTTAAAATATGCATACTTTCGGGTGTAATGAAAAAAACGGTCTCATAATGCTCTTAGTGCCATCTTTTATAATTTATCCAACTAAGTCCAACTCATTGAGATAAATTCTTGCCAAAACTACTACTTTTTCGTCAAATCCTCCCATGCGTTTAATTACATCCCTTTTATTTTTGTGTTTTCTATTTTTTCAATCATGCGAAATGTTAGAAAACAATACAGAAGATGCTGAAAACAATCAAAGTAGCGAGGTTAAACCTGAGAAACCTCAAGAATTAACAGAAGTAAAACCCATTGATTCCCCCAAAGTAAAACCGACTCCCCCCAAACCAGTGGAAGTCGAGAAAAAGCCCCCCCCTCCCCCCAAAAAACCAACCCCTACAAAGCCGGAAAAAGCTGCGTTCACCCCGGAGTTACTGAATGCCGTAAAAAATTGGAACGCAATTCCAAGATCCGTTTTTCCCTTACGGGCCGTTACTATTAATAAAGATGTAAAATTTAATATTTATTCAAAAACAGGACAACCTATTGGTTCATCCATGCTTCCCGCTGGAAGAGAAGTAGTTGCCATTGGTCATAAAGGAAATTTGCTCGCCATATCCCCTTCAAATAAGGGCACGATGCGAGGATCGATCGCAATGGATGATACCGACTTTAAGGATGGGGTTGCTTATTTATTCGAACTTAGAAAAATGCAAAGAATAGCCTATGCGAAAAGAAAAGCTGAGGGATCAGAAAATATTGCGATGAAAACAAAATCGCCTACCCCAAGTAAAACGAATACTGCTCCTAAAAAGAAAACTTCAACCCCTCTTTTTGAAGATCTTCCTTCCCCCGGAGACTACGGACATGGAAAATTTTGTATCTGTTCGGATTGCCGGACGAAAAGACTCGCACAAACTGGCTCAATTAAATAGGCAATAATCATGGCAATTGGATCAAAAAAGAAAAAAAAGAAAAAAGAAATAGATATTGGAGATTTTGTTCGCGAAACTGTCTCATCTAAAGGTAAGAAGCGATGTGGTGAAGTTTTAATGATTCTCCAGGATAACCCAGGGGATCCAACACTTGAATGCGTGGAGGTTCATCCGGATGAACTTACTCCGTTGGTCAAAGGTTCCGATGGAATGAAAACTTTTAAAACAAAAAGATCAAAACTTAAACACTACACACCCCGAAAACAGCTTTTCTCCAAAAAAGTTTTCGAAAAAGGGGATGTAATTAGACATAAAAGAGGTGCAACTATTCGTTATGGTCGAATTGTCTGTTTTGTGCATCCGGATGGATTATATTCATCTTCTCATGAAGAAGGATACAATGGCAAAGACTTACTTGAATGCGTTGAGATCGAAAAAAAACCCGGACTTCTTCAAATTATTGGACCGGATGGAGAACCGAAGAGATTTGAGGCACAGGGTAAGGATTGTAAAATCATGAAAGTCATCACCGTTGATTCAAAGGGCGAAGAGACTACCATGCATAAATTAGATATCCCCGACGAAGAAGAATTCTAAAAGTTCATTTCGTTTTAAAATATTCGTCAATTTCGAATTTTCGAATTCTCACCGTTTTACTGTTTTTTGATTTATAAGCAGGGAGTAATAATCGGTCCCGAACTCCTTCTTTTGTCTCAAAAGAAAAAGCAACTTCATCCCTGCTCCAACGTGCAAAACACCATTTTGCATGATATCCTTGCAATATATAAGAAACAGCTTCCGCCCGATTAAGGTAAAATTCTCCTTTAATTTTTACTACCATTCAAATAGTTCCTTATTTCAAACCACAAAAAAACCACAACCCGAAAGTTGTGGTCTAAAGTTTAAAAACAAGTGTTAAGAATCGTAATCACCTTTCTTAATTTTTTGACAAGTGGCGGGAGAAACACCGACTTCGGAAGAAGCAACCTGCAAGGTTGCACCCTGTCCAAGTAATTCTTTAACTTTCTGGACAATCTCCGGGGTAATCCTTGAACGCTTACCCTTTATTCCAAATCTTTCATAAAAACTTGCTTTGGCAATGGGCGGCAATCCATTGATATAACATTCCAAATAGTCCACAACCCCTCGAAAAACTTTTCGACCATCTTCCCTTTTATGACGGGCGTGATCGTTCTTGATCATATCATAAAATTTACTCAAATCTTCTTTTGCAGATTGTTTAAATGTTATTTTTTTTTCAATTTTACGCTTTAAAGCCTCTAATTCTTTAATGCTGGCATTCTCGTCAATATTCATAGTAGTAAAGGGTGTAATATATATTTTTATTACTTTAAAGCTAATTTTTTTATATATGTAAAGACATTTTTAAAGAATAAGAGAACGATCTAAACTTCGATACTGAATAGCTTCCAACAAATGTTTCATTTGAATATTTTCTGAGTTATCAAGATCCGCTATTGTTCGGGATACTTTGAGTATCTTATCATATGCTCTGGCAGATAAAGAAAGTTCATTCATCGCATGTTTTAAAGTGGATGCTTCCTTCGTTCCAATCTTACATAATTCAGGAAGCATTTTATGCGTAAGATTTGCATTGCACGAAATTTTTGTATCTTGAAACCTATTAGACTGAATTACTCTACAATGTTCAATTCTTTCTCTCATCTTACTGGACGATTCCCCTTCAACTTCATTTTGTAAATCGTCCACGCTCACCGCTGGTGCCTCCACATGAATATCAATTCGATCCAGCAATGGGCCACTCACCCGGGAACGATAGCGTTGAATTTGTGGCATAGAACATCGACAATCATTAGTTGCATCTCCCAGATAGCCACAGGGACAGGGATTCATAGCAGCAACCAGCATGAAACGACTGGGTAAAGTGATTTTACCTGCACTGCGGGAAATAGTTACCTCGCCATCCTCCAGAGGCTGCCTCATTACCTCCAGAGCCGATCTCTTGAATTCGGGAAGTTCATCCAGAAAGAGAATTCCGTTATGGGCCAATGAAATCTCTCCCGGACCAGGAATGCTTCCCCCTCCCAATAAACCGACATCACTAATCGTATGATGGGGAGAACGAACGGGTCGACGAAAAAACTTTTTTTCACTTAATACAGAATTTCCCGCAGCTGAATGAATATTTAAGATTTCCAAAAACTCTTCGGTGCTGGGTTCGGGTAAAATAGATGGAATCCTTTTGGCAATCATAGATTTACCTGAGCCTGGCGGTCCCAGCATCAATAAATTATGGCCCCCCGCCACAGCCACTTCGACTGCCCGACGAACATTGGCCTGCCCCTTAACCTCCGAAAAATCAACTCCCTCTGAATGCTTTGCTTGAGTTGGTAAACTGGTTATCTTTCGCTCAAGAGGTTTTTTAGAATCAGGGTTGTTTAAAAATGCCATTGCTTCTGCCAAGGAACCTATGGAAAAAACATCAATTCCCTCCAGTAAACTTGCCTCGACAGCAGATGAGGGAGGAAGGAGAACTCCCTTTCTCCCCTCTTTTTTTGCAAGCATGGCCATGGATAATCCCCCCTTTATCGAACGAGTCTTCCCGGATAAAGCCAATTCCCCAGCAATGAGAAAATCCTGAAGTGAATCTTCTGGTAAATGCCCCATAACGGACAAAAGACAAAGGGCAATGGGCAAATCAAATGCAGCACCCTCCTTTCTCAAATCACCCGGAGCTAGATTTATAGTAACCCTCGACCGCGGACGACTAAAGCCCGAGTTTGCCAAGCTTGAAAGGATTCGATCCAGAGACTCTTTAACTGCGGCATCAGGCAAACCAACTAGAACACAACGAGGCTCTCCTTTTTCACCCCCATTTGCTTCGACAGTTACGGGAACCGCAATTACTCCCTGAAGGGTAGCAGCATGTGTAATCGCTAGCATAAAATCAAAAATTCAAAGCCACCGATTAACTGCTTACTCGATCACGAACTAATTTACTAATTAGTCTAAATTCTGGATGTTCAGCAGTTCCAAGGTATCCGTATAAAAAACTTTCGAGCGGAATAACATGACATCCAGAAGACTCCAATTTCGTTAGTGCGACTCTCTCGTCATCTGTTCTTCTAGCTCCAACACAATCGGATAAAATTGTGACTTCATATCCCGCTTTTAATGCATCAATTGCACTTAAATAAATACATATTGATGTCTCAATTCCAGTAAGTATTAAATGATTAATATTAAGTTCTTTTAAATGAGTCGTACATTCAACAGAACCAAAAATGGAAAAAGCAGATTTCGAAATCGTCTTGTTGCTATTTAAATGAGCAGAGATATTTTCTGAAGTCTTACCCAGTTTATTTGGCACCTGCTCTGTTACAATTAATGGTAGTTTTAATATTTTAACTGATTGAACTAGTAGAAGAAGAGCATCAATCAAATCATCTTTTTTATCAATTCCTGATAATAAACTTTCCTGTGCGTCTATTAATATAATACCAATACCATTGAGCTGGTTTTGTGAATCTTTGATTCTTTCCTCGATTTTCATTTAAAATTTTCTTTTTTAATGCTTATGTAATTAAATCAAATCCATGAATTGCCTTTTTCACAACAGAAATTTATCAATCATCTAACCCGATTATAAATATTTTGAACTCTGAACTTAAAACATCAAACCACTTTCCTAGGAGGCATTTTTTATATTTACTTCCCCTTTCAATTCTAAGTTCATGCCGAAAATCTCGATCTGATCCCACGAAGATAACCATGCGTCCACGAGTCTTCCTTGAAGGATCTGCACCCATTCCTATTTTAGATGAATATGACTTCACCAGTCTACGAATCGGATCCGTTGACAATATTTTATCGGACGATCCACTGGATCGAAGATTCGCACTCTGGTTTGGCTTGGACCGTAGAAGTGCAACAAGCTTACAACAGGAAACCATCAGAAATATTGGAAAACGGATGCATTTAGTAATTGGTGGCCAAATTGTGGGTGTTCATCCCATTGAACAGGCAATTACCAATGGTGTTCTCCCCTTTGTACTCTCATCGGTGGCAAATGAACAAAATGCGATGATGCTATACCAGGAGCTTACCTTGTCTCTTATCCACATAAAAGCTGAACTCCAAGACAATAAAGGCTAGTAAAGTCCTATGAATTTTCTTTTGGGAAGTCTTTTCGGAATCTTTTTTTTCATTCTTTTCAGTCATGGTGCTCATTCGCCGAGTTTTAAATTATCATGGCCCACTCCCAACCCCGCTTTCGCACGCGGGTTAGGCTACTCGACATTTTTACAGAAAACGGGCCCGGATAAACAAGTAACCTCAGGTGCTTATGGTTGTGTTCGTAATAACGGATACAAGTTTCATGAGGGCTTAGATTTGTATCCAGTTAATAGAGATAGAGGAGGAAAGCCAAAAGACTCGATTTATGCAGCCATGGATGGAGTAGTTAGTTACATAAACCCAACGGCATCCTACAGTGCTTATGGAAAATATATTGTTTTAGAACATCCAAAGTTAAACCCACCCCTTTATTCTCTCTATGCCCACCTGGATTCAATCACCCCAAATTTAAAAAAGGGTAGTCCTGTCGTTATAGCTCAAGCCATTGGTAAAATGGGAAACTCATCTTCAGGATATCGTATTCCACTCGAAAGATCTCACCTACACTTTGAAATTGGCCTCCGGTTGACGGATAAATTTCAGAATTGGTACAACAAAAAATCTTTCAGTTCCAAAAATCGACACGAAAATTTCAGTGGGTTTAATTTAGTAGGACTTGATCCCTTGGCGTTTTATTCGAAATACAAAAATAAATCACTTTCGAATCCTATTGATTTTATAAAATCCTTACCAACCACAGTAATGGTTCAGGTAAAAACAAAAAATACTCCAGATTTTATCAAACGGTACCCCACCCTGACGACTCCAAAGAAAAACTCCATGACCAATGGATGGATCATTACATTTGGACCTTATGGAATACCCCTTCAAATAAAACCGGTTGAAGGGATGATTTCATCCAAAGAGAAACAAATTAAAATCCTTCAATTTAATTCCAATACTCAAAAAAAGCCCTGTCGTAGGCTGACGATTCAGAAGGGAACTCAATTCTTTCCGACCGAACAATTGCAAACATATTTGGAATTAATATTTGGACTGTAATCAAGTTTTGAGAATTGCGTGTTTTATTACTTCGCATGGATTTGGACATGCCACTCGCTCCATCGCGGTACTGAACAAATTGGCACAAAAAGAAAATGTAAAACTTTCTATTTTCAGCACCTTACACGATTGGTTTTTTAAAGAAAATTTTACTGGAATTCCATTCGCTTACCATCATGTTGAAACAGACATTGGCCTTATTCAAAAATCTCCTTTTGTACACGATCTCAACCTGACCATAAATAGGCTCACAAATTTTCTCACATTCAAAAAAGAAAAGATCGATCCAATTATCCAAATTTTTGAAAAAGAATTATTCGATTTTATTTTTTGTGACATATCTCCCCTTGGTCTTCATGTGGGAAATAAGTTAAAAATTCCAACCTGTCTGCTCGAGAATTTTACTTGGGACTGGATTTATGAAAGCTATCTTTCCGAAAATCGAAATTTTAAAGAACCCATTAAAAGACTCAAAAAAATCTTCGAAAGAACAGATTTGCACATTCAAACAAATCCGATTTGCCAACCGCAAAATCACCTTATTCAAATAAATCCAATTTTTCGTCCATGCCAACAAAGTAAGGAGCAGACCACTAGGCAATTGGGGATTAATTTGAATAAACCCATTATATTAATTACAACGGGAGGTATCGCACAGAAGTTTTCTTTTCTGGAAAAAATAAAGAAAGACGAAAAACATTTCTATCTGATCATAGGTGATTATCCGCAGATTGAAAAAAGGGGAAACTTTATCTTACTCCCACAAAAAAATGAATTTCATTTCCCTGACCTTATTCAACTCTCAGATGGTGTGGTTGGAAAAGTGGGATACGGAACGGTATCCGAAGTTTGGGGTGCAAGAAAACCTCTTATTGGAATTTTCCGGGATGGCTTTCGAGAATCCCCACCCATGAGAAAATTTGTTAAAAGAAATATTCCAGGATTTGAAATTAGTCACTCTTCCTTTCAGCAAGGTGAATGGATTCAAAAAATTGAACAACTTATAAACGAGCCCAAAAACTCTGCGAAAACGATTGAGAACGGAACAGAAAAAGCATCTTTAATTATTTCCAAGTGGAGTAAAAAAATTCTCTAATTACAAATTATAATTAAGCCAGGGTTTCGGATAAACCCGCACCTCCCCCGCCAGGTGTTCGCAGGATCAAACGATCCCCAGGATTCATGATCGTGGAATCAATCGATTTTAAACTTTCTGTTTTTCCATCTTCCCGAATGATGAGTTGTTCACCCGGTTGCCCAGGAAGACCACCAGCTAATCCATTGGCTCCACTCTTCCGGTTTTGAGTTAAAAGACTCAGGTTTGATTTTTCTTCAAAAACATACACCCTTTCCATTCCTTCTCCTCCATCCCATGCCCCTCTACCTCCCGAAAACTTCCTGATTTTAAAACCGATCAACCGAACGGGAAAACGGGATTCAAGAATTTCGGGATCTGTAATTGCTGTGTTCGTCATATGAACCTGAACAGCTGAGGTTCCCTTCTGTCCAATAATTGCACCCGATCCACCACCAATAGTTTCATAATGACTAAAGGATTGATTCCCAAATGTAATATTATTCATCGTCCCCTGCGAGCAGGCAACCCGCTCAAAGGCACCAAGAATTAAAGCAACCAATTTTTGACTGACTTCAACATTCCCTCCCGCCACCCCCGGACACTTTTCGGGAGTTTTGGAAAATGATGGGGCTAATAGTGAGCCTTCAGGAATAACAAAAGAAATGGGCTTTAACAGACCTTCATTAAGAGGAATTTCTTTATTAATTAAAACACGCAAACAATAACAAACTGCACTTTGAGTTATTGCCACAGTCGCATTCAAATTGTCTTTTCGAAAAGATGAAGTTCCAGAAAAATCAAACAAGGCCTTCCCGTCCTTAATTTGTATAACGAGTTTTAGTTGATCTCCGTCATCAAGAAATTGGGTCGAAGATAGAGAGCCATTTCCCCATTCACTTAAAAACTTCTCACAACTATGTGCAGAATCGTTTCGCAGGTTATGCATTTGTTCGTTCAGAGTACCAGAGGAATATTCAGACTCCATGACCTTCATCTCTTTTAAACCCTGTCTTAAAGATGCAACCTGTGCGGACAAGTCGGCCAGGTTATCTTTTATTTGACGAGTAGGAAATTGAGAATCTCGTAGCAACTCTGTAATTTTCTTCATACAGGAACTACCCGCCCGAAAAAGGTATTGAGGGGATATGACAACTCCTTCTTCAACTAAATTTCTCGACCCCGCAGGCATAGAGCCTGGGGAAATCCCTCCAATCTCTGCATGATGAGCCCGGTTTGCGAGAAAGCCAATAATTTCATCACTGCTAGAGAATAGGGGTGCAATGACAGTAATATCAGGAAGGTGAGATCCACCGTAGGCAGGATGGTTCGTTACAATAATGTCTCCTCGTTCTAAGCGGGCGAAAAGCTTTATTGATTCTCTTACGCACAGACCAAGGGCACCAAGATGGACAGGTATATGGGGTGCATTGGCAACGAGGTAGCCATTACGATCCAAAAGAGCACAGGAAAAATCTAATCGATCGCGTACATTGACAGAGATTGCAGTTCTTTTTAACTGAGCACCCATTTCCTCAACAAGACAAAAAAACCTACTGGTAAATAATTCTCTTTTTACCATCAATTCATTTTCAAAATAAGAAACAGTGGAAATTTTTTCGAGCAGTAAACTTCCCCAATTACCCTTGATCCCCCGCCAACCTTTTTCTATCCACAAAGCTCCAAAATCATCCACGACCAGACAGGGGCCTGTAACCATCTGGCCAACCTCAAGCTCATCACGATTCATAGTATGTTGATCTGAAACTCGATTCAACTTCACTTCTTTTTCAGAGGAAGTAAATTCTTCCTTACCAACATCCGGGTATGGAAAAGCAATAAGAATACGGAGTCCGTAAATTTCAATTTTTTCTCTAATCGGAAGGTATCCAAAAATATCCTCGAATTTATTTTCATAAAATTCCTGAATTTCATTTCCTTTTTGATAATCGATTTCCAGACCTGACTCCTGGCCTTTCATCCGTACGAATGCAGTCTTAGTTTTTACTTCCGCCTGCCCATGAAAGCCCGATAAAAGCTTAAAACCTTTTTGAATTAATTCATCCTCCAATTTAACAAATTCCGCTCGACTCAAAGCTCGATAAATAGGTTGTTCCACGACTCTTTCAATCCTGGACATCGACAAACCATAAGCACTCAGTAATCCTGAATCACTAGGAGATAAAATCCTCTGAACACCGAGCCTTTGAGCAACCCCGCAAATATGCTGTCCTCCTGCACCTCCAAAAGAAACAAGGTCATGTTTAGCGGGATCATAGCCTTGCTTAACCGAGATTTTACGAATTGCCCTAGCCATAGTTTCATCTGCAATGGCGATAAAACCGGTCATCAGCTCTCCCTCTGAATAACCTGATAGCTCAGCACATTGCATAAGTTTTTGCCTCGCTGCTTCGATTGATACTGGGGTAGAGAAAAGATTACGATCCAGTCGGCCAAGAATTAAATTAATATCGGTTAGACAAAGAGGTCCGCCAAAACCATAACAAGCTGGCCCAGGATAAGCTCCGGCACTTTCAGGACCGACCATTAATCGACCATTTTCGACCCTGCATATGGAACCGCCCCCAGCTGCAACTGTTTCTATTTCCATAGAAACTCCCGATAATTTTGCTTCGCCGACATGCTGAATTGACTGGTAAGAAAATGAGCCGGAAAATCTAGATACATCGGTACTCGTCCCACCCATGTCTAAATTGATAAATTCCTTCAAACCCGCACGCTTGGCAACTGCGCATGCACCAACAACTCCACCAGCTGGACCGCTCAATAAACTATCAATTGCCCGATAATGCTTTCGATTAAATAAACCACCCGAACTATTCATGATTAAAAGTTCTCCCAGTTCTCCCAATCCTGAAATAATGTCCTCAAGATACCTCTCGAGTATCGGATAAAGATAACCTTCAAGAACGGAAGATTCCGACCGAAGCAACCAATTCATAAAAGGATGAATTTCTGCAGAAGTTACAACCGTTTGAAATCCAATTTCTTTTAATGCTTGAGCAACAATTTTTTCATTCTCTTCATTAAGAAATGAATTAAGAAAAGAAATAACCGCAACTTTATGCCCTCTTTTAATAAGTTCTGAGGCTCTGGGAATAAGAATAGAAAGATTCGGTGCTATGATCACTTTGCCAGATCGGTCAGTTCTTTCCTCCACCTCCAAGCAGGGACCCGCAAAAGATTTTCTCTTTCTTGGGATAAGATCAAAAAGATGCATTCTTCTTTGATCCCCAATTTCCATTAAATCCGGAAATCCAGCAGTTAGGAAAAGAACAGGTCTTTGCCCTTTATCCTCGAGCAAGGCATTTGTGCAACGGGTGGTTGCCAATCTCATTCGTATCAGACAATCACTTTGTTTTTGTTCTACGCGAGCCAGAATTAGACGCATTCCCAAAATAGGTGCTTCCCAACCAGAGAATAGTTCGATCGTCTTACCTGTAATTTTAACTTTTCTTAATCTTTCAGAAAAACGGAGAGTTTTAGACTTAACATTCCAACTTTCAACTTTCAAAGAAATATCTTCGATGGAGGTAATCAGAACGGTGAAACCAGTAGGAAAATCATTTGGCCAATCGGAGTCATCACCCAATTTGATTTCATAATCTGATAATTGTTCCTCTACTTTACCAGTCAGACTTCCACGGGACAGAACTTTTTCCCTCACTTCTTTTCCACCCACTTCCCTGCCTAGGCAATCTGTAAAAGTTCCCCCCGTATCAATAAAGAAATCCCAATTCTTCATACTTAAAAAA
>CAWVXY010000006.1:0-116632 GCA_963934295.1 uncultured Opitutia bacterium
AAAGGGAATGAGCACAAATATCTCGGGCGCCCTTTCCATTGATAATAAATTAAGTTTAGAGTCTACCCCAGTTCCAGGAAAAGTCGGATGGTCAGAATCCAGTTGGTTGAAAACATTTTATTCCCCAGGTTCATCATGGCTTTTTCATCCTGCCCATACCTGGTTGTATGTTAGCCCTGATAATGCAGATGGTTATTGGTTTTGGGATAGCGGATTGAATATTTGGTGGTGGACTAAACCTACAATTTATCCATATTTTTATCGCTCAAATGGAATCTGGAATTACTGGCATTTTAACGGGAATAATCGATTGTATTTTGACTACCAGTTAAACTCATGGATAACGCCCTAATGCCCCTTACCTAAAATGCCACCCTACAGGATTTTATTTTTTCTTCTTTTAACCGTGATCGGCGGGAAGATCTTTGGACAGTTATCTCTGGAAATAAATCCAATCACCGAAGTATTTGTGGGTGGTGGTTTTCAGGTTTCGGGAAGAATAGTTCACGATGCAAACTCTTCTAATATTACTGCAGGTACTCCTATTCAACTAGACATTGAAATCCAGGATCCGGCTGGTAATCCGATTGCAACCAATCCAACCCAAGTTTTTGCAGGCGGCTTTTCAGGAGGTCGGGTAGAAAATTACAGTCAAATTTTTCAGATGCCTTGGTCGGAAGATAATAAATGGACTGCGTCTGCAAGGTGGCGAGCAGTGGTAGAAGTGAATGGTGGAGGGAGTCCACAGGGAAATATAACCTTTCCTTTGAGAATACCAGATTTGTCTGTTCTTTCTGTGGGCACACCTACAACCGCAACGCCTGGCTCGTATGTTACCTTGGGCGGGATTATCTCAAACAGAATCACAGCCACAGAGGCACAGAGCTTCTTTCGAATCGAGGCTAGTATCGTGGGATCAAATATCACAGAATCAATCATTTTTCCTGACCCGGCAAATTTCCCCCTTAATTCCCCTTGGCCTGTCGGTGCAAATGCTGATTTAAATTTTGCCATCCCCAATTTTTTAATTCCCGCTACAGCCACTGGACCCATTCAGGTTGTTTTTCAAGTAGACCCTGCCAACCCGGATATTATTCCTGAAGAGAATCAAAATAATAATTCCTTTAACCATACGATTAACATTATAACCGGTGACCCTGATATTGCCACAACGGTATTTTTTGATGCGATAGGAACTTACCAAGGCTTAGACCCAATCAAACTTAAATTAGTCGCCCGAAATTCTGGAAGGGGTCTAATAACCAATCAAAATTTTGCCTTAACTGTCGCACTTTCTCAGGACAACAGATTTTCAAATGATGATTTTATTTTACGGGAGATTGATGTTGGAGGGGGAGCAAATGCTCTGGGACAGGGTTTATTTCCCAATGAAACCATTACCGTTGATTGGGTTCAAACATTACCGGATAATTTTGAGGGAGATTTTTATCTTTTGGTCACCGAAAATCGTTCGCAGAACCCTCTTTTTTCTTCGCAGACCCCAGAGATAAGTTTGCGTTCGGAAAACTTGGTCAACCTGTCTTCAGTTACAGAAAATCAAGCTAATCGGAGTGGTAGACCATCAGCAGATATGAGTGGAAATTTTGTAGCTTTTGAATCTTTTCAAAATGGTCAAATGCAAATTTTTGTTCAAAATTTAAATACAGGTCAAACAGTACGGGTTTCGAATGGATTCGATGGCAATAATCCGAATGGTTCAAGTTATGCACCAAAGATCAGTTCGGATGGTCGTTATATTGTTTTCCATTCACTTGCCAGTAACTTGGTTCCAGGAGATGGTAATAACCACTCCGATATTTTTATGTATGAAGTTTCTCTTCTTGATCGCGTTGCAGTAAATAATCCAACATCTTCAAAGCTATCTAAAATTTCGAATTCATCCACGGGGGGGAATGCAAACAGGGGTAGTTTTTATCCTAGTATCAATGCCACAGGAAGCAGAGTTGTTTTCGAGTCGGAAGCAACAAATTTAACCCATTCAGGAAATCCCGTCGGGGGTCGTCAAATTTATTATTTTGATCAAAATCTCTCTACGGCATTGGGAGTCATTCAGCAGGTTACTTCAGGGAATGAAGATAGTTTTGATGCCGCAATCGATGGAAATGGAACCCGTATAGTTTTTACTACGCAGGCAACTAACTTGGTAACTACAGAGGAGGACAAAAATAATAACTCCGATGTCATACTATGGGAGGCCAATAATTTTTATTTTGCAGGACGTTCAGAAACAGGCGCACTTCCTACAGGGGGGGATACGAATGAGCCCGTTATTAGTTTGGATGGGAATATTATAGCTTTCCATTCGAAAGCTCGTGGTATGGTTAACCGCAACGGAATTTCTGACATTGATATTTTGGATGCAGGTTTAGGTTATACTAATACAGCAACGACTTTAATCACGGATGTAAATGGAACAGGAGCGTCTGTTTCTTTGAATGTTAATACTTTTGGGGAAATAACCGGATTTACTATTGATACACCTGGCCAAGGATATGTGGAACCAAATTTGAGTGTTATTCCCGATCCAACTGTACCTCCTCCAACAAGATTGGTTTCTGCTACTCCCCGGTTAGTTAATTCACTTGGAGATATATTTCGAATTGAGGTAAATGCAGTCAAAACCAACTCAGGTTCATCGAGAATTAGCCAAAGCCCAAGTTTAAATGGTCTGGAAAATGGTGAAACGGGGGGAAATGAAAGAAGCCGGGAGCCAACCATAAATTCAGATGGTACTTTAATTGCTTACTCGACACGGGCCAATAACTTATTGGATTTAAATGTATCATCTTCATCTGTTGATGTTTTCCCAAATTTAACTTTTCGACCTGCAATTGCTCAGGCGGTCTTACATGGTGGAATAGGCAAAATCATTATCGCTAACCCCGGAAGCGGTTATCCGGCAGCAGGTAATTTTTTAATTCAGGATCTGTCAGGAAATGGCAGCGGTGCAGTTGCAAGCTATAAAGTTGATTCGAATGGTGGTATAGGTTCAATTACTATTATTAATCCTGGTTCAGGTTACGATTTGAGTAAAACCATAATTTCTATTCAAAACCCCGGAACGGGAACCGGCTTTCAAGTTGATCAAATCTTATTTCCTGCTGTTTTGGGAAATGGAGGAAATCGAACGGGAGGAGCATCTGTTCAGCGTGTTGAAATGATTGATCCTGGTATTGGTTATCCTCAAAGCCTTCATCAGTCCATGCAAACCCCAGTAATTCTAATTGATGGGGATGGAGTGGATACTGATGGGGATGGGCAGGCAGATTCTAAAATAAATACCGATCGAATTCATTTCGGCCAAAATGGCGAGGTTTATTTGGAACAACATTTTGCAATATCATTAAATAATTTATCCCAATTAGTTTCCACTACATTGGAAATTACTGATCAATTACGCGAGGCTAGGGGAATACCACCTTTGGTTTTATCCTTTTCTAATAACCAATTTCCACCGCCGTTTACAGTAAGCACAGCAGATAATAATTTAACCAGTATTCGAAACAAGCTCATTGATATGATTAAAGGTCAATGGACTGATCCACAGAATTTGTTTGAAGGTCCACAAATAGATCACAATTTGTCGGGTGGAACAACTTTTACCTTAAAAGCATTGTCTGGAAAAGTTACCAGTAATAATCCTACGGCACTTGGCGTAAAACAGGAATCTAATATGCTGATTCAAGGAAGTGGCTTTTCCCGTGCAACAGCACAAATATCCCCTTCTCCTGCTATTCATGGATTTTCAGAATTAGCATCAGGAATGAATACATCTACGGCAGGTAATGGTAGACCTGTATTTCAATTCCAACCTGATGTTTTAACGGATGATATTTATCTTTATAATCATTCCCTTGGTAATAATGAAAGGATCAGCGTGAGTAAATTTGGTTTTCCAACAAACTATCTACAAAATGCGAATATGTCTTCTCATCGCTTTCCTTCTATTACTGGAGATGGTAGGTACATTTTATTTAGCTCAGATGCCGGAGGGTTGGGAGGTATAGTATTTGGTAATTCAAACCAATTGCCTTCACCGGCAATCGATAACACAAGGCGGGACATTTTTATGCGGGATATGAAGTCACGCTTTTTACCTCAGTCCAAGACAACCGTTAAAATACAATTAGATATTTTTAAAGAATCGAATTACATAATTCCGCAATTCGAGGAAATGCCAATCATTGTTAATGTTCATCTTGAGAAGGGTTATGTTGATTCCGCTTCTTTGTATGTTGATAATCAATTGATTAACAATGTTGCTGTAGCTAACTCGGGGTTAAATACTTCACAAATAATTATTCCATGGGTTAACATCAGGCAGGGAAATTCTCTTTTTCATGTGGTTGTACAAGATAATTTTGGTAATTTATTTCAAAGTAATCAGTATAGTGTTGAGGTTGTATCGAGAGATAAAGAACTAATGGGAATGAACTTAATATTGAACCCTTCCGTTAATAATATTTTTAGTTCAGATGCTAATATTACTCGTGGTTCTTCAATAGGTGCTCGTTTTGTATCGATAAATTCAAATGGTAAACTTTCTAACCTAAAGGAAGTAGTGTTTTTTCTTAACGGAAAAAAAATAAAAACTGATAAAGCACCACCATATTTTGTCAATTTTAGCCCATCATCATATGCTGAAGACAATAGCACTTATTTGTTTGATTGGGTGGTTAGCGTTAAAGCAGTTAGTTTAAATGGTTCATCTAGAATGGAACATAGATTTGGTAGATTGCAGGGCATTATATTTCCCCCTTTTCCCGAATCTAACCTGAAAATTATTTCTAACATACTTAAGGATAAAAACGGTATGGCTTTCCAAGGTCAGCCTGTCGAATTAGAAGTTTCGATGAGTGGATCTTCGGAATCTCTCTTACTTGCCCAACAACAACATTTTTTTGCAAATGGTATTCATTTTTTTACCGCACAACCTAATCTAAGCTTCGACTCAAATGGTAATTTAAATGGAGTCAAATATTTTGCCACATTTGACTTAGATTATGAAAAGTTTTCTAAACCAAATGGAAATATTGAATTATTTTCCTTTGGCGATATGAACACTTCTTTTTTGGATAATAGTATTTTAAAATCAAACAGCTTAGTAGTATCTGTTTCTAATTCTTTACCCTGGCTTGATCCGATAACAAACGCACTCAATTTATTTGATGAATTTTCAGATTCCAATTTGACCGGAAATCACATTAAAAAGTTTCAAGATATTGTAGATCAAAATCCAAAACCATTAATTGAATGGATTCGATATCTTACTGAAATTGGTGATTTTGATAAAAGGATCGATATTCATTCGGCATATCATATCGTAAATGGAAATTGGCATGACTCATATGTTCAGCTTGAAAATGATCTTAGTTTATGGGTCCCAATTGATTCAAATTCATCGAATTTATGGCTGAGAGATTACATCGATTCGTTGCTATCGAGCCAAAATTATATTTCTAAATTTGGTACTGTACCTTTTTTGGTAGGAGCTGAGTCTATGAAAAGTATTCATAATTTTGGACAGAATCGAAGATCATTTACCGAGCTTTGTCTTAAAAATAAGTATTCCAGCACTCCTAGCTTTCTTCAAATGAACCAAGGAGCTGCAAGCATGCTTAATTATTGGGCACAGTTTGAACCTGATTACTGGGAGCTTCCATTTACTTCAACTAATCCATTGCTTCAAGTTGATTCACCACCAAGAAGGGATGCGTTTGCTCCCCCGATCTCTTTAATCGATAGATTTAGTTCAGGCATTATTGCAGTTGATTTTATTTATGAACTTACAATTGAGCGAAAGATTAATGGCTTACCCTACATCTTATATACTGAAGATTACCGTGCTAATTATTTTAAAATCGGTGCATTGATGGCAATCCTTTGGGGTGAAAACGCATTTCCAATTGATCAAAATTTAATTCAATTATTAAAAGATCAGTCATTCGAAACTATTATTGATAAATTATTTTCTGACTCACGATATACATCAAAGTTTAACATTATTTGGTCAGAATCTGATGAAGTTCAGGACGCGCCTGATTGGAAAAGTGAAAGTTGGTTTGGGTATTTTATGGATTCTAACTTTCCATGGGTTTTTCATGAGGACTTGGGCTGGATTTATATTGCTGGAGTTTCACCTACACAATTTTGGTTTTATTCGGAAAAACTAGGATGGCTTTGGACAGGTTCAACCCATTACCCGGCTTTATATAGTGGAACGGAAAAAGGATGGATTTATTTTGATAAGTCAAAATCTGCTTACTATTCCTATGTGACGAATTCTTGGAAATCGTTTTAATAAAATTGTTTCTTATTCACCTAATGTGACAAAAATTGTTCACTTTATCCAGTCCGTGGATCCTAAAACTGGAGGGGTTGCAGAAGCGGTATTACGGTTAAATGAAGAATTAAAAAATCAAAATATTTCCTCTTCTATTTCCTCGCATAGGAATGAGGCTTACAAGTGTGCTGATATGGTAATTGCTCATGGTTTATGGCAATGGCCCGGAGTAAGGGCTTGGAAATGTTTAAGAAAATATAAAACCCCTTACATGGTTTTTCCTCATGGTATGCTAGACCCTTGGTTTAAAAGATCTTATCCTCTTAAGCATATTAAAAAACAAATTTATTGGTATTGGAAACAGGGTAAAATTTTACAAGATGCATATAGGGTTTGTTTTACCACAGAAGAAGAGCGACGGTTGGCACAGAAAACATTTAAGCCTTACAAGGCAAATGAAATGATTTCTGGTTTGGGTGTGAGCGAACCTCCCTCCTCAAAAGATACTCAGCTGAAAGCTATTTATTCTCTTTTTCCTGACTTCAAAAATAAAAAGGTGCTTTTGTATCTAGGTCGATTTCATCCAAAAAAAGGGGTGGATTTATTGATTAACTCATTTTTGAAACAATCCAAGAAAAATGACATTCTTCTCTTAGCAGGACCATTAGATAATACGGACCCGCATATAAAATATTTAAAAGAACGAACGCATAAGAATAGTAATCAAATTGTTTGGTCGGGAATGTTAAAGGGTGATTTAAAATGGGGAGCATTACGAATGGCAGATGCTCTGATTCTGCCTTCCCATCAAGAGAATTATGGAATGGTTATTGCCGAGGCACTTTCTGTGGAAACCCCGGTTTTCCTTACCAAGAAGGTCAACCTTTGGCGAGAGGTTCTAGATTCAGCTGCTGGTATTGTTTCTGACGACGATCAGGATGGGATTGATCATTTGATTCAACAATGGGTATCTAATTTACATGTTGGTTGTTTAGAAAATACTTTAAACTGCTTTCGTGAAAAATTACATATTTCACAAACAGTAGAAAAAATAATTTCTATTCTACCCAAGGAAGATTGAGCGCAAGTTTAATTATTCCTGAAATGAAGATAACTATTTTACAAGGCGCATTTTTACCTGTTCCAGCTTTGCGAGGAGGTGCTATTGAGAAGGCATGGGAAGCATTGGGTCAAAGTTTTGCAGATGCCGGCCATAAGGTTACTCATATTTCAAGAATGTGTGATGGTCTTCCTGAAAACGAAAAAATGGGAAGAGTTCAACATATAAGAGTGAAAGGATTTGATGGTGTAAAAAATCCTTTGCTTTTAAAAATTTTAGAAATCTTTTACGTTCTACGTGTTAAAAGAGTGTTACCATCCGCAGATATTTTGGTAACTCATGCATTCTGGGCACCTCTTTTATTGAATAAAGAAAAATTTGGAAAGATATATGTTCATGTGGGAAGATATCCCAAAGGTCAGTTGAAATTCTATAAAAGGGCCAGTAGGTTTCAAGTTCCCACCAAAGCAATCTCGGAAGCGGTCAGAAAAGAAATACCCGAAAGGGCAAATGAAATTTCTGTCCTACCTTACCCAGTTAATTGGAGAGTGGAAAAGTGTGCCAGTTATTCCGACAGGTCTTCAACACTTTTATTTCTTGGAAGGATTCATCCTGAGAAAGGAGTGCTAGAATTGATTACAGCATTCAAGAATATACCACTTAATAATCGAAAGGGGTGGAAACTATGTATTCGTGGACCATGGCGATTAGATCAAGGGGGTGGGGGGGAATCATATCTGTCCCAAATTGAGAAACAAGCAGAAGATAGTGGATCCAGTGTAGAAATTTTGGAACCAACTTTTTCAGTTCCTGAATTAAAAGCAAGTTTAGAAAGAGCAAAATTATTTGTATACCCATCCTTTGCTGAAAAGGGTGAGACTTTTGGATTGGCAGTTTTAGAGGCAATGAGTTGTGGGTGCGTACCTATCGTTTCATCTCTCGAATGTTTTCAGGATTTAGTTATTGATCAGAAAAATGGCTATGTTTTTGACCATCGATCAAACAATGTCGTTCAATTACTAGCCAATAAATTAGAAGAAGCGATTCAAGCGGTAGAAAAGAATGAGGTTTATTCCAATGAATGTATAAATAAGTCGAAAGAATACGAAGTCGAAAGGTTGGCAAGAAAATATATTGAAGACTTTAAAGTTTTAGTAGGTTAAAAAACCTTTAAAAATCCATTCTTAAAGGCTTGGAGATGTACCTATTTTTTAATATTATAGCACAATGAAAAATTCTTTTCGATTCACATTAGCCTTAGCTTTTATTGGGGTTCTTGGTTATGGCTTTCATTTATTTTCTCAATCTGGGGAACAAGAAAATGTAAAGGTTGGTGTGAGTGGGAAAATTTCTTTGCCTGAAAATTTATTGGATGCTAATGAAATTGAAATTTCCAAAAATAAATTGGCAGGAAAATTTGTTGGTTTGTATTTTTCTGCCAGTTGGTGTGGACCCTGTCGTTCATTTACTCCCAAGTTGGTAAAATTTAGGGATCAACATATCGAAAAATTTGAAGTTGTCCTTGTTGGTTCTGATGGAAGTGAAAAAGCTCAGGCAAATTATATGAAAAAGTATAACATGCCTTGGCTTGCCATGAAAAATCAGTCCGAAGCAGCGAGAAATATTAGTTTATCTCTCGATGTAGAATACATTCCCTATCTTGTGGTTTTGGACCCGGAGGGTAAGGTTGTTACCAAAAAGGGTAAGGAAGATATCGCAAGCTTGGGAACGGATGCGTTTTTGTCCTGGCAGGAAAAGATTAAATAAAGGTTACAGGCGAACTGGGACCCCTGCTTCTTTCATAGCCAATTTTGATTCGGAGATCGTACATTCTCCAAAATGAAATATGCTAGCGGCCAATACCGCACTTGCTTTACCTTTAAGTATACCATCGGCCAAGTGCGATGGTTTGCCCACCCCACCTGAGGCAATTACAGGTACTTCAACTGCTTCGCTTATTGTGCGAGTTAAATCCAAGTCAAATCCTATCTTGGTACCATCTCTGTCCATACTCGTTAAAAGAATTTCTCCTGCACCGCGCTGAACTACTTCTTTGGCCCATGTTACTGCGTCCAATTTCGTTTTTTTTCTTCCGCCATGCGTATATACACTCCAACCTTCTGAGTCTGTATTTTTCTTGGCGTCAATTGCCACGACAATACATTGTTTTCCGAATGTTTTGGAAGCCTCATCAATAATCGAAGGTTTTAAGATCGCTGCCGTATTGAGGCTTACTTTATCAGCACCCGACAAGAGCATGTCTCGAATGTTAGAAACATTTCTTATTCCTCCTCCTACGGTTAATGGCATAAAACAGGTTGCGGCCGTTTCTTCAACCACATCTCTCATAATACCCCGCTCATCGCTGGATGCGGTAATATCAAGAAACACGAGTTCGTCGGCACCCTGCTCTTCGTAGGCTTTGGCTATTTGAACTGGGTCACCAGCATCCCGAATTTCTTTAAACTTTATTCCTTTTACCACCCTGCCATTATCAACATCAAGGCATGGTATGATGCGGGCAGATAGCATAGATTAAATTAACAAAAATGGAATAACAGGCTATAAAGACGCGAAAGATTTATTCGTCCGCAAATGCGATATCCGGTTGGTAGGACAAAACGAGTTTGTATTGTTGTCCAGGTCTCATAACTAATGGATGATCTCGAACAAGATATTGAACATAATGCACATTACCCGCATATCCCCGGTAATCATTATCCTCTGTAAGGGTTTCAAAAGATCCCCATGTAGCTTGAAAGTCATCGACTTCCACATTAGCCCGTAATCCTTCAGGGCCTTGTCTTAATGTGGTGCCCAGTCTGTATGTTGAGTGAGGTGAGCCAATTACAAGGGCGAGCCTCATTTTATCCATGGTTACCTGATTTTTGACTTTGAAAGAAAATTCGGATTGGACACGGCCTTCACTGAAAGACCATTGGACTTGGCAACTTCCCAAGCCGTAAGCAAAAGAACCGTCTGTCTTAATAAGGTCTGGTTGATCAAACCTGAGATAGAAAGATTTTTTGAGTCCGATACCGGTCACACAATTTTTTCCATAGTAGGATGGTATAATGGAAACATCTCCAAACGTAAGTTCTGGCATCATGACGGGCAGGTATTTATTAACTGGCCAGTCAAAAATTCCTGAGCAATGAGGAAAAGCCAAGTTGTCACTGGTTACGTTTGCGCCTGGGCCGATAAGGGGAAGTTGGTATTGTAAGCCATTATTCTCATCTCTGAATAGAAAGGCACCGTGTTCTTTCTTATGAGACTTATCGAAAATTACAAAACGTCCGGCTGTTTTTGACCGATTCGGTGGCGGAACTCCTAATGAGCCTCCAATGACTTTGGCTAAACGAGACCATTGGCAAAGGTTTCGTGCCGCATCAAAGTTTGCCATTCGGGTTGTGTGATTGGGCACTGTGTTTCTTTCAGAATCACGGATAACGAGGTCACCTTTTTCCTGGTCTAAGTAAGTAACGAAAAAATATTGAAACAACCTGCGTAAGGTATCCAAATATAAAGGCATTTTCTCTGAATTAATCCAATGATCACGCATGGATTGAAGGATCATGCTTATGCAATGAATCTGCCCATATGCACCAACAGAACGCCCATAATTCCAGCCCAACCCATCCTGTCTCACCATGTCTGGTAGCATTTTAAGGTATTTCTCTGCAAAAGTCCTAAGTTTAGGAAGCTTTCTGTCTTTAAGGTGAACATTGGCGTGCAATTGAAGTGCCTGTCGAATAAAGATAAAAGATAGAAGGCCATACACATCATAGACGCCACCTTTATTTTTAGAGTCATCATCAAAGAATCCGGTGGAACTGCTCGCTTCAATTCTATCCACAAAACGATCAATAACTTTTCCGGTATCATCTTTCTTCGTTAAACCAAAACTAAATCTGGCAACGGACTTGGCTACATTAAAAGCTTGGTAGTGGTCTTCATGATCAGAGCGGGCAAGCAGGCATTGATCAAGTTGTTCACGAGTAGGGTCAAGCAATCGTTCCCAAACCGCATTTCTTTCTTTGGATGCGCCAAAAGACAAAAGACCCAGTGAGGCGTAAGCCATACCATTATCGTTGGCTTCTTCATTAAAAGCCTGCTGGGTGATGCAACGAGCAGCAAGGTCATGAAGATCAAAATTTTCGAGCTCTACTTCTCCGGTTGCTCGAAAGAATTCTCCAATCGCAAGTGCGGCATGGCCGGGCTCGTCGGCTCGAGCATCTTCACCGGATGCGGGAGTAACCGTTCCGTCTTCGTTGATGTGCCGAAGGTTATTGCCCAAAAGAGAACGGGC
This sequence comes from uncultured Opitutia bacterium, assembly GCA_963934295.1. GTDB lineage: Bacteria > Verrucomicrobiota > Verrucomicrobiia > Opitutales > Seribacteraceae > Seribacter. The sequence continues at coordinate 11,674 of CAWVXY010000006.1, forward strand.
TAAATCCAAGCATTGATCAGAAAAATTGTGCATAAGGGGGCTCGAAAAAGAAAATTATGAAAGAGACGAAAGTGTCGATAATACTTACTTTTGTCAACGAGTTAAGGGGTTTGTATTAGGTCTAGAAACTCTTTGTTCGATTTTGTGGTTACCATTCGATCTAATAAAGTTTCAGCTGCATCAATTATTTTCATTGGAGACATAGCTCGTCGGAGGAAGGAAGTTTTTTCCAATATCTTTGGATCAACTAGATCTTCTTCTTTGCGCGTTCCTGAAGATGCAAGATTTATTGCTGGCCAAAGGCGAAGTTCAGCTACTTTTCGATCAAGTATAATTTCGCAATTTCCAGTCCCTTTGAATTCCTGAAAAATAAGTTCGTCCATCTTTGAACCTGTTTCAACGAGGGCAGTGGCAACAATTGTCAGTGAGCCTGCTTCCTCCGAATTTCGGGCAGAGGAAAAAATTTGCCTCGGTTTTTCCAATGCTCGAACATCAAGACCACCCGTCATCGTCCGTCCACTTTTACCAGATGCAGCATTGTAAGCTCGGGAGAGACGGGTTATGGAGTCTAGTAGTAAAACAACATCTTTTTTACTTTCGACTAATCTTTTAGCTCGCTCGATTGCGAGTTCTGCAATTCGTAGATGGCTTTTTACTTCTTCGTCATTGGAAGATGCGTAAATTTCCGCTGGGACAGATCGTTTAAAGTCGGTGACCTCTTCTGGCCTTTCATCAATGAGCAAAACCATCAAATGGCATTCCGGATGGTTTTCTTTAATTCCTTTTGCAATATCGTGAAGAATAGTGGTTTTTCCGGCACGTGGCGGTGCAACAATTAGACTTCGTTGACCTTTTCCTATAGGGCAGAATAGATCAATCACTCGGGTTGTCATTCGGCCGTCCTTGCTCTCCAAATTAAGTTTATCTTTAGGCTGAATTGTTGTAAGTTGATCAAATCGAAATTGTTGCTTGCGTTCCTTTAATTCCATCCCATCCACTTTATGAATAAAACGAACTTTTGGATTTGGCCTGCTTTTATCAGGAATTGCATCCGCTGTAATAACCGAACCTTTTTTGAGTTTAAATCTTCGAATTAGCTCTTTAGGCACAAAAGCATCGTTGGGAGTTGTTTTTCCTCCCCTTTGGGGGTCAAGAAGAACTCCAGTCTTATTTTCGTTTAGATCAAGAATACCTTCAACTTCTAGAAGATTCTGACCAGTTTGTTCATGTTCACTCATCAAAAAGATAAAATTTTGGCAATTCTTGCCTATGGAAAACCGATAAATCGGATGGGATTATTAAACTGAATTAAAGCTTGCCATTCATTTAAGAAGGGAGTGCAACTCAATTAAAATATCAATTACATGATTTACTTAGATTTAAGTCAACCAAGTAAAGCATCTTTGTACAAAAGGGTTTGTCCTTATTTGTTTATCGTTTAATAAATCATTCTATATATGAACAAAGCCTATTATTTAACAACTGCCATCGATTACGCTAATGGATCCCCCCATTTAGGCCATGCGTATGAAAAAATTTTGGCTGATGTAATCATTAGAACTAAAAGACTAAATGGGATAACTACTCATTTTGTGACCGGTCTTGATGAACATGGGCAAAAAGTTCAACAAGGTGCGGACAAGGAAGGAATACTTCCCGAAGAAAGATGTGATAGAATTGCTCAGGAATTCAAAAATTTGCTCGTTACCTTAAATATTTCGAATGATGATTATATTCGCACAACAGAGTCCCGTCATAAAAATGTAGTGTCCTCCCTGCTGCAGGATCTGTTTGATAGAGGAGAAATTTACCAAGCTGAATATAAGGGATTTTATTCAACCCGTGCCGAACAATTCCTTCAGGAAAAAGACAAAGTTAAAGGCAAGTGGCCTGAAATTTATGGTGAAGTAACCGAAATTACCGAAAGTAATTATTTCTTCAAGCTTAGCAAATATCAGGATTGGTTAATAAAATTTCTGGAAGAATCAGAGGATTTTATTGTGCCAAGTTTTAGAAAAAAGCAGGTGGTCGAATTTTTAAGGGAACCCTTAAATGATCTTTGTATTTCTAGACCCAAAGAAAGATTAGCGTGGGGAATCCCGTTACCGTTCGATAAAGATTATGTCACTTATGTTTGGTTTGATGCCCTAGTAAATTATGTTACTGCGGCAGGATATGGAAATGCAGATTTTCAAGATTTATGGCCTGCCGATCTGCATGTTATTGGAAAGGATATCTTGGCACCACCCCATGCGGTTTATTGGCCTATTATGTTGAAGGCTTCGAATTTACCACTCCCGAAGCAAATCCTTGCCCATGGATGGTGGATGAGTTCGGGTGAAAAAATGTCCAAGAGTACGGGTGAAGTTGTGGATCCATTAAGCTTGGTTGAAAAACGTGGAGTTGATGCATTTCGATATTTTGTGATGAGGGAAATGACGGTTGGTCAAGATGCTGAATTTTCACTGGATCGTTTTGAATCCCGATATAAAACTGATTTGGGAAATGATTTGGGGAATTTAGTAAGTCGCTTATTTCATATGACCGCCACTTACGAGAAAGGGATCGTTCCGAAAGTAGAACTGAATGAAGAGTTTGAGCAAAAAATGAAAGCAAATTTCGAAGTTGCCAAAGAAAAGGCATTGGAACATTTCAACTCATTTCAATTTAATCAAGGGTTGGAGAAAATTTTCATTTTTATTCGATCCATTAATAAATATGCGGATGAAAGAACACCTTGGAAACTCGCAAAATCGGATTCAATTGAGGACAGGCAGAAATTAAAAACTTGTCTGGGTGTTATGGTTGAATCTCTTCGTTTGGCGATTCAGATGATTGCACCTGTCATGCCTGATGTGCATAAAAAAGTGAACCAATTATTCGGGTTACCCGTCTGTGATAATTGGGAAAATGCATTGGAATGGGATTTTAGGCTTGAGGGTAAGACTTTGGGAGAAAAAATAATTCTTTTTCCCAGAGATTAAATTAAGAAGCAGGTTCATTTGGGGATGACAGAAGTTTCACTTCCGTTAACTGAACCCGGGTTTCGTCAGCCTCTAAAATCGTAATTTGTAAATTTTTTAATTTTAAAATTTCTCCCACTTCAGGAATTCGTCCAAGTTCTTTGGTAATGAGTCCGCCAAAACTGGTTAATTCCTCCTGTTCTTCCACTCCCAACTCTTCTGGCAATTCATGAACTGGGCTTAATCCCGAAACCTTCCATTTTCCAACACCAGATTTTTGAACTGTATTTTCTTCGGTATCGAATTCATCTTGAATTTCACCGACTACTTCTTCGAGAATATCTTCCAGTGTGATAACTCCGTCGATGCCACCAAATTCATCTCGGACCAAAGCCATGTGAATTTTCCATCGCATCATTTTTTTTAATGCAACGGGTAATGGGTCATCAGTAGAGATTAAAGCGGGTGCCTTACTTAATTTTCTAAGATCAATTTTTTTTCCTTCGATAAGAAGACGAAAAGCATATTTAACATGAATGATACCAATGCAGTGGTCTAAATCACCTTCGCATATGGGTAATCTTGTATGTCCACAAGTGCGGACAATTTGAAGGTTTTTCTCAATCGAGTCTTGGCAATCCAAAACCTGCACTTGATTTCTTGGAACAAGAACATCTCGAACATGTAAATGACCCATTTCAAGTGTATTTCCAACAATTTCAAAAACTTCAGGATCAAGAGTGGAGCTTTCCCTGCTAAGGGTACGAATATGATCGGCTAATTCATTTTTTTCATCAGCCACCTCGATCTTGGGGTCCGCCAATTTTCTTATCAGTTTTTCTATTTGATTCAAGATAAGGCTAAGGGGAAAACTGAGAATTTGAATGAGAATCATGAAGGGCTTTCCAATTTTTAAATGCAAGGAAAGAAAAGAACTGGCAGCAATGGAATGAGATGCGATCCCTGTCCATGTTCTTTCCCAAAGAAAAGCAATCCCAACAGAACCTAAAAAATAAAAAATTAGACGAGCAGAAAAAGAATCAATATCTTGTCTAAAAAAAGTGTAAAATGTGATCGTACCCAAAATTATCTGAAGAGAAGAGAGTAGGGCGGCTTCTATATGAAAGGGTCTTTCATGATTTGGTGCGGCTAAAAGAGAATGTAATAGTTTGTCATCAATTTTATTATCAGGCAGGGATGAAACACCGGCACGCACACGATCAATCAGTGCACGGAAGGTATTAACATAAAGCCCCCAAATACTAAGAAGGAGCCATGACAAGAGAAGAAATAAACGATTGTCGAAAAGAAAAAGAAATTCGCTCATTATGATGCCCGAGCCGGTGCGATTATTCGCGTTAAAGCATGTAAGGCTTTTGTATTTTCTTCTTCGGTGCCAATCGAAATTCGCACATATTCATTTAAACTTTCAGGCATGGGGCGGGTAATAATTCCTAGCTCTTGTAGAGACTCAAAGATTGTCTGTCCATCGCCAACCTTAACCAATAAAAAATTTGCCTGACTGGGTACATATTCTAAATTTAAAATTTTTAAACCTGCGGACATTTGTTTAAGTCCGGCGAGGTTTCTCTTTCTACATTGTTCTACCCAACTATTATCATTGAGGGCAGCAATTGCACAGGTTTGAGCGATCGAATTTGCATTAAAGGGTTGTCGTGCTTTTTGTAAAAGCTCGATCATGTCTTTATCTCCATAGGCATACCCAATTCGTAGTCCGGCAAGACCATGAATTTTGGAAAATGTTCGCATAGCCACGATTTTCTTACCTAATCTCATCAGAGGGCGAAGATCGGCGGGCTTTTCCACATATTCCGCATAAGCTTCATCCATGCAAAAAACAACATGGTCGGGAAGTGATTCTACAAATCGAATTATTTCGTCCGATGAGTTTGAAGTACCAGTCGGATTATTTGGACTAGGTAAAAATATCAACTTCGTTTTATCGGTAACTGCTTTCCGCATTTCATCGAGATCATGAACCAAGTTGGGCATAGGAACAATAACTGGAGTAGCTCCCATAAGCATTGCCATTAATTTATAAACCACAAATGCATGTTCACCTACGATTACTTCATCCCCATCTTCGAGAAAAATGTGACCGAGTAATTCAATGATTTCATTTGATCCATTTCCTAAGATAATTTGAGCTGCATCCATTTGAAGTTTGTCACCAATGGCTTTACGTAATTTTTCTCCACTTCCTTCTGGGTATAGATGTACATGGTCTAACGCGGTTTTGCCGGCTGCAATCGCAAGCGGGGATGCACCCCAGGGGTTTTCGTTTGATGCAAGTTTACAAACCTTTTTAGGATCAAGTTTATATTCAAGAGCAACTTGCTCGATTGGTTTGCCTGGTTGGTAAACTGGTTGATCCAGAATGCGAGGATTCGCAAGTTGGGATAATTTCATATAAAAAGAATATACTATTCTAACAATTATGGTAATTCAAGAAAAAGGAATTAAAGCAGTGGTTGTTTAAAATAAAAGTTTCGTATATCTAGATTGTGTGAAAGTTGCAGTTTTTGGAGCGTCCGGAATGTTGGGGTTTGCTGTTTGTGAGTCCCTGGTTCGCCGTGGGTTTACAATTTGTGCATACTCAAATAAATCGATGGTTTCTATTTCCGGAAATGTAAAGAGTAAGCATCTACCCTTTTCCGATGATGATCAAATAACGAGAGAGCTATTTGATCAATGGCCAGATGCAGTAATAAATTGTGCCGCAATTTCGTCCCCGGACGAGGTAAATAAGTCGCCCCTACATGCACAAGAAATTAATGTAGAGGGGGCTTACAGGTTAGCCTCGATTGCCTCGCACATAGGAGCGAGATTTATTCAGGTTTCCACAGATATGGTTTTTGATGGAAGTAGGTCGCCATATCGGTCAACCGACATGCCTAATCCTTTGAGTGTTTATGGCATCCAAAAATTGGATGCAGAAAAAAAAGTCCTGTCTGTTACAGATGAAAACTTAATAGTTTTAAGAGTGACCCTTTTAAATGGTAATAGTCCCATGGGTAAGAGAAGCCCCCATGAAAAAATTCTTCAATCCCTTGCCCGTGGATCGAAATTGACTCTTTTCGATGATGAGATACGACAGCCCTGTTCAGTTGAAAATCTTGCCGATGTTATGGTTGAACTTTTGGAAAGACCCAATTTGAACGGCCTTTTTCATTGGGCAGGAAGCGAAGAAATTTCTAGATTTGATTTGGGCCTCCTTATTTTAAAGAGATTTGGAATTAATCCAGACCAAATTATTCAGGGAAAAATGAAGGACAAGCAACTCAATCTAGGTAATCGTCCTTCCCGTTTATCATTTATTTTGGAACCGTTAGTATCCAAAGTTCGCACTCAACCATTATCTATAGAAGAGCAGCTACAAGAACTTCGGGTTCCCAATCAATTATATGCTTGGTATCAGCAGTTTGCCGATGAGCCCTCTTGTTATATTGCCCGTTTTTAAGGATTACTATTAATGCCACTTTTGTTTTATCCTTATCGTAATGAATGCGGGCCCGAAAACATGGCTACTGATCTTTGGCTATTTGAAGAATCCAATTCATGTGATCCTATCTTTAGGCATTATGGCTGGAAAAAGGAGGAAATAACTTTTGGATATGGGCAGAACTGGAACTGGGTAAAAAACCAAAAAATTATTAACTCCATGAAACTCACCCGTAGACCAACCGGGGGTGGGATTGTAAAACATGGATGCGATTGGACATATATGTTAATTCTTCCTAAGGGACATTCATCTTTTTCTATACCCGCATTGGATTTGTATGAAAAAGTGCATTTTTTAATTGGAGAAGCTTTAAATAATCAAGGATACGCCACTTCTCTTATGCCATGCCCTTCGAAAGGAAGTCAGGCAAAGGGCATTCCGGGCAATTGTTTTTTGGAACCAGTCGGTAGGGATTTAATGTCAGAAGATGGTTCATCCAAGCTTGCAGGAGCAGCTATGAAAAGAACAAGAAAAGGAATTCTTATTCAGGGCACATTGTCCTTATCACGATTTCCTAATTTGGATATGAAGTCTTTTCTTGGATCTTTTTTGGACCAATTACAGAATTTAATTTCAGAAAAAACCAAAGTTGTTGAATGGCCTAAAAATTTGGAGGCGATTCGTGCATCTTATGTGGAAAAATTTAATTCCTTATCATGGCTGGAAAAAAGAAAATCTTTTTAGCGTAAAAAAGTTACTATATTTTCCACATGTCTTGTTTGTGGAAATAGATCGAAAGGTTGGACTTCAATAATTTTATACCCACCTTCAACCAATATTTTAGCATCCCGTGCCTGTGTTACCGGATCACAGGAAACATAAATTATTTTATTGGGTTGAAATGCAATAGCCTGTTGTAAGAAGTCTTCATCACACCCCCTACGAGGCGGGTCAATGACAAGCGAGCAATTTTCATTATTATTCTCCAATTCTGAAAAAATGGAAGATGCATTACCGAGAAAAAACTCTGCATTTTCAATTCTGTTAATGGAAGCATTTGCCCGAGCCCACTCAAACCCTTCCCGGCTAATTTCAATACCTAAAACTCTCTTGAAATATTTGGCGGCTGATAAACTAAAGAGTCCACCTCCGCAATAAGCGTCCACAAGTAAATCCGCATCATCTAGCTTGGCTTGTTGAATAACATAATCAACAAGTTTGGGTAGAATGAAGGGATTATTTTGAAAAAATTCTCCTGCTTTAAATTGAAAGATAAGATCCCCGACTCTTTCCGATACAACTTCTTTTGGGTTTGTAATTACTCCCTCAATAGTGTCCCGAAGTAACAAAGTTCCTCCTTTCTTTTTGTTTTGGGTATTTTGCAATTCCACCCGAGCAGATGGGAGGGCATGATTAATATTTTCTGTGGCTATGGGGCACTGAGGTACATCGATTATTACTTTGCGAGAGCCGTAGCGAAGAAAGCCAATCTTTCTGGGATTATCTGATCTTGTTTTTTCATAATGAGGGGTAAGTTTGGATCTATAACCGTATTTTTTGGGTGAGGAAATAACTGCTTTTACGCTTACATCTAAACCGCCAATTCTTGAAAAGCTGTCATAAACTTGTTTTCTTTTCCATTCAACTTGAGTCGAATATTTAACCGATTGATATTGGCACCCACCACAAATTCCAAAAAGGGAACATTCTGGTTCTACACGATCAGGAGAGGCAGAAAGAACCTCGATGCAATCCGCTTCGGAATAATTTTTATGGTTCCTGAAAATTTGGACACGAACTTTTTCCCCAGGAAGCACAAAGGCAACTTGAATTACCCAGTCATTATCGCGGGCAATTCCATAACCAAGGTTGGTTATATTTTCAATTTCAAGAATTAATTCCTGATGGTATTCATATGGATCGGCATTAAAGCCTTTTGGTGTCAAATTCATTGCATTTGTTTCGTAACGAGCTCGCCCTCATCATGCAAAACCCTTTTTTTATAAATTATGACCGAAACAATTTTAAGCATGAGTAATTCTAAGGTCAAAGAATTGGTCAAATTGCGAGAATCTTCAAAACGAAGAAAGGATAGACAGCATTTTGTGGTCGAAGGATATTCTGATATAAAGTGCATTTTTGATTCAGGCCGAAAAATAGAAGAACTATATTTTTGTCGTGAACTGGTAGAAAAAGCTGGATTAGAAAAGGAATTGGTTTTTTTTGAACAATTGGATTTGGACTTAATTGAATTGTCCAAGGATCCTTTTATAAAAGCTTCTTATCGTAGAAATTCAGATGGATTTTTGGCAAAAGTAAATTCGTGGGTACTATCCATGGAAAATATTATCAAAATGAAACCTCAAACCTGTATTGTTCTAGATGAAGTTGAAAAGCCTGGAAATCTTGGTGCAATTGTTCGAACAGCTGAAGCATTTGGTGTCAACACCTTGATGTTAGCAGATTCTTCCGTTGATTATTTTAATCCCAATGTGGTTCGTTCATCCAGAGGTTTAATGGGAAGAATTAATGTTGCGTTAGGAACGAAGAATGAGATTTTGTCCTTTTTAAAAGAAAACAGATTTTCAATAATTGGTGCAAGTGGGTCCGCTTCCAAATCATATTGGGATTTTGAATATAAGTTTAGGACCGCATTTTTATTTGGAAGCGAGAAAGATGGACTTGGCCATTATTGGTTGGATGTAGTGGATGATTTAGTTGCGATTCCAATGAAGGGAGATGCAGATTCATTAAACCTTCATGTTAGCGTAGGCTGCATCTTGGCAGAATATAATCGTAAAGAAATCATTTAAAGAGATTGCAACCAGGGCAAGGTTTCTTCCATCGCCTGGTTCATTTTTATAACTGGCTTATAGGAGAGATCTGCTTCGGCAGATTTTATTGAAAACCAATGATCATGCGCAAGTTGACAGGCAACAAATCGTGTCATGGGGGGTTCTTTTTTTATCTTAAATAAACTCCATAGACTTTCCAAACCTGAGCCTATAAGAAAAGCAGTTTTAAAATTAAGACTTCGTGAAAGAGGAGGCAGATCGAGTCGTGGAAAAAGCTGGTTTAACCAATCCCATAAATAAACGGGTTCGCCTTGGCTAATAAAATATGGGTTGCCCCCTAAATTTTCATTCTTGAGCATTGCCTTCATTGCACAAATATGGGCGTGGGCTACATTATCGATATGGGTTAGATCGACTTGATTAGTACCATCTCCAATAATTTTCAATTTCCCTGCTCTGTGGCGTTGTATAACTCGGGGCAGTAAATGAGGGTCGCCTTTTCCCCAAACTAAATGTGGTCGAAGGGCAATGGTTTGCATTTTACCAGGCACATGAGCTTTCAGAACTTCCCTTTCTGCTATGGATTTTGTCTGTGCATAGGGTGAAAACTCATTTTTACAGTAAGGTAGAGTTTCCGTTCCATTCCTAATAGGCTTTTCAGAAAAAACCACACTTGGTGTGCTTGTATATATTAATTTGGGGACTCGGAAAGACTGACATGCGGTTAAAATTTTTCGGGTTGCAGTCACATTAGCATTAAAAAATTCTGAGTAAGATCCCCAAACTCCTGCTTTAGCGGCAATGTGAAAAAAGATTTCTGTTCCCGACATAAGAGATTCAGGCAGGTCATCTTTGGTTAAGTCGAATGTATGATGGTATCTATTCTTTGCTTTATTGCTAAAAGATGGAGTGCTTCTTCCAATTGTGTGAACTTCATGTCCAAGTGCTAATAAAGCATCTGTTACCGCCGTTCCAACAAACCCTGTTCCACCACTAACAAGAATTTTCATGAGTGGAGATATTTGGAAGGTTTCTTAAGCACTTTTTTGGACCATTTTTTAGAAAGAGATAATCTATGAATTTTTGCGTTGTGCCTGGAGTCAACCGGTAAAGATTTTTCAAATATAATATATGGAAATGAATGTTCGGGAAATCGATTCTTCAGAGAAGAAAAAATTTCTTTTTTGATAGATTTATATTCTGACTTTTTTGTGTTTTTAACTAGCTCAACCACTATACATGGTTCTTTTATTTGTCCTAATCCTATTCCAATAAGAGCAGATCTTGAAACTTCTTTGATACCGTTAATGATAGGTTCACAACGCTCGGTCTCAAGGGGTCCATATTGGGTTAAAATGCGTTCAACTTTCCTTCCAAGAAACCGAAGGAAGCCTTGAGAATCAAAATAACCTAAGTCACCCATTCGATGAAAGTTAAATTTTCCATCATGAAATTTGGAGTCAACCGTGGCTCCGGGCATTTTGAAATATTCTTTACTTACAATGGAACCCGAAATACAAATCTCTCCGACCTCACCTTGTTCCAGACCTTTAGGGCAATTCGATCCAAACTCAAATGGAGAATGAGTTATTGGCATGATGCGAACCACATTTCCGGATAATGGCTTACCAAGACAGGAACCATTTCCCTGAGCTATATCTTTTGCCAGTATTTTGACCTCGTGATGATCAGTTGCTGAAATAGGAAGGGCTTCTGTTGCTCCATAGGGTAAAATAACGGTTCCCTTTGAAATTATATTGGAAAGGTTTTTTACTAGTGTTGGATGACTGGGGGCGCCTGCGAGAAAAAATCTTTTAACTTTCGGAAGAGTTAAATTTTCAGGTTTGCAGGACTCATAAATTTTTTTCCCGATTACCGGAGATGCAAATGCGGTGGTAATGTTATATTCTAGAATGGTTTGAACTAAATTTTTCCCATCCGCCAAACTGGGCTTTCTTGGGTTCATGTTGGGTATTACCGAAGTAACCCCCAAAGCGGGGTTAAAGAGTGCAAAAATAGGCAGCGTAGCTAAGTCCTTTTCTCCTGGTTGAATTCCGAAATTTTTTTTCAGATGATGAATTTGGGAATTAAATACCCGGTGAGTGTAAGATACTCCCTTAGGTGTTCCTGTTGATCCAGAAGTAAATACGATAGCAGCAAGATCTTCCTCAATTGTGGTGACAAGACTTGGAATCAAACGACCCGTTTTTGGTTTTATTTCATCTAGAAATCGTTCGGAACGTATTAAGATTTTTTTTTCAATCGATTTAAAGGATTTAGGAAAAAATTTACCGATCAGGTGCATTAGTGAAACCCCAATTAATGCCGATGGTTGGGTATTTTTTATGCATTTAAGAAATGCTTTTAGCCCCATACCAGGATCAATAATTATTGGAATTGCCCCTAGAAAAAAAAGCGAAAAAGAAATAAGAATTAATTGAAATCCTGGTTTTACCCCAAGAAGAACATGATCACCTTTGGAAATACCATGAAATTGAAGGTAGGCGGCACAATCCTTTACATCTTGATGTAGTTCTTTAAATGATCGAGGGTCAAAAGCACCTTTTTTAGCTGAGATAATGGCGAGCTGGTCAGGGGAATTTTTGGATGCCCTGCTTAAATGAGTGGCAATATTTTGCTCTGGACTATTTTCGTCCATTTTGTCGGTCTATTTATTTTCGGCCAGCCATCTTTCAGCCTCAATAGCAGCCTGGCATCCCATACCGGCAGCAGTAATGGCTTGCCTGTAAACATGGTCAGCACAATCTCCGGCAACATAAATCCCGGGAATCGAAGTGTGCACCTGGCTTCCGTTTTCGGGCACTAAGTATCCGTTTGAATCAAGTGGCAAGATATCTACAAAGGGCTGCGTATTGGGAAGATGTCCGATAGCAATAAAAACTCCTTTTGCTGGAGTTTCTGAACATTCACCTGAGTTAAGGTTTTCAAGAGTTACAGCTCTTGTTTTACCCTCCTCATCTGGGAGAATTTCTTTGATTGCTGAATTCCAAACGATATTAATTTTCTCATGTGCTTGTGTTCTTTCTGCCATAATTTGAGATGCTCGTAATTGATCCCTTCTGTGTACTAAGGTAACTTTTGAGCAAAATCTAGTAAGAAACAGTGCTTCTTCGCAGGCAGAGTCTCCACCTCCCACAACAATAACTTCCATTCCCCTGTAAAAGGCACCATCGCAGGTTGCGCAAGTCGTCACTCCTTTCCCCCCGTACATTTCTTTTTCACCGGGTACATCCAAGAGCCTTGGTGCGGCACCAGTAGCAATAATAACTGCTTTAGCTTCAAATTTTTTATCTCCGGAAAAAAGGAGTTTTGTTTCACCGCTAAAGTCAACTTTATCAATAAAGGCATTTTCAACTTTTGCACCAAATCTTGTCGCTTGTTTGCGCAATTGATCCATGAGGGAGTATCCATCAACCCCCTCCGGGAAACCGGGAAAATTTTCCACCTCCGAAGTCGTGGTAAGTTGACCCCCAGGCTGTCTACCTTCGAGGATTAAGGGATTTAAGTTTGCACGTGCTGTGTATATTCCTGCAGTAAAACCCGCACAGCCCGTTCCTAGAATAATTATGTTTTCCATATGTTAGTTTAATGAAGTAGATATTTTGTCGTAACCGGGTAGAAAAAATTTATAAGGTTCATTATGACAAATTTTTTGTTTCCCGTCGAGTAGATGAATTGGTTTGATAGTCATTGTCACCTTAAAGGTTTTTTTAACAAGGGCATTCTTGAAGAAATTCTTTCTCGTGCCAGAGAAAATGGAGTTTCTCGGATGGCTGCGATAGGTACATCTTCGAAAGATTGGAAATTGTATGAAGATTTATCGGTAAAATATAAAGGAGAAATTTTTCATTCGGTTGGTTTACACCCTTGTTATGTGAATGAAAGATTTGACGAAGAAATTGAAAAACTTGAAATTTTTTTAAAATCCCCCAATTCCCCGATTGCCCTTGGAGAAATTGGTCTGGATTACTTTCATCTCCCCAAAGAGGCAGGCGAAATCAAAAACATAGTGGAGCTGCAAAAAATAGCTTTTGCTAATCAATTACAACTGGCTGTTAAATATAAATTACCCGTAGTTATTCACTCAAGAAATGCTTTCTCAGATTGTTTGGAAATTATAGAAAAATCTGGGATTACTTGGGAAAAAGTTTTATTTCACTGTTTTTCGGAAGGAATGGAAGAAATAAAGAAATTGAATGATAGGGGGGGGAGGGCGTCTTTTACAGGAATAATTACTTTTAAGAAAAATGAATTTTTAAGAGAAGCGCTTAAGCATCAGGGTATGGATAAAATTATTCTAGAAACCGATAGTCCATATTTAGCACCAGAACCCAAGCGAGGAAAAGAGAACGAGCCTAGTTATCTTTCTTTTATTTGTGAGTCAGTCTCTTCTTATTTAAATATCTCGAAGCAGGAGTTAGCTGAAATCAGTTTTTGTAATACTTCTAATTTTTATGAAATTGATTTTTAAAAATGATAAATACTGAACTTCCACATTGTTATCATTTAAAATTTGCAACTTTCAGAACAGATCGAATTATGAAAGAAGAGCTTCATTTATTAGAAATGGAAAAAGAATCGATTTAAAATTTTACTCATGATTATTTTCTTGAAAACTTGGCTTCTATGAAAGCCAAAAGAAAAAGTGGATTGAGATGGAAACCTTTGGTTATTTTTTGGCAACTTGTTCTGCGTAAATAGTTACTTTTGCTTCTTCACCAGAGGTAAGATGTTTTGCTCGTCTAATTGCCTTTGCAGTAGATAAAGTTGGATTACTCATCGTATGAGGAAATATATTTTTTCGGTTCATTCGTGACAGAACGCCGGCGTTTTTAAGGATTCTTAAAACATCCCTTCTGACTTCACAAAGGAGAACATGGCAATTTTTCTCCTTCAAATAATCAAGCAGTTCTTCGAGGGCCATTACCGAGGTGGCATCCAGATGATGGGCATTTAAAAGTTTTAAAACGAGAACTCTTAAATTAGGGTCCTCTCCAACCCGTCGTATTTGTTCATAAAACAAATCGGCGGCAGCAAAAAAAAGTTCACCTTCAACATGAACAATGGAAACTTCAGGTTCTGGGCGACGGGTCTGGGAAGATAATTCAGCAAGTTCACCATCTTCATTATATCCATATTCAACCATTTCAGGCTCGGCGACTTTGCGCAGAAATAAAAGAATAGAAGTTACCACTCCCGCAAATATAGCGATTTGCAAAGAGAAAATTAATCCGACTACAAGGGTAACCGTGAATGTAACTGCATCGGATCGTGTTGCTCGGGAAACGGCTTGTATTTGCCTAGCCTTAATCAATGAAGCTCCAATAAATACAACCAATGTGGCTAGTGCGGGTACGGGAATATATTGAACGAGTCCTCCAAGTGAAAAATATCCAACAACTACAAAAATGCCCGCAAACAGATTTGAGACACTGCTTTTTGCTCCGGATTGGATGTTCAGACTTGATCGAGTCAGTGAACCGGAAGCGGGCATACCTGATAAAAGCGAACATCCGATATTTCCCATTCCGATGGCAAAAGTTTCCTGATTTGTTTGAATTCTTTCTCCGGCGCGGGCTGCAAGGGATTTCCCAATAGAAAGTCCTTCAAGGAGGCAGAGCAGGGCGATGGCAATAGAAGCAGAAAGTATGGTTCCGCTAAAATTTTCTAAAGTATTAAGATGAATGGAAGGAATGATACTTAGGGTGGAATCAAAATGGGCTAAAGTATGAACAAATCCGATAGAATCTTTAAGAAGATAATTTACAAAGGAAGCTAACAGAAGAGTGATTGCAACATTAGGTAAGGTTTTCAATTTATATTGAAGAAGAATGTAACTGAATGCAGTAAAGCCACTGATTAAAAGTGCAGATGTTGAGAACTCGGATAAAGCACGGACTGTCGCATAAATAATTTGCCAAAAGGTTGCAATCGAGTCATTTGAATCAAGCTCCAATCCCAAAACATGCTTTGCCTGATTGGCAATAATTAGGGCAGCGGCAGCTGTAACATATGCGGTTATAACGGTTCTTGAAACGAATTGAATCATGAAAGATATTTTAAGCAGGGATGCAACAATCAGAAATACTCCAGAAAAAAAGAGAATCCAGGGTAATAATTCAATGGCTCGCTCGGAACCCATACCATCTTGGTTTATTAAACCTAAACTTGCAAATACTCCAAACAGCAATACGGAAGTGGCATTTGTCGGTCCTAAAGTTATGAAACGGGAATTTGAAAAGAAACAACCTACAATAGCGGCAACAGCCGAACCTAAAAGCCCGTATTGAATAGGGAGTCCTGATACTAAGGCATATGCCATGCCTTGAGGAATGGCGAGTAGGGCAACATTAAGTGCGGCTCTACAATCTGCATTAAGTAAATCGAAAGAATAGTTCTTAAAAACCAAGAGAAGAGGAAAGAACTGCTCAAAAGCAAAAGGGTGGAATCCTTCTTTTACAATATTTTTTTTGGGGGTCACAAATAAAAATGGTATTTCAGTTACTATGAACTTTCTAGGCATGCGAGTAAAAGAAAAAGAAAAAATCTAAAGCTTTTAAGAATCGATCCGACTATAATACATGTCACAAGGATGTGACCGTTATAAAATTTGGTTTCGACAAAACAGGAGGTTAGTCGTGGTCGCTCTCTTTTTATCTTTAGATAGATAAAAGCGTATTTCACAACATTTAATTCCTGCCTTTATAATTTATCCTTCATGGACTCGATTTGTACTCCTTAGAGATTACATCTCGATTACATTCTATTGGCATTAATTTCGATTAATTCAGAAATTATTGCACAAGCATATAAAACCAAAAGACCCAGTATTATGAACTAATATAAACTTTCGGAGCATGATCAGGACGATACATGCCCAAAATTGATTATTATCAAATTATAGCGACAAGGATGTCATTGTATCATTTTGTATTCGTATATACTCGGGTGCTTAATTCCTAATTTTATTCTTTCGTTAGATTTATATTAATTACCATATTTTATATCTAACTAATTAACTAACTATGATTGTATCAGATGCCCATAACTTTGCATCTCGTTTATCTCGTAACATGGAAGAAATCCAACGAGAAAGACAGATGTACATCGAAAAACTATCCTCAGGCAAAAAAGTTGAGAAATCAACTGATGACGCCGGTGCTTTGTCTAACAAGATAAAGCAGGCAAGCGAAATAAAAAGACTGAGAGGTGCATCGCAAGGTCTTCAGAATGCCTTGTCATACACTCAAGTTCAAACAGGAGCTTTGAGTAACGTAAATCGTATTTATGACCGAATGTCACAATTAGCTACTTTGGCAATGGACATTGGTAAGTCAGATTTAGATCGAGAAAACTACAACAAGGAATTTCAGGAACTTCGAGAACATGTTCTACAAATTGATATTGAACAATTCAACGGTCAGGATTTGTTTCGCAATACAAAGTACGCAGTAATTAATACGGGATCAATAAATTGGACTAATGCACGAGTGCATGCCGCAGCGGCGAGTGCTTCTGACCCCGAGTACGATCATTATATGGCAACTGTAACTTCCTCAGACGAACAGGATGAAATTGATAGACAGTTGGGAGGTGCAGCCAATGGTACCGCTCTTTGGTTGGGGGGAAGCGATCAAGCTTCAGAAGGAGATTGGAGATGGGTTGAAGGTCCGGAGGGTAAAGAAAACGGCGGATTGGGTAGATTATTTTGGCAGGGTAATGGAACGAAATCTCCACCCGCTTTCGGACAAACAACAGGATCACCTTATAATGGAGCCTATGAAAATTGGAATGATCCTAGTGAGCCAAACGACTCGGGGACAAGTGAAGATGCTTTGCAAATTCTTTCAACTGATGGAGAGTGGAACGATTTATCTTTAGTAAGCACTGTCCCTAAAGGATATTTGCGTGAAAGTGATCCCCAAAACTTAAGGGCATATGACGATGCATCTGGAGGTTTTTTTGAATTATCAAAAATAAGTTTTAAACGCTTTTTACCAAGCACTACAATTGATCTAACTTCGATGGCAAATGCTCGAGATGCTCTCACCCGAGTTATTTCAGCACAGGAGGATGTGATCGATAAGATAGCCCTAACAGGGTCAAATGAATCTCGTCTAACATCAGAAATTAGCGCATTAGGAGAAGCTTTAATAAATCGTGAAAAATCCCTTTCCCGAATTGAGGATGTGGATATGGCAATTACGGCAAGCAGGCTTGCCCGTGCTGAAATAAAGATGCAATCAACTACCGCAATTTTTGCTCAGGCAAACAAGTTATTTAACCAAAGAAATTATGTGGATGAGCTGCTTTCTTAGGATGCTTTTTTGAAGGAGAGTCCCTGTTTGGCGAGTTGCCATTTTTGGAAATCAGAGGAAAAGGCGGAATTTTTTTGATCGAGTTCTTTTTTAACTGATTTAAGAAGTTTGAATCTTGGATGAAGAGAATGAATATCATTCTTTTTCATTTCTAAATCGACGATTTTCTTTTGTAATTCAATTTTTTTCGCAAGAGCAGATTTAGATAAGTTTTTAATATGCTCAATACCCATGGCCAATTCTTGATCAAGTGAAGATTCAAGTTTGGTTAAATTCTTGGTTACTTCTTTAATTAAGATAGCTTCCAATTTTTGATTAGCCAGCATGCGTTTTAATTGATCAATGTTATCAATAAACTCTTGAATATTTCCGTAGTTGGCAAGCGAATGGATGGTTAAAAATTCAGAGTACTTATTCTTATCAAGGTAAATTTTTTCGATTCCCGTAAGTGCTTCCACATGCGAATTAAGTTCTGTTTTAATTTGCATAAGTTCAGACTTGAGAGCGATTTCTTCTATCGATTGTGATGAACTGCCCTGATTTTCTTCGTGGATCTGTTCTGCCAATTGAAGATAATTTTTTTGAAGCATTAAAATTTCCTTTTTTTGATTTACGAGTTCGGGAAGTAGTGGTTTATCCGTGCTTTCTTTCTGTATTTCCCTTTTATAGTTTTCAAAAATTACCCTTAATAAGAGCTGGGAAGCTTTTCCAGAATGGCCACGAACAATAACAAAAAGTTGGTTTGAAGTTTCGACATTCTGAGAAACGGAAAATAGGGATCGCATAATTTCCGGTTCAGGTTCTATAAAAACATCATTAAGAAATGGACTGAAAATCATTTCTTTTGCGGTAGGGTTTGCATGAAGGGTGTTTAAAACAGATGTGAGAAATGTATTTCCCTTGATCGCCTCTTTATGCAAGCCAAGTAATCCTGATTTTTCAATGGGTACTTCAATTATAAATTTTGATTCTGCCCAAGCAGAAGAATTTTGTAATTCCTCGCGTTTATTCGTTTTTGTAGATGAATTATTATCGATGGGAGCGTCCGTCTGTACTGGGGCGCTCATAATAGATTCCTCGTAAGCAATTGCTGTATTTTTTTCAATCTGGTCGTAATAAAAACCGGCACCAAATATTAAAAGGGTGGAAATGATAAGCAATACGCTTTGCCACGGTTGCATTAAAAAACTTTAGAGAAGTAGGTTCATTTCTGCAACTTGTTTAATTGATCTTAAAAGTTTGATTACGATTTGAGTAAAATGGGGGGCTTTCATTATGTTGACAAAATAGTTTAATAAGCCTCCTTTGTATTTGTTTTGAAGGAAGAACCTATACCTTTTGATTTTTCGCGAAAGTTAACTGCTTTGCAAAGACCTCTTTATGCTTATATTTTGACTTTATTGCCAAACAGGTCGGAAGCAGAAGATATTCTACAAGAGACGAACCTTATTCTTTGCCGAAAAGCAGGTGAATATAATCCTGAAGGACATTTTCAGGGGTGGGCATTTAATATAGCCAGGTACCAAGTGATGGGACACATATCAAAATTTAAAAGAAGTAAATTGTATTTTAGTCCAGATTTAATCGAAAATTTGGCCGAAGAAACAGTTGATTTAAAACAGATGGACCTTTCTCGAAGGGCCCTACAGGTTTGTTACGAGCTTTTGCCAAAGCACATGAAAGCAATGGCAAAATTGCGTTTTCAGGAAGAAAAAAGTTTATTACAGATATCAAAAGTTTTGAAGAGGCCGATGGGTTCTGTCTCGGCAACTTTGCACAGAATTCGAATTAATTTAATCGCATGTGTAAAAGAAAAAATTCCATCCATTGAAGCCGATCTAGATTCTTAAATTAATTAAAAAGTATAAAGTTTTGTAAGAAAATCCAGATTAGTGCTAAGTATATAGTATACCAATTTATATCCCATGAATTCTTATACAGCCATGCTTAAGGAAGTTGAAACTTTAACTTCCAAAATTTTAGATAATGATTATACAAACGAAAACCTTAGTCGATTGTCTCAATTATTAAAGTCAAGTAAGGATGCCAGAAAGCGTTATTCAGAACTTACTATACAGGACTCATTATTACATTGGGAGTTGGTTGATTGTGAAAATACTACGGAATTAAAAACTTCCAAATCTAATATTTTAAATTTTCCTCTTATTTCTTCAATTGCGGCAGCAATTGTGGCTCTATTTGGAGTTTGGTGGTTTCATTCGAAAGATAAAAATTTATCCGTTATGGTTGAAGAAATATCTGATATTGATAATGATACCGCCCTTTCTTTAAACTCCACTCCATTTGATTCATCAATCCAAATGGAATCAAGCAAATTTAGTCGTAAATTAGAAGATGCTACCTACAAACTGCCTTTCAATTCTAGACTGGCAAATGCTATAAATGATGCTCATTATGGGTTGAAAATCTTAAGAGAGGGAAAAAACTTTGGCGAGGGAGGAGTAGTTGAGTTTAATGGTAAATTCTCAAGCTGGAAGCGGTCCGAGCATTTGTCAGTTCCGACAGAAAATGGTGTTATGCCCAAGTTCGGGGATCACATGTTGAAGTTTTCTTCCATGAAAGTTGATGTTCATTCTCAAACTGCCGAAACATCTGAAATGCTTCAGGTTGTTGATGTGCGAAACCTTAACCTAAGTGTCGAAAATATAAATGCACAATTACAAACAAGTCTTTATTTCAATAAAGGTGAAGGTTTAGTAGGCGATTCAACTGAATTTGCCCTTTCTATACATGCTATTTCAAGTGATGAAAATAACGAGAATTCTTCAATCGGACACAAGGAATTTAATATTGAAAGTGATGTCAATCCATCAACTTGGGAAGAAATTCAACAGGATTTTATTCTTCCAACTGGAACCGAATTTGTAATTGTTTCAATGAGTGCCCGTAAAGAAGGTTCTAATGCCCTTTTACCCGATGTAGGAGGCCATTATGCCGATGGATTGTCATTAAATCTTTTAATTGATGGTGAGAATGTTGTCGGTCCTCTATAAGTAGAGAATTCGAACTATCAGTTGTTGTTGACAACTGTTCATCAAAATCAATCTTAAGCCATATGAGATATTCTTATATTTGCTTCTTATTGTTTATACTTCCAGCATTGTACGGAAAAGATTGGCCTAATTTTGGTGGTCCATACAGGAATCAATTTTCGGATGAAATGGGATTAAAAATTAATTGGGGGGATGAAGAGCCTTCAAGGTTATGGAAATTACAAGTCGGACTTGGGTATTCTTCCGTTATAGAAGTTGATGGCCTTGCTTATACGCAGGGCAATAAAGACGGACGAAATACTCTTTATTGCGTAAACGCAAAGACAGGAGATATTGTCTGGAAACATAGTTATCCCTGTGAAAAAGCACCTAAGTTTTTTGATGGGGGGAGTCGTTCGACGCCAACCATCAAGGATGGTTTTTTGTATTTATGCAGTCACGAAGGAGACTTCTATGCCTTAGATGCTAAGAGTGGATCAATTCTTTGGACCAAAAATATATTAAAGGATTTTCAGGGAAAAAGACCGATGTGGGGATACTCCGGTTCTCCTTTGATTTCAGGAGGGAATATAATTATTGAAACGGGATCACCTACGGGATCTTTAATATGTGTAGAAACGGAGAATGGTGAATTAGTTTGGAAAGCGGGAGATAGTGAAGCTGGATATGCATCTCCCATCTTAAATGAGTCTAATGAAATCCTAATTTTTAATGAATTTGGTTTAATAATTCACGATTTTAAGACCGGTAAAATAAAGAAAAAATACCAACATAAAACCAGATATGGAATTAATGCAGCACAACCACTTATTTATGAAAATAAGATTTTTGTATCTTCAGCATATGGAAAAGGAGCCGCATTGATTGATTTTACAAAAAGAGTCCCGGGAGCTATTTGGGAGTCGGAATCTTATTCTTGTCAAATGGCGAGCTTGGTAAGGAAAGGTCGCTATAGTTTTGGAATCCATGGCCAGGCGGGTGGACGTTCTGATCAATCAAAGTTGTTTTGTCTTGATTTGGAAACTGGAAAGGAAAAGTGGAACGAAAGGGGGTTCGGTCTTGGAACGGTCCTTCTTGTGCGGGATCATTTGGTTATTTTAAGCGATAGAGGAGAATTATGCTTAGCCCAGGCAACCCCAGATAAATTTATTGAAAAGGCACGTTTTCAAATATTATCCGGGAAAAATAATTGGACTCCCCCGACTTATATTAATGGACGGATGTATTGCCGTAGTTCCAAGGGGGAATGGGTGTGTTTGAAAATGGGAGAGGAATAATAAACTTTCAGGGATAACATTTTTCACTTTCGATCGTCCTATATAATTGATTCAGTAATGTAAGAAAGTGTTTTTTTTCTTCGGAAGAGAAAGAGGAGAAAATCTCCTTTTCCAATTGGTCTGCAATAATTTTACCTTTTTTAAAAAATAAAGACCCCTTTGGCGTTAGGAAAATAACCTTTTGTCTTTTATCGTTCGGATTTATTTTTCTCTTAATCAGTTTCATAATCTCCATTCTTTTCATAATCCCTGCGATGTTATTTGCGTCTGTGCACATAAGTTCCGCAAGTCTAGCCTGCGAAACCATCTCTTCAGAAAACTCATGAATCCATCGAAGAGCTGTATATTGATCGGGGGTAATGCCAATTGTTTTAACCCTCTTCATGAAAGTGCTGTTTAGTTTGTTCCAACATTCTCTGAGCAAAGGGGGCAAATTTTTGGGAATTTTACAATTTGGTATCATGATAGATAAAATAATTATTTTAGCCTTCGGTAATTGACAATATAGTACATACAAGTACTAATTTTTAATAAATCCACATTAATCTTCATAAACTTATGAATTACCACTTACCTTCCGTAATTTTTCTTCTCCTTTTTTCGGGTTGCGTTTCCCATGACAAGAGCGAAAGAGTTTCCAGTACACCGATTGAACCAGTAACTTTATCGGTAGATAAAGATTGGCTTTTTTGGAGAGGTCCTGCGGGCACAGGAGTTTCCGAACAGACAAACCTTCCCGACAAACTTAGTTTAGAAAAAGGCTCTCTTCTCTGGACGCATGAAATACAGGGAGGCGGGGTGCCAGTTATTGCAGGTGGTCGGGCATACCAGTTCGGCTATTACGGTGTAGAAGATGATTTAAAAGAAGCCTTAGTTTGCTTTGATGCTGCATCTGGTAAAGTTCTTTGGGAGCGAACACATTCTGATTTTATTAGCGATATCGTTTACAATCGCTACGGTGTCGGTGCTGCTTGCGTTGATCCTGCAAGTGGAAATGTATACTTTCAAACAAGTCCGGGTTTATTGATAGGGTATGATTCAGATGGAAATAAGCTATGGGAACGTTCTTTAATGGAGGAATTTGCGCGTTTAACTTTTCCAAATGGGCGAACGGGAGGTCCATGCGTTGATGGGGACTTAGTTATTATTCATGCTATAACTGCAAATTGGGGAAAACAAGGCCCGGCAAGGGATCGTTTTTATGCTTTTGATAAAAATACGGGAGATTTGGTGTGGTCTTCTACCCCTGGCATTACACCGAAGGATAGTTCGTTTTCCCCCTTAACATTTGAGAACATGCCAAATGGGCGAAGGGTTTTTTATAGTGGAACAGGTTGTGGTCATATTGTTTGCATCGACGCTAGAACGGGGCAACCATTATGGCGTTTTCAGATGTCTTACGGTGGTGTGAATTCTGGCGTGGTTGTACATAAGAATACGATTATTGCAATTCATGGTAAGGAAAATATTGATGCATCTACGATCGGGCGAATGGTTGCGATCCAAAAACCAGAAAAATTACCTTCTATCAATGAGGATATTTTGCTTTTAGGAAAAGAAAGTGAAGTTTGGAGAAACAGTTCAATGGAAGCTTTCACAAGTTCTCCAGTCTATCGATCGGGTCGACTTTACACTACCATAAAACGAGGGGAATTGGTATGCTTGAATGCCGATACGGGCGAAGAGATCTGGGTTATCAAACTGGCTCCTGATCAAGTGCATGCATCTCCGACTTGGGCAGATAACAAACTTTATGTTCCTATGTTTGATGGTAAAGTTTCTGTGGTTAAGGAAGATGAAAATGAGGCAAGGATTATTAGTCAGGTACAACTTGATGGTTCTTGTCTGGCTGCACCTGCAGTTGCTCATGGACGTGTTTTTGTTCAGTCAAAAAAGCGACTCTATTGCTTTGGTTCGAATCGGGTTGCACCTGCTTTTATTTCACAACCTGTGGAAAGTCTATCTTCAGAACGAGATCCGGTATCATTACAAATTATACCCGCAGAATTTGCTCTTAAATCCGGAAGCTCGCTTGCGTTTAAGGTTTATTCATTAGATGAGACGGGTAGAAGAATTGAGGAATTAAAGGATGGTTTAACCTGGGAAAAATGGATTCCACCAACAGCAAAAGTGCAATCAAAAGTGGATGCAGAGATTTCATCAAACGGCATCTTGGTTGCGGAAAAAAATGCCAAGCTTTCTGCTGGTGCATTACGAGTAAGTAATGGAAATTTATTTGGAGTGAGCAGGGGGCGAGTTTTGCAGGACCTTCCTTATGAGGAAAATTTTGAGGAAGGTTTTTCTTTAACCCAGCAAAGTTCCGATCAGATTGCATTTTCTTATGCCCCTCTTCCCTGGCTTGGTGCAAGGATGCGTTGGCAGGTACAAGATTTTGGTGGAAACATGGTTGCCGGCAACACCCTCGATCGAGTTTTGTTTCAAAGGGCGATTAATTTTGTTGGTCACAAAGATATGAGCAACTACACAGCAGTGGCTGATGTAATGACGGATGGAGACCGTAGGACTAAATCTAATGTAGGGCTGATTAATCAAAGATATATATTTGCCTTGATTGGTAATAGCCAAAAACTTGAAATTATTTCCAATTATGATCGGTTTAGGCATTCCGTACCATTTTCATTTAAGACAGAAATTTGGTATAAACTAAAAACTCGCGTTGACCTACTTGAAGACGGAACGGGTTTGGTTCGTGCAAAAGCCTGGCCAAAATCTGCGACTGAACCAACCGACTGGACTATTGAGATTCCCCACGCAACCCCTCACCTGCAAGGGGCACCAGGAGTTTATGCCATGTCACCGCAAAGTAAGAAAAAAGTTTATTTCGATAATTTGTCCATAACTTATAACAATTAATTTTATTATCCTCTTATGAAACCACAAAATATAATGAAAAAAATTACACTTTTTATTATCTCGTCTCTTGCAATTTCAAAGCTCTTTGGTGCGGATTGGCCAATGTGGGGAAGAGACGGAAGCAGAAATATGATCTCGGATGAGAAGCAGATCATTTTTGACTTTAACCCAGGAGAAATGAATGATGAAGAGGTCGTTGATATGAAAACGACCCAAAATATTAAATGGGTCGCTAAATTAGGTTCTCAGGCTTACGGAAATGTGACTATTGGAAATGGATGCGTTTTTATTGGTACAAATAATGAGTCTCCTCGTGATCAAGGTAAAAAGGGCGATCGTGGGGTAGTTATGTGTTTAGATGAAAAAACAGGTGCACTTAAATGGCAACTTGTTATACCAAAGCTCGGTGCCGGAAAAGTAAGTGATTGGGAATATATTGGAATATGTTCATCTACTGCCATTGATGGGGATAAAGTCTATGTGGTTACGAATCGCTGCGAGGTTGTTTGTTTGGACATAAATGGATTCAGCAACGGAAACGATGGTCCTTTTAAAGACGAAGCTGATTATGTTAATCCCAAGGGAATGAAAGATTCTTTGAATGAACAAATAGATGCTGATATTATTTGGATGTATGATATGCGAGATGAACTTGGAGTTTTTCCACATAATGTGACAAGTTCATCTCCGGTAATTATTGATGATAAAGTTTATATTGCCACGTCAAACGGGGTGGACTGGTCACACACTAATATTCCGAGCCCATTATCTCCAAGCTGGATTGCTTTAGATAAAAATTCGGGTGAATTAGTAGGGGAGGATGGTTCAGGTGCCAGTGAAAATGCTCTTCATGCTGCTTGGTCTTCCCTGACCTATGGAAAGATTAACAAAAAAGAAATTCTCATTTGGGGGGGGACGGATGGTTTCTGTTACGGATACGAGAATAAAACAGTTAAAGATGCTGACGGATATGATTTGTTCGAACCACTTTGGAAGGTTGACTGTAATGAGCCAAATTATCGGAAGGATAAAGAGGGAAAGAAAATACCCTATGCCACTCCTCCAGGTCCAAGTGAACTGATTGGTACACCTGTTTTGTATGAGGGAAAAGTTTATTGTGCAATTGGCCAAGACCCTGAGCATGGAGATGGGGTGGGTCGTTTATCATGCATGGACGCTGAAACGGGAAAAGTTATTTGGAAGTATACTGATGTGGGTCGAACAATATCAACCGTTTCCATTGCGGATGACTTGGTTTATATCGCAGAATATGCTGGCATCATACATTGCCTTGATGCGAATTCTGGTAAAGTCTATTGGACCCACGATTCATTTAGCCGTATTTGGGGATCTACTTTAGTTGTTGATGGAAAACTCATATTAGGGAATGAAGATGGTGACTTACTGGTTATGAACCATGGAAAAACGAAACCAAAAGTAAAAACGGTAAGCATGGGAGCCCCGGTTTACAGTTCACCAGTTGTTTCAAATGGAGTTCTTTATGTTGGAACACAAACCCATCTATACGCGATAGGAAAGTAAATGTGAGAAAATCATCATATCCTTTGGGCCAAAAAGTAATTGTTGTATTATTTTTTGTATTATTTCTTATACATCAAGATTTTTGGTGGTGGGATGATGCAACACTGGTGTTTGGCTTTCTACCTGTCGGGCTTGCTTTTCACGCTTTATTTTCTATTGCCTGTGCCCTTTTAGGATGGGCAGCGATTAAATTTGCGTGGCCCAAAAAGCTGGAAATCTTTGCGGAAGAGACAAATGAAGGAGGCGAAAAAAGATGACCACGTTGGTAGTTATTATTCTTTATCTCTGCCTTCTTTTAGGATTGGGATTTTTTAGTAATCGGTTGTTCAGAGGTACGAGTAAAGATTACTTTGTTGCGAGTCATAGCATTGGTCCTTTTCTCCTTCTTATGAGTGTTTTTGGAACAACCATGACCGCTTTTGCTTTGGTTGGTTCTACGGGTAAATCTTTTGAGCGCGGAATAGGCACGTACGGGCTAATGGCATCGATTAGCGGATTGGTTCATGCGGGAATATTTTTTCTTGTTGGGATCCGACTATGGGCTTTTGGAAAAAAGCATGGTTACATTACTCAAATTCAATTTTTCCGATCTCGCTTCGAGTCCGATGGATTAGGTTATCTGCTTTTTCCCATCTTAGTTTTGTTGGTAGTTCCTTATCTCTTAATTGGTATTATAGGCGCTGGAAAAACTATTGAACCAGTCACTGCAGGTGCATTCACTGAAATTTTTACCAACCCGAGTGCCCCCCAGTGGTTAGGCGGAATCCCCCCCTGGCTGACTGGTCTTGTTGTGTCCTTAGTTGTTTTAACTTATGTTTTTATGGGAGGCTCACGGGGTGCAGCTTATGCGAACACTTTTCAGACTATTGTTTTTATGGTTATGGGGCTGGTCGCTTTTGTTTACATAATTAACGGGTTGGGTGGTCTTGAGCAGGCGGGAAGAGTTCCTGCGCGTATAAATGATAAAGGAGTCGTTGTACAAGATTACCAATTTGACAGAAAAGCTGGAGAGCTACAAAAAAATGAACCCCCGAAGCCGATCGGAAAGGTGCTTAGTTCTGAAAATTCTAATTTAACGAATAAACAGCCCCATTTATCCCGGACGCCAGTCTTAATTGAGTTTAAGAAAAAAAATCCAAAAACCGGAGAAATTTCTGCTTTTGAAAGAGAGCTTGGAATACCTTTTATAACTTTTATTTCTTACTTTTTTATTCCATTGAGCGTGGGAATGTTTCCCCACCTATTTCAACATTGGTTAACGGCAAAAAGTGCCAAGGCATTTCGGTTAACAGTTATTGCCCACCCGTTATGTATTATGGTGGTATGGGTTCCCTGCGTTCTCGTCGGTGCATGGGCCTCGGGGGTACTTCCTCCCGGAATTCCACCTCCTGCAGTTCTTTCGGCTATGCTTAAATTATTGGTGGGAGATCCGATTTTAACAGGACTCCTCACTGCTGGAGTTTTGGCAGCGATTATGTCTTCTCTGGATTCTCAATTTCTATGCCTTGGGACGATGTTTACTAATGATATTGTGGTTCATCGTGCGGGGACCAAGAAATATTCCGATAAACAGGTGATACTCATTGCACGGGTTTTTATTGTGGTCATAGTAGCACTTACCTACGCACTTGCAATGTTTGCAAAGGATGCAAATGTTTTTGATTTAGCGATTTGGTGCTTTAGTGGTTTCTCGGCTCTTTTTCCGGTAGTTTTTGCCGCTCTGTATTGGAAAAGGGCAACCAAGCAAGGTGCTGTAGTGAGCGTACTTTCTGCACTTCTTAGTTGGCTATATTTCTTTCATTTATCTGGATATGGAGGAGAGATGGTAGTTGGTCCAGGAATCATTCCCGCAGCAATTTGTTTCATGGTAGCAACCATCGCGATGATTGGCGTATCCCTGATTACCAAACCGCCTTCAGAGGAAACTCTGAAAAAGTTTTTTCCCGGAAGCGAAAAATTGTAAATTCTTAAAATCTTTTTTTATTGAGTCCATCATGAATATCGATGAAACAGTCAAACAATCTGCAAATGAGCTGGATGCCCACATTGCTGAAATAATAAAGTGGCACTTTTCGCCAGATACCGGTTCTCCTTTTTGGCTAGATTGGTCAAAACAACAAAACTGGAATCCCCTAGAGGAAATCAAAACCTTTCAAGATATTTGTGAGAAATTCCCTAATTTTCAGGATGAATGGTTGAGAGATTTACCAAATGAAGTATGGGTTCCCCAGCCTTACAAGGGAAAACCATTTAATATTTTCGAAACAGGGGGGACCACCGGAATGCCGAAGCAAAGAATTGGGTGGGATGACTTTCGTATTGATTACACCGCTTTTTCAGAAACCCTCAGTGACGAGCATTTCCCTCGGGATCATTATTGGTTGATGGTTGGACCCACTGGTCCCCGACGTTTGCGTTTGGCTATCGAGCACCTTGCTAATGAAAGAGGTTGCTCTTGTTATTTTGTCGATCTGGACCCTCGTTGGGTGAAAAGATTAATTGCTAGCAAACAGTTCGATCAGGCACGGGCTTATATGGATCATGCGGTCGATCAAGCATTGACTATTTTAAAGCATCGAAATGTAAGTGCTTTATTTACAACCCCTAAACTTTTGGAAGCTTTAGCTGAGAGAAAAGATCTCATTAAGGCTGGTATTAAAGGTGTCTTTTGTGGTGGCACTACGATGGATAAACAATATGCCCGCTTTCTTGTTGAAGAAGTTTGTGAGGGTGGAAAAATTGGATTTGTACCGACTTATGGAAATACATTAATGGGCTTAGCGAGACATCATCCATTTGGTCCGGAAAATGATTATTCAATTGCATATTATGCTCCGCAACCGAGAGCCGTTTTAAGGGTTATTAACCCGGAGACTAATCAAACTGTAGATTACGATGATTGGGGACGAGTCGAACTGACAACCCTCACTAAAGAATTTTTTATGCCCCGATTTCTTGAACGAGACGAAGCACTGCGAAAAAAACCATGGGAAAAAGCACCCTGGGATGGAGTTGCTGAGGTTCGACCCTTTGGTGCTATGGAAAAAAATATTGTAGAAGGAGTTTATTAAAATGAATACACCACATATTCCATGCTTACGACTCGGTGAAGAATACCGCAGTTTTAATCAATCCGAAGTTAAGGATTATCGTGACGGTTCTGTGAAAGCCACAATGAGCCAGGTGAATGCCGGTGTTGTACGAAGAGATCTCATGCAAATTCAAAAGGCTTGTGATGCTTTACAAAAACTAAGCACCAGAGAACTCATTGATATAAGCTCTAAGGCAGGAGATCTTTTTTTAAATGGTAATTTACCATTGGGGGAAAATGGTAAACTTCAATCACCACAGGATTATCTTGAAACTCTTTCTTCAACAAGTGGATTACCCCATGTAATGGTAAAGCGAAACATGGATAAAATTCATTATGCTCTCACCCATGTAGAATTAATTTTAAATGGTTTAACCCGAGGTATTGATCTGTCTATTCTGGATCGAGGCTTTGGAGAACAGGCAGGTTCTCCTGTTTGCTTTTATCCCACTACCAGTGCACTCGGACTGGTTATGCCTAGTAACTCTCCCGCGGTAAATTCATTGTGGTTGCCATCTATTGCACTTAAAATTCCAATAGTTATGAAACCTGGTCGTGATGAACCGTGGACTCCTTTTCGACTCATACAAGCTTTTATAGAAGCGGGTTGTCCACGGGAAGCATTCGGTTTTTACCCGACGGATCATGAGGGAGCCGCAGATATTCTTCGCTTGTGTAACCGAGCGTTAATTTTTGGAGATAAAAGTACTACTGATTTATACGCAGGAAATCCTGGTGTGCAGGTTCACGGTCCAGGGTTTAGTAAAATTCTTATCGGAGAGGACGAAATTGAAAACTGGCCTGATTTTATTGATGTACTAGTTTCTTCCATTTCTGATAACGGGGGAAGAAGCTGCGTTAATGCTTCTGCAGTAATAGTCCCCAAATATGCAAAAGAAATAGCAGATGCATTAGGAAAAAAGCTTGGACCGTTAAAACCTCTTCCAATGGATAATCCAAATGCCGTTCTATCAGGTTTTGCGAATCCAAAAATGGGAGAATGGATAAATGGAGCAATCGATGCCGATTTAAAAGAAAAGGGTGCATTTGATATGACTGCGCCATACCGGGACGGCACCCGTCTTGTGCAAGCTGAAGGCGGAACTTATCTTCGCCCAACGATTGTACATTGTGATTCCATGAATCATCCTCTTTCCAATCGAGAGTTTTTGTGTCCGTATGCGAGCGTAGTCGAGGTTCCCCAATCCCAAATGCTTGGGGCAATTGGGCCAACATTAGTTGTAACTGCGATTACAAAAGATGAATCTTTTAAACAAAAACTTTTATCTGCTTCAAATATTGAACGCTTAAATCTTGGGCCGATTTCAACAATGAAAATTTCATGGGATCAACCGCACGAAGGAAATATGTTTGAGTTTCTTTACAAACGAAGGTCCATCGGGATGGCGGCTTAGTTTTTTAAATCGATTCCATCGATTCGTTTTACTGTATGACTAATAATCCAGAATTCTCATTTTATGAAGCGGGAGAAGAGCCAACCCAAAATATAATTTTTGGGAATGGCACAAGTAATCGAGTTGGAAAAATTGCGAAGAAGTTTGGACAGCATGCACTTCTTGTAACAGATTCCGGATTGTCATCAGTTGGTCATCCTCAAAAAATTCAAAAGATCCTAGAGGCTGCAAATTTAAAGGTTACTTTGTTTGACGAATCTATAGAAAATCCCACTGAATCAAGTGTACAAGCCTGTGTACAAGTTGCAGAGAAAAGCGAAGTTGATTTAATCATCGGTTTAGGTGGTGGTAGTTCAATGGATACCGCGAAGGGGTGTAATTTCATACTAAGTAACGGTGGTAAAATGTCAGACTTTTGGGGAGTGGATAAGGCCACCCGCCCTATGTATCCGTTGATAGCGATACCTACAACTGCGGGTACGGGAAGCGAGTGCCAGTCATTTGCCTTAATTTCCAATGATATTAGCCATAAGAAAATGGCCTGCGGTGATAAAAAAGCGCTTCCCCGGGTTACTCTACTTGATCCAGAACTTACTTTATCCCAGCCAAACTCTGTGACCGCATGCACTGGGGTTGATGCCTTGTCACATGCCCTGGAATCGATTGTAACCTCGAAAAGAAACAAAAAATCACATCATCATGCTCGATTGGCGTTTCAATTAATTCAGGAATTTTTACCATTGGTTTTAAAAGATCCCACTGATTTAAATAGTAGAGGCCAGGTATTACTTGGAGCTTCTCATGCAGGGGCTGCTATTGAAAGAAGTATGCTTGGAGCCGCTCATTCCATGGCAAATCCTTTAACGGCGAATCGCGGAATTGTTCATGGAGTAGCTGTGGGTATCGTTCTTCCTGAAGTTATGAAATTTAATAAAATAGACTTAGGAACAAATTCAATTTATGCAGAACTTGCTCGTGTTTCCGGGATTGCGTCAATGGATTGTCATGACGAAGAAGCGAGTGGATTATTAATTGAAAAAATTTATTCCATTTTAAAATTAGCCAAAATACCATCATTCTTAAACGAGTTAGGTTTCGCACCCTCAGACATTCCATCACTCGCTTTAGACGCTTCTGAGCAATGGACCGCCAATTTTAATCCTCGTCCGGTAAGTAGGGATGACTTTGAAAATATTTATTCAAATCTTTTTTCTACCACTCCTTGCGAAACTCAATCGCTTCAGGCAAACTGATAGTAGTAATGAGATTTATATGTTTTTATTTAGTGGTTTGTATTTTATCGCTTTCGCAGGCAGGGTTTGCCCAGGATAACTCTTTAAAAAAAGAAATGGATGGTCAAAATTGGCCGCGTCATCGAGGAGATCAAGCATTACAAGGAATTTCTTATGCTAAAATCGGAACCAAATTAAAAATCGATTGGGAATTTAAAACAGGGGAGTTTCTAAAATCATCCGTTGTTATTTCGAAAGGACTTGCTTTTGTTGGTGCAGAAACGGGTATGCTATTCGCGATTTCTATCGAGGATGGAAAGGAAAAGTGGAAATATAAGACAGACCTTGGCATTGATGCTCCTCCTTTGGTTCATGGTGAAATTGTATACGTAGGATCTACTGATGGATTCCTTTATGCACTGAATATTGAAGATGGAAAATTACTTTGGAAATACGAAACTGATGGTGAGATAATGGGTGCCCCTAATGAAGCTGTAAGACCAAATTCTATGGATTCTGTGATTGTGGTAGGGAGTTACGATAATTTTGTTCATTGCGTAAATGCACAAACTGGAAAGCTACTATGGAAGTTTGAAACTCAAAATTATGTAAACGGAGTTCCGACCATTTATGAAAATAAGTATGTAGTTTTTGGTGGATGTGACTCTGTGCTTTATGTGGTCGGACTTGAAGATGGAAAATTAATACGATCCGTAGAGGTGGAAGCTCCCATTGCAGCTTCAGTTTCTATTTCGGATGGAGTGGGTTATGTCGGTAACATGGATAGGGCAGTTATGGCATTTGATGTCAAATCAGGAGATATTATATGGAATTATCGACATAAAAACTTCCCATATTTTTCTTCGCCTGCAATCACTCTAAAGTACGTTTTGATAGGCGGGCGGGACAAAGGATTGCATTGTATCGATCGAATTTCTGGTAAACAAAAATGGAGGTTTTCAGCTCGCGGTCGAATTGACAGTTCTCCAGTTGTAGCAGGCGATAAAGTGATTTTTGGTTCGATGGACGGGAAATTATACATTCTTTCTTTAAAAGACGGAAAAGAAATTTCATCCAATGAAATTGGAGAACCAATTTCATCCACTCCTGCTATTATAAACGGAAGAATTTTGGTTGGTTGTGAAGACGGTAGTGTTTATTCATTCAAAACAAATCCCATTAAATGACGGACTCAACTTTTATTAAACCTGATTACCAAACGGAGGATGAGACCAAAGCCGGAAATTATTTCGTTTCTAATTATCCACCCTTTTCATTTTGGAATGATGATGATGTTCCCTGCGTAAATAGTCTTGTAAACAGTCCATCGCCAGGTACTGCTCCTTTGGGATTGTATTATCATGTTCCGTTTTGTCGTAAACGATGTCACTTTTGCTATTTCAAAGTTTATACAGATAAAAACTCGGGTGATGTGCGCAGATATTTATCTGCCACCATGAAAGAATTAAAGGTTTACGCGGAATCTCCTTATTTTAGGGGACGAAAACCTAAATTCGTTTACTTTGGTGGAGGCACACCATCTTATTTGTCTGCCCAGCAACTAACCGAACTAACGAATCAAATGAAATCTATTTTGCCTTGGGACGAGGCGGAAGAAGTGACATTTGAATGTGAACCCGGAACCCTTTCAGAAAAGAAACTTGAAACCATTAAAGGCTTTGGTGTAACAAGGTTAAGTTTAGGTGTAGAGAATTTCAATGATCATATATTGGAAACGAATGGACGTGCTCATCGTTCCAAGGAAGTTTTTAGTGCCTATGAATTTGCCCGTGGTCTTGGTTTTGACAACATTAACATTGATTTGATTTCAGGGATGCTTGAAGAGACTGATGAAAATTGGTCAGACTGTGTTGATCAAGTAATTGAACTTTCTCCAGATTGTGTAACTATTTATCAAATGGAAGTACCATTTAATACGGGTATTTTTAAAAAGATGAAAGAGGAGGGGAAGTTGACGGCACCTGTTGCAGATTGGCCAACTAAACGCCGTTGGGTAAAAGAAGCTTATACAAAATTAGAAGCCGCTGGATACACAGTTACAAGTGCTTACACTGCGGTCAAAAATCCACAAACGACCAAATTTATCTACCGAGATCGTTTGTGGTCCGGAGCTGATATGATTGGCTTGGGGGTTTCCTCATTCGGTCACTTGGGCGGTATACATTATCAAAATATAACCCATATTGATAACTATTGTGATACTGTTGAATCGAAAAGTCTCCCGATTCGTAGGGCTTTAATGACCAAAGAAGACGAACGGTTTATCAGGGAGCTTATTCTTCAGTGGAAGTTGGGTCGAGTGAGCCAAAAGTCTTTTGTTGATAAATTTGGCATTTCTATAACCGAGCGTTTTTCCTCCATCCTTTCTGAGTGGGAAAGAAAAGGAGATGTGATAATTAAGGGAGATGAACTTTTTCTTTCTCGTGATGCTTTGTTACGGGTAGATTCATTGCTTCATGGTTTTTTTCTACCAGAACATCAGGATTCTCGATACGTTTAATTTTTTATGGTAGCTCAAAATAATATTTTTCATGACCCTCTGTATCCATTAAGTTTAATTAGAAGGGTTCGAGGGATCTCAAAATTAGTTTACCAAGAAGTTGTTCCAAATGAAGTTCCTGAACCCTATTATTCTTTACTGGTACATGAAGGCGATATGACTTCCCGCCTTGAATCTTATCATGAAGATACGATAAAAGTTCGAAAGCTCAGTTCTTCCAATGATGGAAAAGCGTATTTTCGTGAAGTTTTACTTGAAACCATGGAATCTTTAAAACCGACTGAATATGGTGCGATCGAGATTACCCTTAAAAACTTAGAGGAAGAACAAAGATCGCTTGTAATCGAGGGTAAGCAACCACTTGGTGGAATTTTAAACGACGCTCGAATACCATATTCTAGTGCTCCTCGAGCATTCCTAAAAATTATTCCTGATAATCCAATGGTAGAAGCTTTTGGTTCTGTGGAAGCGGACCATTTATACGGAAGAACTAATGAAATTACATCTTACAATGGGGACATTATCGCACGTATTGTGGAGATTTTACCATCCCTTTAAACTCTTTCTTTGTTTGTAAAAAAAGTAAATCTGACTTGAATTATAATTATCATGATATCCTTAAAGAAAAATTATGATGCCATTATTGTGGGGGCTGGCCCTGCTGGATCCACAACGGGTGCATTGTTGGCTGAAAAAGGTAAAGATGTTCTAATCGTGGAGAAAGAAAAATTCCCCCGCTATCATGTGGGAGAATCGCTGATGCCTTTTTGTTATTTTCCTTTGGAGCGATTGGGCTTGGTGGATACCTTAATGGAGTCTGCTAATCCTCGAAAGTATTGTGTTCAATTTGTTCGCCAAGATGGATTTCTTTCACAGCCATTTTATTTTTTTCAGCATTTTGATCATCCATCCTCGACTACTTGGCAGGTTTGGAGGTCCGATTTTGACAAGATGATCCTCGACAAAGCGCGTGAAAACGGTGCTTCTGTTATGGAAGAAACCAAAGCTAAGAATTTAATTAAATCCGGAGATCGGGTTGAGGGTATCAAGGTCGAATCTAAGGAAATGGGGCTACTTGAACTTAGGGCTCCCATTGTTGTGGATGCCTCAGGCCGCGATTGTTTTGCCGCGCACAAACAAAATTGGATGGTACGAGATCCTGAGCTTAAGAAAATTGCCTTATGGACTTATTTTAAAGGTGCAAAGAGAGATCCTGGATTGGATGAGGGGGCAACCACAGTTGCTTATCTTCCAAACAAAGGTTGGTTTTGGTATATTCCATTGAGCGGAGATATGGTTAGCGTAGGAATTGTGGCAGAGCGAGACTATCTGTTCAACGGGACAACTAAGAATCACGAAGAAATTTTTCGCCGTGAAATTCAGAATAATGAATGGATTAAAGATCATTTAGCAGAAGCAGAACAAACTGGAGAGTATCGAATAACCGGAGAATATTCCTATCGTAATCGTTATTGTGCAAGCGAAGGTCTTGTTCTAGCCGGAGACGCATTTGGTTTCTTGGATCCAGTTTTTTCATCAGGGGTATTTCTAGCTTTAAAAAGCGGAGTTATTCTTGCTGATGAAATTGATCTAGCATTAGAAAACGGAGATTTATCGGTTAAAAGTTTTGATGGCTATGCACAAAAAATGCAGTCTTCCATCGAGACAATGAGAAAAATAGTCTATGCATTTTATGATAAAGATTTTAGTTTTGGCGACCTTGCGAAGAGGGGTGATCATTTACGGGCAGCTTTGACTGATTGTTTGATCGGTAATGTCGATAATAATGAATTTCGTGAACTTTTTGACGCTATGTCCGATCTTGCTGACCTTCCGAAACCTGTTGAGCATGGTTTGACGACCGCTTCTTCGTGAAGCTTGCATTTCTTACACCGGGAACCGGAAATTATTACTGTGGCGTTTGTATGCGCGATAATTCATTGGCTCGGAGTTTAATGGATTCAGGACATGATGTAACGATGCTTCCCACTTACTTACCTCATTTTTTAGATGAGGAACCCGCATCCGAGGAGCTCCCCATTTTTTTTGGTGGAATAAATGTTTACTTACAGCATAAATTTTCTGTGTTTCGGTATACCCCCACTTGGATGGATAAAGCATTGGATAGTAAATGGCTTCTTCGAAAAGCCGCAGCTAGGAGTGGCATGACATCGAGTAAGGATTTGGGTGAAATAACGCTTTCCACTTTTCGGGGTGAAGATGGCCCTCTTGCCAAGGAGGTTCGGAAAGTGGTCGATTGGTTTCGTAAGCATGGTAAACCCGATATTCTTTTACTTTCCACGATTATGCTTGCTGGGATCGGTAAAGTTTTACGCCGCGAATTAAAAATTCCAGTTTATGGTTTTTTGCAGGGTGAAGATTCCTTTCTCGATTCTCTTCTTCCTGAATATAAAGAAGAAGCTTGGCAACTTCTTAGAATGGATGTTCATCAATTGGATGGATGTATAACACCGAGTCGATATTTTGGAAATTTAATGGCAGAACGTTTAAAATTGGATAAAGCCAATGTTTTGTATCATCCAAATGGTATAACAACGGACGGTTTTTCACCTAATGAAAAAGAGGTTTTACCCCTAACAATTGGATTTCTTGCACGCCTCTGTCCGCTTAAAGGCTTGGACATATTAGTGGATGCCTTTCTTATTTTAAAGAACTCTAAAGAATATCCTGATTTACGGATTAAAATTGCAGGAGGCATGACGGATGAAGATGTGGAATTTGTTGAAGAGCAAAAAGATAAGCTTACTAAGGCGGGATTTTCTAAATATTGCGAATTTCGCCCAAATATTAAGCGGGATGAGAAACTAAAATTTTTGAAAAACCTTAGTGTTTTTTCTGTTCCTTCGCGATATCCGGAAGCTTTTGGGCTCTATGTCATCGAAGCTTTAGCAGCAGGCACTCCAGTCGTTTTTCCCAAAAGTGGAGCTTTTCCTGAAATAATTCATGAGACAAAAGGAGGTTTAATTTATGAAGAAAATACCCCCCAAGCTTTAGCCAAGAGTCTTGATCAACTTCTTAAAAATCCAAATGAGTCAAAGAAAATGGGGATAAGTGGACGAACTGCTGTTCTTCAGAAATATTCAAATAAAAAATTAGCTCTATCTTTAGTCGATAATATCCTCGCTCCTGCATTGGCGAAATTTTAAAACTTACAACATGGCAATAACATTTTCAATTACTCGAAGAGTTGAGTTTAGTGAGACAGATCTCGCAGGCATCATGCACTTTACTAATTTTTATCGATGGATGGAAATATGTGAACATGAATTCCTGCGCAGTCTTGGTTTATCGGTTGATATGGAGGACGACAATGGCCGCTTTGGTTGGCCTAGGGTTAAAACATCATGCCGGTTCAAACGACCCCTTCGATTTGAAGAGGAAGTTGAGGTTAAATTGATTATTTCGGAGATTCGCGATCGTTCGATTGCATATACTTTTCAATTTTGGAAGAATGAGAGAGGAGAGCGTGTAAAGGCTGCGGTTGGTGAGACCATTGCAGCTTGCGTTCGCTTTGAGCAATCTACGGGATCCATGGCTCCTATACAGATTCCAGAAATTTTTAAAAAGAAAATCAGTCCATAAATATTTCCAATCAATTATAAGTAATTTACCGAACTCAATAAGGAGAAAATTAGAATCATGCAATTTTTATACTATGCGCTATTAACTGTCGTGTGTTGGGGGACTTATGGTGTTTGTATGCACATTGGTTCAACTAATATGGCAGACAAGGAAAACGGACGAATAATGGCTTTCCTTTGGGTTGGGTTAGCTTATTTTTTAACCGCTGTCGTTGCCCCATTAATTATCTTAAAGTTAAAAGGTGGAAATATAGCTTTTTGGACATTCCCTACTAAGGGTTGGCAGTGGTCTTTAATCGCTGGAACACTTGGAGCTGTTGGTGCTTTGGGTGTACTTCTCGCTTTTGGTAAGATGCCATCCCCAGCTTATGTGCCCGTAATTATGTCGATCATTTTTGCAGGAGCACCCATGGTCAATGCAGTTGTTAGTACGACTAAAGAGGGAAACTGGTCCTATGTAAAATGGCCTTTTATTCTTGGAATTGCTATGGCAGCTTTTGGGGGATACCTGATAACTAAACATGCTCCTAAACCCCCGAAAAATCCTCCAGGGGCTGTACAAAAAACAATTTGATTTTGTCAGATGAATCCTACTTCTGAGGAATGGGAAGCAGATCGGTGGACAAGTTTTCAAAATCTGTTAAACAGAGTCGGGAGATCAAATGAATTTCAGAAAAACCATTGGAACGAAATTATTCATTCTGAAAAAATCTCGGGGTTTGGAGATTTTCAAGAACGATGTCCTTTTACATCGAAATATGACTTAGTTGAAGATCGTCAGCTTAATCCCCCTTATGGATCAAACCTGACATTTCCTATTTCAGAGTATTCTAAATTTAATCAGACTAGTGGAACGCAAGGTGTGCCTATGTCTTGGTTTGATACCACGGACGATTGGGGTTGGATGTTGAGCAACTGGAATGATGTATTGGATTCAGTTGGGGTACAAAAAGGCTCCCGTTGTTTATTTGCATTTTCTTTTGGTCCTTTCTTAGGTTTTTGGACTGCTTTTGAGGCAGCTCAAGAGAGAGGTTGTTTGTGTATTCCAACAGGTGGACAGAGTACGGAGCAAAGACTTAATGGAATACTTCAAAATGAAGTAGATTATTTGTTTTGTACCCCGACTTATGCCAGTAGACTCACAAATTCTGCTCAAGACAAGGAGGTAGACTTAAGTAATCATAACTTACAGGGGATGATTGTGGCAGGTGAAACGGGGGGGAGCGATGAAGTGTTTCGAAATAAAATTTCTGCGGTATGGCAAAAAGGGCTAGAGATTCATGATCATTATGGAATGACTGAAGTGGGGCCCGTAGCTTACGAAACTCCTGGTGCCAATGGTGGATTACGAATAATTTTAAATAGTTATTTTCCGGAAGTTATTGATCCGGAAAGTTGTCTGCCAGTGCAGGACGGAGAACAGGGTGAATTGGTACTTACGACATTGGGTCGAGTTGGTTGCCCGGTCTTTCGATATCGAACAGGTGATCTTGTTAAAGCAAAGCGCGGTTACGATGAAATGGGTATGCCTACTTTCGACCTGGTTGGTGGAATACTTGGTCGGGTTGATGATATGGTGGTCGTGCGCGGGGTGAACTTGTATCCCTCGGCGGTTCATGCGGTGGTATCGAATTTCCCTGAAATTTACGAATACCAAGTGATATTTGAAGAGCGTGATTCGATGCTGGAAGCACAGGTAAACATTGAATCCAATACGGATATTTCAAATAAATTAGAACAAGCACTTCAGGAATCATTTTCCTTACGAATACCTGTAAAACAAGTAGGGATCGGAACTTTGCCCCGTCATGAGATGAAGGCCAGAAGGTGGATTAAGCCTAAGTCCCTAAATTTTTTAAGATGAAAAACATTATTGAAATTTCCAAGCTTTCAAAATCTTTTCCTTCCCCGGATGGAGAGGAAACTGTTCATGTCTTCAACGAAGTTGATTTAGCAGTGGAGACAGGCTCCTCCGTTGCCATTGTTGGACCGTCCGGATCTGGAAAAAGTACCTTACTTAATGTGATTGGACTTTTGGATAAGCCAACCAAAGGAAGCATTGAAGTGAACCAGCGAAGCCTTGGCTCACTCTCAGATAAGGAAGTGGCAGAATACCGGAATCAAACAGTTGGTTTTGTTTTTCAGTCTCATCATCTACTGCCGTCATGTTCGGTTTTGGAAAATGTAATGGTCCCAGCTCTTGCCGGGTTTGGTAAACTAGGAGGGGATGAGCTGCGGAATCGGGCAGCAGAACTCTTGAAGGATGTCGGACTTGATCATCGCTTGTCTCATTTACCAAGCCAAATATCGGGAGGCGAGAGACAGCGCGTTGCTGTGGCCCGTGCTTTGATCAATAATCCCTCCGTCTTATTGGCAGATGAACCGACAGGTGCCCTTGACCAAAGGAACTCAAATAATCTTATAGATTTACTCAATCAATTGAATCAAGAAAAAGGGGTGACTTTGCTAATGGTCACCCATTCGGTGGACAGTGCAAATAAAATGAAGCAAGCCTATCATTTAAATGATGGAAGTTTAGGGCAGCAGAGATAATGAGTTTTTGGAAGATAATTTTTAGAAATCTGCTTTTTTTCCGTAGGCAAAACATAGGTATTGTTTTAGCGGCTGCTTTGTGTGCAATAGTACTTACTGGTGCCTTGACGGTGGGGGATTCGGTGCGTTCGACCTTGCGTGATTTAGCAGAGAAGAGAGTAGGACAGGGAGACATTGCCATGCTTTCGCCCGACGGTTTTTTTGAGGAAGATCTCGCGGTTAGAATGAAGGATAAGCTTGCTGTAGAAGTTGTTGTCGCTCCTATTGCACTTACACGGGGAACAATAACAAATCCGGATGGTTCATTACGGGTGACCAATGTACAGGTATTGGGAGTGGATGAAAGGTTTTGGAAACTTGCACCTGATTTTTCTCACACGCCCCTTGGAACTTGGTCGATGAAAAAGGAATTTCCAGAATGGGGATCCGGTTGTTTTTTTGTAAATGAAAGACTCGGAAAACGATTAAACATGGAGAGGGATGATAGGTTAATTCTGAGAATGGAGGAACCAAGCATGTTTTCCAGAGATGCCCCGTTGTCCGGGGAGCGAGATAATAAATTTGTTACGATGAATAATTCATTTGGTGGCATCATACCCGCAGTTGGTTTTGGTAATTTTGGCCTACAGGGAAATCAGCGTGAACCACTTACCCTTTTCGTACCTTTGAATTCCTTGCAGAAAAAACTTTTCCGTTCTCTAGATGAAATTTCGGGCAACACACAATTTGCAAATTTTCTCCTCATAGGTGCGCCGAATGAAGCTGAGGTTGATCTGGAACTTGCAAAGAAGGCAATGGATAAAAGTTGGACCTTAGAAGATGCAGGAATCGAGATTAAGGAGCTCCGGAATTCAAATGAATGGAGTATTCGAACTCGGCAGGTATTTCTTTCAGATAGTTTAGCCAAACAGGCTAGCCAAGTAAGCGGGAAATCTGTTGGTGTTCTAACTTATTTAGTAAATGCAATAGAAAATAAATCGGATAAGAATGGTATTGCTCTAATACCATACTCCATGATGAGTGCGGTGGC
This sequence comes from uncultured Opitutia bacterium, assembly GCA_963934295.1. Taxonomy (GTDB): domain Bacteria; phylum Verrucomicrobiota; class Verrucomicrobiia; order Opitutales; family Seribacteraceae; genus Seribacter. Next base: position 53,385 of record CAWVXY010000006.1, read on the forward strand.
ACCCAGAAGTGTGGATTTTCTAAGTGAAGATTGGAAGGATCAAGACATCGCATTGAATCAATGGACTGTGGATGATTTAAATGCATCCCTTGGTGATTCAATAAGTGTTAGTTATTACACGGTTGGAGAAAGAAGAAAATTGATCGAATCTTCGAGAGAATTTGTCTTGCGAAAAATTCTTCCGATGCCACAAGCCGTTCCGGAAAAACAGGAAAGCGATTGGACTCCCCGTTTTCCAGGATTGTCCGATGCCGAATCCTGTGGAGAGTGGGATACAGGTATTCCTATTGTTCATAAGGTACGGGATCGTGATGAACATTATTGGGACAAGTACCGGGGTACGCCCAAGGGTTTTGTTTCGCTTAAGGCTGGGCAGGAAATGTGGGGAAACCGCTGGGGTTCTCTGACTGGACTGAGAATGGACAAAGGAAACATTTCCAAGGAAGAGATCAAAAAAAGACTGCGTAAAAATTTACACGCGGAGGATGCTGGTCTGGTACTCCGGGACCTTCGTACAGATGCGCAAAAAGCCGTAGAATCACCTGTTGATTTTGGACAGTTGTTTATGGGTTTTAGTTTTTTTGTAATTATGGCTGCATTGGCAATAACCGGGATGCTCTTTAGTTTTTCCCTAGAACAAAGAAGTCAGCAAATCGGTGTGTTGAGAGCAGTTGGTTGGAAAACAATAAAGTTAAGACTGGTTTATTGGGGCGAGGGCTTATTGACTGCAAGTATTGGTTCGATTGTTGGAGTATTCCTTGCAACTATTTATGGAAAAACGATTCTTAATTTGTTGAGCGGGCAGTGGAGTGGGGCAGTATCTGGTGCCAGCTTTCATTACGATGCATCCTTAAGTTCTATGATTACAGGCGGAGCGTGTGCTACGCTTATTTCTTTATTAGCGATGGTCTGGTCAACGAGAAAGTTGTTAAAGCGAGAACCGGTAGAACTTCTTGTATCTGGAAACACCGGTTCGACTGGTGAAAGGGTTGTTACCAAAAGAAAGTGGCACCAATGGGCAGGAGTACTTTGTTTGACTTCTTCTTTAGTTTTAGCTTGGTCTGTTGGATTAACGAGTAACCAAGCATCAATGGCTTTTTTTGGTGCAGGCGGTTTATTTCTCGTGGGCGGTCTTTTTTTATTTAGGTCAAATTTAGGTAAAAAAGAAAAAGCGGATAAAAGTTTTTCTAGCCTAACTCAACTTAATCGTAGAAATTTAGGTAGGCGTGCAGGAAGAAGTTTGGTAACAGTCGGCTCTATGGCTGCAGGTGCGTTTCTTGTGGTGAGCACAGGAGCCTTTCGAAAGGCTCCACCTGTTTCCCCAACGGATTTACAATCTGGAACGGGCGGATTTTCCTTTTGGGGTGAATCAGCCGTCCCTATATATGATGATTTAAATCAGGATGAGGCCATAAATCTTTTTGATTTAAATAAAAGCCTTTTGGATGAGGCGAATGTGGTTCCCCTACGTTTAAGGGAGGGAGATGATGCAAGTTGTCTTAATTTGAACAAAGCCATTCGGCCAAAAATTTTTGGAATTAAGCCTAGTGATTTTGATGGCCGTTTTGAATTTGCGGAGGGAAACTGGTCTAGCCTATATCAAAATCCGGATGGTGGAGCTATTCCTGCTTTAGTCGACCAAAACACTCTAATGTGGGCATTGAAGATGGGAATGGGTGGACGGTTAAACTACGTGGATGGAGAAGGAAAACCTTTCGAGGTTGAAGTAGTGGGAGCTTTCAAAGGATCGATGTTACAGGGAGCACTTTTTATAAAGGAAGATGATTTTTTAGATAAATTCAATCAGCAGGGTGGATACCGTAGTTTTATGCTTACGGGTAACAAAGAGGATGCTCAAAAGTTGGCAGTTCATTTGGAGGACCGATTATTTCAGCACGGGATGGAGTTTCGGGATTCTATTGAAAAGCTTGCTGAATTACAGAAAGTAGAAAATACATACCTATCCATATTCCAAGGTCTGGGAGGTCTTGGAATGTTAATTGGTACATGTGGATTAGGGTTGGTTGTGGTTCGGAATTTAGTGGAGCGCGGTCAAGAATTTGCTCTATTTGAAGCGATTGGATATCAATTAAATTACATTCGAAAAAATGTTTTTCTCGAACATGCCCGATTGGCATTCTGGGGAATTGCACTGGGCTCGGTCTCTGCAATATTAGGAATTACACCTGCTTTGTTTGGTGGTATATTGGATTCGCCAAGTATTAGCTTTCTATGGTTTTTCATGGCACTTGCTTTCCTTGCTTTTTTCTGGGTTGGAATGGGCGTTTGCTTGACCTTGCGCAAAAGCCAACTTCACTTGTTAAAAGATGAATAAGTTTCGATCATTAATGATAAGTTATCAATTTCTATTGAACCGCCTAGCTCTTTTGAGCTTTTTAATAACCCATGGCTGCGTCCAAAAGGGAATATACGAATCATCTAGTGAAGGTGCTGAGAATCAAATAGTAGTTGAAACTACATCCAGCGAGAGTAATTCAAGTTGGGTGGTTGAGTTTAGCGAAGACTTTTCAAAAATGGAAACGGGCTCTGAACCTGAGAGTTTGTTTATTTTAGACGGAGCATACACAGTACAGGTTGATCAGAATGAAGAGAAAAGTCTGACTTTGCCAGGTTCACCAATGGGCGATTTCGGATTGCTCTTTGGTCCGAGGATCAGGGAAAAGGGTTTGGAATTACAATTTTCTTTTTTCTCAAGAAAAAAAGGACGAAGAATGCCTTCCATAGCAGCAGGAATTGGAGGCGTCCGTGGATTGCGATTACGATTGAATCCAGCAGCAAGGAATCTTGTCCTAACTTTTGATGAACAAATCCTTAAAGAGATCCCCTTTTCATGGATCGGAGATCGATGGTGGTCCGTTCGTTTTCAAATGACACCAGAAGATTCAAATCAATCTACATTCGTACAGTACAAGCTCTGGCCAAAGCAAGAAGCCGAACCGGACTCTTGGTTGGTTAGTGAAAAATTTAGTATCCAATACAAGGGAGGAAAATGTGCCTTGTGGGGATTTCCTTATGCCAGTACACCAATTCTCTTTGACGACTTAACCATTCTTTCTCAGTAAAAATAATTTTATCTTCTGATATAAAAGTGCGTACTACCTGAAGAGAATATTTGTAGTATTTTAAAAAAGAAAGAGAATGGAATTTGTATGAAATTCATTCGCAAAGATTTTTGGACTTTTGGAATCTTTTACTTTGCGTTGCTAGAATGCAGCTTTGCAAAAGAAGGAAAGAACGAAGCTTTATTTAATGAAGTATTACCCTTGTTGGAGGAGTACTGTTATGACTGTCATGGTGATGGTGCTCAAAAAGGTGGTTTTGCTATGGACGAGTTAATTTCGCTTGGAAATTTCGAAGAGCATCATGAAACGTGGGATAGAGTCTGGAAGAACGCCTACAATCGAAATATGCCACCTGCCAATGTAGATCAGCCACAGGATCGTGAGATTTCCAAAATTTTATCGTGGATAGAGAAAGAATCCTTTCAATACAACCCAGGTCAGATCGAACCTGGGCATGTGGTTTTAAGAAGGCTTAATCGTACGGAATACGAGAATACGATTAAAGATCTTTTTCAGGTTACAATCGATGCGAAAAACTATTTTCCTGCAGATGATACAGGGTATGGTTTTGATACGATTGGAGAAGTACTGACTCTTTCACCACTACTTATGGAAAAGTATATGGGAATGGCTGAAATCGTTATGGAAAAGATTCTTGGACCCATAGATGATCAAGGAGAAAATATTCGTTTTATTACAGATGATATTAAGGGGGGCAGAAAGCATGGGGATTTACGTGTATTACCTTCACAGGGTAGTTTTACAATTTCTCATCAGTCGGAGATGGGGGGCGAATATGAAGCCAAAGTATGGGCATCAGCAAGTAGAGCTGGAGATGAATTAGCCAAAATGGAAGTGAGCATTAATGGCAGTAAAATTAAAACCTTCTCTATCGATTCGGAATATCCTCAAAAATTAATTTATACCTTTAAATATTATGCTAAAGAAAAATCTTCCAATAAAATTTCACTTTCTTTTATCAATGATTTTTTTGACCCTAAAAATAAAAACCCAAAACTTCGGGATCGGAATTTATATGTAAAGAAAATTGAGATATCGTTTCCTAAAGGGGTAGCCTTCAAATTTAAGGATTCAAGAAGCCACTTGCTGGGTGAATGGGAAACGGAAAAAATTGATGACGATCATGCAGTGAAAAGTCTTGAGCAATGGATTCCACGTATTTACCGAATGACATTAGAAGAGAAAGAGATGTATAGGCACAAAGCTTTTTATGCTATGATGACAAAAAATGGGTTGTCTGCTATTGAAGCTTTGCGCCAAACATACAAGGCAGCTCTCGTTTCTCCACGCTTTCTTTTCCGAGAAGAGAAAAAAGAAGAGAAAAAAAGTAATTCGAACTACAGGCAAATTGACGAATTTGCCCTTGCCCACCGTATGTCATATTTTCTTTGGAGTTCCATTCCAGACGATAGTCTTTGGGAATTAGCCAAAAAGGGTAAACTTAGGGAAAATTTTCGTCAGGAATTTAACAGGATGATTTCGGATAAAAAGATCGAAGGTTTTATAAATAACTTTTGCGGACAATGGCTCCAGTTGAGAGATTTGAACCTCGTAAACCCGGATCCAGAACAATTTCCAAGATTTACGGATCAAGTGAGAAAGTCCATGATCCAGGAGACGCAGGAATTTTTCAAATATTTACTTATACAAAACCTACCGATTGATCTTATATTGGGGGCAAATTTTTCGATGATCAATCAAGACCTTGCTCGATATTACAGACTTCGGGGTAAATATGACGAAAAATTCAGGAAGGTTATTTTTAAGGGTAAAGATTTAAAAAAGCGGGGAGGCATACTTACACATGGATCTATCTTAACAATTACTTCTAACCCCACACGAACCTCTCCGGTTAAGCGGGGTAAATGGGTGCTGGATAATTTACTGGCAGCACCGCCTAGGGATCCACCTCCAGAAGTTACTGAACTGGAAAAACCTCATGAGGAAAGTCATAATAAGCTTACTTTACGACAGCAGATGTCACGACATTCTAAAAATCCAGCTTGTTATTCCTGTCACGCGAGCATGGACAACTTGGGGTATGCTATGGAGAATTTTGATGCAGTTGGAAATTGGAGAACGGAAGAAGGGGGAGAATTCGTAGATGTTTCCGGAAAATTGAGTTCAGGGGAAGAGTTTAATGGTATTGATGAATTACAAACTTTCCTTTTGGAAAATAAGAAGCAATCAATTGTTCGCTGTATTACCCAGAAACTATTTGTATATGGAATAGGACGTGGATTAACTTATAAAGATAGAAAAGCGGTGGATCAGGTAGTTGCTAGCTTTGAAAAGGATCAAGTTAACTTTGCTGACTTGCTTTTTCAAGTTTTTGTAAGTCAACCTTTTCAATTTACCAAATAATGATATTTGAATAATATGTCTTAAGTCACTTGTAATCGGTAATATACTTTTATTATGGATCGTAGAATAATTAGTCGTAGATCAACACTTCGGGGTTTGGGAGTATCCTTAGCTTTACCCTTTATGGAATCCTTTGCGCGTTCGTCTTCAACGAACATTCCATTACGAATGGGATATGCCTACATTCCCAATGGAGTGATTATGGACGAGTGGCGTCCACGAACCACTGGGGTTTTGGGAGAATTACCAAGTAGCTTAAAACCTCTCCAAGACTATAAGAATGACATTCAGGTTTTAAGTGGATTGGATCATACCAAGGCAAATGCCAATGGCGACGGAGGTGGAGATCATGCAAGAGCCAATGCCACTTTTTTGACTGGTTGTCAGGCAAAAAAGACTGCGGGGAAAGATATTAGGATTGGAATTTCAGTTGATCAAATTGCTGCCGAGGCAATCGGCGGTCAAACGAAATTACCCTCTTTAGAATTAAGTTGTGATGGAGTGAGAAGATCGGGCAAATGCGATTCTGGATATAGTTGTGCTTACCAATACAATCTATCTTGGAAAACGGAATCAATGCCGATGGTTCCAGAATCCAATCCGCGTTTAGTATTTGAGCGTTTATTTGGGAAATCAAATTCTTCCATTGATCGGGAAAACCAGCGGAAGAGAAAAGAATTAAATAAGAGCATTCTTGACTTTGCTATGGAAGATGCTGGTCGTTTGAGTAAGCGACTCGATAAGGCAGATCAAGAAAAATTGAACGAATACTTTACGAGCGTTCGTGAACTTGAAAAGAGAATCGAACGAGATGAGCAACAATCGAAAAATGTACCTGATTTTAAAAGTCCAGATAGGATTCCACAGAATTACAAAGATCATTTGAGGGTTATGTTTGATATGATGGCACTTGCATATCAAAGTGATTCAACTCGCATAAGTTCGTTCTTAATGGCACATGATGGTAGTAATCGCAGTTTTCGTGAAATTGGTGTTCCTGATGGGCACCATTCACTTTCGCATCATAGAAATGATCAAGATAAAATTAAGAAACTGGCCCGTATAGACCAATTTTATTCCGAACAATTTGCTTATTTTTTGGGCAAGTTAGCTTCGATTCGAGAAATGGATGGTAGTCGATTAATTGATCATTGTATGATTATTTTAGGAAGCGGAATTAGCGATGGTAACTTACATCGTCATTCTGACCTGCCAGTACTTTTAGCGGGAGGCAAATCTCATGGGTTGCGAACTGGAAGACATCATGATTTTTCTGAAGGAAGATACGGTAATGAAAATAGTAAATTCTCAAAAGATAGCTTTGGTGTGCCAATGACTAACCTGCACCTTGGTTTGTTAGATAAAATAGGAGTAAGAACCAATCAAATCGGCGATAGTACAGGAAAAATTTTAAATATATAATTAAAATCAAAAAAATATAATAAATATTTTCTATTTTTCTATTTTTCTATTTCACTTATGCAAAGGACGTAGAAAACCTTGCAAATATTTAAGTTTTATAGAGGATGTTATTGTCCGTGTTTAGCATCAATCGAGTTTTTTTTCTTTCATTGGGAGGAGTTTGTTTTTTAATAATACCCTTCTTTTGGCTTGCCCTAATGTTTGACTATAAAGCGTTGGAAAACTTTATGATCAAATTTTCTGAAAGCAATTTCGTTGGTTATCCAATCCCAGAGTTATTTGGTGCTTCTAAAACCGATTCAGTCGTAAGCCAAGTTTTCCGGATGAAAATATTTTTATCATTGGCTATACTTGCCTATTCACTTTTCTTTATAAGCCTATATTCGATCGAAGAGAACTCCAGGCGTTTAAAATTTCTTTTTCGTGGTATTTCAATACCATTGTTTTTGTTGATCGTTGCTTTTTGGTTAAAATTTGTAGGTGAAGATCATATTGTTGTTAAGAGCGAAAAAAATGAATTATTTATCGCAACAACGGTATCACTTGTTTTTTCAATTCTTCTTTTTGCTTATTCATTTCGTTCTCAAAAGAAGAAACGTAGTATGGTCCCAGGTAAACTGAGTAAGGGTTTTTCCGCACCATCTGTTGACCAACCTTCGAAACCAAATGGGGAAACCCAAAAGGAACTGACCGGTGCAAAAGAACTTACTCCCATTCCTGCTATTGAGACTGAATTACCTGAACAGAAGTCTGCAGATGAAACCTCAATTAATCTTCCTGCAGATTCAGACTTAACTCCCCCCGAAAATAATGTAGATAGCGATGGAATTCCTCTGAATGGAGAAGTTGGAGAAGAATCAAAAGACACGGAAGAATCTACTCAGGAAACTGCTGTTATTGAAACGGTGTCAGAAAATTTATCTACTCAGGATTCAAATACAGAAGAAAATTTACCAGAAAAAAAGCCCTTGGAAGAAGAAATTAATCCAAACCAAAATGAGGAAGATGGCATAACTTCTCCCTTAAACACCAGTATAGAAATTTCTGAAAATGAACAAGATCTTCCTACAGATACTTCTGAAGAAAACAAAATCGATTAATAAAAAATGCAAAAATTCTTTAAAGGCTTAATTGTAATTTTATTTTCATTATTCTGTATTTATATCTTGGAAAGTGCTTGTTTTAGACTAGTTGAAGGCTATGCAAATTGGAGGCTTTCCCTAGCATGGGGTAAACCGAATAACGCCAACCACAATTCTTTTCTTAAGAAATTACCCATCGATCATTTTGTTGAAAGACCTACAGATTTTCCATTACCAGATCATCTAGGATATTGGGTTGGTAAAGAGAATAGCTATGCGGAAAGGGTTATGAGTTTTACTAGACCCCTCAGGGATTCATACATGAATTACTTACATAGTAAGTTTGAACCATTGGCAGATTTCGAAATAAGAGATTATGATAAAGTTCATGGCGTTGTTTTGCCAGGGTTTAAAAAATCAGCGACCATTGCGGATGTTAAATTACAGAGAGCAAGAAGAGTTGGAGACGGGTTGGAATTTGCAAAGGGGATATTTATTAAGGTAGTTTTACAGGATTTTACTGATTCGTACCGGGATGAATTCTCGAGCCTTGAGGCAAGTTTTGGCTTTATGTTGGAAAGGGGTTTTGGTTGCTTAGTTTTGCCCGTTAGTTCTAGCTCTGATTTGCTCGATAAAATAACAAGATTTCAAAGGAATGAAAGTTTACTTGCCGAGAATTTATATGCTTGGGCTGATGGAAAAGCTGCTTCAATTTTACTGGAATCCTGTCAAATAAAACCAGATTGCTGGAAGGCGATAATGATTACAGATCCCGAAGAGTTTGTTTCGCCTCCAACGGATTCAAAATTACCATGGGTTTATTTTGAAATTGATGATGATCGAAGAATGAACGAAGAAGGGTTGGATTTGCTTTATAGTTGGGTTAAAAGAGCTCGATCCAATGAAAACCTATATACATCAAGGTTAGGTGGATTAGTCCGAGTTAGCCGAAATGCTTATGCTAGAAAGGTAATACCTTCTACTTTCGCTTCTTATGTAGTTCATTGTGCAAATTTTATCGAGGACATGAAACTTAATAAAATTTCCTACAAGAAAGAAGTTACAAGTAATGTTGAAACAGTTTCAAAACTACCTAGTAAAGTAGATTCAGATTCGGTTACAAATAGCCCAAAAAAAGAAACAAGTAATTTTGATTTAAGAAGGATTGAGAAATCAATTAATCAAATCGAAAAGCAAGATGAAATTAATTATAATTTGGGTAGTTCAAAATTTGATTGCGAGATCATTAGGGGATATCGCGAAATCAATGATGCTGATGCACAACTAAAGTTGGTAAGTAACCGAGATTTGATCATAAAACTAGGATTGGGTTTTGAAGAAATGGGTAATGGAGTTATGGATCAAATTCGCAAAAAGGACCCGCTATTTTACCGCTATTTTAATTCTTTACGGGCGATAGAAGAATCTCCTTTGAATTAAATTAAATTTAAGGAGATTGTATCTCATAAAAACTTTATGTTTTTTAATGATAACTGAAAAGTTATCTGATTTAGAATAGGAATAAGTAAAATATAGAGACATGCTTGGCATTATTAGAAATAAAAAAGGCGAAAAAATTGATTATACTTTTCATTATGGATCTGAAAAAAATCGCTTTCTTTTGATTGTAGCTCACGGGGTAACAGCAGATAAAGATGCCTCTATAGTTACAACCTTGTCTGAAAGAGTAGCTATGGAAGGTATGTCCGTTTTGCGTTTCTCCTTTACTGGTAATGGCGAGTCTGAAGGTAGGTTTGAAGAATGTACTATTTCTAAGGAAATTGAAGATCTCCAGTCTATTTTAACTATTGCGACGGAATGTGGTTGGAGGCCCATTTTTGCCGGACATAATATGGGTTCAGCAGTTGGGATTTTAACTGCTTCAATCGACTCTCGAATTCAACTATTAATATCTCTTGCTGGTGTGGTAAGTACAGAAGTTTTCTGCGAGGCTGAATTTGGAGGCGTTACGCCTGGGGAAGGTTATATGTGGGGTAATTCAGACTGTCCCTTATCTCAAGAATTTGTGAATGATTTGAAGCAGATTAAGAGTGTTCTTCCTCGAGCTTCCGGGCTCGAGCTTCCTTGGTTATTGGTTCACGGAACAGCAGATGAAATTGTTCCAATAACGGAGTCCCATTTGTTATTATCAAATGTTGAAAACTCTCGAGAATTAGTTGAAGTTGATGGTGCTGACCATCTTTTTTCCGGAAACTCAACCAATACATTAGCCGATTCTGTTATCGACTGGTTGGGTCGTAAATTGCAGGTAAATTAAATATTTTCAAATAACAGAAAATTTATGTAAAACGAGTCACACCGGGAATAGGTGGGTTGGGAACTGGTAATGCCATGTCCCAGCTAATTTCTGATGGTACAAGAGATTCTTTTGAATTGAGTGCATCATCGTAACTGATTTTTTGCCCAGTGTACGCAACCATTCTTCCAAGTATTGCAACCATTGTGCTGTGAGCTGCTCTTTCGCCATCATTGAACGCATTACCCTTACGAATAGAAGAGAAGAGTTCATCGTGTTCGCTCTGATACATATCATTATTTTCTCCACGAAAGCGCCAAGAATTATCACCCGCATCAATTAAATGCCTATTTTTGGCAGAACAAAATCCTTTATCTCCAAAAAGTTCTAATTCGTAACTTCCCGCTGTACCATTCTGTTGACGGGAAAAATGGTATCCTCGAGTACCGTTTTCCCACTGATATGCCACCGCAAAGTGGTCGTAAATATTTCCATATTTATCCATGTCATTGTAAACTTGTCTACCTCCAGAACCTTCAGCGTGAGTGGGAAGAGCTTCTCCCATGGCCCATTGCATCATATCAATACAATGGACTGCTTGTTCGACTATGGAGTCTCCTGATAGCCATAAATGGGCATTCCAATTTCTGGTCTGAGCTTCCAGATCATTCCATCCATCTTCTCGTTTCTTTTTCCAGACTTCACCACCATTATAAGTACTGTACATTGCGTTAATTTTTCCAAGATCTCCATCGAGTATTTTTCCGAATACCTCCTGCTTTGGAATATGATGCCTCCAGCAAAACCCAGACATGAAATTTAAGTTTTTCTCTTTTGCTTTTTTTGCAAGTTCAATTACCTTGCGAACACCTGTAGCATCAACCGCTACAGGTTTTTCAAAAAAGCAGTGAACACCTTTCTCTATTGCGTATTCAAGATGTTGCGGACGAAAAGCTGGTGGTGTGGTTAAGATTACCACATCAACGCCAGAGTCGATCACTTTTTTATAGGCATCGAACCCGGTAAATGTGGTTTCATCTGTGACTTGGTATTTATCACGTCCTCGAGCCTTGAGAATTCGACTTCGAAGCTTGATTCGATCTTCAAAAAGATCGCCGATAGCAGTGAGGGCAACATTAGGATCTGCATTCATGGCTTGTGCAGCAGCTCCACTTCCCCGGCCTCCAATACCAACCAAGCCGATTTTAATTATTTTATTTTTTTGTACAGCTTTTCCAACATATGGAGAAGCAAGAAGGGTCCCGGCGGTAATTGTGGAACTAGCTTTAACAAAATTTCTACGCGATGATGAATGGTTCATTATGAATTTTTTAATATTATATCAATTATTTTTAAAGTGATTAATTACAAAATATTAAATTTCTTTTACGGAAGGAGGGTCACGAAAAGCAAAGAAGAAAATTAGTAATACAACTCCAGCCATAATTGCCGGGAAATACCAAACAGCTTCCCAATTCATCCCGGTGGCTAGCTCTTGCTTTGAATTCCACCAACCGTTTAATTCTCCGCCAACGAACATGCCTGCTCCAAGAGTTACAAATGCGATAAACCCCTGGGCACTGGAGCGAATATCCTTGGGGGCTACTTTATCCACATAAAGTTGGCCGGTTACAAAAAAGAAGTCGTAGCAAATACCGTGGAAAAGTACCCCCAAATATAAAAGCGCATGTGTTTGAGCATCTGCATTTGCAAAAAGAATATACCGAAGAACCCAAAAACACATCCCAATCATCAGCATTTTTTTAACGCCAAGCTTGCGGAAAAAATAAGGTACTAGTAAGAGAAAGAAAATTTCTGAAACTTGTCCGAGGGTCATTACGCCTTCTGAATTTGAAATGCCCATTTCCTTTAAAAATCCATTGGCGGACTGAAAGTAGAATGAAAGGGGAATACAGGTAAGAAAAGAGCAAAGGATAAAAATTGCAAAGGATCTGTCCTTCATAAGCCTGAATGCTTTTAACCCTAATACTTCTCCAGGGGATATAGTTTTTCCTTTCATTTTTGGTGGAGTATGAGGAAGTGAAAACGAATAAAGACCGAGAATGAAGGAAGCTATGGCTCCAATTTCAAAGGTTCCTGAGGTAAGTGCAATGGAGCTCCAATCGCTTGGAGGAAGATTTCCACCTAAAAAAGCAGGCCAAGAGAGTTGAAAGATTCCGTCCACAAAGAAACTGCTTCCGACTAAAATCCCTGAAGCAATCCAACCGATTGTTCCTAAAGTACGTATTGGTGGGAATTCTTTTTGGGGATCTTTCATATTCTGAAAAGAAAGTGAATTAGCTAATGCGAGGGTGGGCATGTAAAAAATTAAATGCATCAGCAGATAAGGGTAAAAACTTTCCCAGCTATTAGCTTGTCCGGTCATTAATAAGCAAGCCCCCCCTAAAATATGAAGCCAACCATAAACTTTTTGTGTGGGAAAAAATCGATCGGCTATCATTCCAACAATAAAAGGGGAAATAATTGCTGCTACTCCAGTGGCAGCATATGCAGTTCCACGGAGACTGGCCTCAATCTCTAGAGTTCCAAGAAAGGTCCACATCGGGACATACCACACACCCCAGATAAAAAACTGAAGAAACATCATTATACAAAAACGAAAAACTAGGGATGAGCTCATGTAATTTTCAAAGCTAACAATATTTTAATAACTGCCAAGAAGTAATTACATATATGTAACTTTGGTCCATACTTGTTAGTTCCACGATGTCGATTGAGAAAAGTGTTTGATTCGAGTCGCTCCATTGGCAATACTTGATGACAGGCACCCCAGAATCCTATCCGACTTATATCCTAATGAATAACAAAATACTCTGCGTTGACGATGAGGAATCGATTTTAAAAGGTTTTCAGTTAAATTTAAGGAAGGATTTTGAACTTCATTTAGCATCAAATGGGGCAGAAGGTTTGGAGGTCTTTGATCGGGAGAAAGGATTTGCCCTCGTTTTATCTGACATGCGTATGCCGGAGATGAACGGTGCAACAATGCTTTCCGAAATTAAGAAGAGAGACCCGGAAGTTGTAACTGTTCTTCTGACAGGTCATACGGATTTTGAATCAGCGATCGCAGCGGTTAACGAAGGAAATGTATTTAGAATGCTTTCAAAACCATGTCCTCCGGAGACCCTTATTAAAGTTCTTCGTTCTGGTCTTGAGCAACATGATTTAATAAAAAGTAAAAGAATCTTATTGGATAAAACTTTACGAGGTGCAGTTGATGCCCTTGCGCAGTCTCTATCTACTGCAAAACCATTGTTTTTTGGAAGAGCTCAGCGTGTGCGAAGGCTTTCCAACGAATTGGCTGAAATGATGCAAGTACCGAATCGGTGGCGAGTGGATGTAGCAAGTGTTTTTTCCCAACTTGGCTACATTTCATTACCTGAATCTGTCAGTGAAGATGTATATCACAAGCGGGATTTACCTACAGAGGTTAAGGAATTGGTAAAGCAAGTACCTATTGACACGCAAAATTTGATTGCAAAAATTCCTGGACTCGAAGAAGTGGATGAAATTCTTCAGAAATTAGATGTTCAGCATCGATTTGAGAAAGATAACGGATCGGGGGTGCGAACTTTGGCTTCCATTTTAAGAGTTTCCTTAGATTTTGATTTTTATGAAGAATTAGGGCATAATAGGAGCGTAATTGTTCAAACTCTCAAAAGTAGAACAAATGATTATGATCCTGTAATCACAGACTCTTTATCAAATTTATTGGTGGTGGCTGAGCAAAAATTTCACCTTGAGGAAGTAGCAGTTAAAAATTTAGAAATTGGAATGAGGTTAGCACAGGAACTTAGATTGGATGATGGCTTTCTTATTGCTTCTTGCGGGGCCGATGTTGATCGGCAACTTCTTAAAGTTATAAGAAATTACAACTCCTGTTATGCAGAAAGTCCATTCCCTCCAAAATTGCAGGTTACCGTTCCAGTTACCAGTTAAAATTGTTTTCTAGGGTACATTGAGAGTAAGATCATACATTTGGCTACTTTCTTCAGCAAGTCTGGGAGGTGCTATGTTGGTTGGAATATTAGGATGGTGGATGTTTCATAGCACAAATCAACTTGCAGAAGAGCTTAATGCGGAAAGTAAGAATTCCGGAAAATCAGCCGGTGAATATTCTGATGTAAAAGACTTTTTGGAAGTTTCTCGAAGTATTGTTGTTTCACTTGAAGTCTATCCTGAAAATTACGAGGGAATATTTGGCGTAACTTGGGATCGCGTAACAGCTGCTAAAAAAGGATTGAACGATATTTCAGAAAAGTATCTGAAGAATTATCCTGAAAGTCTCCTTGAGCCAATTGCGTCCGGCTTGAAAGAATTAACGACAGCGATTAAAAAAATGGAAAAATTAACTGTTTGGGATGAGCCGGTTGGCAACAGTCAATTTGCTAACAATAACCAAGCTAAAACTCAGTTTAGTCGAGCGAGAGAAAAATTAGATCAAGGACTCAATATTTTAGAGCAGAAAGCTGAGCAGTTTCTTCAGAAGTCAAAAAGGGCACTTGATGAAAAGGGATTAGAGCTTCGCGAAAAAGAGGAGACGGATCTAATCATTCTTATTATTGCCAGTATACTTTATTTTTCATTGGTGGCAACTTTGGCATTTGTGACCTATAAAAGTTTTGCTAGTCCAATTCGAAAGCTCGAATTTGCCGCAAAAAATTCTATCGATCACGATAAACCATTCACCTTAAAGGAGACTGGGCCCTACGAAATTCGATCGGTGATTAAACGACTTCAGGGCCTAATATTAGGATTGGAATCAACAGTAAGGAAACGAACCGCATCCTTACAGGCAAAAACTGTTCAATTGCAAGCGGAGATGGATCAGCGAAAAGAATTGGAAACTCAGTTGGTTCATGCTCAGAAAATGGAAGCTGTTGGACAGCTTGCATCTGGAATTGCACATGAAATTAATTCTCCTTCTCAGTTTGCGAACGATAACATTTTATTTTTAAAAGACGCGGTGGAAGGTTTTATTGCAAAATTAAGGGGAGAGCCAACTGCACCTGATGTAAAGGAACTTCAGTTCCTTGCAGAAAATGCCCCTGAAGCTGTGGACCAAGCAAAAGAAGGTATAAGCAGGATTACAACAATTGTTAAATCTATGAAAAATTTTGCTTACAAGGATGCCGAGTCAGAAAAAAAACCAAGCGATCTGAATCAGGCGATTCAATCTACAATTGTTGTTGCGACCAATGAATGGAAATATCATGCAGAGTTAAAACTGGAATTGGATGAAAATTTACCTTTTGTGCCTTGCAATATCGGTGAAATCAACCAAGTAGTTCTTAATTTGGTGGTGAACGGAGCTCATGCGATAAGAGATCGTTTTCAAGATGGCCAAAAAGGAGATTTAATTATTTCCACTAAGCATTATGCAGATGCAGGATGTGTTGTGATTTCGATTAATGACAATGGGGGAGGGATCCCCCCGAAGGTACAGGCTCGGATTTTTGAACCTTTTTTTACAACTAAGGAAGTTGGGGTCGGTACGGGCCAGGGCCTTGCAATCGCCCATAACGTAATCGTTAAATCCCATCACGGCCAGATTTGGTTCGATAGTAAAGAAGGCGAGGGTACAACCTTCTATATAAAACTTCCAATGAAGCAAAAACAATCAGAGGGCTAGAAAGTGCAGAACTGGAATGCTATCAGATTTTCCCCCTTTCTTTTAGTCCTTATGGTCGGATGTTCTGAAAGCGATTCTATTAGTTCAATACAGCACGGAGTTTATTTACCCTTTCCAAGTGAAGAGATCTCTTCAATAAATTTGAAGGGGAAAAAAAAGTTGAACGATATGAAAAAGTATGTGCTGGTCAAACCTGGTGAATTTAAGATGGGAAGCCCTATTGATGAATTTGGCAGAAATAATGATGAGACCCAACATATTGTAAAAATAATCAGGCCATTTTGGATAAGTAAATTTGAGCTGACCAACGAGGAATGGAATTCAAATGTTCCGCCTCTTCTTAAGCGTGGAAAGCCAGTTTTCAATTTAAATAAAAAAGTGCTCAAGAAAATTTGTATGGGGGGGAATTTTTTGGATGGTAATTATACAATCGGAGACTATGAAAAAATTGATTCTCAAAAAAAAAGGATAAAAAGCTTTTTTTTCGAGGAAGTCCTACCAAATTCAGGAACAAAGGGAAACTGGGAACTAAAAAGAAAAAACCGTAAAAGTTTTCAATTGGACGAACTTAGATTTTCGAAACTTTATGACATTATAAATTATTTGAAAAAAGAAAATATTTTCCATGTTGGACTGATTGGACAGAAAAACCCAGTTACTCGAGTTTCGTATTCCCAGGCTACTGCATTTTGCTGGAAGCGTTCAACTATTGCCCATTCAAATGGTAAATTACCTAAAGGCTTAATATATCGGTTGCCGACAGAGGCAGAATGGGAATATGCCTGCAGAGCCGGGACGACAGGTGTTTGCGGTTTAGGGAGTGGCGAGAGATTATCCGGTGTTAATGCTTGTTTAAATGGTTCTCGTCCAGAGTATGTTCTTGGGGGTAAAGCTTTATTAATAAATCGTAAAAAAGTGGCCCCGATTAATGAAACTGATCCAAAATATCCGCCGAATGCATGGGGTATCCATGATATGCATGGAAATGTTATGGAATGGTGTCATGATTTTTATGCTCCCTATTCTCAAAAATCTTTAATACTTAATCCGCTTGGGCCTTTTAACGGAAGCAGAAGAGTGTTACGTGGAGGAAGTTTTTATCGAACTGCCATGCAGTGTCGTTCTGCAAGCAGGGCGAGTTATGAACCGTCTTACAGGGGTTCAGAAATTGGGTTCCGAATGGTAATTGGGTATCCTATTTTGTGATCAAGGAACTTGTTTTATAAAAGAATGAATTGTTTCGAGAATCTCATTTGCGGGTAATGCGTACATGGTGACACGATCTACTCTGGCAATATTTATCCCGATACACTGACCATACGAATTAAAAAGAGGTCCCCCCATTGCCTCTCTTGGCAAAGGCAAATCATGTTGCAGAATCATGGAAAAATTATCTTTCCTCTTGGAGACGGGTCCACTCATCTGTAAATTTCGATTAAATAAGTCAAAAGTAACCGACCTATGTCCTAATGTGACTACAAATTTTTTTATTTCACTCTTTCGAACCAGCGTAATTTTTACGACATCTCCAGGGTCTTTTTTTCCAACTATTTTAATTAAAGAATCTTGAGTTTTAACACGCCTTTCATCCACATGTGTAATAATATCATCTTGTAATAAACCAGCCCGGTAAGCAGCGGCTTGGGGTACAACTTCTGACACTTTAACGCCTTTGATCTTTGAATTGTCATTTACAAGTAGAACACCCATGACCCCGCCTTCACGCTCAATTTTTCTTGAATTCCCACTTTTCACTCCAACACGAATTTCATTCAAAGAAGGGTGAGCTGCAATAACCCAACTACCCTCGGTTGCGTTATTTTCTATTTCCCAATTTAAAACCGGAAAGAGCTTTTTTTCGGAAATTAGCTGGTATATTGCGAGGTCGCATTCTTCAAACCTTTTCTTAATTTTTAAAGAGTATTTTTTCCCATCAAAAGTTTCCGCTTCTCGAGCACCAACACAGGTACTTGCTTTAGTTAGGATGTAACCACTGGGGTGAATGATACCCCCCAGTGCTATGAGTTTTTGGTTTCTAAGTAATCTTACAGTACTTTCTAGTGAAATATCCTTGGCTTTACCAAATGCATTTTGAATAGATTTGCCGTTAAGACGATTGTCAGCGTTTAAAACTTTCGATCCATTCAAATCATCCTCACCAAGCACAAATGAGAAGATAGCTAAGTTAAAAACAGCAATGACAATCTCTTTCACAATTTTTTTAATTTTGCGGTCTAGCCCCTAAGGCTATCTTAACAGAAAGCTCTGCCCGATCGCGTAGATATTCTAAGGAGATTAAATCGTTAGGTTTTTTTAAAGATATTAAAATGGTTAACTCTTCGCGGGAATCGAGTTTTTCTCCATCTAGTGAAATTAAAAAATCCCCTTTTTGGAGACCAGATTTTTCTGCAGCACTTTTTTCGACAACACTATTAATTTTCAAACCTAATTCGGTTTTTTCACATGCCACTCCTAAGAAACCTTGTGTTTGAAGTTTTTCAAAAGTCAGAATTTCCTTTTTCTTATAAAATTCCCAATTAATGTGAAAGCACTCTACGGGGACATGGAAGTTTTGATCGGGTTGCTTGGATACTCGACTATGTATGGCAATTATATTTCCATTAAAATCAAAAAGCGGACCGCCAGAATCTCCACCAAGTAAGCGACTATCCGATTGTAAGGTATCCTCATTTTTCCCAATTATTCTCCCCAGCCTTACGACCACTCCTCTTTTCTTATTAAAACCACCAGGATGCCCAATAGCAAAGCACCAGTCGCCAATTTTAGAAGAATCCCTTTTGGCAATGGGAGAAAATGGCCATTTTCCTTTTTTAGTTATTTTGAGCATACCAGCATCAGAAATTTCTGAACCTCCTAAACTAATTGCAGATACTTTTTTGCCATTAAGTAGTCGGACATTCATTTTCTGTCCTGTTTTTCCAATCACATGAGCTGCAGTTAATACGAGCCCATCTTCAGATACAATAACTCCGCTGCCTACTCCGTCATTTGTTTCAATAGAAACAAGTGCTTTTTTCGCGTTGGGAAGAAGTTCCTGTAAACGACCCTGTATACCTAGTAGATCTTTCTGATTGAGAGGCGTAATTGATTCCCATGCGGGCGTAATACTAACATCGCAAAAACAATAACTACTAATACTGAATAATACAATGAACTGTTTTAAAAGTTTGTTCACTCAATTAAAAATGAATTAATGTACGATAGTTAGGATTTAGAGTCTAAATAATTTACAAGCCTTTTGCATGTAAATTTAAAGCGAGTGTTGAAATACATTAAATATTCTAGCTGCTGTTTACTATTTTTACAATAGACTGGTATATAATTTGGAGAAACTTTTTTTGCGGTCCTTTGGGAGACAAGAAGCAAATCAGGTAAAAGATTTTGTGAATTACTTTGGGAAATCGCAATAAGGTTCGCGATAAGTTTTTCCTGGTCAGGAAATAAAAGATTTACTTCAACTGCATTTCGTTTTTTGAAATCATCAATAGAAGAGAGAACATAGGGCTGGTATTCTTTTTCGCAGTATATGGTAATGGATGGATTTAAATCCCACGGATCACTTTCTTTTAGTTCTAAATTATATTTTTTAAAATAAATCTGCCCCTTATCTTGCGAAGCTAAATATCGAGTAAACAGGAGAGCATGTGGATCACTTTTTGAGTTATCATTAAGTTTACAATAAACAGAATACACAGTTGATTTTTTTTCTGCAATCGGAATTTTATTTGAAAAATTTGATCTATCTGAATCTTTGTTCTGGATCTCATTATCGGAGGAAATTATGAGATCAAAACTTTGATTATCTTCTAGGTTTTGTATTAAATTTGGATTACAGAATGTATATTCTATTCTAACATTTAATTCATTTTTGAATTGTTCAGAAACTTCGGTTAGAGGAGCCCGTAGTGATTTTTCAGCTAATACTAAAATGGAGTGGTGTGTTTCAGAAGGATCCGAAACTTTATTCCATACTGCGAACATAGCTGTTAGTACAAACATAGACAGTAAGGAAAGGGTAATCCCTGTGTATTTTGGTGTGCGAAAAGTTTTTACCTGATCTGGTTCAAATGGTTTTATCATGTCTTAAAGGCAAATTGCTGAGTACGCATGATTTTCAATAGAAAAAATAAGGGTAGAAAAAAGGCTTATGTCTTTAAATCAAATTCGAGACGATCAAATAGAATAGCCCAAGTATAACAACGATAAAAGGAGCGGGTGTTTTACGCGAGATTAACAAGACAAGTGAAATAACAAAACAGGCTATTTCTATTGGAGTCCAACTTGCGTCCAATAAAATTCCTATAAATACTCCTGATACTAAACCACTTGCCACTGCATTTATGCCACGGAGTGTACGGTAAGCCCACGGTAAATTTTTTAATTTTCCCCAAAATGGATGAACCAAGAAAAGAAGCAGGGTGCCCGGAATAAAAATAGCCCATCCGGCGATCATTGCACTGAGTAATTGACGGTTGATACCATTTTGCTGCTCGCACAATCCCCCCGCATAAGCAGCAAATGAAAACATTGGACCTGGCAGTGCCTGAACCAAACCAAATCCGGCAAGAAATTCATCTTGGGTCAATAGAGCATTAGTATTTACAATCTCCCCTTGCATTATGGGAACCACCACTTGACCTCCTCCAAATACTAAGTATCCGTACCGATAAAAGCGCTCAAAGGTTACCCAAAGAGAATTTTCTGAAAAAAAGAAGGAAATTATGCCCACACAAAGCAAGGTAATGAATAGAAAAAATATTCCCCATGGGACAGAAAATTTGCCAATGTGCTGGCTTTGGAACTGTTCTGTTTTAGACGAGAGCAGAATGGATAATCCAGCACCCACACAAAACGCTACGGGAATCGCCCAAGGCGTTGTGCTTAATAAAGCAATAGCTAACCCAAAGCCCCACAACCCAAAACTTAGTTGGTTAATTACAACTTTTCTACCGAGCACCCAGGCTGCCCACCCAACGAAGCCGGCTGCCATTGGAGCGAGAAAACTAGTTATACTGGCAAAACTATTCTTGTCTACTAAAGCTGGAATCAAGGCAATCAATGTCATTAAGCAAAGAGCTGGCATGGCCCAGACCAGAAGTGTAAGGATGGCGAGTGATCGTCCACCTTTCTCCAAACCAATTGCAGTAATTACCTGAGTGCTTGTGGGACCGGGCAAAAAGCTACAGAGTGCCATCCATTCTAGGAGTGCTTTCTCTGATAGGTAGTTTTTCTTTTGAACTAGGCGGTCAAGAAAAACTCCCAAGTGAGCTTCAGGTCCGCCAAAAGCTACCAAGGAACAAAGGAAAGTATCCTTCAAAAATTGAAATTGAGAAAAAGCTTTGGGAATCGGTTTTTCTAAATCATCTTTTTGTGTAGTCACTCAGGTTTTTTAAAAAAAGAATTATAAACGAAAAGAGCAAGGAGTGCCCCTATGAGTTGTGCTACGCAAAAGTGAAGAATATCGCTAGGTGAGATACCCGCAAAAGTGTTTGAGAACGATCGACCAATTGTGCCAGCCGGGTTCGCAAATGAGGTGGAGGAAGTAAACCAGTAAGCCCCTCCAATGTATGCAGCTACGGTGGCCGCGACTTTTTCTTTGGAGGAAAGTAGGATTACCAGTAGTAAGCCAAAGGTTGCGGCTATTTCACTTACGAACAAATTGGTGCTTGATCGTGCTTTTTCAGAAAACTGAAGAGGGTCTAAATCGAAAAGATAGTTGGCTAAGATTACACCAAGTATAGCTCCGGCAATTTGAAGAATACTAAAAACAAAAAATGTGTTTGTGCTAATCTCCCCACGCAATCGCATCACCAGAGAAACTATTGGGTTGAAATGTGAACTGTGATCTCCAAGGCAAGTGATCAAAAAATAAAGAGCAAAAACGGTTGCAAATGTATTTGCTAAAAGAGTAACAGCATCATTTTGATTCAGGTTTTGGCCCATAATTCCCGAACCTACCACCGCCCAAAATAAAAAAGCCGTTCCGAGAAATTCAGCTAAATATTTCGATTTCATAAAATTTAATAAGTTAGAGATTTAAAGATTCTGGCAGGGATTCCACATAAGCCCGGATTTCGTCTCTTACCTGTCTGTAACAGGTAAGCTGTTCCTCTTCCGAAGCTCCCTTATCGGCTAATTCCTTAGCCATTTTCGGAGGATCCGGAAACCCTGCATGAACAACTTGGCAATTGGCTGGGAAAATCGGACAGGTCTCATGAGCATGCCCGCATACAGTAACTACCATACCCAATGCAGTGTCCGCAAAGTCACGAATATTTTCCGACTTTTGACTGGTCACATCGACTCCAACCTCTGCCATTACTTTAACCATATGAGGGTTAAGTCCATGCGTTTCGATCCCAGCGGAGAATGCTTCAATCGAATCACCCTTTAGATGGCGTGTCCATCCCTCCGCCATCTGACTGCGGCAGGAATTTCCGGTACAAAGAAAAAGAAGTTTTAATGGTTCACTCATAAAATTCCTATCATTCTGTTTTATTACTTTGGGTAAACGTCAAACTCTTAAAGCTTAGAAACTTCATAATCTCGTATTTTTACAAAAAAGAGACATTTCCTTCAGTCAATTTTTACATGGTCCGTATATGATTAAAAATGTCCATTTAAGGATCAATCGAAATAAAACTAAACTTAAAATTATGAAAAAATTGAAGATACTTACCTTTTCAAAATGTTTTCTCGCCTTTGCTTTTACTGTGAATGGGCAAAGCGAAGAGACATCAACTTATGATAGGCTTTGGAGTAAAGTCTCACTCTATGAAAACGAACAAAACCCGTTAATAAGGAAATTTTCTCTTACCGGGAGACTGCAAGGCGATTACCACAGTTTCGAAAATGACGAAACGGGGGAATCGGTAAGCGATTTCGATTGGCGTCGTTTTCGCTTTGGCTTCAAGGCTAGCATTCTCGATGGTTTCACACTGCACTCCGAAGCGAACCTGAACCTCAATCAACCCGAACCCCTCTACACGAACTTGACCGACACCTACCTTTCCTGGACAACGGACAACGGTCTTAAATTCAAAGTAGGTAAGCAATCAGCCCCCTTCACTTTGGACGGTTCAACTTCGTCCAAGAAGCTACACACCCTGGAACGCGGAAAGATCGCAACCAATGTATGGTTTGGGCAAGAATACTTCCCTGGAGTCTCCGTATCAGGATCCAGCGGCGAATGGGATTATTTTGCTGGAGTATACTCCTCGGACAATGCACCCGAATTTGCAGATGCATTCGATTATGGTAAATTCGGCATTGTTTCCTTGGGACGTGATTGGGCGGAATCCTTTGGGTACGATAAGGCACTCATTCGTTTCGACATTATGCTGCAGGACGATGACGAGATGAAATACAAGGATTGGGACGGAGCCTATTCACTCGTCAGCAAGTGGCAAAAGGGTAAATTCAACCTATGGACGGATCTCAGCTTTGCGGATCGAGAAAACGGGGACGTGGTTGGACTACAAATCATGCCTTTCTACGATATCACCGACAAGACGCAGATCATCTTCTGCTACACATCGCTGGATAGCTCAGACAAGGATCAGTTGAAAAAAAGCAGGTGGGAACACAAATTGGACGGAGCAAAGGGAAGTGAATTGTCGGAATACTTCTTCGGGCTGAATTACTTTTTCTACGGTCATAAACTGAAGTGGCAGAACGGTCTGCAGTACACGACTCTGGAAGACTCCTCTGGATCGGATCAATATGAAGGATTGGGCTTCACTACCGCCTTTCGCATCAGTTGGTAAACTTTCAATTATTATTATCATCAAAGAAAACAAAATCGTAAAATTCAATGAAATCACTAAATAAAAAAATTCTAGTCACTCTCTTCTTTTCATTTTCAGTTCTTATTAACGCCCAAGACAAATTAGTAATAAAAGGTTCTGATACATTGGGTGCAAAAATGATCCCAAAAATTGCTGAGGCTTATGAAAATAAAAACCCTGGCTCCAAGTTTGAAATTGCAGCGGAGGGTTCATCCACTGGGATTGCCGCTATTATTGATGGCACGGCACACATTGGAATGTCTAGCCGCGAGCTTAAAGGAAAAGAAAAAGCAACCGCGGGAGCCAATGGTGTTCGCCTCGTCAAGACAGTGGTAGCGAATGATGCAGTTGCAGTTATCGTTAACGAGTCTAACCCGCTTTCCCAATTATCTCTTAAGGATGTGGAGCGAATTTTTACAAGTGATATAACTAATTGGAGTGCCGTGGGCGGAAAGAGTGGAAGTATTTCTGGATATACCCGAAATACTTCCTCAGGCACATATGCATTCTTTCAAAAGTTTGCAATGGCTGGTCGTGATTATGGTTCTGCCACACAAAAGATGGCTGGCAATGAACAAATTGCAACAGAAGTCGCTAACAATCCAAACGGAATCGGTTATGTTGGCTTGGCCTATGTTGGAGCAAAGGGTATCAAAATGATTGCAGTTGATGGAGTGCTTCCTTCCGCTACTACTGCCAATGATGGTACTTACAAATTGTCCCGTGGATTAAATTGTTTTACCAATGGAGCTCCTACTGGCGTAGCTAAGAAATTCTTGGATTTCGCCCTCACCGCACCTGGTCAAAAGATCGTAGCGAGTACAGGATTTGTTCCTGTCAAGTAATGTGATCCAAGTTAGTTTGTTTTAAGCGAGAGGCCATCCCTTTGGGGGTGGCCTCTTTTCATGGAAGCTTAGGTTTTTTGGGCGGAAGGGAGGAAATTTACCGATAAATGAAAAATAACACAAATTTTCGATGCTTGGCGCAAAGTTGTTACATTTAAGGTATATAGTAAAAGATATTTCTCGCTAATTCACCACAAGATAATCTTATGACTGAATCATCAATTTTTATCCCTTCGAAACATTCGATTCTTGTAATCGACGATGAGCCGGATCTATGCGAATTGATCGAGTTTCAATTGCAAAAGGAGGGCTTCCAGACAAGTGCACTTTCAAATCCCTTGGAAGCGATTGGATTTGCTCGTGATTTTGAACCTGATTTAATCATTTTAGATGTAATGATGCCAGAATTGGACGGGTTGCGTTTGTGTAGTATGCTCAAAGTAGACTCACAGCTCAAGGATGTTCCGATCTTATTTCTTACAGCACGAAGTGATACAGATGAACGGGTAAAAGGGTTCGAACGCGGTGCCGATGACTACCTGACCAAGCCTTTCGATAACCGTGAATTGATTGCACGGAGCAAAGCAATCCTTACCCGTACTATCAAGAAAAAATTAGCCATATCAGGTAAGCTTAAGGGGGGCGGAATCGTACTCGATCCTGAAAGTCATGAAGTGTTTATAGATGAAAAATTGATTGATCTTACTCACACTGAATTTCGTCTCCTTCATTTAATGATGGAAAGAATTGGTCGAGTACAGAGTCGTGAAAATCTTTTGGTTAATGTATGGAACTATGATACAGATATCGTGATATGATTCGAGACGCACTTTCAATATTTGTTGAATTTGATGAAGAAAAAGCAAAGTTCATTTGGACTACAGATTTGGAAGTCGACCAGCTTCACAAAGATAACAATAAATTTTGTCAATTGTTGGTGGAAAAAGATCCATCTATGGCATCATCAGTTTTTGAAGTCTTATTTATTTCTAAATCTCTGGAACGCGTTTGTGACCATGCGGTAAATATATCAAAGGAGGTTTTCTTTATCGCTACAAGTCGGGATGTAAGGCATGCACCTGAATATAAAAAAGCTGCATTGCGGCGGGACCTAAAATAATTCATCATTGAATTAGCCTATGCTTTGATAGGCTGGAGAGGAAATCAAACTTGCTATTTTCGGGGTGCTGAATGATATAGGCATCACATTCATGAGTTCCCGAATTCGTATTTTTGTTGTCGATGACGAACAAGATTTAACTGATCTTTTACATTACCAGCTTGGTAAAGAAGGTTTTAAAGTAAAATTTTCCAATAATCCTTACGAAGCACTTGGGAATGCTCGTGATTTCAGTCCGGATCTCATTATACTGGATGTTATGATGCCCGACTTAAATGGCTTTCAGCTTTTGCGGATGATACGTGCTGACAATTTGCTTCAAAAAACTCCTGTAATTATGCTAACTGCGAAAACAGATGTAGAACATAGAATAAAAGGGTTGGAGCAGGGAGCAGATGATTATCTTGGGAAACCGTTTGATTCACAAGAGCTTGTTCTTCGCATTCGTTCAATTTTAAAGCGGACAGCCGAGCAAATGGATGACGATCAAGGACGAATTATGTTTGGAAACCTTCTCCTGGATGAGGAAGATCATAGTATTTCAATTTCCGGAAACAAAGTGGATTTCACGCTCACGGAGTTTAAGCTTTTACATTATTTTCTTAAACGGAGGGGACGGGTCCAGACTCGTGATAATCTCCTTTTGGGCGTCTGGAAGTTTGATGCAGACGTTGAGACCAGAACAGTTGATGTACATATCCGAAGGGTTCGTAAGAAAATTCAGAATGCAGGAATTGAAATTGAAACAATTCGAGGAGTCGGTTATCGACTAATAGAAGATTTGAATTAATTTATGCACCTTCCTCTCTGGTTATGCGTTTTACTAATTATAGGATTTCTTTTTGGTGTATTTGCGGCGGTTAAGAACTTTACATCTAAGAGTAAAAAACTTTGGCCTGAGAATAAACCTCAGAAAAGAGAAGCGAAAGACCAGGATGAGCAAACCAGAAGAGATTTTGTTGCCAATGTTTCGCATGAATTACGTACCCCGGTATCGATTATTAAGGGGTTCGCTGACTCTCTTCAGGAAGATTATGAAATCCTTAGCGAGAATAAACGTAAAAGCTTTTTATCCAAAATTCAAAAAAATGCAGAGAGGCTCAATTCACTTGTTGAGGACCTTCTTGTCTTAGCTAAACTGGAAAAGCCCAAAACTACATTGTCCAAGGAATCGTTTGATCTTTGTGAGCTTGTCCGAGTAATCGAAGAAGAATTTCTACTAAGAAAAGACTCTTCTCTCCCAAAACTGGTTTTAAATTGTCCATCATCAGCGGTCAGAATTCTTGCTGATCGGCAAAAATTGGTCAGTGTGTTCGAAAACCTAATCGACAATGCAATTATTCATGCAGAGGGACTTTCCCAGATATCGATTCGAATTAGCGACAACTCTGAAGATAATTCCATAACCTGCGAAGTGGAAGATGATGGTAAGGGAATTGAGCAGGATGACCAAGAGATGCTCTTTGAGCGTTTTTATCGTGTTGATAAAGGAAGATCGCGAAATAGAGGCGGAACCGGACTTGGTTTGAGTATTGCACGAGAAATTGTCGACGCACATGGTGGCGAAATTTCTGTGAGAAGTAAAATCGAGTGTGGAACGATCTTTTCATTTAAGATTCCTAAATCACTCTAGATCAGGATAAAAGAATAAACCGAAGGTATTATTCTAAAAGGCTGTATTTTTAATTGTAACATAATTGTAACAATCATGACCCAATTATGTAAGATTCGAATGATAAAAAAGAAAGATGTCCTATACAAAGCCCTTAGCCTTTATAAAATTTATTATTCGTAATCTTTCCTATTTGCTTGGAGTAGTAGCCGCTGTTCATTCCGGCAATGGCCAAAATAGTAGCTATGATGAAATTTGGGAGAAAGTTGTTCTCTATGAAAACGAAGAGAATTCATGGATCAGTAAGTTTTGGCTCACGGGAAGGCTTCAGGGTGAATATCATAGTTTTAAAAATGAAATATCCCCAGCACTTGATCATGATGATTATGACTGGAGAAGGTTTCGATTCGGTTTTAAAGCAACATTTTGGGGAGACATAACGCTGCACTCGGAGGCAGACCTTGGCTTAGAGAACGAAGGACGGCCTCTATACAACGATCTAACCGATACTTATTTTTCATGGTCCACGGACAATGGGATAAAATTTAAAGTAGGAAAACAATCAGCTCCTTTTACATTGGACGGTTCGACATCGTCTAAAAAATTATACACCCTTGAAAGGAGTAAAATTGCCGGAAATATTTGGTTTGGGCAGGAGTATTTTCCTGGTCTTTCCTTATCAGGTTCCAACAAGGAAATTGATTATTTTGCCGGATTGTATTCAAGCGACAACAAACCAGAATTTGATGGAGCTTTCAAATACGGTCAATTCGGGATCTTATCCCTAGGCAGAGACTATGCTGATAAATTTAATCTAGAAAAATCTTACTTCCGCTTAGACTTCATGTTCCAAGACGACGATGGAAATGACGAAGTAGAAGACTTTAATGATTGGAAAGGAGCCTATTCCTTTGTAACTAAATGGGAAAACAATGCTTGGTACTTTTGGACTGATCTGAGCTTTGCGGACAGAAAAGAAGGTGATGTCTGGGGTATTCAGTTGATGCCTTTTTATGATATCACTGATAAGATTCAGGTCATTTTCTGTTACACGCACCTTGAAAGCTCAGGAGACGATCAATTAAGAGCAAGTCGATGGGAAGATAGACTCGATCGTGGTGCATACCGTGGAGATGACCTTACCGAGTATTTTTTAGGGTTGAATCACTTTTTTTATGGTCACAAACTAAAATGGCAAAATGGTCTGCAATACACCGAGCTCGAACAAGCTGGCACAAAAGAATATGAAGGTTGGGGATTCACCACTGCATTTCGCATTAGTTGGTAAACAGGGAATCATTAAAATTTAAACACTAAATAAAAATTTATTATGGCTAATGTAACGACTTGGGAATTTATTGTAGGCTTTTTATACATACTTGGCGGTCTGGGTATTTTTCTTTTTGGAATGCGGGTGATGAGCGAAGGTATTCAAAAAGTGGCTGGAGAAGGAATGCGGAGAATAATGGCGACTATGACCCAAAACCGGTTTTTTGGGCTTGGCACGGGTTTGTTGGTCACTTGCTTGGTTCAATCGTCTTCAGCCACCACTGTCATGGTAGTCAGCTTTGTAAATGCTCAATTACTTACTCTGATGGAATCGATTGGTGTGATCATGGGAGCAAACCTTGGGACCACCCTTACCGGTTGGATTATTGCAACCATAGGAAAGTTTAGTTTATCGAAAATTGCTCTGCCGATTATTGGTATCGGATTACCGCTTGTATTTATGAGCAAGCCAAAATTCAAGCATACTGGAGAGTTCCTCGTTGGTTTTGGCTTATTATTTTTTGGACTCAGTGAGTTAAAAAATGCAGTTCCTGATGTTAAAAGTTTACTTAAGAGTTCCGATCCTGGAGATCAATTATTGGTACAGGATATTCAAGGATTTATTGAACAACTTAATAGCTATGGTTTTGGGTCTGTCATTATTTTCCTAATTATCGGAGTCTTTCTTACAATTTTGGTGCAGTCCTCATCAGCCGCGATGGGCATTACTATTATTGTGGCGATAAATGGTTGGATTAATTTTGAGATCGCGGCCGCTATTGTTCTTGGGGAAAATATTGGTACCACTGTTACTGCATGGCTTGCCTCTTTGGGTGCAAATATTAATGCAAAAAGAGCCGCACGGGCACACTTTATCTTCAACATCGCTGGTGTATGTTGGATGTTACTTCTATTCTATCCCTTTATTGGCATGCTTGACGAGATTATGCCGGGTGCCATCTACACTGAAGATGTCACGCAAGCCGAGGCAGTTGCTTATTTAGAAGATAACGATTTTACAGGCGATCCGACTGAAGATGACCTATCCAAAGCTAGTAAAGCGATTGTAGATAGAAACATTCCCCTGCACTTATCTCTTTTCCACACATTATTTAATCTGGCCAATATCGCATTATTGATTGGATTTGCTCCTCATTTGGGTCGGTTAGTCGAACGTCTCGTTAAGCCAAAAACACACGATGGTAATGCACCCAAACCGGGTAGTCTCGCATCACTTCACTACGAAGGGTCCGGTGTTCTTCCTAAAACAGGAGAGCTTAACCTCGCCCTTGTTGAAGCCGAAATTGATCGGTTGGCGGCCATTACACGCTATATGTTTGAAGGGTTTGTTGAAGTATTCGAAAGCCCGGATGCGGATAAGAGTGACCTTATAAAAGAACTGAAGGAACTTGAAGAGAAATGTGATGATCTTGCGTTTGAGATTACTCAAACCTTAATTTATTGCACCACGGAGAGCCTAGCCGGGGAAAGAGCCCTTCGCGTTACCTCGCTCCTTCGTGTTACCGGTGAGCTTGAGGATATCGGTGACTGCTGCCACCGCCTAGTTCAACTAGCACATCGAAAATATCGAAAGAACCGAGTGTTACCTCAGGAAACTCTTCGTGAGATAAAAGTCTTTTCCGAGCAGATCCTTGATTTTATGGAATTGTATCAAACCCACCTTAAGGATGGAAGTGTTCCAGATATTGAAAAAGCTGAAATGATAGAGGATCGTATTGATGCTTCCAGGAAATCCTTACGCAAAAATGCAGTTAAACGAATGCAGGATAAAGAAAACTTAAAGGCTGAAATGATCTATATCGATATACTGAATGAAATGGAAAGTATTGGAAACGATGCTCTCAATGTTGTTCAAGCTCTCAATCATGTGGTCTGATTATTTTTTAATAAGTTAATTATTTCATACAGCTTGCCTTCTTTACGCCTTTTGTTGAAAAAAGGAGAAGATGAGTTTGCTTAAGGTTAACCAGTTAAAAAAATCATTTTCTTCCCCCGAGGGAGAAAATATTGATATTGTTGATGTAGATAATTTCACTTTGGCTTCATCCGAGTTTTGTGGAATGCGTGGAGAAAGTGGTTCTGGTAAAACTACATTTTTACACCTTCTTGCAGGAATCCTGTCACCGGATGATGGATTAATAGAACTTGAGGGACAAGATACTGTACAGATGAATAGCTCAAAGAAAGATTCATTGCGAGCTGGTAAAATTGGTTATGTTTTTCAGTCTTTTAACCTTCTTCAAGGCTTTAGCTGTATAGAGAATTTGAAATTAGCAATGTCATTTGCAGGTCGCTCCGACCATCAATATGCAGTTGATCTTCTTGACCGGGTTGGGCTTTCTGAACGTTTACACTATTATCCTCACCAACTTTCAATCGGACAGCAACAGAGAGTTGCACTCGCTCGGGCACTGGTAAATCAACCTAAACTCGTTTTAGCCGATGAGCCAACCGGTAATTTAGATCCTTTAAACGCATGTAAAGCTATCGAACTGTTACATGAACTATGTCAGGAAGCAAATTCCGCTCTCCTGGTTGTTAGCCATGACGATGCGATCATTCAAAGTTTTGACAGGCAGGTTGATTGGGGGGTAATTAACCGTTCAAGAGTAATTAATTCACTAGCAATTTAATTCTGAAGTGAAAACAAATTTTCAAACACTATGTCTATTGTGCATACGGGGCGTTAAACAGTTTGCATTTTCTTCTTTTGTTGCCTCTCTGGCCATTGCTATGGCTGGTGGACTATTTTTGGGAACTTGGAAAATAAAAGAAGGTACACAAGATGCCTTTAATCTTTCCTCTGGTGGATTTGATGCAGTTTTAGGTGCCCGAGGTTCAAAATTGCAGCTTATTTTAAATGCGATTTATCATCTGGAGGCATCTCCTGGAAATCTTAAATGGGAACAATATGAAATCATAAAAAATACTCCAGGAGTAAAGGCCGCTTACCCACTTGCCGTTGGAGATAATTTTATGGGATACCGATTGGTAGGTACACTAACTTCTTTGTTTGAAGATCATGAATGGAAAGAGGGAGTTAAATATCAAGTTCAAGGAGGAGGACGTGTTTTTTCCGATAATGCAAAAGAAGCACTGGTCGGAAATTTTGTTGCCAACAAATTGAACCTGAAAGTGGGGGACACCTTCCAACCTTACCATGGTCTCACCTTTAGGGAGGACAGTAAACATGATGAAACCTATGTTATTGTAGGAATTTTAGATGCTACAGGTACCCCTGCTGATAAAGTAATTTGGGTTCCAATAAAAGGAATTCAATTAATGGAGGGGCATGCAAAAGAATATGCCTCCTCGGTTAGTGCGGTTCTAGTCAAATTAAGAGGTGCTGCTGGATTTGCCTTAGAAATGAAATATAATAAACAGGGTAATCAAGCCACTTTAGCATGGCCCATTGCGGCAACCCTAGCCCAATTTTTCGACCGTTTAATTTGGTTTGAAAAAGTACTTGAATGGATTGCTTACCTTGTTGGATTAGTTGCTGGCTTAATCATTTTAGCGGTCTTACGAAATTCTATGAACGAAAGAAAGCGAGAATTTGCTATTTTGCGCTGCCTTGGTGCCAGTAGAAGTTTTATAATAAGAGTCGTTCTTGGCCAATCTTTGATCATTTCCTTGTTCGGTATGATCGGTTCATTATTAATTTATTTTATAATGAGTGGAGTTGCATCCTATTTTATAAGAGAGCAAACAGGAGTTCTTTTAGATCCACTATCCATAGACTTTACTTTTATCTATGTATTTTTGGTAATTTTATTTTTAGGGTTAATCAGTGCACTACCTTCCGCATTTCAAGCTTATCGAGTCGATATAAGCAAAAGCCTAAGGCCTTTAGCTTAATTTAATTTTAATAAAATTTAAATTAGACTGCTAAGGACTTGCGACTTAGTCTTTCTAAGGTAATCCTAGTTGTGTTATGCAGATTAAACCATATTTACTTTTATTTTTTCTGTTTCTATTTTCCTGTGCCCAAGAAAATAAAGAAGAAGTTTTAAAAAAATCACCACCGATTGGTGAACCAATTAAAGGTGAACCAATTGTATCGGATAGCTTGGATTCAAATCAAACGGAACCAACTCTCAATAAAGATTTACCTTCTATTGAACCTGATAAACGAACTGATCTAGGAGAGACAATTGAGGAGGGGCTGGTTATAAATGGTGTCCGAAAACCTCAGGATGAAAATTCCACTCAACCTACAATCATAAACAATTTACCTCCCTTGGAGGAGAATAGCGGGTATGAAAGATTGGATTTTCGTGATTTAGTAAATTTTACTTATGAAGTTACTTGGGAAGGGGATGGGCAAGAGTTTGATTTTTCTGCTTATTCAAAACGTGTCCCAAAACGACTAAGGGAAAAGTCGGGATTATCAATTGCAGTGGAGGGTTTCATGATTCCGACTATTGTTGATGAAAACAATAAAGTAAAAGAGTTCCTGCTCCTCCCCGATCAAATGAGTTGTTGTTTTGGGCAAAGCCCAGAAGCGAATGGATGGGTCGTAGTAAGTGCCAAAGAAGGCGTCGAAGTACTTATGGATCAAATAATACGAGCCACCGGAACACTAACTGTGGAGGAGCGTTGGGACGAAGAATTTTTTGTGGGTCTATACCACTTGGACTGTAATGAAATTACCGGCCCGTCCTTGTGAGAAGTAAAACTATTTCTCTTTGGCTGCTTTTTTAGGTTTCTTTGCCGCCCCGACAGACACTTTTTTCATAACATCAGGATCATCGACAGAACCATTGTCTGTTCTTGAACCTAATTTGATCTTATCAACAAACTCCATTCCTTCAACTACTTGTCCCCAGACTGTATACTGGCCATCCAAGAAGGATGAATCATCAAAACAAATAAAGAACTGACTATTGGCACTGTCTGGACTCGATGACCTAGCCATGGAGCATGTACCCTTGGTGTGTTTACGATCGTTGAACTCTTCTTTTAAATCAGGTAGATCCGATCCCCCTGTTCCAACTCTTCTTTTGCTGAAATCCTTCGAGTTTCCGTATTCAACATCTCCTGTTTGTGCCATAAAACCCTCGATCACCCGATGAAAAACAACCCCGTCATACTTTCCTTCACTGGCTAACTTTTTGATTCTTTCAACATGCTTTGGAGCATCGTCCTTAAATAATTCAATCACAACTTTTCCATCTTTAAGTTCAATGATTAATGTGTTTTCTGGATTTAACTTTTCTGTTTTAGCTTCTGACATGGCAAAAGGAAGCAGGAACACGAGTAACGCGAAATACTTCTTCATAGTTTAATGATTATGGTTAGATTAAGGGTGAAATTTGAGTTTTTATATCAACTCAAAATGAGGTTTTGGTAAAGAGTGAAATTGAAAATTTTCTATTCAGTCGGTTTTAAACCTTTAAGAGAATAAAGACTAACTTAAATTAACTGTGTTATGGGTTGCCCTTTATCAGAGAGGGTAAAAGGCCGCCTTGTTGGGGAGTAAATGATTTCATCCAGAGGTAAACCTAGAGAAAAGGCAATTGTAGCATTGAGGTCGGGGATTTCTACCTTTTGATCAATTACTTCTCTTCCTTCCTTATCCGTTTTGCCCCATACCTGGCCTCCTTTGATTCCTCCACCTGCCAGCATGCAGGAGAAAGCCTTGGGGTAATGGTCACGTCCGTCATTTACATTAATATTAGGGGTTCTTCCAAATTCAGTCGCAAGTACAACTAATGTTTCTTCGAGCATTCCTCTTCGTTCCAAATCAGCCAGTAAAGCGGAAAGTGCCTGGTCTAAAATCGCACTCTGTTCAGGAACTCGGGAAAAGTTATTTTGATGGGTGTCCCATCCTCCAAGTTGAACTTCCACAAACCTAACTTGTCGTTCAACAAGGCGCCGGGCAAGCAATACGCCCTGCCCAAACCTATCTTCCCCATAAGACTCTCTTGCCTGCTGTGTTTCTTTACTAAGATCAAAGGCTGAGAGATCGCCGCTTTTCATTAAACGAATAGCGTCATCGTACATGTTGGCATAGGAATTTACTTTCGCAGATCCATATTTTTTTACGAAGGATTCATCAAGCTTTTGGGAAAAATCGAGTCTTTTCTCAAATGTATTATTGGTTAGGCCCGGGTGCATTTTACTATTTCTCAGACCGGCTTCTGGATCTCCGATCGCAAGAGGTTGATGAGATGATGGCAGAAAGCCCGCAAGGGGGTGACGGCTACCTCCGTTTACGACCACAGCACCTGGAAGGGTAGGGTTAAAGCGACCATCAAGCTTTGTCATCCATGAACCCATGGTAGGATGTTTAATGGTCGCCCTTTGTGCATAGCTGGTGTGCATGAAATAATTACCCTGTTCATGTGCACCTTTTGTTGATGTCATTCCGCGAATCACGGCTATTTTATCTGCGTGGTTTGCGAGTAGGGGTAAGTTTTCAGCAAGTTTTAGATGATCAACCTTTGTGTTAATAGCCTGTGTGGGACCACCGGTTTCGGTGCCCGGTTTTGGGTCAAGGGTGTCAATATGTGTCATTCCACCAGACATGTATAGGTAGATGACATTTTTTGCCTTGGGTGCATGATTAAGTGGCCGGTTTAAACCAAGTCCAGCTCCTTGGAGTGGCAGTGAGCCTGCCCATGGTAAAATACTTACTCCCAGAAGTCCTTTTGCAGCTAAGCTAATAAAACGCCTGCGTTCCAATTCTTCCGATTTGTTGATTGTCGCGTCCATGATTTTGTTGAGTTCAGTATTTTATTGAATAAAAGAAAATTGCCTGGTGTTAATTAATGACCAAGCAATCCCTCGAAAATCTCGATCATTATAATATGCAAGTTTTTGTTTTTTGTCTTTGATAGACTTCAAGTACTTAACCTTTTTTTCAGGACTTACTTTTTTTGGGAGTGGTATTTGATAGGGAACCTTGGGGGAACTTGTTACCATGGCGAGGGATTGGGAAAGTTCTTCGGACGATGGATTTCTATTTAAGATGGAAAGAAAGAGAACCTTAATTTTTTCCTCTGAGGATTTGGCTTGGAGAAGATTTTTGGAAAGGGGAGACTTTGGATCAAATAGGGCTTTGTAAAAAACCCCGTTGAGGAGAGTGAGTGCTTGGGGCACGGATGATTCGTTTGATGCATTTTCAATGACCTCACGATCTGATTGGCCGAATTCTCGAAGGAAATGGCCGGGGGGGGCAGGAGTTTCAATTTCTGAAGCCCGCATTAAATTTCCGGAATATCCCTTCCATCTAGGATCGGGAGAAGTTTTACTTTGACCCCCACGATAAAGGGATTGGGCGTCAAATTCAGCACCCATTACCAAACCTGCAAAAAGGGACTTTTGTTCGTTTCGTTTTTTTCCATATTCCCTTCTTAGCATTGATACAGCTTGTCTATCATCTGCTTCCTGTGCTTCTCGAATTTTGAGCTGAATCTCATTCATGTTATTATTGATTCGGGCATTCTCTTTAGCACCTTTTTTGGCTAGTTGAACGAATTTTTTATCACTCAAGTCGTCAACCTGCTTTTGATAATTCGCAAAGTTTTTGAGTCGAAATTCAACTTTTGATGAATCCGCTTTTCTTTCATCAACCTCGGGAATGGATAGGGCAACAATCGAATCCCAAAGTTGCTCTGCACTCATACGTTTAAGTATAGGGGCTTCAAAATAATATTTTTCGACACTGGTAAGTTCACGACCGGTTGCTTCTCTTTCAAAAGCTTCCACATTGTGTAGAATCTTTTGAAACTCTTTAAGATCATACTTCACACGAACCATGAGCGATTCTAAGTGAGTTAATAATTCAGGGATGGAAGATTCTGAATCGTCACGTAAATCGTCCACAGGTTCTATGATTCCACGGCCGAAAACTTTCTTCCACATTCTATTGGAAATTACTTTAGTAAAGCGCGGATTATTTGTTGAGATGATCCATTGCCCATACGCATTAACAGGATTTTCTATTTCTTCATTCAGGGAGTCTGGTGCAAAAATAGGTTCTGAATTTACAACGGTTTTGGGTTTTGCATCATCGTATTGATAGTCGTGGGGTAAATTGAGTTTTTTGCCAGTATGAGTGGCTCCATATCTAAGAGGTTGT
The DNA here is from genome assembly GCA_963934295.1 of uncultured Opitutia bacterium. Taxonomy (GTDB): domain Bacteria; phylum Verrucomicrobiota; class Verrucomicrobiia; order Opitutales; family Seribacteraceae; genus Seribacter. The sequence goes on from CAWVXY010000006.1 coordinate 90,028, forward strand.
ACCATTTCCTGGATCGCCTTTCTGAGCACCTGTGCTTTTTGAGAATTCCCTAGCTTTCTTTTCTCTGTCTTGGATAAACCCTTGGTTTGTTGATTAAAATATTGACCAATTTTCTTTTGTAAGCCTTGTCCCATACGGGTGGAGATTCCATAGGTAAAGGACGCCATCTTGTAATATTCCATTTGAGTCCACTTATCAAAAGGGTGGTTATGGCATTGGGCACAAACCATCTGTGTTCCAAGGAATATTTGAGCAGTGTTGGACATATTATCAAGGGGCATACCTGCGTCACGTAGGTAATAGCCAACAGCACCGTTTTCCCACGGGTATCCCTTTGCAGTTACCAAAGAATATGCCATCTGGTCAAAGGGTACATTTTGTACGACCTGTTCTTTTACCCAGTGGTTGTAAAGTTGACCGGCTTGTATCTGGTTACCGCCTCGCATTCGTGATTTTAATCTGAGCAAATCAGCCCACCAATTAAACATATGACTATCATAAGCTGAAGACTCGGTCAGTTCTTCAATAAGCTGAGATTTTTTTTGGTCTGATGTATTGGATAGGTAGGAATTTATTTCCTTAAAAGTGGGAATTCTTCCGGCGAACGAAAGGTACAATCTTCTAACCAATGCAGCTTCGTTTATCTTAGCAGGAATTTTGACCTTTCTTTTTTGGTATGTGCTGTTGAGGATTTTATCGATAGCCTCTGCTTCAGCTTGGATAATTGAAGGAGAAAATTTATCCTCAGGTAGGGTTGCATACAATGTGAACTGTAAAGTAATCAAAAAAACCAGAGGGGCGAAAAATATAGTTTTCATAACAATGACTAAACTACAAATTTAGGTAAAAAGTTTCACCCATAAAATAATAAAAACCTAGATTTTTTTTTGGAGGCTACCCCCTATTTTATTGGTGGTATCAAAAAAATGTTTTGAGAATTTTAATCTTACTGTTCGCAAACAGAAAGTATCCCTTATCAATTATTTCGGATACAAAACCCCTCAGAACGAACGGGAGAATGAAAAGATAAAGTTTCGACCACCTCCATTTAAGCCGGAACCATGCACCCGATAATCAACATCACTCAGATTTTCCACCGCAAAGAAAACGGATGAATCTTCACCCCATTTTCGTCCCCCACTTATTCCAAATAACGGGTAACCAGGTGTTCCATTTGATGGGATGCGGGAGGAATCTGTTTCATCTTTTAATGACAGATCATCCGCCCGCCCCACTGCCAAAATTGAAAAGTCTCCCCACCAATTAGATTGTGGAGGAGCATAGCGGGTAACAAAATGAAACTGCGGAGGCATAAGCCGAGTAGTTGCGCGATCAACTGGATCGTAGTTTCGACCATCAATGGTAATAGATCCAGTTGCGTTGTTGTCTAATAATTGCTCCACTTCTGAATCCATTAAAGAAATGCGAAACTGTGTGCTCCACGAAGGAGACCAGTCGTGCCCAACTTGAATTTCCAGTCCGTGAATAAAGCCGTTTGCATTAGCCTTTAAAACATCTGATTTTCCAGATTCAATTGGCGAGCGTACAATCATATCATTAATCCATGTATGAAAATACGAAGCTTCCCAGTTCCAGGAACCGGATCTTCCTTTAACCCCCATTTCTGCTTGTAAGAAATTTTCTGAATCAAGTGAGGTATTTGGGCGTTCTACCGCACTGGTCTCATCTGTGGAAGTAAGGTCATATAAACTGGGCGGACGAAATCCCTCAGATAGACCAAGAAAGAGAAAGTTACCCTGCGTAATCTCTCTGTTTGCCCGTATACTCCCAATCAACTCCTTATAATTTTTTTTCTCGGATGGTTGTAAAGTCGAAGAATCACTATTTTTGAGATAATAGCGTTGAAGGTCAGCCTGTATCGAAGAAAAGCGTATTCCAGGTTCAACACTCCAATCTCCAAGCAGGAAGTTGTCACTTAGGTAAAAAGCAAATCGGTCATAGTGGGCGTCAGCAGCTAGGGGGCCTTGCACTAAATTGGTGCTTCTTACTTGTACACTGTTAAATTTATAACCACCGGAATGTAGGGATTCTCTTTGCCATTCTGCACCATATGCCAAGCGCCCCCCCCATGGATCATCCGTTTCAAACCGGGATGAAAATCCGAGATCTTCGAGCCCGAAATATTGAAAATCTCCACCCGTGGGCATACCACTCGATGATCCTTTCATCCGGTTGCGTTCCTGTTCATGTTTATGCAAGCTCATTGTAAGCAAACCTGCATCGGCCAATCCCCCTGCATCGGCCCAGGAAAATTTTCCATAAAAGAGATTTCTTTCCTGATCTAACTGTCGCCAGATTTCGGAACCTGGAGTGAGCCCTTCCCAAGTTAAACCATTAATCGTTTTATGGGTACGCGGAACATCATCCATAAACACATTCTGAAAGCCAATAGTCAACCGGGTATCTTCATTCAATTTACGGGACAATCGAAACTGGGAACCTCTGGAATCGTAGCCAGTATTTTTCTGCGTACCGATATCCCTGCCGCCCTCAAGATCTCCGAAAGAACGTTCAACATGGGATAGTTCGGCAAACCAATCAGGTGTAGATAAATTGCTTTTGACTCCCGCGGTCCATGAACTTTCGGCTGATGAAAGACGGCCGATGATTTGTCCGTTATGTGACATTTCAATATCTGTAAATCGGGGCTCTTTCGATATGATATTAACGACTCCTCCAATGGCATCTGCTCCGTGTATTATACCATTGGGCCCGCGAACAATTTCAAGGCGATCTGCACCGAGCATTTCCACTGTACTCCAGTATTGATTTGGTCCCGCTCGCATCGCCGAATGGTTAATTCTTATTCCATCTACTAACAGAACATTATGGTAACCGGTAAAACCGCGTATGTAAGGCGAAGATTGTCCGAGTGCGGTTTTTTGAACCATGACTGAGTTAAGGCCAGATAAGGATTCGGGAAGAGATCGTGCAGCGTATAGCAACTCGGTTCCTTCTAATCTATTAATTGCCCAAGGTGATGAACGTAATGAAGTAGCAAACCCTCCCTTGGCGGTAATGACAAACGGATCGAGCTCATCGGTTTGCACCGAGGTTTCTTCGGCCTGCACAGCCTTTGGGAAATATAGAAAGGTAAAATAAAAGATGAAGAAGAAACATACCCATCTCGGTCCGGTAGGGCGTCGAAAGAAAAAGGCTAGCGATTTAAAATTAGACATTATGATCGTCTGAATCTTTACCAATTTTAAATTAAATCGAAAGCTAAAATCAAAGAAATCATAAAAATTTGTTTCAATCCAAAATTTGTTTTTTTGAGTAAAATAAATTGATGGTGAATTTCAGTCCAAAAATTCACCCCTTTGGCCTTCGATCCAAAAGCCAAAGGGGTAGAAAAGGTTGAAATCTACAATTACCAGGCGTACTGCCAACCAAGAGTCCATGTGGAATCAAGCTCCAGTTGGACACCATTTACTTTTTGATCGAGAGGTGTTTCCCACTCAGCAGCGATGCGATGGCCTTTCAGTCCACCATCCTGAAAATAGTAATTAAGGCCTAAACCCAAGGTTGTGATATCACGACCTTGAGAATTTGGGTTAAGGGCAGGGGACATCATTTTCATCATTCGGGTATCTTCTCCATCGACTTTACTCTGACTTGAGTAATCGAATTTGGCAGATGCACTTAAAGAATCAGTAATTTTACGAGCTCCCCACAGGGTTGCTTCAAACTTATTGCCGAGAGTGTAATCCTGATCGTTCTCACCGATTCGCAGAATTCCACCCAACTGAGCACCATAGGAATAGTTATCGGTTTGTGCTAAGTAAGTAATAGCAGGATGGAAATCATAAGTTCCGGATCCTAGTTGCATGCCATAGCCCAATGTATTTCCATTCGTATGTTTTTCATCAATTGATCCAGTAGGAAGGCTTAATCCCAAGTTCAAATGCATTCTTCGCCCGCTATCCCATTGGGCAAGATCGTAAAGTCCTGCCACTTTTAAATCGCCAATTCCAGAACTTCCCATATTCATGCTCATATTCATTGGCATGATCATGTCCATATCATTGTCTAAATAATTAAGCATGGTCATTAGTGTCCACTTATCGGAGATGGCATACATCGTTCCAAACATATGCATGTCCATAGTCATCTTAGTTGGAACCATGGTAGTCATGCCCGTTAATTGTGAGGATGCGGTTACAGCATTAGATCCTTTTAGCAATCCTTCCATATCCATAGACATGTACCGGTAGGACACCATCCATTCCCCCATCGCGTGCATATGATCGCCCATTACAGAGATGGGTGCGTGTCCATCCGGTCGGGCCGCAGTCCAGGGTCCTTCATGGGCGGTTGAAACAGAGACATTAATAATAAGGGAAACAAATAAGAGAGATAATTTTTTCATAATAGTAAAAAGATTGAAATTTTGAATGTAGCTAAATAAACGAACCAAGAAGTATATTTTTAAATACACAGGTATTAGCTTTTCCACGCTGCGGGTGGAAAGTAAGGTCCGACAAGAGAGTGCTTACGCTCTGATTCGCGGAGGAGGGAGTTCCGCTGGATCGTAGGTAGAGGAGATATGCCAGATAGGAGGGCATGATGCTCCAACCATTTTCAGCCCATGATCAGTAATAATTTCAGGTTTTTCCGACGCTAATTTTAATTTGTGCGAAAAAATCTCTATGGCCGATAAATCTTTTTTTCCTGAATCTGTTTGTTCGCTTACAAATTGACAGACGCTACAGGGGCGATCCCCATTGAATGTCCATTCTACAGATAAACTGATTGATTGGGTTTCCTGATAAAATTCATCAATCATATTTAACCATGCTCCCACTTGAACGAAGGCCAATGGCATACCGCTTATTGTGAGTGCTGAAAGAAAAGAAAGGAATTGTAGAATTCTTTTGAACATGAATTGGGACAAACTCTTTAAAAACTTTAAAACGAAGGAATGTTCAAGAGTTTTAAGTCAAAGCTACAAATTATTAAATATGAATAATCTTCTAAAGTTAAAAAAAGATTCGTTCAATCGTCCAATAAATTCCCATAAGTGCAATGAGGGTTGAACAGGGAACAACTGCGATCTTTCGATATTTTGCTTCATCTTTGAGCCAGAAAGTTAAGAAAAACACGATAGCAATTACAGCTAATTGACCGAATTCAACTCCAACATTAAAGCCAAGTAGGCCAATTACCAGCGATGTTGGGTCCAAATCAAAAGCTGATAGGGCACCGGCAAAGCCAAGTCCATGAATCAAGCCAAAGAAAAAGACAATGAACAACCTTGAATGACGATAGTTGGGAAAGAAAATATTTTCAATTGCCACCACGGCTATACTTGCTGCTATAATTGGTTCAACCACATGAGATGGTGCTGATATTAATTCCAGAGTTGCAAGCCCTAGGGTTATTGTGTGAGCAACCGTAAATACGGAGACTTGGTATAAAATCGGCTTCCATTTTCTTGAAAGAAAAAAGAGACCGAGTACGAACAGGATGTGATCAAGGCCAAGAGGGAGAACATGAACAAATCCTTGCCTGGTAAAAGAGTAAAAGGTGCTTCTGGCATCTTCCTGACGCTCTTCCGAACTTTTCTCTGCAATGGAACCTGATTTTTGCTCAACTTCGTTTGGCACGATCGGTTTTCCGTCAATAAAAGAAAGATCAAATTTAAAACTCTCTTCATTAGGAAAAAGAACATTTACTCGTTTTTGAGGTTTCCCATTTATTTGATTCGTAAAAACTAGATCGTAGGGAGCTTCGTCCTGCGACCTTATTTGATAAAAACTAGAGTTATTATCGAGAGAAATATCATATCGGCCTTGTAAAACCAAAATGTTCTCCTCACTTAAATCTCCCCCATCCTGTTCCACGAAATCAAATATAAATTCAGGCAGATACCAATCATTGTTGCCAAAGCGTAATTGAAGAGCATTTTCGATCATACTTTTCGCCTGCAGAATAAGATCTGTTTTGTTTGAGTCAGAAAGTTGTTTGAAAGCACTGTTGGTAAGGAAAGGCACTTGCTCAGGATCTTCAGCAAAACTTCTTGTGTCTATTTCGATATAAATGGAGCAATTGCCATCAGAATTAAACTTACCAATGACTGGTATATCCGGTATGGGATGCCCGTTAAGAATAATACTTAATAATGGAAAAAGTAGAGTAATTTTTAAAAATTTCATCCAGAACAGAAAAATCTTGGGTTAGGTAACGCTTGTTGGGTTATTCGGTAAAATTAGTAATATTGAGTACTTCTTACTTGTCTATCTTGTATTTGGATATTCAATAATATTCTTATTATATATATTAACCCACAACATTACCCATTATGAAAAAATTATTCTCAATAGTCGCTTTACTTGCTTTTGCCGGTTCTATCTACGCTGGTTGCCCATCAAAACCTATCCATGGTAAAGTCGTAAGTTTTGATGAAGAGTCAAAAACCCTCACGATTGCCCAAGGTAAAAAGGAAAAGAAAGTTCAAATAGGTAGCAAAACTCAAATGGAAGGTATTGATTGCCCAACTAAACTTGCTAAAGGTGCAAAAGTTTCAATTGAAGGCTGCAACTGCAAAAACAAGACTGCATCCAAGATTGCTTTGGCAAAAGGCAAGGGAAAAGGAAAGAAAGAAAAGAAGGGATAATTTCCTTTTAAATTAATTTTAAGCCTCTGGGTAACCGGAGGCTTTTTTTGTGCCTCTCTTTAATTGGAATGATCCAAAATTGTTTTTTTTCGAAAAAACAAATTGGTCAAAATCCCATTTTCTGTTCCCAATAGCCAGGCTATACCAAAGCATATGATCGCGACCACGACCATGGAACCCGCGATCGAGCAATCTAACCATCGAGCGAGGAAGAAACCGCCAAATGAATAGAAAATGGATAGCGGAACAGAGCAAAATAGAATCGCCGGCATTCTCGTGAAGAAGAAGGACGCCGTAGTCGCAGGAAAAATAAGCATCGCTATGACTAGAATAACTCCAACTGATTCAAAGGACGCCACAATAGTTATGGCGAGCAGTAACATAAGCCCGTAATGAATTGTTCTTACTGAAAGTCCAAGGGAGACGGATAATGTTTGATCGAAACTGGTTACCATTAATTGTTTGTAAAAAACAGTAATGATCAAAATGATTACCAGGGTAACCAGTCCAATGCTGAGTAGGGGACGGGAACCTATTTCAATGGAACCCCAATAAATATTCTCCGCAAGGGGGGTAAAACCGATTTCTCCATACAATAAACACTCTGCATCAATATGTGCATTATTTCCCATTTGAGTAATCAAGAGGACGCCCAAAGCAAAAAAGCTGGTGAAGGTAAGTCCTAAAGCCGCATCCATTTTAAGAGGGGTTTTCTTATGTAACCATTCGATGCAGAAACTGCATAGCAGACCTGCCCCGCATGCACCAATAAACATCGGAAATAATGCCTTGGATTGGGTGGTAATAAAGGCAATCGCAAGCCCGGGAAGAATTCCGTGGCTGATCGCATCCCCCATTAACGCAAGTTTTCGAGCAACGATAAAGGCACCTATTAAACCGCACGAAAGAGAAACCATAATCCCCATACCCACAATTTGAGCATTCCAGGCAAAATCTTTCGGTGTGGCCCATGGTGCCCAAAAAGTATCATTAAAATCGAGGGGCGGGAAAAATTCAGTCATGGAAGGTTTTTAGCAATCATTTTATCAATATATCCCTGCTCGATGTCTTGTTGACTGGGAATTAACTTTCCATGTGGGTCTGTTCTTGGGTTTGAGAGAATCCGTTCAATTTTTCGAACGGTTTCATCCCCCAGCACATGTTCGATTTTCTCCGCGTCTTCATGAACATGATCGGCTGCGTATTGAACTTCATTAGTCAGATATAGTTCCCAAAGACGATGATTCCTGACAATCCGGCATGCTTCACTCCACCCAGTTGGAGAGAGCGACAGAGTGTTTTCACTCGGAAGTGCCTGGTCTTTGAGGGGCATGAGGAAGGCAAAGTCTTTTTTAACCAAATGAATAGCCTCGTGGTGCATTTCTGGCATGCTCACTCTTCTTCTCTTGGCAAGATTGCCAAGCCGTACGGTGTCCTGAGAAAAGTTATTCCATTCTAATTCCTGATAAACCGCCTTTAAAGTGTTTTCCAGAGCAATTTTGCGCTCCTTTCCACGCAACCGTAGCCATTTAAAAAGGAGTCCATTTTCGGGATGGAAGAAAAGAGCGAGAATAAATAAAAGAGTGGAAGTTAGAACTATCAGCGGACCTGTTGGTAACCGACTGCCGAGGAATGAAAGATATGAACCGATTATCCCGGCTACCATTCCCAGTAGGGCCGACCATAAAAGAAGGCTTTTCATTTTTTGGGTAATAATGGAAGCCGTGGCGGCAGGTATAATCAGTAATGCTGAAACCAGAATAACTCCGACAACCTGGAGAGAGGTTATTACCGAGAATGCCAATAGCATCCAAAGAAAATATTGTAAGAGATCCACCGGAAGTCCAATGGAGCGAGCAAATCCGTGATCAAATCCAGTGACTAAGAGTTCTTTGTAAAAAATCGTGGTAATAAGAATGATCAGGATACATGAAATACCCATAGCCCAGACATCCTGAGTCGAGAGTCCAGTAATTTGCCCGAAGAGATACCTGTCAATTCCAGACTGGTTCCCAAATTCCATCTTTTGAATTCTGGTTAAGAGACAAATGCCAACGGCATAAAACCCTGAAAGCACCAGGCCGAGTGCACTATCAAGTCCTACTTTCGTGGTTTTTTTAAGTAAGGAAATTAAAAAAACTCCAAGAAAGCCGGCGATCATGGCACCGATAATGATACTGATAGAATTTTTGGACTGACTCCATAAAAAGCCCACCGCAACTCCGGGTAAAACAGCATGGGAAAGAGTGTCTCCAAAAAGGGATAATTTTCGGGTCACCACAAAACCACCCATCAAGCCGCATCCCACACCCATGAAAATAACCCCCATGACAACAACCTGAACCGAGTAATCTGAAAAAGAGAAAAACCGGACGGTTTTAGAAATGAGGTTAACTTCATCATTTACCTGTGCTGCATCCATATGAATGAATGGAAAAAGTAAAAATAGGTAGAGAGCTAAACCTGGGGTTTTCAACTTCGTAGCAGAGTTTTGAAGATATCGATAATAAAAAAGGTATCGCAGTTATTTAATTTTATGCTCAGGCTCATTATGAAAATCTTTGGCAGACTGATCGGCAATTTCAGTAAAAACGGTGAGTCGCCCACCATATGTTTTTTGTAAGAGATCCTTGGTAAATGTTTTGTTCACATCACCGTAGGCAATCAGGCGCATATTTAATAAAATGATTTGATCAAAATATTCCTTTGCATTCGATAAATCATGATGAACGATAATTAAAGTTTTTCCTTTTTGCTTTAATTCTCGAAGAAGTTCAATAATCGCATTTTCGGTTACTGCATCAACTCCGGCAAAGGGTTCATCCATTAGGTATAAATCACTTTCCTGAGCCAGGGCTCGGGCCAGAAAAACACGTTGTTGCTGCCCCCCGGAAAGTTTCCCAATTTGCCTGTCTGCAAATGGGGACATATTGACCTTTTCTAAACATTCGTGAGCAATGGTTCGGTCTTTTTTACTTATTCTTTTCAACCATCCTGCATGACCGTATCTCCCCATTAAGACGACGTCTAATACAGAAACTGGAAAATCCCAATCCACCGACTCTCTTTGGGGAACATAGCCGACTCGACGATATGAGCTTTTACCTTTTTTACCAAATATTTTTACCCACCCACCATGGGCGGGAACGATTCCCATAATTGTTTTAATTAAGGTTGATTTCCCGGCGCCGTTCGGGCCAATTATTCCGATCAGTCCTCCTTCTTCAATTTCCAAGTCAATACCATAGAGGACGGGTTTCCGGTTGTATGATACGGTCAAGTCATGAACTTCAAGGGGTAAGAGCGATTTACTCATCACGGTTTTTGGCTCAGAGCTTTCACGATAGTGGAAACATTATGCACCATCATGCCTGACCAAGTGTTAGCCTTGAACAACTTGTTATTCGGGCCAATGGAACTATGATCTTTGGATCCGAGTGCGTCCGAAAATAATTCACCGCCAATCGTTACATCGCATTCTTTAGCAATTTCCTCGATCGCACCTGGATTGACACTAGTTTCAATAAAAATTGCCGGTATATTTTGCTGTTTGATTAAATCCACCAAGCTTGCCCGGTCACCCAACCCGGCTTCGGTTGTTGTGGATACTCCCTGAAGAGCAACAACCTCCAGTCCCATTGCTCTCCCGAAATATTGAAAAGCGTCATGGCTGGTAACCAACTTCTTTTGAGATGGAGGAATATTTTCCATTTGAGCTGTTGCCCAGTTTTCTATCAGCAAAATTTCATCAATAAATAATTTTAGATTTTGTGAGTAAAAATTTTTCCCGGAGGGATCAAAATTAGATATCATTTTTGTAAACTCGCGAGCCACGGAAGACCAAATTTTAGGATCAAACCAAACATGGGGATCGGGGTGTTTTTCGTCCCCGTCATGTTGATCTGGGAAAATAATTTGTTCCGCTGGCAATGCAGCAGTTGCGTCGAAAGTTAAGACTCCTTTTTTTTCCCCATTGGAAAGTACTTCAGAAAGCTTGCCCTCCAACATCATCCCATGGAACACGACAAGGTCAGCTTTTGAAATGGCCAATATATCCCTTGAGGTTGGTTTGTAAATATGTGGATCCACGCCGGGCCCCATTAATGAAGTAATTTGAAACCGATTGCCTGTTATCTTTTCCACCAAGTCCCTCATGTGGGTAGTGGTAACAACAATTTTGGGTTTTTCGTTATCGATCGTGTGTGTATTCAGGTTGTCTGTAGAACCCTGCTCGCATGACATGGTTAAAAATAGCCATACCAGAGTTATCTTGCAGATGAACAACTTGATGAATGCAGTGAGTAAATTAGGATTATTAAAAGTCATTAGTTTGATTAGTCAAAGTCTATGGATTAATTTTTGTTGAGTCAATTATGGATTGGGTTCATGTTTGTGTTTATGCCAAGTGCAACGGTGGAAAATTACCTTAAATGCATTCTGATGTTATCGATGGAAAACGATCAGGCCGAGGTGTCTATGGGATTAATTGCAAATTCTTTAGGGGTTACTCCTGGTACAGCGACCTCGATGATGAAAAACCTGCAGCGTGAGAAGTGGCTTACCTATAAATCCCGTAAAGGTGTCACGCTTACCGTATCGGGTAAAAAACTGGGTATGCGGATGATAAGAAGACATCGTTTACTAGAAACATTTTTGGTTGAGACTCTTGGTTTGGATTGGAGTGAGATACATGATGAAGCGGAAGAACTTGAACATGCAATTTCGGAAAAAGTCCTCGAACGTCTGGATGTTTTTCTCGGTAATCCGCAGCATGACCCTCACGGGCATCCCATCCCGACAAAAGGTGGGGTGATTAGAAAACTTCCTCAAAAAACTCTTTTAGATTCAGCACTTGGGAAAAAAGTTAAAATCGAATCAATCCTGGATCAGGGGTCAGAATTTTTGAAATTTGCTCAAAAAAAAGGACTTATGCCTGGAAAAATGGTAAAAGTAATCCAACGGGACAAGATGGCTGACACGATTGAATTACAGCAGGGGAAAAAGCCAAAATTTTCCCTGGGTTTTAAGTCGGCGGAAAAAATTTTAGTTGCAGGTTAATTTTATAACTGAGCCGAATTTTTGCTCATTTGGATTTTTTTTTGATTTAGAAGAAAAAGACATTGCCCCTACTTTAAATTATCCACAGATTAAAGTAATTGTGTAACATTTGAACTAATTGTTCGTTAAACTTCAATCCTTACTTAACAATGCCAAGACCCGTAACTTTGTTCACCGGCCAATGGGCCGATTTATCTTTACCAACTCTCGCTAAAAAAGCGTCAGAGATGGGCTACAATGGCTTAGAATTAGCCTGTTGGGGCGACCATTTTGATGTTGATAAAGCCGCAGTTTCTAAAAAGTATTGTCAGGAAAGATGGGAAATCTTAGGAGATCATAATCTTACTGCTTTTGCGATTTCCAGCCATTTGGTTGGTCAAGCGATTTGCGACCCGATAGATGAGCGACATAAATCAATCCTGCCTACAGATGTTTGGGGTGATGGTGATCCGGAGAAAGTGCGTAAGCGAGCAGCCAGGAAAATGGCCAAAACTGCCAAGGCTTGCCGTAACTTTATTAATGCTAAACCTGGACGCGGAAAAAAGGAGGATTTCCCCGCCGTGGTCAATGGGTTTACCGGTTCAAGCATATGGCATTCTATTTATGCATTTCCTCCAACAGACCAGGCATACTGGGACAAAGGATTTGAGGATTTTGCCAAACGCTTTGGACCGATATTACAGGAGTTTGAAAAACATAATGTCAACTTTGCACTTGAGGTACATCCGACGGAAATCGCTTTTGATATAGCAAGTGCAGAGCGGGCACTATCTGCGGTCAAGAACCATAAGCGTTTTGGTTTTAATTATGACCCATCCCATCTAGGATACCAAGGAGTTGATTATGTGAAATTTATCCGCACTTTTTCAGACCGTATCTATCATGTGCACATGAAAGATGCTTGGTGGGGGCATGGAGACGGAACGGTCGGAGTCTTTGGTGGGCATACGACATTTTGTGACCCTCGACGTCAGTGGGATTTCCGGTCGGTAGGGCGAGGGGATGTTAATTTTGAGGAAATTATTGTTGCCTTAAACGATGTTAGGTATGCCGGTCCGCTTTCCATTGAATGGGAGGATGGTCGAATGGACAGATTTCATGGAGCAACTGAATCCTGTGAATTTGTAAAGGCCCTTGATTTTAAGCCCAACGAAATGGCTTTCGATTCTGCATTTGATAAAAAAAATCAATAAGAGCTGTCACTCAATTCTGATTAATTATATTAATAAAATCTACAGGATATGAATAGAAAATTAAAAATGGGAATGGTTGGGGGTGGTCGAGGTGCATTTATTGGCGGAGTCCACCGTCGTGCGGCCAATCTTGACGGTCAAATAGAATTGGTTGCCGGTGCTTTTTCATCCGATCCAAAAAAATCTAAACTTTCAGGAAAAGATTTCTACATTGATCCTTCTAGAACATATGGTTCATACCAGGAGATGGCAGAAAAAGAGGCTTTGCTTCCTGTGGGTGAACGTATTGATTTTGTCAGTATAGTAGTTCAGAACTATTTACATTTCGACGTGGCAAAAACCTTTTTAAAAGCGGGTTTTAATGTGATCTGTGACAAGCCGGTCACCCTTGATCTATCCCAGGCAAGAGAGCTCAAAAAGATAATTACCAAGTCCAAAAAAGTTTTTGCCTTAACCCATAATTACACGGGTTATCCCATGGTTAAACAGGCCCGTGATATGATTAAGAAGGGCAAGCTTGGAAAAATCATAAAAGTAGTTTGTGAATACCCGCAGGGATATGCAATTACTGCTCTAACTGGAGAAACCAAGGCAATTTCAAATTGGCGAGCGGATCCAAAAATTGCTGGTGTCTCTAATTGTATGGGAGATATCGGAACTCATGCGGAGAATTTGGTTCATTATATTTCCGGCTTGGAGATTGATTCGCTCTGTGCTGATCTGTCCGTGAATATCCCCGGTCGTACTTTGGATGATGACGGAAATGTATTGGTACGTTTCAAGGGCGGGGCACGAGGAATCATTTACGCTTCCCAAATATCAAATGGTGATGAGAATAATTTAAATATTCGAGTGTATGGAACCAAAAAATCCCTCGAATGGCATCAGGAGCACCCAAATGAATTAATCGTCAAGGATGCCCGGGCACCCAGGGAAATTTACCGTCGAGGAAATGATTATATCGCTGGACCTGCTGCTGACTGTACCCGAATACCTTTTGGGCATCCTGAAGGTTTTATTGAAGCGTTTGCCAATGTTTATAATTCCGCAATGGTCGCTGTAAAGGATGAGATTGCAGGGAAATTTCCACGGAAATCCGGTTATGATTATCCAGATATCCGTGATGGAATAATTGGAATGGCATTTATTGAGACCGTTGTTAAAAGTTCAAAGGCAAAGGAGAAATGGGTGAAGTTTCCATCCATTCCTAAATAAACCAGAATTAAATTTTAAGAGGAGGTTAAAATGACTATAAAAATTGGAGTAATTGGAGCGGGAGGAATGTTACAATATCATGCCGCTGGTTTTCGGGCCGCAGGAGCGGAAATTCTTGCGATATGCGATATGAATCAGGCTGCGGCAAAAAAAGCAGCTCAAACTTATGATGTACCAAATGTATTTTCTGATTCTGCGGAGATGTTAGATCAATTAAAAGAATTAGACGCAGTCAGTGTAATTACGCCTAATCGAACCCATCGTCCTTTAGCTTTGCAAGTTTTACAGGCCGGCCGACATGTTTTTTGTGAAAAACCACCTGCATTAAATGCTGCTGAAGTTTCTCAAATGAAAGATGCATCGGAGAGTGCGGGTAAGACATTAATGTTTAATTTTAATAACCGGGCCCGTCCGGAATCCTATGCTTTGAGAAAATATATTGAAGCTGGCGAAGTTGGGCAGATCAATTCAGCACAAGCAAAATGGATTAGGCGAACGGGGATTCCTGGATTTGGTGGTTGGTTCACAAACAAGGAATTGTCAGGGGGAGGGCCTTTGATTGATTTATTACACATGGTCGACTTAGCGTTGTACTATATGGGGTATCCTGAACCATCGAGTGTTTTGGCTCAGACCTTTTCTGATTTTATTCAGGATAAAAATTTCAAGGGTCCATGGGGAATTCCAGATGTTGCAGATGGAGTGACAGATGTGGAGAGTGCGTCCCATGGTTTTATCAAATTTAAAACCGGGCAGATTTTATCTTTTCAGGTTTCTTGGGCAGAAATGGTCAAGCGTGAAGAGGTTTCTGTAACCTTTCAGGGGAAGAAAGCAGGTGGAATGATTCGCCGGCTTTTTGCATCTGATGGATTGGATGAAACCGCAATTGATGATTGTGAATTATATGTTCAGGAACATGGTCGTTCGGTCAATCGTTCGATTATTACTGAGCCAAATGAAGACATGGGTCGCATACGATCCGCAGAAAACTTTGTCCGTTCAATTGCCGGGGAAGAACAACCACTCAACACACCGGATCAAGCATTGGCTTTAATGAAAATAATTGATGCCACCTATGAATCTGCTCAAACAGGTAATCCGGTAAATATCCTGTAAGAAGAAGCTCAATAAATACAGCTGTTTGAATCTTGCCACTTATTTGAAATTCCTTCATGATGATCCTTTAAATTATGGGTAAACAATACAATAAAGTTATCAAGCGTCGTCGAAGAGCGGCCTATATTGCCAAACGAAAAGCTGCGGTTAAGGAATTAGTAAGCAAGTCAAGCAAAGGTGCGAGCAAGGCAAAACCTGCCAAAGCAAAGGTTACCCGAAAGGCGGCTGCACCCAAGAAAGCAAAAGTTGTTGAAAAAACCCCTGAACCTGTTGCTGAGAAGGCGAATCCAACTGATGTGATTGGTACGGAAGAAGCATCAAATGCCAGTGCAACTAAAGAAGCACCGAAGGAAGCAGTTGCTGTAAAAGAAGAAAAGCCTCAGGAAGAATCCAAGGATTCCGCCGAGAGTTAATCTTTTAATTTAAGTGATTGTGGGCAAACAATTTGTTCTGCTCTGTACTTTAGTTATATCTTTTCTTTCCTCTTTTGCTTCGAAAGAAATTGATAAGGTTTCCTTTCAATATTTTAATTCTGAACAACTCACACGGTTGCCTGAATTTTTTTCAGGAAAGGAATATACTGGAAATCGTATCTTTTGTAGAAGTAATTTAGAAAGAGAAGGGTTGTATTTTTCATTTCCTTTAAACCAAGAATTTTTACAATTACCCTCAGATTCTAAGATTACATTATCAGTTATTCGTTCGGGTCAAAAAGAGGCTGAAATATTTCCTTTCAAACTACCCGATCAACGTAGTGGGATGAAGTATCTGTTTTTGGGACTTACAGGAAAAGATTGGCCTATTAAAGAGGCAAAACCAATCGCTTGGCAGATTGAAATAAAAAATTTATCAGATGAATTACTATTTAGAAAAAAAAGTTTTCTCTGGTCTCATGATTGATAAAAAAATCCAGCCGGCATGTCGCCTTGGAAAGAACTAATTAAAATACAAAACCTATCCCTTCTTGGTTTTCGAGAAACTTTAGAAGGCGGACAAAGTTTTAGCTGGTACCCAACATCTGAAATTTCCTGGATCGGAAGTTTTAAATCAAAAGTAGTGGAGTTAAAAGTTTTGAATAATAATATTCTTTGGAGAACATCATTAGAATATGCGGCCACGGAATCAGATATTCTTAATTACCTCTGGCTTGATCAAACTTATGTTGAAGCTGTTAATAATTTACCATGGCGGAGTGATTCGGTTCTTGCTCAATGTGTTCAGGTCTTACCTGGGTTAACCATTCTGAACCAACCTCTCGAGGAAACATTATTTTATTTTTTACTAAGTTCAGCCAAAAGCATTCCTCAGATAAAAGAAGCGGGTTTTTTAGTATGTAAGAATTTTGGAACATCACTGGGTAAAAACCTATGGGGTTTTCCTGGATGGAAAAAACTTGCAACTTTGGAAGAGCAAGATTTGAGAAATTTAAAACTTGGATATCGGGCAAAATATGTACATCAGGTGGCAAAAGTTTTCGAACAAGACCCCCAATATTTATCAAGGGTTATTCAATCAGATTATGAGGATGCGAAGTCATCATTGGTCAAACTTCCTGGAGTAGGTCCCAAGATAGCTGATTGTGCTCTGCTTTTTGGTGGGAAAAAAACACAGGCATTTCCAATTGATACATGGATTTCAAAGGCACTTGACGCTCATTACAATCTTAACTCCTTCAATCATGAGCAAAAAGTTTTATTTGCCCGAACACATTTCGGAAAGTTTTGTGGATTGGCTCAGCAATTCCTTTTTTCCGGAGAAAGATTAGGAATTATTAAGAAATAGTATTATATCTGCTCTCAAAGAATGTTTATATTTTGTATCCCTGTCTATTTTGATAAAGATACTTTGGGTACGGCATTTAATAATTCCTTGGTGTAATCTGATTTTGGTTGATGATAGATTTCCTGAGCTTTTCCGCTTTCCACAATTTTACCATTTTGCATGACGATTACATCGTCAGACATGAATTTAACTACGCTTAAATCATGAGAAATAAAAAGATAAGTCAGATTTCGTTTCTCTTGTAACTCACGAAGTAAATTTAAAACCTGAGCCTGAACGGAAACATCCATAGCACTCACACACTCGTCGCAGACAATGAATTCGGGTTCAACTGCGAGTGCTCTGGCTACGCTAATTCGTTGCCTTTGGCCGCCGGAAAATTCGTGAGGGTATCGAAGAAGAAATTCAGGCCCCAGTCCGACCTCTTCCAGTAAGGAGACTATTTGATCACGCCGGTTTGAATAATTGGAGCCAATACCGTGAACAATCATAGGTTCGATAAGGGTTTGTTCGATCGTCTGACGGGGATTAAGAGAAGCATAAGGGTCTTGGAAAATGATCTGCATACGCTTTCTGAAATCGATCATTTCTTTTTGACTTAGATTATTAAGCTCATTTTTATCATATAGAATTGAACCCGATTTTGCTTTTTGCAACCGAAGTATTGCCCGTCCAAGAGTGGTTTTTCCACAACCCGATTCTCCGACCAAGCCTAATGTTTGACCACTTGATATTTGAAGGTCAACTCCGTCGACTGCTTTGACTGTTTTACGGGGTTCTCCGAGAAACCCGCCTCCAGTCTGAAAGTGAACTTGGAGTCCACTTACCTTCAGCAGGGGGGGGGAGGTATCCTTGTTGGAGCTTTCCTTTTTTTCTTTGAGTTTACTCAGTCGTTCCTTCGAGTCTGTATGTTCACTAAGAATGAAAGAACCATCTTTTCTAATTTCAGTCTTAAGAAAATCGTCCACGGTGGGTAGGATTTGATATTGGGTATCAAGTGTCGGCCTGCATGCAATCAGTCCTTTCACATAAGGATGAGATGGTTTTTCAAAGATATCTCGAGTATTCCCCTGTTCAACAATTTTACCCCGGTACATCACGACAACCCGATCAGCAAGTTCAGCGACTACTCCAAGGTCATGAGTTACGAAGAGCACGGCGATCCCTAGGTCATCCTTGAGGTTACGAAGAATTTTTAGAATACGGGCTTGTACCGTAACATCGAGTGCAGTAGTGGGTTCGTCAGCCAGCAGAAGATCGGGCTTGGTTACCAATGCCATTGCGATCATCACCCGTTGTCGCATACCACCGGAAAATTCGTGAGGGTAAGAATGGGCTCTTGCTTCAGCGTCCCGTATCCCGACTTTTTTCATCATTTCAATTGCCCGAGTTTCCGCGGTTTTCCGGGAGACATTTTCGTGAATCAGGATGGGTTCGGTAATTTGATCAAGAATTTTTAGGTATGGGTTGAGACAACTCATAGGATCCTGAAAGATCATAGATATCCGCTTTCCTCTAATTGCCCGGAGGAGTGACTGTGGGAGATTGAGTAGTTCCTCATTATCGAAGGTAACTGAACCGCCTTCCACCTTTGCGGGTGGTTGAGGAAGAAGTCCGAGCATGGTATGGCAGGTTACGGATTTTCCTGAACCCGATTCCCCGACTACTCCAACGATTTCTCCTTTATCAATTGAAAAGCTGATATCATCCACTGCCCGGTTTATCCCCGCCCGGGTGTGAAAATATGTTTTTAGGTTCTTTATTTTGAGCAAACTCATCAGTCTTTAGCGGCTTTTACATCGAGTGCATCCCTAAGTCCGTCACCGAGGAAATTGAGAGAGAAAAGGGTGAGGGAAAAGAAAAGGCCGGGTAATAGTAGGAGTTGGACTTCAGTCTCCAAAAAGTTGGCTCCTTCTTTGATTAGAACGCCCCACGAACTATTGGGCGATTCCACTCCCAGCCCGAGGAAAGAAAGGATGGCTTCATACATAATAAACCCGGGGACGGTGAGGGTGGAATATACAACCGTGGGACCAAGAACATTTGGAATAACATGCCGAAAAAGGATTCGGGTTTTACTATACCCTAGGGCGACCGCTGCCTCCACAAATTCACGTTCTTTTATACTCATTACCTGAGCTCGTACAATTCGTGAAAGGGTGAGCCAGCCGAGCAGACCAAGGGCAAAGAAGAGCGGAACGATATTGGTTAGCCGTCCGGTGAATTCTTTATCCCATTTAAAGTTTTCCACAATCCATCGGGTCGCATCTCCCGACCAGTCACTCAGGGTTGCCTGCAGAACAATAACCAAGACCAAGAAGGGAATGGCAAGAAGAGTATCGACTATGCGCATCATAACGGCATCAGTTCGACCACCGGCAAAACCGGAAATAGATCCGTATACAATTCCGATTGCTACTGAAACCGCGGTGGCGATCAAGCCAACAAGAATAGACACTTGTCCCCCATACAGAATCCGTGCAAAGAGATCGCGTCCAAGGGCATCGGTTCCGAACCAATGCTCGGCCGAGGAGGGAGCAAATTTATTGGTTAAGTTCACCTGGTTTGGATCCTTGCAATACCAGGCGAGAATAAAACAGAGCGAGAACATGACAACGATCACCCAAAATCCGCCCATGGCGAATTTATTTTTTGCCATACGGGACCTCGCATCTTTCCAGAGTGAGGAGCCTTGCTGGACAGTTGATGGTTTTTCAGTCATCTTTCTAATCCGTCCCTCCTTTATGCCTTACCCGAGGATCCAATAATCCGGTTAGCAGGTCGGCCAGTAGATTCATAACCACAATCAGAAACCCGAAAAATAATGATAAGCCCAAGAGAAGAAATTCATCTCTTGTTGTGGCTGCATTAACGAAATGCTGGCCCATACCCGGAACCTGAAAGATCGTCTCCACAATAAACGATCCGCTAATCAAGGCAGCGAAAGCAGGGCCAAGGTAAGCAACTGCTGGGAGGAGTCCACCACGCAGGGTGTGTTTAAGGATAACTTGAACAGGGGATACACCTTTGGCACGGGCCGTTCGGACGAAGTCCTGGGACAGGACTTCAAGAATGCCCCCTCGGGTTAGCCGGGCCAAATAAGCGGCGGAAACCAAGCCCAATGTGAAGGAGGGCAGGAGGATATCCTCTAGGTTTCCCCAACCGGCCACTTTGAGTCCCGGTATATGAGCCGCGACATAAATCTGAAGTAGCGGACCAATGGTAAAGGAAGGAATACATATACCCACCATGGCCACGGTCATACAGGCCCAGTCTATCCAACTGTTTTTCCGAACGGCGGAAAGAATTCCAATGGGCACTCCTATTCCGATTGCAAATCCCAAAGCACAAAGTCCAAGAATAAGGGAATTTGGAAAAGATTGCGTAATGATATCGATCACTGGTCTTCCTTTACTGGTTGAAATTCCAAATGAACCCTCGGTAATAATATTTTTTGGGTAAGCCAGGTATTGTTCCCAGATAGGTTTATCCAAGCCATATAGTTTGCGAATATTCGCTTTGGTTTCTGCTGAGATATTCTTCTCGGAAGTGAAGGGTTCACCGGGCATGGCCTTGGCCAAGAAAAAGGTAATAGTATAAAGGGCAAATAAAACAAGTACTCCTTGTAGTAGACGGTCGATAAGAAAACGTGGCACTTTATCGGTCCTCCCTTTTTTTTAGGCCCGGTTCCAAGCGGAGAAACTTATACGGGTGGTTATCGAGTAGCAATGGATTCCAACCCTTTACATCGGGGTGAAGGAGATAATTTCGGGTGTACCAGTAAACAGGAAGAATAGGACGTTCTTTAAGGAAAAGCGCTTCCGCTTGGGCGAGCAATTCATAACGCTTTTTAGGTTCTCCGGTTTGAGCGGCCATTCCGAGAATTTCCTCAAATTCTTCGTTGTGCCATCCAGTACGGTTATTGCCAACTCCTTTCATCCACATATCAAGAAAGGTCAGGGGGTCCATATAATCTCCTATCCAACCTCCTGCCGCCATGTCATAGTCCTTATCAAACATCGCAGTGATGTAGGATGTCCACTCCATTTGTTTGATCTTAATCGTGGCTCCGAGGTGTTCTTTCCACATCGCCTGCAACGCTTCTGCAGTGACCTTGGAGGATTCTTTGTCTGTGGTTAGAAATTCAATATCAGGGAGCCCCTTGCCTCCAGGGTAACCGGCATCGGCAAGCAATTTACGGGCAAGTTCAGGGTTGAAGGTTACAACATCGGATGCGGGGTAATTGCCAAAGGGAGGGACCAGTCCACTGGCTGGCTTCTGTCCACCCTTGAGGACATTATCGATTAGAGATTTTTGATTCAGAGCGTAGGAAAAGGCTAGGCGTACACGAGGATCGGTAAAAGGTTTATTGGACACATTGGTACGGATAAAATAAGTACCGAGGTAGAGCTCGCTCCGTACATGTTCCGGATATTTTTCCCGGGAATATTCAATAAGTTCGGACGCAATGGTGTAGGTCACATGCATTTGTCCGTCAAAATACATCCGGTCCTCGGTGTAAAGGTTTCCAATAGGTAGAAAGCGAATACCATTTATACCCACATTTTCTTTATCCCAGTAATTTGGATTACGGCTCACTTCAATGTGGTCGTTGAAGCGCCATGATTTTAAGATAAAGGCTCCATTGCCAACTAGGTTTTCAGGCTTGGTCCATTTTGTAAACCGTTCGCCGATATTTCCATGTTTTAGAACAACGTGTTTAGGAACCGGGTACCAAGTGTAGTGTTTAGTAATTTCAGGTAAGAAAGGAATCGGTGAATTGAGCTTCACTTTTAGGGTATGTTTGTCTGGTGCACTGGCACCAAATTCGATCAGTTCCCAAAGGTCTTTTAATTCATTTCCTTTCAGGTTTTTCCGATCTTTTTTTTCAAAATTTAGGTTTTTTAAAACAAGAGAGCGTCGAATTTTCGTTGAGAGAGCGGATGGCCATTTGAATAGGGATGGATTTTTCAGAAGTTTTTCCAGATCATTCTGGTTTAATTTGTCTAACCCAATGAAATTAAAAGATCCCTCCTCGGCTTTTTCATTTGGGCCAAAGTCAACCTCCTTCAGGGAATCCCACCAATTTTCAGTAAAATTGGAGTCTTTGCGAAAAAGCAGGTAGGAACGTTGAGACTTATGGTAGAATTCTGCATCCTTGATGTAATAAAGCATAAAAGAGTAATCGGAAGCGAGGGCAGGGGTGAGTAACCGGCGAAAGGAGAAAAGAAAATCATCTGCTGTTAGTTCCTCTCCATCCGACCACTGGGCATCTTTACGAAGTTCAAAGACCCATTCATCGGGTCGTTTGGGGTTCACCGGGTACCATTTTTCTGCGACCCCGGGCATGGCAATTCCGTCCTTGGATGGATGGGCTTCGACCAGCCCCTCGAAAAGGGAACGAATGACATTACTTTCAAGTACGCCACTGACAATATGGGGATCCAGTCCCTTGGGCTCACCGCTGTTTCCCATAATGAGTATTCCTTCACGGGAAGCATCATCCACACTACTCGTTTGTCCGCATGAAAATATCAGCAGTGAAAAGAAAACCATCACGAAATAATTTCCAATGCCAGATAAAACAGATAAGCTGTAATTTGCTTTTTTGATCCCTTAAAAAAGGGACGAGCCCTTGATACTTGGCAAGCAAAAGAATTCGCAAAATGGAAAAGAGCCAAGATTTGACTTTGCCCCGTCTGTAAGAAATCGCTAGGTAAGGAATCCGTAACATGCGAGATTACTTTATTAGAAGACTTTTATTGATTCCTCCGACTCTTCTTGGAATTAGCATCATGGTCTTTGCGATTACCAGATTGGCTCCAGGTGGGCCGCTTGAACAGGCAATGATGCAAATGCAGCAGGTTTCTGAAGAGGGTGGAGGTGGTTTGAATTCCGGTTCAGATCAGGCTTTGTCGGAGGATCAACTTGAACAGATGAAGCGGTTATATGGTTTTGATAAACCCCATTGGGAAGCTTATTTAATCTGGCTTGGTGTTTTGCCCCGAGAAACTGAATTCCGGCAAATCCGATTTCTTGATAATGAGCTCGAATTAGCAGAGCGAGTAAGCCTGCCCAGTTTTAGCTTAGTCGAATTAGATTGGGACGGGGACGGATACCTTCAACGCCAGGAAGTGCCTTCACATTTAAATAAATACATTAATTTCTCTCGCTTTGATCATAATCTGGACGGAGAGATTGACGCAGTGGAGGCGGATACCCCAGCTGCCCGGATAGAAGGAGCCCGCGAGAAAATTGTATTACAACGGGATGGAAAGGGTGGAGTAAGGTTGGAAAACTATTTCGACTTATTGGGAAACTGGAAGGTTCGTATGAAAGAAAAAGATCCTGAGAAACCCAATAGAATTCCAGTAGCTGAACTCTTCATGACTCGTTACGAGGGCGTACTGCAGGGAAATTTTGGACAGTCAACCCGATATGGAGAACCGGTTCTTTCCGTAATTACTGAGCGTTTACCCGTATCCACGTACTTTGGACTGCTTACCTTTTTAATCACCTATATAGTATGTATCCCACTGGGTATCTTTAAAGCCGTTCGACATAACACAGTATCCGATGATATATCCTCGATACTTATCTTTGTTGGGTATGCTGTTCCAGGATATGCACTGGGTTCGCTGTTGCTATTGTTTTTCTCAGTCAAGCTCGACTGGTTACCCATGGGGGGGCTAACCAGCAGCGGATTTGATGAACTTTCTACCTGGGAACAGGGTAAGGATTTGGCCATTCATACTTTTCAGCCTCTCTGCTGTTATTTGATTGGTGGATTTGCATTTGTGACCATGTTGATGAAAAACCACCTGATGGATAATCTGTCTTCGGATTATGTACGCACCGCAATGGCAAAAGGTGTTTCCTTTGGTGTGGCTGTGCGCAAACACGCATTGCGTAATTCGCTGGTTCCACTGGCAACCAATGTGGGCCATCAGGTGACCCTTTTTGTTACCGGATCATTTCTGATTGAAACTATTTTTGATATCGATGGTTTTGGACTGCTCGGTTTTAATTCAGTGATTGATCGGGACTACCCGGTTGTGATGGGGGTTCTTACTCTTTCCGCCTCTCTAATGCTGATCGGCAATGTACTTTCCGATGCCCTGGTTGCCTTGGTGGACCCGAGGGTGCGATTTGAATAAAAATGATTAAGCTTAATCCATTAACCCAGAAAAAGCTTCGTCGATTTCGTTCAATCAAAAGAGGGTACTGGTCCTTCGTTATCCTACTTTTGCTTTATGTTTTCAGTTTAGCCGGTGAACTTTTTGTCAATAAACGGGCCTTACTTGTTTCCTATCAGGGTACCCTTTATTTTCCCACTTATGGAGAACAGATGAGCGGAAAGGAATTTGGATTGGATTATGATTATGAAGTTGATTACCGATCCCTGCAAAAAAAATTCCAAAGCGAGGAACTCGGTGATTGGGTGATTATGCCGATCGTACCTTTCGACCCCTACGAAATGGACTATGCAAATGAAGGGGCCACCGGTTTTTCTCCGCCAAGTTGGAAAGCAGGACATTTTTGCGGAACCGATAAAACCGAACGTGATGTGTTTGCGCGTCTGCTTTATGGATTCCGTATCGCCATGACTTTTTCTCTGGGCTACCTTTTTCTTACCTACTTAATTGCAATTGGGGCCGGTAGTGTAATGGGATATTTTGGAGGTAAGACTGATATGTTTGGATTGCGTCTGGTTGAGATCTGGGCAAATGTTCCTTTTTTATACATGGTGATTATCTTAGTATCTGTGATGCCGGGTTGGTGGGGAGTTGGTTGGCAGGTATCCTCTCTTTTGTTCATCATGGTCCTTTTTTCATGGACGGGTATGACATACTATATTCGAGCAGCAGTGTATAAAGAAAAAGCCCGCGATTATGTATCCGCCGCCAAAGTGATCGGTGCCGGTCCCTCGCGAATTATTTTTCGCCATCTACTGCCAAATGTAATTTCAACTCTCGTCACTTTTGCTCCCTTTACTATTGCCGCTGCTATTTCTTCAATTACGGCTCTTGATTTCTTGGGTTATGGTTTACCCCCCCCCACGCCGAGTTGGGGTGAACTGCTCAAGCAGGCAGTGGGCAATCTCAAAACTGCTCCCTGGATAGTCATTTCCACAGTCTCAGCACTTGTCTTAACCCTCACCTTGGTTACTTTTGTGGGGGAAGCGGTTAGGGAAGCCTTTGATCCAAAAAAATTCTCCACTTATGAATGATATGAAAAAAATAAAATCCTTTATTTCTCTATTGATTGGCTGCACCCCCCTTTTTTTTCTTGGGTGTGAAGATCCGCAATTAAAACAACCCCGTGAAAGCAGATCCGATCAATCAGAAGGAACTTCCGATAATTCCGATAAAGTAGACCGTGCATTTACCCGCGAACTTGCCCGTGAATTTGCTCACGAATTCGTGAAGGAATTTGCTAAACAAATTAATCGCAATGGCTTCACTTTTGATGCCAATCAATCAACGGGTGCATCCAATAATTCAGTTTTGAAAACAGGCCTTGTTGATGCCAATGGTAAGCCTAATCCTTTACTTAGTCACTGCTCCGAGGATGTACTTGAATTCTACCAAAAGAATGCGGATTGCTTTTCTATTTTATCACCCGAGGAGATTCCTAATGATTTAGAATGGCAGGACGGTTCGAGCGAGAAAGAATTTTCTTCCCTCAAGGCCAAGAGGGGAGGGATCTTTCATGCATATATGCGTGATTTCCCTCGGACCCTTCGAACAATTGGCCCCGATGCAAATGGTGCATTCCGCAGTTATCTTTTGGATAATAATGTAATCAGTTTAACGCATGCCCATCCTAATTCCGATACATATTACCCGGGTACGGCAAATGAATGGGCGGTTGGAAATGATGGACGAACCGTTTATTTTCGCCTCGATTCCAATGCCCGGTTTAGTGATGGCAGAGAGGTAAGGGCTTCTGATTATTTTTTCTTTTTTTACTTCATGAGAAGCAAACATATACAGGCACCCTGGTATAATGATTTTTACGGCAAGGATAAGTTTCAAAAAGTTACTTTATATGATGAACAGACCCTTTCGATTACATTCTATAAAGCAAAACCGGATGTGGTGGAACGGGTTTCCATTCGCCCCAAGCCTGAACATTTTTACTCGGAGTTGGGGGGTGAGTATTTAACCAAATACCAGTGGGAACCAGAACCAACCACGGGTGCTTATGTGGCATTACCCGAAAATGTGGACAAGGGAAAATCGGTTACGCTGGTTAGGCAGGATGACTGGTGGGCCAATGATAAACGATTTTTTCGTAATCGTTTCAATCCCGACCAGATCAAGGTCAGCGTAATTCGGGATAATGATAAAGCATTTGAAATCTTTCTTAAAGGCCAGATAGATGCTTTTGGATTAGCCAAGACCGAATTCTGGTATGAAAAATTGGCCAATGATCACTCATTGGTGAAAAATGGGTACCTAACCAAAGTTACCTTTTTTAATCAGGCACCCCCTCCCAGTTATGCCCTCAGGATCAATTCGCAAAAAGCACCGCTTGATAATCTTAATATCCGTGTAGGTTTTCATCATGCAATGAATTTTGATCTCGTGCTTGAAAGAAT
>CAWVXY010000007.1:0-112274 GCA_963934295.1 uncultured Opitutia bacterium
TCGGGCGGTTCCGGCGGATTCACCGTGATTGCGGGAGCGGAATATTTCATCGGAAATGATCCCGGTGAGGGAAATGCCACCGCTCTGCAACCCAAGGACGGCGCCTTTGATTCCGAAGTGGAAAGCACCCTTACCGCCAGCCTTTCACTTGAGGGCTATGCCATCGGTGCCTATCTCGTGGGCGTGCGTTACATGGACAATAACGGGACCTGGGGGGATGTGCTCTACAAAACGATTGAAGTGGATGTCGATACCGATGGGGATGGACTGGCGGACAAGGCGGAAATTTATTATGAGACTAATTCCACGGTGCAGGATACCGATGGAGACGGGTATCTCGACGGGGAGGAAGTTGCATTCGGCAGTGACCCAACCAACGCCAATTCGCTTGGCAACCGGGCCCCCACCGAGCTTAATGCCACCACAGTTCTAAGCATTTTGGAAAACCAAGCCATCGGTTCCTTCATCACTGAATTTAATGCCACCGATTCCGATGCCAACAACACCCTCACCTACTCTCTTGCCGATGGGAATGGATCGGGCGATAATCCATTCTTTACTCTCGATCCAAACGGTACCCTCGTTTCTGCAGTCATATTTGATTATGAAAATAATGCTTCCAACTATTCCATTCGGGTACGGGTGAGTGATCAGTATGGTTATAAAATGGAAGGCAATTTTTCAATCAGTCTGCTCGATCTCATTGAAGCACCAGCTGACTTGAACACAACCGCTCCCCTTCAGGTTGTCGAAAACCAACCGGTAGGCACCGTGGTTGGACAGTTAACAGCACACGATCCGGATGCTGGCAACATACAAACCTTTACATTAATAGGAGGAGAGTATGACAATCATTTCTTCACAATTGATACAAATGGTAGCCTGCAAACAAATGCGATCTTCGACTACGAAGCCAATTCCACCTTGACCATACAGGCAAAAGTACGCGACCAGCACAACCTGTGGATCAAGCAGAATTTCATTGTCCAAATCCTCAATGTAGTGGAAGACCTGGACGGTGACGGAGTTGAGGATGCTTATGATACTGATGATGACGGAGACGGGTACTCCGATGCCGAGGAGATTGCCTATGGTTCGGATCCTTTGGATGCGAACTCCACGGCCAATACCGCCCCACAAATCACACTTGGTAATAAATTCCCCAATCAGCTCGATGCGAATGGAGTATTCCATATTGGGCATACCGAAAACAAAACGCATATTATAAAAGTCACTGCAACCGATGCGGATGGGGATGATTTGAATTATTCCATTTATGGCTGGCAGGATCTTCCCAATTTTGAAATCAATGCGAGTAGTGGAGATCTAAGTTTTAAGTACGTTCCCGATTTTGAATCGGCAAACGATCATAATAATGATGGAATCTTTGGAATCGTATTACGGGTAAGTGATCATAAAGAGCACCACGATCAACCGGTCTGGATCTGGTTGGTCAATGAAAACGAGTCCCCCTTCGACCTTAACTCCACCGCCCCCCTGTCCGTTGCTGAGAATCAACCGGTGGGCACAGTGGTTGGACAATTGACTGCCCAGGATCCCGATGCCAATTCCACCCTGACCTTCACTCTGGTTGGCGGATCGAATGACAATCACTTGTTTTCAATGGATACCAACGGTACTCTCAAAACCGCCGCTCAATTAGACTACGAGTCGAACATTTCCTATGTGATCCGTGCCCAAGTACGCGACCAGAATAATTCCTCGATCAAGAGTGACTTCATCGTTCAAATCATGAACGATCCAAGCGACGATTTCATTCCTCCCTCTGATAATAATCAAACCAGTACGCCCATCATTGACCATAATACCACTGGCGACCACAATGCCACCCAACCACCTGTAATTGATCAGAATGGAACCATTTCACAAAACCCTTCTACGGATCAAAATAATACTGTAATTGATAATAACTCCACACAGCCAAGAAAAGAATACCTTGCAATTGTGCGGACCCTGGATTCTAGAAATGAACAAAATGGTACTTCAAGGTTGTACGGAAAAATCCTCACGGACGGAGGATCAATCATAAGCGAAAAAGGATTCCTCGTTTCGACTAACCTTCAATTTTTGAATTCTGAACGAATTTCAGGAATAGATCATAATCAAACCGATCCATTCTTTGCAGATTATCAAACAATTCAGAATGACCAGACCTTTTACTATCGTGCTTATGTGCGTAATAATGTGGGCGAGTCCTTGGGGGGAATTAAAAAGATATCCCCTTCTACTCCACGGTCTTGGTGGAATGAATTGCCCGAAATCGCCGGCGGTTGGCGAACATCTACCTGGTTTGGTTCCTTCCGCCCCTACCCTGGCGGTTGGTTATACCATGTGGATCTGGGTTGGCTTTTTTCGCATGCAGGAGAAAGCAGTGACCTCTGGCTATGGAATGAACAACTGGGTTGGCATTGGTCAGCACAGGGCGTTTACCCACATCTCTTCCTGCACTCCTCCGCCAATTGGCTCTATTTCATAACCAAGAAAAACGGAAAACCCTACTTTTACGACTACACCACCGAATCGCTGAAGTAAAAGTTGTTCAGCTTTTATATTTAATAAACGCACTCAATTTAAGAGTGCTTCAAAAAAAGTGTAAAAAAAATTTTACTTTCATGACACTTAATTATAAGCTAGATTAGCTTGAGTTATGGAGTCCATTAAATCCTGGATTGCCCAGGGTAATCTTTCTGCATTGATTGATAAGACCAATCAAATGGGTCACCCTATCCTAATTTCCTCGGCAAATAGTAATTCTGTTCTAGTTGGAGAGGATGAATGGAAGCAAATGCAGGAAAAAATAAGAAAACACGATTACCTTAAGTCCGTGGAAAAAAACCCGATACACTTTCAAGCCAAAGATCCACACCAAATGGAGTGGCAACAAACACGGGACGATTCTTATTTTTCTGAGTAAGACAATTACCTTACTTTCTAATAACCATACGAATAAGACTATGGAGTGACACCTTCAGCTTGCATCAAAATAGCTTCGGCTTGTGGATTCCCCGGTATCAATTGGACCAGTTTTCGGGCATATGGTAATGCGACATCCCATTTCTGCCTTTGGGCAAGGAGTTGAAGAAGGTTTTGAAGGAATTCAGGATTTGCGGGTTCCAGTTCAATCGCACGTTTAAATGCACTTATAGCTGAATCAACCTTTTCCTGCTGCCAGTAAGCAATAGCCAGATTATGAAAGATCCTCGGGTTGGTATTACTGTATGCAGCCGCTTTTTCAAGATTGCGCGTAGCTTCAGAAAGACGGGATCGATCCTCTGCTAAAAGAAGTCCGAGTGAATAATATGCCTGCCCCCAGGTAGGTTGGTAACGAATCGCTTCGCGAAGAAATTTTTCCGCTTCTTTGTTCCTTCCTCTTCGACTAAGTAAGGTAGCAAGATTCATTCGAGCAGGAACAAATGTACTTTCCCGTTTGATCGCAGACCGATAATGCTCTTCAGCCAATATGGGATCGCCTTGATTTTCAGCTAAAATACCCAATGAAAGATGCGATTCGGGACGATCCAGGTTGTGCTCGTAGCGAGCTTTCAATTCCCTGAACACCGATCGAAAAAGCTTTAGGTCCGCATCCGCAAATAATGTGGGAGCACTGCGCGAGAGAATACGGGCAGCTTCCGTCCGCACCGACACGATCGGATCATCCAACATGCGTACCAAAGAGGCATGACTGGTCTCTGGGGGCAAATCTTCGAGTTTTGATACCGCAGCCACACGAATCACAGATTGATTGGAATCCAGATTTCGACGAGCCTCATCAAAAGAGGCATCACTCAGAAAACGACGGAGGGCAAGCATAGCCCCTGCACGGGTAAATGCTGGAGATTGAGGATCCTGGCACGCAGCCATAAGGAGTTTCTCCGCTTCCGGTTTTCCGGTTCGAAATGCATGAAAAGCTTCCGGATGACGAACCTCCTTGGGGCGATCAGATCCTTTACGAGCTTCAACTGCTTCTGCAGCCCATTGGGGGTCTTTGTCCGTGTGACAGCGATTACAGGCATTGGGCGATCCATGCTTAACCGACAGGTCGGGACGGGGTATGCGGATACTATGATCTCTGCGGGCATCAATTCCCATGTAGGTCTTTTCGGGCATGTGGCATTCCACACACTGGGCTCCCGTTGTACCTGATTGATGAAAATGGTGGGCAGGGGTATCAAAACCAGTCGGGTTTTTCTCGTTGGGAACATGGCAGCGAGTGCAAAGTTGGTTGGTATATGTGTGCAGTTTAACCGTATGTGGATCGTGGCAATCCACGCATTTGACTCCTTGGTGAAACATTTTGCTTTGAATATAAGAACCATACACATAAACTTCGTCATCTATCTGACCATCAACATGATAAGTCGGGACACTCATATCCGGAGACCAGGGTTGGGTAACCTCAGGTAAGAAATGGTTCAAAAAAGAACTACCCGCATGGTGACCGGGGTGAACAAAACCTCGGCGAGCATGGCATTTTGCACAGGACTCAATCTGGGCAACATTGGTGCTA
The DNA here is from genome assembly GCA_963934295.1 of uncultured Opitutia bacterium. Classification (GTDB taxonomy): domain Bacteria; phylum Verrucomicrobiota; class Verrucomicrobiia; order Opitutales; family Seribacteraceae; genus Seribacter. The sequence goes on from CAWVXY010000007.1 coordinate 4,529, forward strand.
TTTACATCAGCAAATCCAAAATTAAGCAAATCACCCCACCCTTCACCGGCTTTGGCAAATTCTACATGATCCCGACCTGGACCATGACAGGATTCACAGGCTACATTCATTTCGGAATAAGCGGTGGAAAAGGTTTGTTTGGCATCGTCAAATTCCTTACGCAGGTTAGTGGAATGACAATCCGCACACATGTGATCCCAATTTTGCATGGATCGGGTCCAAAAGAGCGGATCATCGTGAGCAATTTTTTCATCAGGATACAAATGATACCATTCTTTTTTTTCAACATCCCAGCAGGTGGGTAAAACCTGCATCCGACCGTCCGGAAACTTGACAAGAAATTGCTGAAGTGGTTCCCATCCAAAGGTATATGAGATTTCAAAAACTTCCATATTTCCTTCCTGATTGTTGGTTTCCACCATGTATTTTTCGCCGTCCATGAAAAACTTTGTGGTGATCCCGTAATGAACAAATTCTGTATTATTAAAATCTGCACGGACGGTGTCAGGACCTGGTAATTCCATTGCATGATAATGATGAGATTCCTCCCACTTGGCGTGGGCTTCAGCATGACATTCTGCACAAGTTGCAGCACCAACATATTCATCCAACCGATAATCACCCAGTTCACTATTATCCATTGCATTACCTTCAGAAAAATCTTCTGAACTGCACGAATATATGAGTAAACTCAGACAGGTGTAGCCCGAAAACATGGCAGCAAATAAAAATTTCTTAGACAGCTTGAACATTATTTGAACATATTATTATGCACACCTTTCGAAAACAGGCAACGACAACAGATAGATTCAAGAATTGACTCACTATTTCTGATAATACTGATTAAATCTATGTCAATTTTCATAAATATTAACCAAGAACAGACTGGCCCTTACGATGCGAATCAAATCAACCAGATGCTTAATAACTTGCAAATCAACCCCGAATGCCTCGCGTGGACGGAAGGAATGGCAAATTGGGAACCACTGAGTTCTCCGACCTTTACATCATTAGGCATAAGCAACCCTGCACGACCTCATTCAGTTCCGAGCAATCCAAGTAATATTGAGCAAGGAATACCTGAGGGAGGTGGTTCGATATCAATTAGTTCAGCGATCGGAGAGTCTTTCACCTTTTTCAAAGGAAACGCGATTGGGTGTATTGCCTGGGTTGTGCTAACCGGTTTTCTAAGCGGAACCGGCATTGGTGCCCTACTCGCCCCGCTCTTGGGGGTAAACCTATTCTCGTGTGCTAAAAGATTTCAAGAAACCGGAAAAAAAATGGATCTCGGTGATCTGTTTGATTTTTCAAAGTGGGCGGAAAAAATATTCGGTCCGATTGTTCTTGGGATTATTATTTTTATTGGTTTTTGCTTGTTGATTATCCCAGGTATCATATTAGCCATGCGTTGGACATTTTCCCCTTGTGTGCTGGCAGATCGTCCCAATTTATCATTTACCGATGCAATGAAAGCATCCGGGAATGTGGCAAAAGGAAATTGGATAAACCTAATTCTTCTTTTTATCGTTCTCGGGCTTCTTCAAATTTTGGGAGTCATCTGTCTCGGAATCGGTTTACTTGTAACCATTCCGGTTGGGCATGTTGCTCTGTATTTTGCTTATGCCCAATGTAAAAAATAAAACTGTATTTTTTGTCCAAATATGGAGGTTGGGTGCATAATATTAATAGATGTTATTTAATGAACCCTTACGAAATTTTCTATATTTTTTCTTTTCTCCACAAAAAGTAATTAATCGTAGTTTTTTAAGATGTAATTTAAATATTAAAAACTGCGTCTTTTTTTCTCACAGAACACCAATTTTTCCTTGCCTCTCACGCAACAAAATATGAGATTATGTATATTATGACAAAACTGCCAACCTTTATCGCTTTTATTTCCGCTTTCCTTTGGATACAAGTCAGTTTTGGTGCAGCACGTGATTTTCATTCGAATAATGGACAAAAAATAAATGGCTCCGTTATCAAATACTTTGAAAATGGCGATGTTTTACTCAAGCGTACGAAGGACCAGCAACTTTTTCGAATTAGCCTGGATATTTTTACCGAAGATGATCAAGCATTTGTCAAAAATAATTTCCCCCCCAATCACGACGCCCTTCCCACATTCAACCGTCCGCTTGCTGACAGAGATTTAGCCATCAATGCTCAATTTATTGATCGTATCATCGAAGCGAAATTACGCTCTTATAACCAGCGTCCCAATAAAGAAATTTCCAACGAAACTTTTCTTCGTCGTGTCTACCTAAAGATTATTGGCCGAATTCCAACTTTAGAAGAAACCCAGGAGTTTTTGTCTCAGCGAGATCGAAAAGCAAGGGGACAACTTATTGATAAATTGCTTGCCTCAGACGGGTATGATAAAAATTGGTACATCTATTGGGCAGACATCCTCAGAGCAAAGACTCGTGTTGGTAACCAAGGCTCTGATGGCTACCCATTTGTTCGTTACTTAAAGGATTCCATTGCTGAGAACAAACCTTATGATGTTTGGGTAAAAGAGATGCTAGCTTCAACCGGACCGATGTGGGAAAGAGGCAATGGAGCAGTCGGTTACTTCTACCGGGATCAGGGAATGGGATTAGATAACATGGCTAATACTGTTCGTGTCTTTCTTGGAACCAGTCTGGAATGTGCACAGTGTCACGATCATCCTTTTGATCGTTGGACCCAAAAACAATTTTATGAAATGGCTGCTTTTACTCATGGGATTGGCAGCGTAAGCCGAAGGAATGATAAGCTCAGTGAACTAAATAAATTGGCTAGAGCAGCAATGAAAGAGAATGAAGAGGACAGAAATCGTCTTCGAAATGCCTTTGACTATGTGAATGATATTCTCAAACCCGGATTGGATGATTTAGGTAAAGGAGAAATCAAATTGCCCAATGATTATCAGTACGACAATGCAAAACCCGGCGAAAAACTTGAAGCGAAAACCATATTTGGATTGGTTGTGGAATTGGATGAAAATCTTGAAGAAAAAGGATCACGTGCTTCGTATGCCAGTTGGCTCGCATCTCCTGATAATCCTCGATTTTCAACTGTTATTGCCAATCGTCTCTGGAAGACTGCTTTTGGATACGGGCTCATTGAACCCGTGGACAATATGTATGATGATACCCTTCCTACTCACCCCAAATTGATGCTGCATTTAGAAAAACTAATGGTCGCCCTAGATTACGACATGAAGGAATTCTTACGCATCATTTACAACACGCAGGCTTTTCAGCGACAAGCACCTTCACGCGAGATTAACTCTAAAGATTCCAAAGATGAAACCATGCCACCCGAGGTTAAATGGGTAATTGCTGGTCCTAATCCGGATTTCCCCAAAAGAGGGGCAGCACCTTACTTTTACCAAGGACCAGTGATGGAAAGAATGTCAGGCGAACAACTTTGGGATTCCCTCGTCGGTTTAAATTATCCTGATTTAGATACTAGGATTAATTCCAGAACGCCCGAAGATGGATATGACCGATTTGTTAAATTTTCTCAAATGGATGCGGAAGATATTTTCAAGGAAGTCATGGTTAGATATAATTCAAATAAGACTAATCAAAATATGGACATGGCTGCCAAACCGATGGCTCCCACTAATAAGAAATGTCCGATCAAGACTACCCGGGATGCCAATCCGAACATAACAGCAAAGAATGAAAAAGGGGAAACCGTGGCTTTCTGCTGTAATGGTTGCAAAAATAAATTTATGGCCGCTCTCCCACCATCAGCGAAAAAGACTGAAATGGCTTCGATGAAGGCTGCTCCGTTAAACGAAATGTGCCCCATTAAGCCTGATCGCAGAGCAGATCCTGATATCACTGCCAAAAATGCAAAGGGAGTAACGGTGGCTTTCTGTTGCAGGGGTTGCAAAAATAAATTTTCTGCTGCTCAACCGGCTATGAATGAAAATATGATGATGGCAGGAATGGGCATGAACTCAAATAAACCAAGTGTTTCCGAGGGTTATCAAAGAAAAGGCACACCCACTCGGGATTCGAAATCTTTGCGTGCAGCTGAAGTTGGAGACCCAGCGCCAAGGGGACACCTGATTCTACAATTTGGAGGTTCTCCAAGGGATCAGATACAAGTTTCGCACAAAGAAGCTGCTGTTAACCAGGTACTTGCCATGATTAATGGCTATGTGGAAAAATATCTGGTCAACAATAAGAAGTCAGTCACCTTGAACGAAATTGCTAAGGGTTCTTCCATGGAAGATAAAATAAATTTATCCTTTCTTGCCATCCTCCAAAGAAAGCCAAACACAAGAGAACTTACAGATTTTAAAGACATGATCAAAAAATTAGATGTTGAAGATTACCACAAAGATATCGTTTGGGCTCTTCTTAACAGCCATGAATTCATGTTTGTCCAATAACAATTAACAGTATAAATATAACAGGGAAATAATTATGAAATCAGACATTACAAAACTAGACGAATTAAACAGAAGAGAGTTTATAACTAGTGCCGCAAAAGCATGCTTGGGTGTTGGACTTTTACCAATGGCTGGTTCTTATATTCACAATAATGTAAATGCTCTCGAACCAGGTGCACGGCCTGCGACTGCTCGTTATGTAATATATTTGAACATGTCTGGAGCGATGTCTCACCTTGATACATTCGGAACGAATCCCGAGGCACCTGATATACAAGGCCCCACTAAATCAATTGCTACTTCAGCTGACGGTGTATTTTTATCCGAAAATTTACCGGAGACTGCAAAGCACATGCATAACTCAGCCATTATCAAGACAATGGTTACCAGTCAGGGTGCACATGAACAGGCCAGCTATTTAATGCATACCAGTTACCTCAAACGCGGTACCATTGCTCACCCTACCTTTGGAAGCTGGGTTTCTAAACTCTCCGGTAATATCAACACCACGATTCCATCCAATGTTCAAATTGGTGCCAATCCAGCAGGTGTAGGTTTCCTCGAGTCCAAATATGGCCCCCTGCCAATTGGAAATCCATCAGCAGGTCTTGCTAATAGTAAAATTGCTGACTACCTTGACGAAACTCGCTTTGGTGGAAGATTAGCTATGGCCCAAAAAATGAATGCTTCTTACTTAAGTCAATATGACCAAAAGCAGGTTCGGGCATACTCTGATCTTTACAAAGACGCTATCAAACTGATGCGTAGTGAGGACTTAAAAGCCTTTGATATTACACAGGAGCCTGAGCAAATGCATGAACTTTACGGCAAATCAAATTTTGGCCAGGGTTGCCTATTAGCTCGTAGGTTAGTTGAAAATCAAGTCCGTTATGTCGAAATTAGCCGTGGTGGTTGGGATACTCACGATAACAACTTTGAAGCTGTCGCTAATAATTGCGCAGATATAGACAAAGCTTTAAGTGCCCTTCTTCTAGACCTCGAAATGAGAGGTTTACTTAAGGAAACAATGGTCGTGCTCACCTCGGAATTTGGTAGAACCCCTAAAATCAATCCTCGAGATGGTCGAGATCATTGGCCTTATGGTTTCACTGCCTTTCTCGCAGGCGGTGGAGTTAAAGGAGGAACGGTTTATGGCAAGATGGATAAAGTTGGAAGAAATCCTGCCGAAGGTAAATTTATAGATCCTGCATCTTTAAACGCCACCATTGCACATGCAATGGGATTACCCTTGAATGATGTACAATACTCGCCTTCAGGAAGACCCTTTACGGTTGCTCACGACGGCACTCCTTTAATGGATGTATTGGCATAATAGAAATATAACATAATATGGCGGCACGTTGGTTGGCTATCGTTGCTGTTCTTTCTGTACTAGTACCTTTATCATGGGCACTGGAACCCTTAAGAACCTTCAAAACAGCTACGGGACAAGCCTTTCAAGGGAGACTCGTAAGTTATGAAGGTCAAACTTTCTACATTCAAGGAAAAGACAATAAGTTTTATCCGGTTCCCTTTAAACAGCTTTCTGCCGACGACCAGAAATACTTAATCCAAGTTGCCCAGTTGGGCAAAGTTCCAAAGGGTGACCCCCGTTCACTCCCCAAGGAAGGCTCAACGCCCAATCCATCTGTTAATGAACCCACAAAGACATCAGACTCATCAAATGATGAAGTTGTATCCCGACCAACCCCTAAACCTAAGCCAAAATTACGTCCTGGTTCATTTTTTGCATACAAACCGGTCAATTTAGGACAAGATCCAAGTTTGGCCCTTGCGGCAAAAGAAGTATCCGCAATGCCTGGACCAGACGAACCCATAGATTTCACTAACCATGTGTTACCTATTTTAGAAGACCGTTGCTTTAGTTGTCACAATGCACCGTTTGAAAAAAATGGTCGAACCATTCATCCTAAGGCAGGGCTTCGTCTTGATACTCATGAATGGGTTATGAAAGGGAATTTAGATAATACGGTTGTTGAAGCAGGTAATCTTGAGGATAGTTATCTTTACGAAGTGATTACTCTGACTGAAGATGATGATATGTTTATGCCACCCAAAGGAGGTGCGCTGACCTCTGAACAAATTGACATAATCAAACGTTGGATTGAAGAAGGAGCTAAACCTTCAGCAGGTGGATCAGGAACTACAAGCGATATGAGTAATGGCATTAGTTTTCATAACCATATTTTCCCGTTAATCGAGGAACGATGCTTAGACTGCCACAGTGAACCGTATGTAAAAAATGGTCGAACCATTCACCCTAAAGCAGGTCTTCGCCTAGATACTTATGAATCAATTATTGAAGGGAACCTGGATGGAACGATTATCGAAAAAGGTAATGCAGAAGAAAGCACTTTATACGCCGTCATTACACTTGATTCTGACGATCCCGAAATCATGCCCCCGAAAGGTGCCCCACTCACCGAAGATGAAATAAACATGTTCAAGCAATGGATCACAGAAGGTGCAAAAGAAAACCCGACTGACACCTTTGCAAAACCGAAAGAGGATGAGGCGGATGTTGTTACAGATGGTGCGAATGGGAAAGAATCATTAGTAGATACTCTCGCTAAACGTCTAAAAGCCCCTTCCAGACCCCAAATGGAAGCAGCTCAAAAATCCGGAGCCTTGGTTACCTTGCTTTCAAATAGGCATTCCATGGTTAGGGCAGAATTCTCTTCCGGACCAAACTTGATTAAAGATGATGCCATCGGTGCCCTATCTGGAATTAAGAACAATGTATCCCATCTTGATCTCTCTCGCACTTCAGTAACGGATGGAGTTCTCGGAGAGGTAAAGAAATTCAATAATTTAACCTGGCTTAACTTGAAAGACACCTCCGTCACAGATAGGGGTATTCAGAATATTAGTAAAATGCCATATCTTACCTACTTAAATTTAGTAAGTTCCAAAATCTCCGATAATAGTATAGATTCCCTTGCATCAATTAAAACCCTTCAAGAGGTGTATCTTTGGAACTCGGATGTGACCGAAAAGGGGATAAAGCGTTTACGATCTGCTCTTCCTGACGCAAAGATTCTTTTCTGAATTTATTTTAATTAATCACTTATTCTCGTATTTCATACAGAATAAGTTAGATAATTTATTAATTTTGGATACATTATAATAAAGCATGTCAACTAATACCAAAAAAAGATCACAGGTATCTGTATCCCTTGACGAACAGGAAAAAACCGTATTAACAAAACAGTCCTTCCGCCAAAACCGTTCGGTTTCTCAAATTATGCGGTTTGCGATTAAAAAATACCTTGATGGGGTTGAAAATTCCTACATGAAACCTATTGAAGAAGATTCGGTAGAACAAATTTTTCTCAAATTGGGAACACAATTGGCCAAAAATGCGGATATTCTGTTTGCACTTAAAACCATATTACTCGAAGCAAAAATTCATAACGATCAATTGGTATTTTCCTATTTTTCTGATAACGCTACTGCCATTACCGGGTATGATAAGTATGACTTGCTTGATCCTGCTTTTTTTATCTCACGCATTCATCCTGATCATAACACAGAAGATATCATTCAAATAAAACCGAATGAGGATTGTTGGGAACATCATTTTCAATTTAAAAAACCGGATGGAGAATATGTTGAAACTAGAATTTCCTTTCAAAAATCTGAAGGCGAAAGATTTTTAGCGACTTGGCAATTTCTGCCATCTTAGTCGCAGTACTTTCTTCTGCTGTTGCGGAATCCGGTAGAATGCAATATATAGTGATTTGACCTTTTTATTGCATACCATATTGATTACTACGCTTATCATGATATTACATATTCTTGTTTGCACACCTATCGTTGAAATTTTTTCTTGATGACTTTTAATGTAGACAGAATAAGGACAGACTTTCCTATTTTATCAAAGACAAATCGAGGTAAACCTCTAGCATATTTGGATAATGCGGCTTCTTCACAAAAGCCAAATTGTGTAATTAATTGCCTAGCAAAATACTACACAGAACAGAACTCTAATGTTCATCGTGGAGTTTATGCATTGGCGGAAGAAGCGGAAATTGAATACCAGCAAGCACGGCAAACTATTGCAGATTGGTTAAATGTAAGTATCGAAGAAATCATTTTCGTTCGAGGGGCAACAGAAGCCCTTAATCTTACTGCTCATTCTTTTTCTCGATCCAATTTAAAACCTGGGGATTCGATTATTCTGACCCAAATGGAACATCATGCCAATATTGTGCCTTGGCAAATGATTGCGAAAGAAAAAAATCTTAAAATAAAAGTTGTCCCTATACTGAAAGACGGGAGCCTCGACTTGGAACATTTAAGTACGCTCATTCGCGAAGACGAAACCAAGCTTTTATCGCTCTGTCATATTTCGAATTCTCTTGGCACGATTAATCCGGTTGAGCAAATAATAAAAGAGGCTCATGCTAATAATATTACTGTTGTGGTCGATGGTGCCCAAAGTATTCCACATACACGGGTTGATTTAAAAAAGATGGGTTGTGATTTTTTCGCTTTTTCTGGTCATAAAGTATTTGGTCCTATGGGTATAGGTGTTCTTTACGGAAAAAAAGAACTGCTTCAATCAATGCCTCCTTATCAAGGTGGTGGAGATATGATAGATCAGGTAAGCTTTCAAGGGACAACCTTTGCTCCTTCTCCCCAAAGATTTGAGGCCGGCACACCCAATGTGGCTGGAGCCATCGGGTTGGCTTCCGCGATTGATTACCTATCGAACTATGACATGACAGAACTCGCTCGTCATGAAGACTCCCTACTGCAATTCGCCCAGTCTGAACTACAAAAAATTAATGGTTTAAAAATACATGGAAATGCGGCCGAAAAAGTTGCGGTTATCTCTTTTTCTATCGAGGGTGTACACCCACACGATCTTGCTACACTTTTAGATTCAGAGGGAATTGCTATTCGAACGGGGCACCATTGCTGCCAACCATTAATGGAATCATTAGGGGTTTCGTCAACAGCGAGAGCTTCTTTTGCCTTTTATAATACGATGGAGGAAGCCGAACGCCTCGTGGAGGCAGTTCAAAAATCGGCTTCAATACTTTGTTAATTCACTGAATTTTAAATGGATTAAATTTATCGCTATTTTTTAAACCAAGGTGAACGGGCATTTTTTTGAATTTCTGAATCAAGTAATAGCATCCGCTGTTCAAGCTTTCCTACCATTTCAGGGTTTTTGGTGGCTAAATTATTAGTCTCCCCCAAATCTTCTGACAGGTCAAAAAGCAAAATTTCCCTTCTGCCCTGCCCTTTACCTCTTTTTTTCTTTATTAATAATTTCCATCTCCCCTGCCGGATTCCCTCGACTTCACCTCGAGATGTGTAGTGGATAAATTCATTCCTCTTCGATTTTCCCTTTCCTGTCAGTAAAGAACTCGCATCAATTCCATCGATCTTGTTTCCTTTGGGTAAGGGTTTTCCTGTAATGGAAGCAAAAGTGGGTAACAAATCAATGGTCCCCATTAATTCATCACAAACGGTATCAGCTGGAATGCCTGGTCCTCGCATAACACAAGGTACTCGCTGACCTCCTTCAAAGGTGGTGCCCTTCCCATCCCGTAATGCACCCGCAGATCCACCATGATGACGGAAAGACAACCATGGACCGTTGTCTGTAGTGTAAATGATATAGGTACTCTCGGTGAGATTTAGCTCATCAAGGGCATCCAGCAATCTGCCAACTTCCGAATCGATGTGCTCAATCGTGTTTATGTAAGCATTTTGGGGATTGGGATCCCGAATCTCATCCGGCACATAAAGCGGGATATGTGGCATTGAATGAGGGAGATAAATAAAAAAAGGTTTATCCTTATTTGTTTTTATAAAATCAATTGATTTTTGAGTGTACCTTCTGGTAACCGTACGTTGATCAACGGGCAATTCAACAATCTTCTCGTCTTCAAATAAAGGTGTTTTCCATTTCGTAAGTGTGGATTCAGGATCATTCCATAAAATATCCATTCCGTCCGCACCACCTTTAGGTTTTCCTTTGTTATCGGGATGATTCATATCATTTGAGTAAGGAATCCCAAAATAGGTATCAAAACCATTTGAAGTTGGAAGAACTTCCTTATGATGCCCAAGGTGCCATTTACCAAAGCACGCAGTTGCATAACCAATTGATTTAAAATGATCAGCAATGGTATACTCTTCAGGGTTTAATCCTTTGTTTGAACTGGGAAATAAAACATGTTGATGCATTCCGACTCTTTTCGGATAGCAACCAGTCAATAATGCTGCGCGAGAAGGAGTACAAACTGGAGAAGCAACCATAAAACTTGTAAATTTCCTTCCCTCTTTTGCAATACGATCGATATTAGGGGTTTTTATTTCAGTTGAACCGAAACAGCTTAAATCGCCATACCCCTGATCGTCGGCAAAAATAATAACCAAGTTAGGTCGGTTTTTATTCGCAAATAAAGAAATATTTAAAACAAGAGTAAAAAGAAATAATAAATGAAAAATTTTATTCATAGTTTTAAAGGCTTTACATGCGTATTTCATTTAATCAAGGGATAAAATAAAGCTGATTAAATTTATTCTTATGAACTTGAAAAATATTGATACTTGTAGATATGATTTAAGATCGAATTTAACCTGCTTCCATTTAATCTAATTTTGAATTTATGAAAAAATTTTCATTTCTATTTATCTTTTTACTTTCTCATACTTGGCTCTGGGCTGAAAAATCAAATTTCGCCAATCAAACTATTGATATTGGCATAGTGGTTAAGGACATTAACAAATCACTCCAATTTTATAAAAAAGTTGTTGGATTTGAAGAAAAAGAAGGATTCCAAGTGGGGGGGAATTTCCCAAAACTGGTTGGTCTAACCGATGGGACTGATTTAAAAATCCATGTGTTAAGATTAGGTGATGAAGAAACTGCATCAAAGTTAAAACTCATGCAGGTTGATGGCAAAAAAGCTACCCGAGTGGTCAAACAGTCATACATACATTCAGTCGCCGGCATTTCTTATCTTACCATTTTCGTAAACGATGTGGATAAAGTTCTAAATAATGCAAAGAAAAACGGTTATAAACCTTATGCTAAAAGCCCGCAAATTCTCCCCAAAGGATTGCCCCAAGATATTTGCCTGTTGATGCTAAAGGATCCTGATGGAAATTTTGTTGAAATTGTGGGACCGCTCACCACAAACCTTAAAAAGAAAATATAAACAAATAGGCAGAAGTGATAATCCAAAAAAGATTACCTGACAATTACCTACGGAAATCTTTTCAAATTTTATTTTAAAGTAAGCTTAGTTTTAAAAGTGCGGTAATTCAGCAAAAGATTAATTAGTCTAAATCACTGAATCCAAATAGTTTAATTATTAAAAAGTTCTGTAAGCATACTTTTGTATAAGGACTTTTTTTCAGAAAATGAATACAAAATTTAACCTTTTCTATTCTTGGCATAATATATGCAAAATGTTATGATGGAAGAATTTAATAAATGAGTATTTCCTTTTTACCTAATCAACACAAAAAAGTCTCAAATTTGATACTTTATACTATTATACTATAATTCTGGTTATCAACTAACTGTAACTTGGCGGAAACAAATAATGAATAACACAAACAAACCTTGGAAAAGAAGAAAAGCGATTAAAGGTATTAAATCGAATGACTTTTCATCTAGCGGGGTTAACAATCCAGGCAATTCAAATCCAAACTGGGATCAAGAATCCTATGTCAATGATGACTTGACCAAAATTTTATTCCTGAGCAAGAGAGGAATGTCTCGCTCTCCGTTAGCAAGAGAGATGATGCGGTCCCTACTCGAAGGCACTCAATTATTTGGGCGTGTTCGGTGTGCATCCCGAGGTGTTTCACAAGCTTATGATCAATGCCCTATAGATGCAAGAATGAGCAAATTCTCATCTAAATTTGGTTATTTTTTACAAGGGTTTTCTAGGTTTGTAACTATTCCTGATTTAGCAAGTGCTGATATAATCGTTACCCTTGACCATGAAAGTGAAGAATTTGTACGGGTTCACAATTCTTATGTACGGGGCATCTATCAACCTATTGGGATTTACTTTTCACAGGGCAGCTTTCCTTATGTCCAAGATCCTTACGAAAGAGGCGATGATGAAGACGTAGATGATCATTATGATGAAATTGTTACCTCTATAGAATTTGGGTGTTCGAAATTATTTGCTCAATTACCTAGTTTAATCTCCTTCTAGGTTTGTTGAAACTTTAAGATAAATTTAGATAATACCCAATTTTCCTTTAGGCATTGCTTCCTAGTTAATTTTATCTATTTTAGGAATTGGTGGAATAATTCAGAGCGTACTATTTTTTGATGCCTGGATTTGTCTAGTCTCCTATCCTTTTTAGGACTCGAGATTCAGCTTTTGTTCGTGTCCGGCGTTCGGGGGTTTAATATACCGGATCTTATTATGAACATGAACATCACAGAAAACAATGCGGGACAAAATGACAATGACTCTTTGTGTGGAGTATTTAAGGAGTACAGCGATGGAATAAAAAAAGCATTAATAGAACAGTCTTACACTAAACCGACTCCAATTCAGGAACAATGTATGCACCCTATTTCCGAGGGTAAAGATGTGATCGGAATCGCTCAAACGGGCACGGGAAAAACGGCTGCATTTTCTCTCCCGCTCTTGGAAAGAATGGTCGCCAATGACAAACAATTTAAAACAAGGAATCCAAAAGTACTAATTCTTGCACCCACGAGGGAATTGGCATCCCAAATTGGAGAAAGCATAGAAAAATATGGAAAGAATCTTCCCTTTCGACACACAGTTATCTTTGGTGGTGTCGGACAAAAACCTCAAGTTAATGCATTACGAAGAGGCGTTAATATATTGGTTGCCACACCTGGTAGGCTAATTGATCTGATGGATCAGGGCTATGTACACTTAGAGGATTTAGCTTGTTTTATTTTGGACGAAGTTGATCGAATGCTCGATATGGGTTTTATACATGCAATTCGACGAATTCTTAAAGTTGTACCTAAGGATAGACAAACCCTGTTTTTTTCTGCCACAATGCCCCCATCCATGGAAAAACTCGCTCTTTCCATGGTTCGAAAAGACCCTGTTCGAGTTGCAATCGCACCTAAAGAACCAACAGTTGATCGTATCAATCAGTCCCTTTTTCATGTCCCCAAAAATAGCAAAATTAATCTTCTGCTCAAATTATTGGAAAATTCCGATTTGGAAAAGGTGGTAGTTTTTACACAAATGAAACATATGGCCAACCGCGTGGCTAAAAAACTCCAGGGAAATGGATTTCCGTGTGCCGCAATTCATGGAAATAAAAGCCAATCTGCCCGTACTAAAGCACTCCATGATTTTAAGAATGGTTCATCCAGAGCGCTTATTGCCACTGATGTGGCAGCAAGAGGACTGGATATTAATAAAGTCACTCATGTAATTAATTTTGATTTACCCATGGAAGCCGAAACTTATGTTCACCGAATTGGTCGAACTGCACGTGCCGGTGCGGACGGAGAAGCCATCTCTTTCTGCGGTAAAGAAGAAAATGAACTTTTAAAAAGTATTGAGAAATTGCTTAAAAAACCAATTCCTGTTCAGGATACTCCCGAACTTCCCAAAATCGAAAATAACATCCGGCAAAATGATTTTTCGAATAAAAACAGAACACCCCAAAGAAGATTTTCCCGAAAACAGAATTCGAATAATTCATCTCCCTCGAAAAGTAGACCTAGGAATCGTTCAAGAAACAGACATTAAATTGGAATCATAAAGCAGGCTGATTCTTAATCAAACTTCCTTATTATTCATCGGCAATTTTCGTATCGGATATTAACAAAAATTTTAATTCTGGCTGAGAACCATTATTTATTACCTTTTATACAACTTAAGTTTTAAAATGAGCTCGACTTGTAAATCGATTGTAAACAGTAAATTCTTTCAGAGGCTTATCATAACTACAATCCTGCTTGCCGGGATTGTGGTAGGCGTGCAAACCTACAAAGAATTTTCGGCTAAAAATGCCTTTATCCTAAACACTTTGGATACAATAATTTTAGGAATTTTTGTAATTGAGGCAGCGATTAAAATTCTGGCAGAGGGAAAGCGACCTCAGAATTATTTTAAAAACCCATGGAACATCTTTGACTTTGTTATTGTAGTCGCCTGCTTACTTGAACCGATTATTCATGTAGGTGCCGACTTCCTTCCCGTTCTTCGCTTAGCCCGCATTTTACGTGTGCTTCGTTTAGTATCAGCAATTCCAAAACTACAACTACTGGTCACTTGTCTGCTGAGAAGTCTGCCTTCGATGTTTTATGTTAGTATTCTTCTTTTCCTACTTTTTTATATTTACGGAACCATGGCAGTTTTTCTTTATGCGGAAAATGATCCTATTCACTTTAGGAATCTTCAGACCTCTATCCTATCTCTATTTCGCGTTGTCACATTAGAGGATTGGACGGATGTAATGTATATCAATATGTATGGCTCAGGGAATTACGGTTATGGAACTGAAGAGATAGCCAAATGGACTCCCACATCATCTGCCTCTCCACTTGGAGCCTCTTTATTTTTTGTGAGTTTTGTACTCATCGGAACTATGATTGTGCTGAATTTGGTGATCGGAGTAATTATGAACAGCATGGACGAATCAAATGCTGAAATGAAAATTAAACAAGAATTAATCCGCCGGAAAACAAACCCCGAACCTGTACGGGATGCTTTACATGACTTACAAGTACAAATGGCAAAAATTACCGAAGAAATGCATATCATAAAGAAATTACTGGAAAAAAAACCTGCAAATAAAACAGGTTTAACCTCAGATTGATTCAATTTCTAATAAACTCGATTACTTTGTTTTGATGAACCCCATGTTCTGTGTCTTACATTCATGGTGCGGGGTTTACTTTTGCCAAATCCAGACAAAGTCTTCATCATAAACTTCACTTTTAAAAATGGCAGACGAAGAAAAACAATACGCATTTCTCGAAATCGAGAAAAAATGGCAAGAATTTTGGGAAGAAGAAAAGACTTTCCGAGCTGAGGATAAATCAGAAAAACCGAAGTTCTATGCCTTGGATATGTTTCCCTACCCTTCGGGGGCTGGTCTGCACATTGGACATCCCGAAGGTTATGTCGCATCCGATATTCTAGCCAGATACAAAAAGGCCTGCGGATTCAATGTACTTCACCCTATGGGATGGGATGCGTTCGGTCTGCCTGCTGAACAATATGCGATCAAAACAGGAACCCACCCATCTGTTACAACCCAGGCAAATGTTGATAACTTTAGACGCCAAATAAAAAGTATTGGATTTGCGATCGACTGGGACAGGGAGATTAACACCACCGATCCAAAATATTACCAATGGACCCAATGGATCTTTCTTAAACTCTTCCAAAGAGGACTTGCCTATGTGGCTGAAAAACCTGTTTGGTGGTGCCCCAATTTACTCGCCGTTCTTGCCAATGAGGAAGTTGTGGATGGAAAATCTGAGGTAGGAGGGCATTCTGTAGAGCGACGAAACCTTAGGCAAGTTGTCCTACGAATCACTGCATATGCAGAAAAACTTATTTCCGGGCTTGACGATTTGGATTGGCCTAACTCGACTAAACGCCAACAGAAAGCTTGGATTGGGAGATCTGAAGGAGCCGAAGTTCAATTCAGAATCGAAGGAATGGATGATAAACTCGAGGTCTATACGACCCGGCCTGACACACTTTACGGAGCGACCTATATGGTGGTTGCTCCAGAACACCAACTTCTGGAAAAACTCGTTATTCACGAAAAGAAAGAGGAAGTAAAAGCTTACATTGAATTAGCCGCAAAAAAAAGTGACCTCGACCGGACTGATCTAGCCAAGGATAAATCAGGGGTTTTCACTGGGAGTTATTGTATCAATCCTGTGAGTGGAGAAAAAATACCTGTCTGGGTTGCTGATTATGTACTTATTACTTACGGGACGGGCGCAATCATGGCAGTGCCAGCTCATGATGAAAGAGACTTTGAATTTGCAGAAAAATTTGGCATTCCAATCAAACGAGTCATCACTCGAACAGATGGGGATGAAGAAAAATCAAAACTACCCTACTCCGGACCAGGAGTCATGGTTCACTCGGCAGAATACGACGGGATGGATGCCGATAAATGCAAAGCTAAAATTATTACCGACCTCGAATCAAAAAAAATTGGTAAAGGTACGGTTAATTATAAGCTACGCGATTGGATCTTTTCTCGTCAACGCTACTGGGGGGAACCCATTCCCTTAGTGTGGGTATCCCTCGAGAATTTTGAAAAGGCCAGGGACACCGATGGGATTATTCGTGAACTATTACCCAAAGAACCAGTAACTTCAGAAAAAGAGGGTGAAACCTTTTATGCCCTCCCTATCCCTGCTTCTGAACTGCCTTTACGATTACCAGAGGTTGAAAAATACCATCCATCTGGAACGGGAGAAAGCCCGTTGGCTACAATTCCAGAGTGGCTCAATATATGGTACGATCTGAATACAGGTCGTTCGCTCTCCCAAAACCAACCTAAACCCGAAGGTGAAAACTGGGTACCTGCAACTCGCGAGACTAATACAATGCCTCAATGGGCGGGATCATGCTGGTATCATTTACGCTATCTCGATCCGAATAACAGCGAGCATCTTGTTGATCCGGAAAAGCAAGCCTATTGGGGAGCTCCAGACTTTTATATTGGAGGTGCGGAACATGCTGTCCTTCACTTACTATACGCTCGATTTTGGCACCGGTTCCTTCACGACGAAGGGATACTGGCTCAGCCAGAGCCATATAAAAAACTCTTTCACCAGGGATTAATTCTTGGTGAAGACGGAAATAAAATGTCCAAAAGTGTTGGTAATGTGGTCAGTCCGGATGTGGTCATTAATGCTTATGGAGCCGATTCTCTTCGACTCTTTGAAATGTTCCTTGGTCCGTTGGAAGCAGTAAAACCTTGGAGTGAGAAAGGAATTGAAGGGGTTCATCGTTTTCTAAAAAAAGTTTTCCGTGAAGCAAACTCTCCCGAAAAACATCTAGTAGGCGAAGAACATAACCCAGAGACTCTTCGCCTTTTGCACGAGACTATTCTTAAAGTAACTGAATCCATAGAAGACCTGCGGTTCAATGTTGCGATTTCACAAATGATGATCCTCGCAAATCACCTGCAAAAAGTTGAAAACTTCTCCGTTGAGACGATCAAAGTTCTGCTACAACTCCTCGCCCCTCTTGCCCCACACTTATCCGAAGAATTATGGGAAAAAGTCGGGGGCACCCCATCCATTGTGAACCAGCCCTGGCCCCAAGCTCGAAAAGAACTTTTAGTAAGCGATGAAATAACCATTGTATTTCAAGTAAACGGGAAACTTCGTGGAGAAGCCAAGTTTTCTAAAGAAACAACGAAGGAACAAATTATTGCCACTGCAAAAGAACATGAAAAAGTATTAGCCTTTACCTCGGGTAAAGAAATTGTAAAGGAAATCTATGTTCCCGGTAAACTTGTAAACCTTGCAGTGAAAGGGTAACGCTCAATGGATGATTTTCTTACTATTCATTTGGGGTTTCAGAAAAATCACCCGAAGGATAGGTTTAGAAAAAATCATGTCTTAACGAAATAATTGTGAGCAAATTTCTACCTCAAAACTTTGACGCTTCTAAAACACTCGTACTCATTGCAGGACAGGGATTCTACCCCACCCTTCTCGCTCAACGAGCCAAGTCTTTGGGGATTAATCTCCGACTGATCGAATTGGGAGGTGAAACATCGGAGGAACTGGTCCAATCATTCCCAGCAAATGAACGATCGGTAGTTAAGGTCGGACAGGTGGGAAAATTACTCAAGGAATTAAAAAAATTTAATGCCGGTTATGCGGTTATGGCTGGACAAGTTACACCCGGTAAACTTTTTCGTGGACTCCAACCCGATCTAAAAGCGATTCGTATGCTTGCTGGGCTTGATCGTAAAAATGCCGAAACGATTTTTGGTGCGATCGGAAAGGAGATTGAAAATGTAGGAGTTCACTTGCTCGATGCAAGAGTCTTTATGGATCAAGACCTAGCCGAGGATGGTGTTATGGTAAAAGGTAAAGAAAAAATCGAGCCCCACCACCTCACACATGGAATCGAGATCGCCCGTGAAAATGCTCGTCTCGATGTTGGACAGGGAGTTGTGGTGAGTCGAGGGACCGTTCTTGCAGTCGAAGCCTTTGAAGGAACTAACGCGATGCTCGAGCGAGCCGGTAAATTTGGGGCTAAAAATTGCTTATTTGTAAAATTAGGAAAACCTAATCAGGATACACGTTTTGATGTTCCTGTCTTTGGCCTACAAACCCTAATCGCAATGAAAGAACTTGGAATTAAGAATACAGCACTTGAATCAGGAACCGTACTTATTCTCGACAAAACCACCCTATTATCCTCAGCAAAAAAATGGGGTCTAGGAATAGTGGGGATATAAAATATTCAGCCCCCACCTTTGAGAATCTAAAATACCAAAATAGTCATGTTAGCTATAACTAAAATGGTGACTTCCGTATTCGCCGTGCATCGTAAACTCAGTAACATGACCTTTTTTAGGTCCAAGTGGGTACCCTCGTACCGCCCTTAGTCTTCCGATTTACGGCTTGACTGCAAACGACATTCGATAGATTCCCGAATTAATAGGAGTAAGGAAAAGAACCAAGAAAACTTCTCGCACGAAACAGAAGTCATATCCAATTTACATTCTAGAACCAACGAGGTCAAGATGTACTTGAAACCAATAAACTTCTGTTATTAATCGTTTAAAGTGTTTCTAATAATGGTAGAAGTTCGTGAGTAAAGAACATCATAAAGTTTTGGTAATTCCCGCTGCCCATCAGTAAAAATTTTTAATTTACTATCCTTGACCGCAACTTGACGCACCAATAAATATTTGGATGAATAATCTTCGAGAACACCAGCTTCTTTAACTATTCCTTCCGATGCCTTTCTTTCCACTACAATAGCTTGGCCTCGATATTTTTCTAAGATCGGCTCCCATGCATTTGGAACTAGTTCGGTTAAACCACTTCCAATTTCATTCATTCGCTTATCAGCATTTTTAACTTTAGAGACAGAGGAATCTTTACTCATTGCACCAATTATCGTCTGGGCCGCTTGTCCAAAAGCATCTCTTAACATATTGTAAAAATTAAGCACTACTCTAAAAACTTTATCTTTAAACGATGGATTTCGAATACGAACCAATTCCTTTGCCCATTCAAAACCGGCACGAGTATCTTCTTGCGGTGCGGGTCGAATTATAAAGGGGATTTTATCTACCTCATGCGGGTGAATAACCAAGGATTTCACCTCACCGAAAGGTTGTTTTTTAGGCTCGTGGTAAACTAACTCAATCCCTTGAGCGAAAATTCGAACTTCGCCACTTTGCCAATCATCCGTTCCATAGGGTAATAAAACTTTATTTCTATCCAATTTTTTCAGGCAATGATCTCGTGCACGCCTTTTTAATGCAGTCCCGAACAGAGCAGATAAAAACAAAAATAAAAGTGGTAACCAAAATGCCAGCGACTCCATAATTTGACTCACTTTGTGAAAGTTTCTTGGAAAGACGAGAGAATTTTTACTAATGTCTTGCATGAACGCGTTTCTATTGTTTGCATACAGATTCCCTATTTGCCCTTAGTCTTGAAAAATTTCCCTTATCATTCCATCTGCATCTTGCTTTTGCTTTTTCTGAACTGCTGTTCAGAGGAAAAACTTGATGCCCCCAAAAACGCCACCCAGCCAAAGACGCAGTCGGAAACGAAAGCGGAACAAGCGATAAAGACTTCTTCTCTGGATTTTCCAGATGTATACATTGAGGAACTTGACCAATCTCAAGAATTTTATAAAGAACAGCATGAAACCAGTTTTAGTTTTGTTTCCAAAAAAAATTGGTTCAGCTATACAGCCGGTAAGGATGGTATTTTGACGAAAGTTCTTCTTTTTGGAAAACCGAATTTTAAACCATCAGATCATTATGGAGACTCAATGCATGGTTTCCTTAGGGAAGGAAACCCAAACACAGGTCCCAAGCTTGGTGAATGGGACTTATCTCGGGACGATATTGTCAACCAGATCGCGGCCCAAGGCTTAGCTTCAAGGGATGCCGGTTGGATAACCATCAGAATGCGGGGTGAAATCCCTCAAATTGCGGGTAAAACCTACTTTTTGGTTTGTGAAAAAATAACGGGAGGAAAACCTTGGTTCGGAGCTTTTGCATTTGGGGAAGGTAATCCATACCTGCCCGGCAAATTTTGGCTACATCCTGATCATGACCTCGTATTCAGGACCTATGTGGGTAAGACTCCCCAGCAAGTTGCCAAAGAACAAAGAAATGAAGAAATTTCCAAAGAACTTGGCATTGTAGATGACAGCATTCCACAAAACCCTTCAGATTTACCCACCCCACTACCCATTTCCCAATCTCCATCGAATAATCTTGTTATACAGAATATTGAAAAGGAAGAAGAGCCTCAAATTGAAAATAAAGAAACCCCATTAGTTCCAATTCCCGAGATTGAAAAGAGCATTGAACCTAGTGGTGAACAAGTTGAAGAGTTAAATTTAATTCAAATTCCAAGTAATAATATTGAGGAGCAAAATAACTCATCTGAAAAAAAGAGCCTCTTCAACAGACTTTTTAAGAAAAAGTAATTTTTTCTCAAATTCTTCTTTATTAGAAGAAACAACACTAACATTGCAGACAAGTGTTTTGAAGATTTCTAAAGACGAAGAAAATTAAAAATGGTACCAAAGGGCGGACTTGAACCGCCGACCTCCGCGTTATGAGTGCGGCGCTCTAACCAGCTGAGCTACTCTGGCAAATTTCTCTCTTAAAAATATCCATTTAATTCAAATCGTCAATAATAAGCTTATCTGAAAATAAAAACTTATCTTTACTCTTTACCATTTTCAACAATCGACAATGATGTGAGATTTCCGAAACCATTTATTAAATCGTGATTTCAAAACAAGCTTCTATTCTTATAATTGATGATGATGCTGAGATAAGGTATTCTTTAGACCGAGTCCTCAGCACAATGGGACATCGTATCATATCCGCTGATTCCGGTGAAGGAGGTATTAAAACAGCACAGAAAGAAAAGGCAGATCTCATATTTCTCGATAACAGAATGGAGGGAATTTCTGGCATAGAGACTTTACAGCATCTTCGTAGTGCAGCTCCAGACTCTATGGTTATCTTGATGACTGCATATGGCACCACTCAAACTGCAATTGAGGCAATGAAACATGGGGCTTTCGATTATGTACTTAAGCCATTTGACTTAAAAAAGCTCAAAGATTTAGTTACAAGGGCATTGAAAGCAGGCAGAGACTCTGTCAGTTCTGAAGATGCTTACGAACATTTGCTCAATTCATCAGATTATGCCGAAGGAATTGTCGGTAGTGGAGAGAAAATGCAACAAGTTCTCAAACAGGTCGGGCAGGTGGCAGCGTCGGAAGCGACCGTAATGGTAACAGGAGAAAGTGGAACAGGAAAAGAACTTATTGCTCGCTGTATCCACAGGCATAGCTACAGATCAGATGAAAATTTTCATGCAGTAAATTGTGCAGCTATCCCAGAGAATTTGACAGAAAGTGAATTATTTGGTCATGAAAAAGGATCGTTCACGGGTGCAACGGATGCCAAAGCTGGACAATTTGAATTGTGCCATAAGGGTACTTTATTTTTAGACGAAATTGGAGATATGGGACTACCCACACAGACTAAAATTCTCCGGGCTATTCAGGAAGGAGAAATTCAGAGAGTGGGTGCCACAAAAACAAAAAAAGTGGATGTACGGTTAATTGCGGCTACCCATAAAAACCTAGAGGAAATGGTTAAATTAAAGGAATTCCGTGAAGATCTTTATTATCGACTCAATGTAGTTCGTATTCAAACCCCTCCTCTTCGAGAAAGAATGGAGGATCTTCCTGAGTTAATTGATTTTATGTTGCAACGCCTAAATAAAAATCAATCGACGGGCACAACTGAAATTTCAAGAGAGGCCATGGAATTGCTTAAACAGCATAATTGGCCAGGCAATGTAAGGGAATTAGAAAATGTGCTACATTCTTCTTCAGTACTTTCCAAAGGTAAGAGAATTCTGTCCAAGGATCTTCCTAATACAGTTTTAGAAAAAGTTGAAATTAATCAAGGTACATCTTCAGACCAAGGATTAGTTCAGGAAAAAAACCCCCCGCCAATACCAACCCCTGATCGGAATGAAAAGAAAGAAAATGAGTTCAGTACTAATGAAATTCCATCTTTTGGGGAAACGAACCAAACAACAGGAACTCTCTCTGCACCAAGTTCGATTTCTGCTGATGAAGCTTATGATATTGCCTATGCGAGTGCTCGAAAAACCACTGATATAAACCTGCTTGAAATAGTCGAAAAGGAGATGATTCAAAGATCGTTGAAAGAAAGCGGTGGCAACCAGGTAAAAGCATCCGCAATGCTTGGAATTACACGAGCAACGTTGAGAAAACGTATAGATGCACATAACATTAGGTACTAAACAATTTACAATTCTTGCAATTCTGCAAAATCCCTACTAGTCCATTCTTTTCTTTTTTACACAAATAGTTAATTTTTAACCCGCCCATGCTTCAAGAAAGAATAGTTATAACTGGTATCGGTCTCACAAGCCCACTTGGAAATGACTTGGATAGTTTTCGTTCTAAACTCTTAGCCGGTGAAAGTGGCGTAAGTACATTCCCGGTTCGTAATATGGGAGATTTACCTGCTGGAGTGTGTGACTTTGAACAAACTAAATACCAAAAAAGAAAAGAAGTTCGCATTGGAACCAGAGCGGGAGGAATTGGAATTTATTGTGCCCATGAGGCATTAAAAAACGCCGGTTTGTCATTGGCAGAAATTAATCCTTCAAAAATTGGTGTTTATCTTGGAATTACTGAACATGGAAATGTGGAAACTGAAACTGAGGTTTGCCAACTTTTTGATCACTACGAAGAAGAGGTTAAGTATTGGAGTCATCACCACAACCCTAGAACAGTAGCAAATAACCCTGCAGGAGAGATTACGGTAAACCTTGGATTAACCGGTCCTCATTACACTGTAGGTGCTGCTTGTGCAGCAGGAAATGCTGGTATAATACAAGGCGTCCAAATGTTAACCCTCGGAGAATGCGATCAGGCACTTGCTGGAGGTGTTAGTGAAAGCATTCGTGCTTATGGAATTTTTGCCGGATTTAAAAGTCAGGGTGCACTCGCAACCCATGAGGACCCAACTAAAGCAAGTCGTCCATTTGACCGAGGACGGAATGGTATTGTGGTCAGCGAAGGTGGATGCATTTATGTTCTGGAAAGATTTAAAGACGCAAAAGCAAGAGGTGCTAATATCATTGCAGAAATTTTAGGATATCGTATCAATTCGGATGGCACTGATTATGTTCTCCCCAATCCTGAAAGACAGGAAGAGTGTATCAGGCAAGCACTAAAGCGGGCTGAAATTGAAGCATCTTCGGTCGACTTGGTCAGTTCCCATGCAACTTCAACTCCTCAGGGTGATGAGCAGGAATGCAAAGCATTAAGGAATGTATTTGGCGAAGATACAAAAACTTTAATCAATAACACAAAGAGTTTTATAGGCCACTCAATGGGAGCGGCCGGTGCCATAGAATTGGCAGGAAATATACCTTCTTTCAAGGATGGCATTGCCCATGGTACCATTAATGTAGACGACTTGGATCCATCCTGTACTCTTCCCGGTTTAGTTATCAACGAGGCAAAGGAAAAAGATGGTGGTATTAATATTATTCTCAATAATTCTTTTGGTATGCTTGGAATCAATTCAGTTCTTATCTTGAAAAAGTTTACAGGGTAGTATATCTAGAAAATATAAATATTTTATGAACAAGGATAAAGTTAAACAAATCGTACTCGACATAATTGCAGAAATCGCTCCAGATGAAGACTTAAGCGATGTTAAGCCAGAAATTCGATTACGGGACCAACTTGATTTGGACTCAATGGATTTCCTTGATATTGTAATGGAACTTCGTAAACAGCACGGTATTGATGTCCCGGAAGCAGAATACAGGCAGTTGGAATCTCTGGACAGTTGTGGAAATTATCTTCTTCCCAAGTTCGAAGCCGGTGCCGCAGCTTAGTTAGTTTTATTTCTGGTTTTACTTTAAGAAGTTCTACCATTCATCCCGAAGAAAATCATTTTGAAATTGCCGTAATTGGTGCGGGTCTCTCAGGGCTTTCTGCTGCTCTGAGGTTAGCCATGTTTGGCAAAAAAGTTCTTATCTTGGAAAAACATTATGTGGTTGGAGGACTTAATAGTTTTTACGCAAGAAAAGGAAGAAAATTTGATGTTGGACTCCATGCAGTAACCAACTTTCCATCTCCCTCCTCTGGGAAAACCTCTCCCCTACTTCGTGCCTGCCGGCAACTTCGTTTACCCTTTGATAGTCTGAATCTACACCAGCAAAGCAGTTCAAGAATTAGCTTTGCAGAAAAACATATTCGCTTTAACAACGACTTTTCATTTTTCTTATCTGAAATCGAACAGAATTTCCCCAAAGAAAAAGATCGTTTTCAAGTTTTTCTTAAGAAAATGGAAGATTTTGATGCGTATTCTATAAATGTTCCTAATCTGTCAACTAGGTCGATCCTTAAAGAAGCATTTTCAGATCCCCTTCTTGGAGAAATGCTTCTATGTCCCACATCATATTATGGTTCTGCACAAGAAAACGATATCGACTTTGCGACCTTTACTATGCTGTTTGATGCTATTTTTAAACAAGGCCTCGCACGTCCATCCTCTGGAATTAGGGCGTTCCTTGATCCATTAGTTCAAAAATTGGATGAATTTGGTGTTAAGAGACTCATGAATAATGGAGTTAAAAAAATTAAGTCTGATAAAAACCAAGCTACAGAAATTATCATGGATAATGAGTCGGTTTACACAGCAGATCAAATTATCTCAACCTGTGGAGTAGTTGAAACTGAAGAATTACTTGGCATGACAGATGCCCCATCTAAAGACAGTAAGGTAGGAAATTTTTCTATTATTGAAACTATTTCTGTTTTCAAAGGAAAACCAAAAGATTTCGGGTGGGATGAAACCGTTATTTTTTACAATGATAGTAAAGAATTTCGTTATGAAAAACCAACTGGACCCATGGACTCTTCCTCTGGGGTAATTTGCCTACCCGAAAATTATCAGGACCCAGATAATCAAAAAGTTAATGAAAGTAGACTGAGGATTACAAATCCCGCTAACTTTGAAAAATGGACTGCATTAGAAGAAGCATCCTACATTTCCGAAAAAGAACACTCTGAGAGAATTATGCTAGAGAAAGCGCTCGATTACTTACCAAAAGGACAATTACAAAAAACGAATTTTTCAGACGCAACTTTGCTCAAGGATACCTTCACTCCAAGAACAATAAAAAAGTATACGAACCATAAAAATGGTGCTTTGTATGGTTCACCTGTAAAAAGTAGATCAGGTTCAAGTCCAATTAAAAACTTATATTTAGCGGGAACAGATCAGGGGTACATTGGCATTGTCGGGGCTATGCTCGGTGGGATTGCTGTAGCAAACAACCGAATCTTAAAACCATCCTAAGAAATTTCCTGAATTAATCTTTCCTGCACCTCAGCCATTAAAAGGTAGGCAAAAAAACCGATTTGAACTTCAGGGTTCTTAGGTGAAATACCAGAAATCCCTGTCTCTAATTCTTCGTCGCTCATGTCCTTCAAGGATGTTTTACGAATGGTAAAACGAATTTCGGTCAAGCCTCGAAGTAAATCTTCCACTTCATCTTCTTTTACCTCCACACGCCCGTACTTCAATCGAGGGCTTTTTAAAAGTCTGGCTAAAGCGTTACGATCTTCTTTTGCCTCCAGTTTTAAACCTTCAATCCATGCTTCCTTGAAATCAGGATCATCGATATCTGGAAACTGTTCGGAATAATCTTCCCCCTTCACAGATAGAGCGAAAAGTTTTTCTAACTCGGGAAGAACGGCACGAATAATACGGGCTTCAACCTGTAAGCTAAACTCAATCATCCTTTTCAAGAATTGTCTGTAATCGCCAGCGCTGTAATTGATAGGCGTAATTTTCAGCCTGCTCTCTTTCCCCTACCCACAAAACAGATTTACCCTGTTCATGCACCTCCATCATATGTTTTGTCGCTTTTGTATCGTTGTAGCCAAATACTTTCTTAAAGACCATGACTACATAATTCATTAGGTTTACCGGGTCATTAAGCACGATTACCTTCCAGGGAGTTCCTAACTGCTCATCCAATTCGGTTTTTTCTTCCAAAAGAGGAGAGCTTAATGTGGAGCTAACAATATCAAAAACCATATATTAGAAACTATTATAGTAAAGTTTCTTCAATTCCGATGGTAAAAATGACTATAAATTGAATTATACGACTTTCCGTGCTTGCCTGCGCCCTATTAAAAGAATTTTTTAATAATATGATAAAAATTCCAGCATTTATAATTGGAGGTTTGTTAATCTTAACAGGTATCGCCGGATACTTGTTTCAAGAACCAGGACTTTCCATAAAGATAACAGGACCTTTGGCTGAGAATGCACAACTGACTCTGTCAGATGGTAATCAGAGCCACGAACTCGATCTTGGCTTTGCATCAAGTGATGCAGCCGGAGAACATGCATATTGGATGATATATAATTTAAATTTAAACCACGCCAAAGATGCATCACAGGGGAATTATGCCATTGAACAGGGCGCAATCGATAGAGGTTATATTACAAAATCTTTTTGGTATGCCTCTTCAAAAGGAGAAACCATGAAGGCACTGACACAGGAATCAGAAAATTTCCAAGGAGCTGGAGGAGAAGATTTCGTCGAGATTGACTGGGCTAAGGTGGATCAAAATTCTTCCAAGATACGCTTTATATATAAAGAATTTGCTAATTCGCCCGGTCCAATCACTCTACAATCTAACAATTGGAAAAATATCGATATTACTCCCAAACCAAAACCAAACGAGAAAATCGAGTTTGGCACAAGTTGGACCGCATTTATACCAGGGATCTTAGGAATTATATTAATATTGCTCACCTTAGGAGCAGACAGATTCCCCAAAGCGCATAAGCACTTCATGCATGTTGCTGTTTTGGTGGCATTGATTTGCTTTTTTGTAGTCACAAAAATGCTCCTAGGTGCATACTCTGAAATGACTTGGCTAAAAGAAGAGCCTTTCATGATCATTCAAATATCGAGTCTCAAACCAACGGTCATGCTTCTTTCTTCTGGTTTACTTCTCATTTTTGTTATTCTTTGTGTCGTTTCTTTTATCGAAGCCAGAAAAAGCCGAATTGCTGAAGAAAAGAAGAAACCAAAAACTACTTCTTCTAAAAAAGAAATTTCAGAAAAGGAAGACTCCAAGAAGGATTTCGAAAAAAAGGAAAAAAATTCAAATGATGAAGATAAAGAGGCTCCAAAGAAACTTTCGCCTAAAGAAAGTAAAAGTTCACCTTCATCTGATAAAAAAGATCAAACAGACATAAAAGCTAATTCAAATAAAGAAGATCAAAAATCAAAAACCAAACCTTCCAGCGATAAAGACGAAGTTGTAAAAAAACCGGTATCGAAGAATCCTATTTCAAAACCAACAAATAGTGGTTCAGATCAAGTACAAAAGCCTACGAACCCGAACGATGAATCGTCTGACAAAAAGAAAATTCCTGCAACTCCACCCTCCATTGGAGAATCCTCCGAAAGTTCGTCAAATGAAGCAACATCTACTCCCAAGCAAACTGAAAAAAAGGATAAACAAAAAGATTCGGAGGAAAGTACTGAATCTAATTAACGATTAAATTCTCTTTTAAAGGTCAACATTAAGATTTTTTAATGGCATACCCAGATGAAGTCGCCCCTCTTACCTCTTGGTCAGGATAAATATCAATAATATTATTCATCTAGTATGTAATGGCTTAGCCGTTTGTCGCTTTGAAGCAAACTCTTCAAAGGTCTATCAGATGCAGTACATTATACTATTTATGCAATGCATTTGTGCAGATCCTGTCAGGCAAGGTAAACCACCTCATGATCCTTTATCGTTTCCTTACTATTGAGAAAGCATGATTCGGATATAATCGTTCTCCAATCCAGTGAGCAAAGCAAAACTTGGCTCGGTTACTCCTCTCTTTTGATTTCCCCCCTAGGATTTGATCATTCCCTGTCATAAAGTATAGAATAGGCAATCTACTGTTTCATTCTACTCATTGCCATTCTCGTCACAGGGCATATCAATAATTTTAAGCATAGGAATATAGTACTCACCGCAAAGCATATCTATGGTGGAACGATCTTTCGCAAATCAACGAAATAGGAAAGATTTGGAAAGGCCTGTATGGGACGATATGACATCCTCTGAAAAGAAAGAAAAATAGAGATTAGGCAATGCTTCGCCCATAAGGGATGGGCGATTCCCCCCCTCGACACATTCCACACTCATGAACGCTTTAATCTACTTCTACATCTTCTTACTCATTCCCGGTTGCTTGTTCTTTATCTTTTATACCCTGTTTAAATACTGCCTTACATAGGCCTTCGCTTAGGCTTCAAAAATACCCTCACATTTGTTCTATCGGTATCGTCTTAAAAAAAAGCAAATCTTTTAGATAGTAAGGTTCTCACAATGACATCAATCTCTATCATTCGGAATTATTCTCCATGATATTGACTAGAACTTAAATATCATGCCCCTTAATTAATAATTACTCCAAAAGAAACTTTAAATTAATGACTTGCAATAGTTAATTTTCCAATTTTGATAGACTCAAATTTAGCCAAGAAAATGATCCATCCTACAATTATCTCTCTTCTTTCTTTTGCTGCATTCTTTTTTTGCACAATAAGTTCAATCCCTTCAATTAGTGCAAATCAGGTTAAGCCTAACCTAGAAGATACCCTTGCGGCACCGAAGCTCATAAAGGCTGCTTTTTTTGTTACGAACAGGCTCCAAGATGAAAACATTGCACACACTGAGCATTTACAAGACCTTCTTACAGCTGAACTTTCTGATATTGGCTTGCGGATTGTTTCCCCTGACGCGACGATTAAAGCAGTTTCTGAGCTGACCAAGGATTCTGATAACGGAGACAAACCTTTTGCGTCACTTTTGACTAATAACGCACAGAACTTAGCACAAAAACTTGGAGCGGAATGTTTTCTGATAGTCAGCTTAAACCAATTTACTAAAACCATAGTGAATTTACCCAAATTTAAGAGATCAATCGTAACCTTCCGCCTCAGGGCTGGTTACCGAATGTCAACTTCCCATGATGCTGCATCCTTCAAAGGCAATAGCTTTACCGTGGAAAAGAAAATAACTCTCACACCCAATATCAATGTTTTAGAATCAAGTGATGCGGTACTCACAAGCCTGATTGACGATGTGGTTGACCGGATGTCCAAAGACATACTTGACTCCGATCTTCTTAACGAAAAAATCAGCACCAAGTTTACACAATCTTCTCATTCTATTGCCCGCAATCCCGTTATTCCCGGAAAGCTTCAAGGCGTAATGGTTTCCGTAATAATCGAAGCAAAAATGGAAAATCTCAAGTTTCCTGAAATTCTCAGGGATGAAAAAGGCAATCTCGTTATCTCTGGAAAGGAACTGGATGTCATACCCACAGACGCTGAGATCGAAGTGGATGGAGTTTTTATTGGAAACACATCTTCAGACAAGAAGCTTGCAATACCAAAAGGTCTAAGGCGACTTGTCGTCAAGAGACCGGGTTATACTTCTCCTGAGCGTATTATAAATGCCTATGATGGAATGAATTTATCCGTGCTCATAAAACCGACCGCTGAGGAATACAGGGAATGGAATACCCAGATGTTATTCATTCAGAGTCTCCAAGACAGACAAGCTCTTACCAAGGACAGAAGCAAGCTGACAGAGGGTGTCTATGAATTTCTTAAAAACTCTCAATACGAAGTACCCGAAATTAATATCCACAAAAGCCTGTTGTAATGAAAAGTTTTCTACTTGGCACTTGCCTAATATTCATTCTTCTACCTTCCGTCCAAGGTAAGGAGACCATTCTTCTTCGAAAAATCGAGGCTGTTGCTAATGTTGAGCAGCAATCACCACCCTCCTTGGCGGCTTATCTGGAAGCCATGCCAACACACTTCATACACACATTAAATAGTACCGGAAAGTACGCGGTTGTTAATATTGAAGATATCGTAGATGAATCTAATCTCAACTTGGAACTTGAAGCATCGGATATTTTCAAGGCTACGGAGAAGAAAAAATTGGAAATGCCTCAGTATGGCCTTCATTGCTCAGTAGTTGAATTCGTCGAGAAGCAAGCAACGATAAAAAATCCCTTGGATGGCTCTACTCGTTTGAATCGTGACATTTATGTATCCGTTACCATGCAAATGATAAACCGGGAAGATCCTTCCGATCAGAAAACCTTTCAGGTTCCGGCATTCAAATCCTCTTGGGACGAAGATATTTTCGGGGCACAAGTAGGCGGTGACCTTGAACGCAGAACAAGAATCGACGCATTCGCCAAAAGTTCGGCCGAGCAAATGGCCAAGGAATTCGTAAAAGAATTTGAGCAAGTGATTTTTGTCTATGGAAAGATCGGATCCGAGTGCACCATTTTAGCCGGTTACGAAAACGGAATTAAAATCGGGCAATTCTTTGATGTTTTTATCTCCCAGCAAATTATTCACCCGATTACCAAGAAGCCAATGAAGGGTACCAAGTTGACTATGATCGGTAAAATCGAAGTCATAAATGTACAAGCTGATGTAGCAACCTGCAAAATCTTAGAAGACCTTGGCATCAACACCGAGGTAACACCCAAAGACCTACCGGTAGCTCGTCTCGCTCAATAAATCAATCCTCAATAAATTTTAAACCTCACACTAACAATGAAAGCAATATCACAACTCCTTGTTCTTTTAATTACCTGTCTTTGTACTTCCTGTGGTTCCTACCACCAATCGACCAAGGAATTTCGTAAAGCCTGGGATATGGGCGATGAAGTTACCGCCTTAGCTAAAATACAAGCAGCTGGATCTTCTATAAAAGAAGGACACGACGAGGAACTTCTATGGAACTTAGAGATGCTTTCAATGGCACGGGCTAACGAAGAGGATGCCCTTGCCGACTTTCATCTTGAGAGAGCCTCTCAATTGACGGAAGATCAGACCTCGGGGCTGATCAATCCACAGAACAAAGGTTTAGGGGAGTATGTGGGAAAATACTACGACAGGAATATGCTCAATGTCTACAAAGCTATCCGAGCTTTGGAACAAAAAGATTTAAACAAAGTTAACTCAACCCTTACTGCTATAAAGTTTCAAACAGTTGAAGCAACGAAGCTGAACGAAAAAAGGAACGATGACGCGGAAGCTAAGGTTGCAGAAGAAGAAAGTTTGAATATGCAGAAATTCAAAGAGTCTGGGATGGTTAAGACATCGGATTTGCTCAACGAGGAATTGTCCTCGATGTACGATCCTTTCTACAACCCGACCGGCGATTATCTGCGATTAGTTCTCGATAATCGATTCAATACGGATTCAGCATCGGATAAATCCAAACTAATTCAAAAAGGTGCTTTCTCAGCAAAAAATCCAAAGTTTCTCCAATCAGAAGGAAAGAATGCCACTCCTGCAACCTATGTTTTTATGGAAACCGGTAGTGCTCCATACAGATTGGAGAAAAAATATAGATTGCCTTTGATAATCTTTTTTAACGGGAATCCTCCGGGGGGCGTTCTTTATGTTCCTTTTGCCATTCCTCAGTTGCAGTATCGCGAAGATCACGACTCCTCAGCAATTGTCAGTGCAGGTTCCACACGTTTGCCTTTGGAGCAACTTGTAAACATGGATGCCGTCGTAACCGCTGAATTTAAGGCGAAACTTCCTGCTGAAATCGCAAAAGCCATGATTCAAACTACTCTTGCGGTTCTGGCACAAGTTGCGATCGAAGCTGCGACAAAAGAGCAGGCTCAGGATAGTGCCGCGATTGCCATTTTCTCTGCAATCGCAAAAGTTGCAGCGGCAGAAGCGTTTACTCAAGCAGATGAAAGAGGTTGGTATTCACTACCCAAAAAGATTTTGGTGCAAAAAGTGCCGACACCTAAGGACGGAAGACTGACGGTTTCAACGGCTTCCGGGCAAAGCGTTTCTGTCCAGGTGGACTCTGAAAACAAGACTAACTTCGTGTATTTGAAGTCCATTCGTCGGGCAAATACAATCAAGGTCTTGAGTAATTTTGGGTTTGCAGACAGGATAGCTGACCTTCAAATTGGGAAATTACCTACAAACATTCTAGCTTCAAAAAACTAAATCTTAAATACTAATATACTAAAGAATGAAACCGAACTTACTTTTCTCGATTACCCTTATTCTTTGTATATGTGGTTGTGCCCCGTATAACAAGAACCCGGTTACCACCTATGGAAACGACTCTGAAGGTACTTTTCAAAGAGTCGGAGGTGGTGATATGAAGACGAAAAAACTTTCCGTCCTTAACACATTCAAGGAAAAGGTAAACGGTGTTCTGATTGCCAAGGTAGAGGTTCAGAATACCTCCGCTAAACCAACTGTTTTCAAATACAAATTCGACTGGGTAAACGAGGATGGTTCTGTTATGACAGGTTCCTCGGTTTGGAAAACAGCGACAATTAATGGCAAGCAGAGCGTTACCTATAAGTCTGCTGATCCTCGTGGAACGGCAGTTGATTTCCGCATACTCTTTAAAGGCGTATAATCTCAACATAATCTTGCATGAAAAAATTAAAGAACATCATCCCATTTTCACTCCTCGCATGCCTTGCTTTCTCTACCGGTTGTCAAAGCGGCAAGACCGTGCGACTCGACCCTTCTCAAGTAGAGGAATATAGAGATCTTACCATTCGGGATCTTAATGAATTTTCCGCGAGAATGTTCCCTAACTTGATTTCAAATCCTGCTCTACAGAAACGCTCTGACAATCTTCCTCCCTTGATTGCAATTGGTCCGATGACAGCCAAAATTACGGCTGAGTTCACAGAATCCTCGAGGATAAGAGGTTTGCAAAAAGTGATCACGCAGTCTGGGCTTGCTCGATTTTCTTCATCTAAATCAGGTAGTCCGACTAGTGACTATGTAAGCTTTGCCAGATCTCAACAAGGTCGTTCCGTTGCCAATATGCCAGATTATCTTCTGGTTCAGACAATTGAAGAGTATCGAGAATACCAGAAAAAAGTCCTCGTAAAAACCTATGATTATGAGATCAAGCTCGTTGACCTTAGAACCGATTCTCCAACTCTTGGTAATGATCTCGTTTTTGAGTCGGAGAGTATTGTGAAGATGGTGCGCAGGTAGTTTTCGGGATATATTCTTAAAAGACGGCTTCCCATTTTGCCGAGCTTCCTCACTTCAGATTTGGAGAAGTTGTCTTATTTTCTATTCGAACCGATACAAAGGTATCTCGTGTAGGTAAAAAATTAGATAAATTTATCCATACTAAAAAAGTAATTCCTGAATGAACACTGTTTAAGCAGGATCTTACAAAATTTAAATGGCACACCCGGAGGGAGTCGAACCCCCAACCTCCTGGTCCGTAGCCAGGCACTCTATCCAATTGAGCTACGGGTGCACTAAAGATTTACAAATTAATTAGTTGTAGCGTTCAAGCAAGCTAAAACCCACCTTCCAGCAAAAAGTTTTAAACACTTTTAAAAACTATGGAGGCGTTGTGCCCCCCGAAACCAGAGTTATTACTCATAGCAACATTCACCTCGAGATCTCTTGCTTGATTAGGAACATAATCTAGATCGCAGTCAGGGTCAGGAGTATCCAAGTTAATCGTAGGCGGAACGACATTATCTTCAATAGCTTTACAAACGGCTGCTGCTTCAATTGCCCCTGCTGCTCCCAATAAATGTCCTGTCATAGATTTTGTAGAACTTACACACAATCCATTCTTTGCATAATCACCATATACATTCTTAAGAGCAACGGTTTCAGAGCGATCATTGTAAGGTGTAGATGTTCCGTGAGCATTAACATAAGCAACTTGTTCTTTAGGTATCTTTGCCTCTTCTAATGCTTGGTTCATACACTTGGTCAAAGCCTTACTTTCAGTATCAGGAGTGGTAACATGAAATGCATCACAAGTTGCAGAATATCCGACAATCTCAGCATAGATACGAGCACCTCGTTTTTCTGCATGTTCTTTTGTTTCCATGACTAAAACGCCTGCCCCCTCTCCCATGACAAAACCATCACGGTCTGCATCGAATGGACGGGATGCACGGGAAGGTTCATGATTAAACTTTGTACTCATAGCCTTCATGGAAGAAAATCCGGCAAACCCTATACGAGTAACTGCAGCTTCACTTCCTCCGGCAAAAATCACATCAGCCAATCCACGCTGCATCATATGAAATGCTTCACCAATTGCATGAGAGCCTGACGCACAAGCACTGACAACCGAAAAATTAGGTCCTTGTGCTCCTAAATCAATGGCAATGACACCGCCGGCAATATTTGCAATTAGAGAAGGAATCATGAAAGGAGAAACTCGCCTGGGTCCTCTTTCAATCAGTGTGGTCATTTGCTTTTCAATTGTTTCCATACCACCGATACCAGAACCCACAAGAACCCCTGTTCTTTCCGGCACAAGTTTATCTTTAGATAAGTTTGAGTCTGCTAAAGCATACCGAGAAGCAGCGAGGGCCAAATGACTGTAACGGTCATTGCGTCGAACTTCTTTAGGATCCATGAAGTCTTCAGGGTTAAAATCCGTGACTTCAGAGGCAACTTGACTGGCAATATCTCCAGCTTCGAAACGAGTAACTGCAGTAATTCCGGATTTCCCATCTTTGAGCGAGTTCCAAAAGTCATCAATACCGTTACCAATAGATGAAACAACTCCTACACCTGTTATGACTACTTGATTCATTTGTAAAATTACATCATGCCAATTTTACATCGACCCGCCTTGAAGAAAAGACTAGGAAGACAAATTCTTTTCCACATACTCAATTACGGAACCAACTGATTGAAGCTTTTCAGCATCCTCTTCAGGGATATCTGTACCAAATTCTTCTTCAAGAGCCATAACCAATTCGACTTGATCGAGAGAATCAGCTCCCAAGTCGTCTATAAAGTTGGCCTCCGGAGTTACTTGTTCTTCACTCACATTGAGTTGGCTAATAATAATTTTTTTAACGCGATCGGCATTATTTTCTGACATAATTTTTATTTGGGTTTAAATTTAACATTTATCTCTTGTTCACATCACCATGCCTCCGTCAACCGTAAAAACTTGTCCCGTTATGTAGGAAGACTTTTCGGATGATAAAAATGAGGCCATTTCTGCGATATCTTCCACTTTTCCAAATCTCTTTAAAGGAACGGTACTGAGTGCCACTTCTTTAATTCGATCATCTAGGCTGGAAGTCATATCTGTATCAATAAATCCGGGAGCAATCGCGTTTACTGTAACTGAACGAGCAGCGAACTCGCGGGCCAAGCTTTTGGTTAAACCAATCATACCTGCTTTGGCTGCTGCATAATTAGCCTGCCCCGCATTACCAGTAAGACCAACTACAGAGGAAATATTTATAATTCGCCCCCATCGTTTCCTGGTCATAGGGCGACCAATCGCTTTAATCCAATGGAAACAACTATTTAAGTTTGTATTAATTACATCCATCCAATCATCTTCTTCCATTCGAAAAAGAAGATTATCCCGGGTAATGCCTGCATTATTAACGAGAACATCAACACATTCATGTTCTTCTAAAATCTTCTCACAAGCTTTTCTGATTTCTTCACCTGAAGAGACATCTACGGCAAGCGATTCCGCTTTTCCGCCATCTGCGATAATACTTTCAGCTGCTGTTCCACAAGATGACGCAGATTTGCTCACACAAATTACATGCATGCCATCCCTTGCCAATGATTCTGCAATTGTTTTCCCAATTCCACGACCTGCCCCCGTTACGAGAGCAATTTTAGTTTTTGTAATTTCTTCGCTCATATGTTTTTAATATTCCCATGTCCAATTTTGAACTTCCACTTTTAACAAATGCAAAAATCCTTAACTTTTAGCAACACACAAGTTTACAACTTGTTTAAATTCACATGAATTTTACTAATTCTCAACGACCTAAACTACAAAAATTTCTTGCTGATGCCGGCCTTTGCTCCAGAAGAAAAGGAGAGGAATGGATTGAAGATGGCTTAGTTACGATTAATGGAGAGAATGCAAAATTAGGAGAAAGAGTGATCCCAGATTCTGACATTGTTAAAGTAAACGGAAAAAGAGTTCAGGTTAAAAGAATCCCTAACATAACGCTCTTGGTCAATAAGCCCAAAGGATATACTTGCTCAAATGACGATGAATACGCAGATCGTTTGATTTTTGAACTTTTAGAATCAAAGTATCGCTCGGTTCGATTATTCTGTGCCGGTCGCTTGGATGTTGATAGTGAAGGAATGGTTATTCTTACAAATAATGGTACACTTGCCCACCGCTTAACTCATCCATCTCAAATGGTCCGAAAAAAGTATAAAATTGAAATCGACACTCCATTTGATACCAAAGATCTCCCGTCTTTAATCAATGGTGAATTAGTAGAAGAAGAATTTTTGAAAATTGATGAGGTTCGACCAAGCAAAGGTAAATCATTACGGTCTACAAAGCTTGATGTTATTATGGGACACGGAAAAAAAAGGGAGATCCGAAGAATTTTCTACCATCTTGGCTACAAGGTAAAAAAACTTAGAAGAGTGGCCATTGGCGGGCTTGGAATTAAAAATGTATCATCAGGTCAAACCAGATTACTCAAAAAAGAAGAAATTGAATTGCTCTTTCCTAGGGAAGTTTCCTAATTTTGTAATCATGGGATATAATAATTATTTAAAAATATTTTTGCTCATTGTGGGTGGGTTTTCATTTTTTTTGACAATGTGCACATTGAGCTTTGGGCAAACTCCAAAAAAATCGATTCCTCCGAATCTCGCTGATGCATTCACCGCTCCCGTTGATGTTCCATCAGTACAAACGGGAGAAGAAGAAATTGAACCAATTGTGGTCGGGCGAAAAAAATGGAGCGATCGACCGGTAGAAAATAAAACTTTTTCACAGCCTCAAAATAGACCTAAAAATAGAATTTCTAACTCCACAAATATTCAAGAATTGGAACCTCTTGAAACAAAACAAGGACAGGTTGCCCCAACCAACAACTTACCTATGAAGGTTCCATCTATTCCACCAGCAGTAAACCTTCATCGTAATTTCGAGGGTAAACTGGTTCTTAAACCGAGAAAATTTGGTATTGAAACAGCATTCCCTTTTCAATTGGAAAACTCTCGTGGTAAAAGATTGGCGTTCATTGACTTTCAGGATATTCGCTCGATTGACCCTATATCCCTCAAAGATAAAAAAGTTAATATTTTAGGTAAACTTGAACCTGTTAAGGAAGGGTCTGTTAATTTAGTTATTCGAGCCCGAGTTCTTCGAGAAATCGAGTAATTATCCCTTTAGTTTTGTTAAAATGGAGTTAATTAATGGCAATGAGATTGCCCAAAATATCATTGAAGAACTTAAGGTCAAAGTTGCCAACATTCATGGCTCCAAGCCCTGCGTCGTTTTTATCCGCGTAGGTGAAGACGCTGCCTCTATTTCCTATGTCAGAAAAAAAGAAAAAATCGCGGCTTCTATAGGCATAAAAAGCAGGTTAAAAATCCTTCCAGAAAATATAACGCAGGATCAACTTTTAAATGAAGTAGACAAAGAAAATCAGGACCCAAGCGTACATGGTATTTTAGTGCAGGCTCCCCTGCCCTCTCACATTGAAGAAAGAATCATTTTCAATAGGGTATCTCCCCATAAAGATGTGGACGGTTTTAACGCCTTAAATTTGGGCAAATTGTGCCAGGAACAGAAGGATGCTTTTATTTCATGTACCCCCGCAGGTATTCTCGAATTGATCGAACGGAAAAAAATTCCAACGGAAGGTAAACATGTGGTTGTACTGGGAAGAAGCTTAATAGTTGGGAAGCCAGCGGGCATGCTTTTCCTACGAAAGGGTTTCCCTGGAAATGCAACGGTGACCTTCTGCCATTCCCGTACACCCGATTTAGAAAGTCATACGCAAATGGCTGACATCCTTATCGCCGCAATGGGGAAACCCGAATTTGTTACTGGTGATATGGTAAAGCAAGGAGCAACTGTAATCGATGTAGGAATTAACCGAATTGAAGATCCTAGCAAAAAATCGGGATTTCGATTAGTCGGAGACGTTCATTTTGAACAGGTTGCTCCAAAAGCTCAATTTATCACTCCCGTTCCGGGTGGCGTGGGTCCAATGACCGTTGCAATGCTCATGTGTAATACCCTACAAGCCTTCCAAAGTTCTCAGTAGTGCATCTAAAAGAGGAAGGAAGCACCGAAGAGTTAAAAGATGAATGTGTACCTGCACCTTTAGCTAAAAGAATGGTTGCGTTCGGAATGGATGCCGTTCTGATTTTTATTCTAATTCAGTTAGTTGCCTTAATTATTCCAAAACTCTACGATGATCATTCTAAAAGAGAATTTAATCAACTCGTGCACCAAGTTTCATTACTTGGATCTGACGAACGGACAGACTCCACAAAAATGGCCACATTTATTGAAGAATCAAAGCTTTCTGCTGAAACCTACGAAATGCTTATAACTATGCTTTTTGCTGCATGTGCATTACCCGTTCTTTATTTTTTTGCAGGAGAGACTTTCTTCAAGGGACAAACCTTGGGAAAAGCGACTTTTGGATTGCGGACCACATTATTGGATGGTTTTGAGAATGCCCCACCAATTAAGATATTTTTACGTTCAATCCTCAAAGGTTTTGCAACGATTACACTACTCACTCCATTTCTGTTACCCGGTTTGTTGAATTTTTTCTTCTGTTTTTTTAATAGAAGAAGAAGGTGTGTCCACGACATACTTTCTGGAACGATTACAGTTCAACCCAAGACTTAAACATTCATTTATTATGAATCATAAAATCTCTTTTATTGGAGCAGGTAAAATGGTTTCCGCTATCGTGAAAAGCTTGCTTCAATCAAACGCTTTTCAGGCAAATGAAATTTCTTGCTGCTCTGCCAATGATGGCACTTCGGAAGCACTATCCAAAGAGACTGGAATTACTAGGTATGAAAATGTCACTGAGCTCCTAGATGCAAAGCCGGACCTTCTTGTCCTAGGTTGCAAGCCACAACAAATATCCGAATTACCCAAGGATACTTCCAAATCTTCAAATGGCATGCTTATTTTATCCATTATGGCCGGCATTACACTTTCCAGGTTGAAAAATACCTTTCCCTTAGCTCGAAACATTGTTCGCTCCATGCCCAATACCCCAGGTCAAATTGGTTCTGGTATTACTGGCTTTTTATTTGCGAATCAACCATCGGACAACGACAGAGAAACGATTTATAAAGTACTTTCATCTCTTGGAGATGTTAAACAGGTTGGTGAGGAAATTGATATCGATCGAGTCACAGCAATTAGCGGAAGCGGTCCCGCCTATATTTTTGAATTCACCTGTGCTTTAGAGGGAGCTGCCATTAAACTTGGTCTAAGCCCTGATCTAGCTAAAGACCTCGCGATACAAACTGTAATTGGAGCGGCAAAGCTCATGGAAAAAAGCACATTCCATCCCGAAGAACTACGAAAACAAGTCACATCTCCCAACGGTACTACACAGGCGGCTCTGGAAAGTTTTACAAATGATCAATTAAGAGAGATTGTTGCAAAAGCCACACAGGCGGCCCACGATCGATCAATTGAATTGTCCAATGCATAACATTCAAACAGGAATAACCGTTGTAACTGGAGGAGCCGGCTTGATCGGAAGTGCAACCATTTGGGGCCTTAACAACCAAAACCTCGAGAATTTGTGGCTAGTTGACTGGGTTGAAGAAAATTCTTTAAAGCAAAGAAATTTGGAGAATTTAAAATATCAGCGATTCCTTGACGCAAAGCTCTTCAGGGAATTGATGCGAGAAAAAAGTACTGAGTTATCTGAAGTTAAAACTATCATTCACCTTGGAGCTTGTTCCAGTACGACTGAAACCAATGAAGACTACCTAACTGATAATAACTTCCTTTACACAAAAGAAGCGTGCGAATGGGCACTTGAAAACAACGCTCGGTTTGTCTATGCATCTTCGGCAGCAACCTATGGAGACGGAACTAGGGGCATGGACGACAAAGAAGAAAGCATTGAAAAATTCCAACCTCTAAACCTTTACGGTTGGTCCAAGCATAAATTTGACCTGCTCGCGAAAAAACAAGGTTGGTTCGATAAAATAACGGGATTGAAATACTTTAATGTTTATGGACCAAATGAAGAGCATAAAGAAAGTATGAGATCTGTTGTGAGCAAGGCCTATGAACAAATAGCTAAAACCAACAAAATGTCTCTCTTTAAGAGCCATCGAAAGGAATATGGAGATGGCGAACAAAAAAGGGACTTTCTTTATGTCAAAGATGCTGTTCAGATGACCCTTTGGTTAGTACAAAACGATCAGGCAAATGGTTTGTTTAATTTAGGAAATGGCCAAGCAAGAACTTGGCTCGATTTAGGGAAATCAATTTTCTCCGCACTTAAGCTTCAAGAAAAGATTGAATTTGTGGAGATGCCATTAATTCTGCGAGACAAATACCAGTATTTCACAGAGGCAAAAATCGAAAAGCTAAGAGAACATGGATATGGATATAATCTTTTTTCCCTCGAAGACGCCGTTCAAGATTATGTAAATAATTATTTAGTACCTGATCTTAGATTAGGTGCATAATTACTCGACCTAGTCTTTGGGCAAATATCGATACTTCCAAATCTCCGCACAGGATAAAATAAGTTCTTTCATTTCTTCTGGGGTAATTGCTTGCTTGGGATCATCTCCAATTCCTTTGCTTGGATCAATATGAGATTCAATACACAATCCATCCGCTCCGTATGTAATGGCGGATAGTGAGGATGCGAGAACATATTCAGAATGCCCAACACTATGGGATGGATCAA
This sequence comes from uncultured Opitutia bacterium, assembly GCA_963934295.1. Lineage (GTDB taxonomy): Bacteria > Verrucomicrobiota > Verrucomicrobiia > Opitutales > Seribacteraceae > Seribacter. Next base: position 46,005 of record CAWVXY010000007.1, read on the forward strand.
CTATCACTGGAGCCCATGTCTTATTTTTTAACAGAGGGGAAATGGATTCATCCGGATGGTTTCGATACCCATCCAGTGGAGGTGTTGTTCCCCGTGGACAAAGCATTACATTAGGATTACCTGATGCTACTAAATATTCAGCGGCAGCAATAAATTCATCAGGAGATGCAACATGTCGCCCCCGTTTTAATAGAACAGAAGAATTGGTTCCAGCAGATTTTTCCCCAATCTCTTTCAATAAAGAATAATTAAGCGCATTACGGGTTCCGATTTGTAAAATATCAACTTTTGAATCCAACGCTATTCTTAACTGAGCTGAATCCATTACTTCAATATCGATGGGTAAACCAGTCTCTTCTTTCGCTCGTAAAATAATTTCAATGGCCTTGTTGTCACCCTGGTAGGAATAAGGATTTGTTCTTGGTTTCCATACGCCTCCCCTTAATGCATCAACACCCGCCTCCTTTAAAGCATGTGCGGTTTCAATATAAAGTTGTGGAGAATTTGGATCTATAGTACATGGTCCACCAATAATAAAAGGTTTTTCTTTTCCGATGATTGTCTTACCAATACAAACTTGGTGATTCGATAAAGCTGACCTTCGATCCATAAGTTTGTAAGGTGATTCTATGGCATCAACCTTTCGGATGTAGGATAAACCTGCAATTCGCTTGAACATAACGGCGTGAGTTTCATCGCCAAGGATGGCGTACACACATTGATTATGGCCTTGAATTTCAAGTATATTACAATCAAATTCCTCTACAATGGATTCTATTTCTTTGAGTTGATCTGCACTCAACTTGTCTAACTTAGGAATAATCATATCTTTTTATTGGCACTTTATTAAGGATCGATCAAGGCTTTGCTTTCGATTCTCAAAACTTCCATATTTGATAGAGCTATCTATCTACGATATTTTTTATCAATCTTATATCTATTTCAGCTTGTTCTTAAAGAAAGAATCATTCATTTTTAAAGGGAACTTATGGAAAGATTTTCACAAAAAAATATCCAAACTTGGTTAACTTTATCCCTTTTTTCCCTCTCAATCTTCTTCAGTGGTTGTGAACAGGAAATTATGGTTGAAGAGGTTGAGCAGGAAGAACAATTTGCAATCTCCGATTTCATTCAGCAAAAATCTTATTGGGAAGGATCAAGCATTGAATTTGAAGAAACTTTTATCTTGGATGACGAAGGAAATATTAAGTTAAAAGAAAACGATTCGGCTTTCTCGGGTTACATCAAAATTAGAGCGAGAAATGGAACGATAACTGCCATGAAAAGTTTTGATGGAGGATATCAGGATGGAGATTTCTTTGAATGGTATGAGAACGGCAAATTAAAAACGAAATCTCAATACAAAATGGGTGAAAGACATGGATACTTTTATATATGGACTCAAAAAGGGGATGTTTATTCTCAAAGGTATTTTCAAAATGACTTGGAAGATTTTGGCCGATTTGAAAATGAGGGTGCCGCCGCATCTGGTAAAAGCTTAGCATCTCTTGAATTAGCAGAGTGGGAAGGAACAGGTTCTGAATTTTATATAAAGTTTGCAGGTGACCCCAATCGTGGCGGCACTTTGCACATTCGAGAAACTGAAGAATTATACTCCGGTATAATTACGGCACTAGATGATAGTGGTAAAAAAGAAGCAGTTCTCAAATACACTAATGGCAAATACGATGGTAGAATTTCTAAATGGAATCAAGATGGAGATTTATGGCATGAGGCAGAGTACAGTCGTGGAGAACTCGTTCAAATTACCCTTAAGAATGGCAAACCATTCAATCCCAATGAAATAATTGATCTATCTGAAAATCCCGAAAAAGTCAGTCTTCTCTTCGAAGAATAGAATATAATTCGATTTTTACGATCTGTTGAAATAACTTACTATTCCAAATCGTACTGCTTAATCTTATTTCTTAAAGTTCGGACATTTAATCCCAGCTTTTCAGCCGCATGGGTACGATTACCATCAAAAGCTTGCAAGGCATTCTGAATATGTTTTCGCTCAACTTCTTCCATTGATGCAATTTCCTCAGTTCCTGTTTCTAAATTTGGAGAAGAATCACTTGCATTATTTGCGGTTACATTGTGAAGACCAAGAAGATCTGCTTCAATCGCATTTCCCTTGTCAGCAAGAATAACCGCTCGTTCTACAGCATTTTCTAATTCCCTTACATTTCCAGGCCAATTATGAGATTCAATGGCTTTTTTACAATCCTTGGAAAATTCAATTTCATCGATTCCGTGCTTCCTCGCATGACGAGCAAGAAATGAGGTAGCTAAAAGAAGAATATCCGAACCTCGATCCCGAAGCGGTGGTACTGCAATGGGAAAAACATTTAATCGATAATATAAATCCTCCCTAAAATTTCCTTTTTTCACCTCATCCATTAAATCTCGGTTGGTTGTCGCAAGTACGCGGACTTTAACTTGAATGGTTTTATTTCCTCCAACTCGTTCAAATTCTTTCTCTTGGAGAACGCGCAAAAGTTTTGCCTGCAAGGCAGGTACAATTTCACTAATTTCATCTAGTAAAATCGTACCACCATCCGCTAATTCAAAACGCCCTTCCCTTCTCTCAGTCGCACCTGTGAAAGACCCTTTCTCATGCCCAAAGAATTCGCTCTCCATTAAGGTTTCAGAAATTGCGGCACAATTTACCCTGATGTAAGGTTGCTTAGCTAACATACTATTTCGATAAAGCTCACGAGCAACCAATTCCTTGCCTGTTCCATTCTCTCCTGTAATAAGTACACTGGCTTCAGTTTTAGCAACTTTATCAACCAAATTCTTTAGATCCTGAACAGGTTTACTCTCTCCAATGATATCGGATGAGCGAGTATCACTTTCTTCAACATAATACTTGGTGACACGACGCATTTTATCAAAAGAAGCGACTTTATCGACCACCACTTCAATCTGCTCAAAAGAAAAAGGCTTAACCACATAATCAAATGCACCCATTTGCATACAAGAAACAGCTGACTCAACGGATCCATAACCTGTCATCATAACCACCATAGGAGCTTCAGTCTTCGCAGTTATTTCCTCAAGCAAATCGGTACCCTCACCATCAGGCAAGCGAAGATCCAAAAAAACCAAGTCAAATGAATCCCGAGACAATATTTTCCGAGCACCTTTCAAGTCCCCGGTAGAAGCCACTGAATAACGCTTGTTCCGCAACTGCGTCTCCAACGCCTTACGAATCATCATCTCATCATCCACCACAACTATTTTTTCAATTGCCATTAGAACTCTATTCTAATTTGTATAGGTGCTAATTGTCCACCTTGATTCTCAAAAGTTGATTAACGAACATTAACATTTAGGCACAACAACTGCTTCTAAATTTATTATTATTTCGTTTACTGATTTTTTTTTGGATTCTAATTTTATATAAATTAATTGTCCAGCGGTAGCATGGATTTTTGGATTTTAAGTATTCATTACCAAGTACACTTCAATAAATTCTTGATCACTGATTCATATTAATATGTTTCATTTATTATACATAAATTTATTTTAATTTCATATGGGTTTTAACTCATATTCACAATTTGGAGAAGACAGTATCCTCAAAGGCCTTATGGCTAAGGATGGTTTACATGTAGAAAATGGTGGATTTTATTTTGATGTTGGTGCACATCACCCCGTGAGATTTTCAAATACAAAAATTTTCTATGACTTTGGGTGGAGTGGTATTAACATTGACCCAAATGAGGGAATTAAAAAAAAATTCGAAGATATAAGACCCAGAGACAAAACTCTAGAAATCGCACTAGGTAAACAAAATGATGTGCAAGAATTCTTCACATACGACGAAAGTGCGTTGAACAGCTTAATCAACAGAGATGAAGAATTGGTTGATACTCAGTATTTCCCTTCTGGTTCAAAGATGGTGCAAGTCGCAACAATAAAAGAAATATTGAACCAATTTCACAAAGAAGATATCCCCAAACCAAGCTTTCTAGATATAGATGTTGAAGGTCATGAATTAGAAGTCCTATTAGGCAACGATTGGAATAAATATATATTTTCTTATATTTTGATTGAACAAAAGCTTACTTCATTAGAGACAATCCAAGATTGTCCTGTAACTATATATCTAAGGGATTTAGGTTATAAACCCATGGCATACAATGGTATCACCACTATTTTTAAACATTTTTCATAAATAATCCTTTTTTGCTAGCAATTATACAATCTCGATATGACTCAATCCGACTTCCAGGTAAGGCTTTACTACCGCTTGGCGACTCTTCAATTCTTGGCAAATGTATCGACAGGGTATCCAAAGCGAGTCAAGTTACTAAAATTCTTATCGCAACTTCGAATGAAGATTCTGACAGACTCATAGTAAAGTATTGTAAAGATAGGGATTTATCCTACCACCTTGGTTCATTGCATGATGTCGGTCTAAGGTTAGCGGAAGCTGCTGCTGCAACGAACCACAATAAGTTCATTCGTATTTGTGGAGACAGTCCGTTTATAGATCCCTTAATAATTGATCAAGCCATTTCTCTTTCGAACTCATCAGATTTTGATCTCGTAACGAATGTCTTTCCGAGATCTTTTCCAAAAGGGCAATCCGTCGAAGTTATCAAAACTAAAATGATGCTGAAGATTTCTACTATGCATAGGTCAAAAGAAGAAAAAGAGCATGTGACTTCCTATTTTTACAAGAATCATTACAGGTACCGTATTTGTGCTTTTAGTAGCGGTTTGGCGAAAGCCGAATCTCGTCAATGCATAGATAACGAAAAAGATTATCGCATCGCAAAGAATGTCATGTCCCTTATGGGGGCGAATGACTTAGGTTGGGAAGAAATTCAAACACTTTGGGACACGGACAAAAACTAAAAAACTCAACTTTTACTGCTGGCGTAATTGGACTGGGAGTCGGCGAAACTCACATCTCTGGATTTGAAACCCATCCCTATTGCTCTGTTCACAAAATATGTGACTTGAACAAAGATGTCCTCAATGAAGTTGGTAAAAGATATCCGAAAAAAAAACTCACATCCAACCCAGATGAAATAATTTGTGATCCTAATATCGATATTGTGAGTATCGCCTCTTACGATGACTGCCATAAAGGGCAAATAATTAGGTCATTAAAAAACGGAAAACATATTTTCGTTGAGAAACCTTTGTGTTTAAATAGCGAGGAACTTTTATCCGTTGTCGAGGTCATGCGTGAGAATCCGAAGCTCAAGCTTTCTTCAAATTTGATACTCAGAAAGACCCCTCGATTCATCGATCTAAGAAATCGGATACAATCCGATGAATTGGGAAAAGTCTTTCATATGGAATCCAGCTATGACTACGGAAGGTTGCATAAACTGACAGATGGTTGGAGGGGTCAAATTCACAACTACTCCGTCACTCTTGGCGGAGGCATTCACCTCATCGACTTGATGAGTTGGGTTTCTGGCGAGAAATTCACTGAAGTCTTTGCCTATGGAAATAAATTGGCTACTCAAGACTCATCTTTCTCGGGAAATTCTCTTACTTCTGCAATAATGAAGTCAAACAGCGGATGCACAACTATCCTAACTTCTAACTTTGGAAGCGTTGCACCCCATCATCACAAACTTGCCATATACGGAACCAATGCCACTTTCGAGCAAAGTCACTTGACTGCATCTTATTTTACGAGTCGAGATCCATCCATATCTCCTGAAAATGTAGACTCGCCCTATCCTGGTGCTCAAAAAGGAGATCTGCTTTACGATTTTGTGGATTCTCTAATCGAAGGGAAGCAACCAATAATCAAAGCGCAAGAGGTGATTGATGCCACATCCGTAGCCATAGCAATTGATGAATCCATAATAAATCAAAGCCCTCAACCTGTAAATTACCTAGATCTTGAAAACTGAAACGAAAAAAATACCATTCGGCAAACCACTGATTGACGAACAAGAGAAAATGGCAGTAGAAAAAGTCTTGTCCGGTCCAATCCTAGTGCACGGTCCACAAAGCGAAGAGTTCGAAAGTTCTTTTGCAGATTTCACCCAAGCTCCCCATGCAGTAAGCGTTTCTTCATGTACTGCCGGCATGCACCTGATCTATCACGCCTTGGGATTTGGCTCTGGAGATGAAGTAATTGTACCTGCACAAACTCATGTTGCCACAGCACACGCTGTCGAGCTTACCGGTGCAAAACCAATATTCGTGGATTCCGAATTAACAACTGGAAATATCGACATACCTTCAATAGAAGCGTCAATTTCTACAAAAACACGTGCTATTGCAGTTGTACACTACCTCGGCGTTCCTGTAAATATGGATCAAGTCAACAAGATCGCCAAAAAATATAGCTTGTTTGTCTTGGAAGACTGCGCTCTCTCCCCCGGTGCATCCTTTAAGGGAACTCATACTGGATTGCTAGGTGATGCAGGTTGCTTTTCGTTTTATCCGGTAAAGCATATAACCACAGCAGAAGGTGGAATGGTAATTCTCAAAGATAAAGTGCTTGCAGATAAAATTAGGCTACTAAAGGCATTTGGAGTTAATCGCACACACGGCGAAAGAAAAATTCCTGGCGAATATGATGTCACCAGCCTTGGTTACAATTACAGGATGAGCGAAGTTCATGCGGCTATCGGGATTGAGCAGATAAAAAAATTACCAACCTTTCTAAAAAAAAGACAAAAAAACTTTGAATGCTTGAATGAACAGCTTGAGCACCACCCTCACCTTGATATCCTAGTTCAACCTGTTGATTCCGTCCAAAAAAGCAGTCATTATTGTATGGGTGTATTGCTTTCCCCTCAATTTTCATCTCGAAGGCCTGAAATCATGAATAAACTCCAGGAGGTCGGAATTGGGACGAGCATTTATTATCCGCACCCTGTCCCAAGTATGAGTTATTACATTGAGAAATACGGAGAGATCAAATGCCCCAACGCTGAGGCAATAAGCAACCAAATCCTCGCATTGCCCGTCGGTCCACATCTTCACCCTGAAGATATGGTTCGAATTGCTGAAGAGTTAATCAAAATTGTCAACAATTACATAACTATTAATGACTAAAAAAATAAGTAAGGAACTATCAGGAAAAAAAATCTGCTTGATTGGAGGAGCCGGTTTCATCGGGCATAATCTTGCTCTCCATTTGGCAAATTCTGGAGCATCTGTCTCAATAATAGACGGATTACAAGTCAATAATATCTTATCTTCAAAATTTCAAGAAGTATCGAGCCCAAACAAGCTCCATCTAGGCATGCTTCGTGAAAGACAAAAACTGATGGAGGAAAGCGATATAAAATTATTTGTTCAAGATGCTAGAGACTACCTGTGTTTAGGAACACTTATAAACGAAATTGAACCTGAAGTGATAGTTCAATTGGCTGCGGTTTCCCATGCTAACCTTTCAAATAAGAATCCGTACAACACATTCGACCATTGCAATAGAACTCTCGAGAATGCCCTTGATCAATCTAGAGGTAAAATTGAGCATTTCATATACTTCTCATCCAGTATGGTATATGGCAATTTTACTGAAAATTCAGTTAACGAAGAGATGGCATGTAATCCCATTGGTATATATGGAGCACTGAAATATGGTGGTGAAAAGCTAGTCATTGCATATAACCAAGTCTTCGGCTTACCTTATACTATTATTCGCCCATCAGCACTTTACGGGGAGAGGTGCGTAAGTAGAAGAGTTGGTCAAATCTTCATTGAAAACGCTCTGACCACTGGAGAAATAAGTATTACTGGGGACGGTTCAGATACTTTGGACTTTACTTACATCGGAGATCTAGTCCGGGGAGTTGAGAAAGTAATCACGAACAAGAATGCACTTGGACAAACCCTAAATTTAACTTATGGCAAGGGACGTTCATTGGCCGAAATGGCTAACATAATAAGACAACATTTCCCTGGAATCAAAATCGAATACGAACCAAAAGATCAACTTATTCCGGATCGTGGAACCCTATCCATTCAAAAAGCTCGAGACCTTATCGGCTACGAGCCCGAGTTTTCGTTGGAAAAGGGATATGAACATTATATTAATTGGTATAAGGATTTCCACAAACGCTATTACAAAAATGATTGATCACTCATTGATTAGGGATCCATTCACAGAAAGCTTCTTAGGCAAACCTTGCTTCCAACTTAATCATTACAATCGTGCATTTAACCTGCCTCGCTCTGGCGATGCAGGATTCATTTATACCAAAATTCAAACTTCAAGAATAGCGGACATCTCAAAATTAGAAAGAATTGGCTTCAACTTAATAGATACAAACATTCAGTTGCAAAGGCCGGCTTCTGGAAATTGGGATGAAAAGAATATTTCATCCTCTTGTCGGATTAGATTGGCCGAACCTTCAGATCTCCCTGACATAGAGAATATTGCCGCTTCGAGTTTTCTTTTCTCTAGGTTCCATCTTGACCCTAAGATCGAAGATTCTGTCGCCAACGAGATAAAACGCCAATGGGCGACTAACTTCTTCGCGGGCAAACGGGGAGACTGTATGGTAGTCGCGAAGGACCAAAATCAAACGATTGGATTTCTACTGCTTTTAGACCAAGAAGACAAACGGACTATTGACCTGATAGCTGTATCGAAAGGGCATCGGGGCAAAGGGCTGGCTTCTGCCATGATACGCTTTGCCGCCAAGGAAGCTTTAGGCAGGCAAATTGTGGTTGGCACTCAAGTGGCCAATTCCCCATCGCTTAGATCTTATGAGAATCTAGGTTTTCGGGCCTATGAGTCATATTACGTTCTCCATTACCATGGCCCGGTAGCTACGTGAAAATAGGTTCTCATCAGACTGACGAATCAGTTTTCATAATTGCTGAAATTGGAAACAATCACGAGGGAGACTTTTCTCTAGCTAAAGAAATGATTTTATTGGCCGCTCAAGCAGGGGCCAATGCCGTAAAATTTCAGACAATTGTTCCAGAGAGATTAATTTCAATCAGGGATGACGAACGAATTGCCCAATTGAGCCAATTCCAATTCACCGCGGAGCAATTTAGAGAGTTGCGGGATTTCGCAAATAAATCAGGATTGGAGTTTCTATCAACTCCCTTTGACATTGAATCGATAGACTGGTTGGACGATTTGGTTCCTGCGTGGAAAGTCGCCTCTGGAGATAATAATTTCTACCCATTGCTCGAGCGACTGGCCTTAACTGGCAAGCCGACTATCATCTCAATGGGTCTAGGTTTTCACGACCAAAGCGACAACCTGCAGGATTTCTTTGTTAAAACTTGGCAACGCCACGGAATCAAGAATGCCGAGCTTGCCATGCTGCATTGTGTGGTTAGCTATCCAACGCCTGACAGCGAGGCTGCCCTGGGACAGATGGAAAAGCTTAAGTTGCCTGACATTACCATAGGTTATTCTGATCACACTATCGGAATAAAAGCTGCCGAACTTGCCGTTGCTGCAGGTGCCCGAATTATCGAGAAACATTTCACGATCGACAAAACTCGTTCCAGTTTTCGTGACCACCAGCTTTCCGCTGACCCGGAAGACATGCAACAATTGGTTCAGGCCATTCGCGATGTGGAATTGATGCTCGGCGATAGCGCCGGCCATCAAAAGTGCGAAAGCTCAAACCGTGAGGCAGTCCGGCGATCGCTGACAGCTGCTAGTGATCTGCCTGCAGGTGCTTTACTCAATATGGATCAATTTGTTTGGGTAAGACCAGGCACAGGAATACCTCCGGGGCAGGAGGGGTCGGTTCTTGGAAAGAAATTGACAAGATCAATTAGCGCCGGAGAGCAAGTTTCCCCGGAAGACGTTGAAACCGCAACGGAGAAGAATCCGGCAAACGAATCCTCATAAAGATGTGTGGAATTGCAGGATATTTCGGGAAAAGCCCGCCTAATGAATCAATGATTCGCAGCACTCTTAATCTCATGCAAAATAGAGGGCCCGATCACCAGGATTTCGCTTCATTTGCTGCAGGCAAGAAAAAGCAAGTTCTCTTATTACACAGCCGGCTAAGCATTATCGACCTCGACCCCCGTTCCAATCAGCCTTTTACTCTCGATGAATCAACGATTATATACAATGGAGAAATCTACAATTACATAGAGCTTCGGAAGCAATTGCTTAATCGCGGGCTTGAACTAAGAACATCCTCGGACACAGAAGTTTTACTACATTACTACTTGATCTACGGAGAACGCTGCGTAGATCATTTCGAGGGAATGTGGTCGTTCGCTATTTGGGATGCAAAACTTCAAAAGCTTTTTCTCTCTAGGGATCGTTTTGCGGAGAAGCCTCTATACTATCTACAAACTCCGGAAGGTTTCCTTTTCGGTTCCGAGATCAAGTTTTTGAAAGCCTTGTCAAAGGAACCTCTACGAGTAAACCGTCGTCATTTGCTACGACAACTCGTCCATGGGTACAAGGCTTTGTACAAGACTGATGAAACCTATTTTGAAGGCGTCAGGGAGCTTCGCTATGCACAGTCAATGGTCCTTAATCCCGATGGAGTGAATCGGATTGAGCGATACTGGAACCCTTCGACGACAGTGGATCAATCTATGACTCTGGAAAATGCCATCGACGGAACTCGCGAACATCTACTTGAAAGCGTACGCTTACGTCTTCGCTCTGACGTCCCCCTAGCCTTTTGCCTCAGTGGCGGAGTAGACTCAGCCTCTTTGGTTTCCATTGCTGCAAAAGAATTCGGATGCGAATTAGAGACTTTTTCGATCATTGACCAAGACGAAAGATACAATGAAGAAGACAATATCATGGCGACCGTCGACGACATCGGTTGCAAGCATCATCTTTTGGAAATACCAAAGGAGGATGCATTGGCGAGATTAGGCGAGTTGATTGCCTACCATGATGCTCCTGTCGCTACGATTACCTACTATGTCCACTCGTTAATTTCCGAAGCTGTGCACAACGCTGGATTTCGCGTTGCCTTCTCCGGATCATCGGCAGACGAACTCTTCACAGGCTATTACGACCATTTCATTCTGCACCTTAATGAAGTCCGGAATGAGAACGACTATCAAAAGTATTTGCAAGATTGGCGAAATCACATTGAAGGATTTGTAAGAAACCCAATGCTTAAGACGCCGAACCTCTACCATAAGGACCCGACTTTCCGGGATCATATTTTCGATGCGAGTGAAGAGTTGAAGGATTATTTGGTAGTTAACTTCGAAGAACCTTTTCAAGAAGAGCAATTTTGCGACAGCTTGCTTCGCAATCGGATGCTCAACGAATTATTTTACGAAGCCACGCCAGTAATCCTTCACGAAGACGATTTGAATTCGATGTGCTATTCCGTTGAGAACCGAAGTCCTTTTCTTGATTCAAGTTTGCAGAAATTCGCGTATTCGATTCCAGCCCGCCATTTGATTCGTAACGGTTATGGCAAGTTTGTCCTTCGCCAAGCTTTAAAGGGAATTCTCAACGAGAAAGTCCGACTCGACAGAAGAAAAAAAGGGTTTAACGCCTCTATTAACTCAATGATCAACTTTCAAGACCCAAATACGCAAGCCTATCTGTTGGACCCAAAGGCAGAGATCTTCCACTACCTTGACAGGAATAAGATCAAGCAACTCTTCGATTTATTTCCCATCCCTAACCACTTCAGTAAATTTCTCTTCAATTTTATCAATGCAAGAATCTTTTTGGAAATCTACAACTAAAAAAATGAAACTATCTTTTTCATACCACAAACGTAAAGTTCAAGAAAGATCCATGCCAAGAGAATTGGGAGTATATTAAATTTATTAAACCTAGATTTTCGAACGACATTAGATCCATTAGTTGTGACTTACAGTCGACACTTTTCCCGATCCACTTTAAAAGAAACAGCTTTGCTAGAAAATAACTCCGAATTATGATGCAATATTGCAAACGCTGTATTTTACCTAACACTAGACCCGAACTTGAATTCGATGAAGAGGGAGTTTGCAGTGCATGCCGAAATTTTGAATTGCGCGAAACGATAGACTGGACCGAGAGAGCACGAGCCTTTGAACAAGTTGTTCAAAATGCAAAAGAACGTAGCATGGGCTACGATTGTCTCATTCCTGTAAGTGGAGGAAAAGACAGCACATGGCAAACGATCGTCTGCTTGGAGCATGGACTAAATCCCCTTTGCGTAACATGGAAGACTCCAGGACGCACGGAAATTGGCCAAAAAAACTTGGATAATTTAATTTCTCTAGGAGTTGACCACATCGATTATCAGATCAGCCCGAAAGTCGAACAAAAATTTATGCTAAAGGCACTCAAGAAATTCGGTTCAACAGCAATCCCGATGCACATGGCAATCTTCAACATCCCCCTAAAGATTGCACTATCTTTTAACATCCCACTAATTATTTGGGGAGAAAACTCAGCTTTTGAATATGGTGATTCAAGCGAAGAAAGATTAGGTTTCAAGCTTGACTCCAATTGGCTTCGCAAATTCGGGGTTACACATAACACAAATGCAGCTGACTGGGTAGATAAAGATTTATCCAGTAAAGAATTAACGCCCTACTTCGAACAATCAAAACACAATGTGGAAAAGCAAGAAGTTCTTGCTGTTTTTCTTGGCTACTATTTCCAATGGGATGTCCAAACTTCATATCGTGCAGCTAATGAACAAGGATTTTCTGTAAAATCAGGCGAGGCACGAACAGGAATATATGATTTTGCTGACATAGATGATGATTTTATATCTATTCACCACTATTTAAAATGGTACAAATTCGGTTTCCCCCGTACTTTCGACAACCTTTCGATCGAGATTAGGCAAGGGCGTCTTACCCGTAGTGAGGCAATCGAAATAGCCAGTCGTTTTGGCGAAGATATGCCCCAAAAAGATATTGAGTGTTTTTGCGAATTTGTGGGAATTGCAACAAGTGAATTTTTTAAAATTATTGAACCATTTAGAAACCTAGACATTTGGAAGTTTAAAAGTAATCGTTGGGAAATCTCTGATTTTTTGATTGAAGACTGGAAATGGTAGAAGTCTTTTCAAACCCATAAAATAAAATGCAATTTGATCAAATCAGTCCACCTCGAAAGTTCACTATTGGAGCGAAGCAACAGTTTGAGATTATGGATTGTGGCAAAATCCTATTGAATAAGAACGAGCAGGTAACTCTTACTACAGATTCTGGAGGTGAATATGATCTTACTCGTAAAGACTGGGGGTTCTATGCAACTCCTTCACTTAACGGTAGACTTCCTTCTTTTGGTCTACGTGGAGTACTAATTAAGAATCGAGAAACCAATAGATTTTTCGTTCTCCTTGTAGAGAAAGGCAAGGAACCCCTTTTTGACGATTACTGTAATGTCGAAAACCTTACAGTAGTTTCATGGCTTGATTGTGATGAGGCACTGGAGAATTTAGGAAGAAAACTGGAAGAACAATAATGCCTCCCGATTATCAATGTCCACTATGCATGCAACCCAAAAGCGATTCTATTCATGTATATAAGCAAAAACCCAAGGGAGAAACTGAGTTCCAACTTCAAGGTGATTCAGGCTATTATCGCGAAATTCTTCATTGTAAAACCTGTGGACACTACCGCTCGGTTCATGGCATGGATATTTCATCCCTCTACGAGTCAAGCTATGTAGATTCCACCTACGGCGGACTTGAAGGAATTCGGAAAAACTACGAAAGGATTATGGCACTCGATCCAAAAAAATCCGATAATTCTGGCCGTGTAAACCGCATAATCGAATTTTCTCAAAAACACTCCCCATCCCACTCCTCTCCCATACGTTTGCTAGATATTGGTTCGGGCCTTGGGGTTTTCCTTGGAAAAATTTTGCAAAACACCAATTGGCAATGCACCGCATTAGAAACAGACCCAAGATTTGCCAAGCATACCCGTGACAACCTCGGAATCGAAACGGTTACGAGTGACTACCAAAAGCTCAAGTGGGACCGCCAATTCGACATCATAACATTGAACAAGGTTCTTGAGCATGTTGAAGATCCCTTGAAAATGCTCCAAAAATGTATTGGGGATCTAGCCCATGGGGGGTTCCTATATATCGAATTGCCCGACGGAGAAAGCGCGGCCCGCGATAGAGAAGGATTCGAACGCGAGGAATTTTTCATCGAGCACTGTCATGTATTCTCAATGGCATCAATGGAATTATTGTGCCGTCGAACCGGTCTTCAATCTCAGAAATTGGAGCGTCTACGTGAACCAAGCTCAAAATTCACCCTAAGGTCGTTTCTAATACATGCAAACTGATGACCTATTCTAATGACTGACCCCGAAGAAGCTATTCGTCACTGCTACTCAACTTGGGGGCAAAGCTATTATGAGGATTATTACACGAATAAGGCTCATTACCCACCGGTGCATCAGGATATTATCCGTAAAGAACTCCAACGAAGTGGCTCCAAAAATCTCCTCGATGCCGGTTGCGGCCCTGCATCAATACTCCGTGATCTAACAGAACTTGAAATGGACTTATTTGGCTTCGATCTGACGCCGGAGATGGTTCAGGAATGCAAGAAAGTGATGAGTGGTTTGGGATACGATCCAGATCAATTTTGGGAAGGAAGCGTAACGCAACCGGAGGACTTCCGTGGTCCAACTTCTGCCCCTGCTGAATTTGATGCATCCATTTGCATCGGTGTGTTGCCTCACATCCCATCGGATCTGGATGATCGTGTCTTTGCCAACCTGAGAACAAGTGTAAAAGAGGGTGGACTCGTTATGATTGAGGCGCGAAACGAATTATTTTCGCTCTTCACGCTTAATCGCTATTCATTCGATTTCTTTCGGGATCGGCTTTGCGAAGGCGAAATCCCCGAACATTTACAAGACGAACTGAAAAAAAGGTTTAGGATGGATCTGCCAAAGATTCGAAAAGGTAAGAAAGACGAACCGGGCTATGACGAGGTTCTATCCCGGACCCACAATCCATTTGAGGTCAAAGCGCAATTTGAGCGGGCAGGATTCAAGAATGTACAAACCCTATTTTATCACTACCACGGCTTTCCGCCAATGTTCGAACAAGAAGCGCCGAAAGAATTCAAGAAGCTCAGCTTGGCCATGGAGAAAAACCCGAATGACTGGCGTGGTCATTTTATGGCATCCGCTTTTCTGATTACAGGTATCGCCACGTGATCTCGACCAACGGATGGAACAAGTATTGCATCTGGGAACACAGTGCTACAGTGAAGGAACTTTACACCAAACGCTGCCGACTCCAAGCAGAAGAAATGGTCTGTGCGTCACAAGCTGCGGAGTTATTGACACCTCAAGTAAAAGCGGGAGATCAACTATTGGATGCCGGTTGCGGGAGTGGGTATTTCTACCACTCGTTGGTCGCCCGTAACATCCCAGTCGATTACTGGGGAATCGATGCTGCAGAATCTTTGATCAATATTGGACAATCAATCTTACCCAAATATGGATTGCCAGCTAAACATCTAGTGCACGGCCGACTTGAGGATTTGGATACTGATGTAGATCATGTGCTATGCATGAATGTTTTATCTAACATCGATAATTATCCCCGTCCCCTAGAACGACTGTTGGGATCTGCTCGAAAATCAGTAATTTTACGGGAATCCGTTTCAAAAGAAGAGAGTTATAATTATGTCCATGACAAATATCTCGATCCAGGCGTGAATCTGAAAGTGCATGTAAACACCTACAAGGAATCCGAGTTCGTTCAATTTATCCAAAGTTACGGATTTGATGTCGAATCATTTATTGATCGTCGTACTAACGGTGAACCAGAGCTAGTTATCGACTACCCTCACCACTGGAAGTTTTTTCGAGCAACGAAAACAAAGGTATAACTAATGGCTGCTAAATTGTAAGAGATGTCAAGAATTTCAGGAATAGTTTCAAGCAACCCCAATATTAATTTAAACAGGTTGTTGGACTGTCAAAAATCTTCTTCTCCGTACAATTCTTGGCGAAATTTTGTCTCTAGCAGAGGCAAAACGATCATTGGCTATACAGGTGCATATCCCTCTTCTGTTGCAGATAATGGAAGTGTTTCGGTAATTATCGATGGAAATATTTATAACTCCAAAGATCTAGGTAGAGGTGGCGATGCCGAAATAATCATAAGTCTATACAAAAGATATGGCTTTCCTGCGTTGTTGCCTAAGCTCAACGGAGACTTTTCTATCGCACTGGAAGATTCAAGCTCTGGTGAATTATGGCTGGCTCGTGACAGAGTTGGCGTAAAGCCTCTTTACTACACTACGCTTGGAGCTGAGTTCGCATTCGCATCTCGGTGTAAAGCTCTGCTTGAAATCCCCGGTGTCACCCGAGAGGTTGATCGTCAGTATGTCGCGTTGGTCGCCGCTAGCCATTACCGTCATTTCGACAACCGACCTGAAAAGAGTCCATACATGGACATCGATCAATTGCCTGCCGCCCATTGGTTGCGGTTTAAGAATGGCGAGTGCCGCACTGGGGTCTATTGGCAATTGGAAGACCTTCCGGAATGGGAAGAATCAGAAGAAGAACTGGCAGAGCGTTATCGCGAATTGCTACTGAATTCTACGCGCATCCGCATGGATCGTTGCGGGAAACCAGGCTTCACCCTTTCGGGAGGAATGGATTCCTCCTCGGTTCTTGGTTCAGCCGTTTCGGAAACTGGGGAAAAGCAGAAGGCCTTCTCCTCGATTTATGCAGACAAAACCTTCGACGAATCGGAAGACATCGCAACGATATTGGATGTAGCAGTAAGCAAGTGGCATCAAGTCAGCGTGTCCGATCCAGATGTATTCGGGTTAATTGATAAGATGGTGGACGTGAATGATGAACCAGTGGCCACCGCGACCTGGCTAAGCCATTTCGTCGTCTGCGAACAAGCCGCCCAAGAAGACATTACGCATCTTTTCGGCGGATTGGGAGGGGACGAACTCAACGCAGGTGAATATGAACACTTTTTTCCATTCTTTGCGGACTTGAAGATTGGAGGTCAAAAGCAAAGATTGGACAAGGAAGTATCGAAGTGGGCCGAATACCACACCCATCCCTTATATCCAAAGAATTTCACCGTAATGGAGGAATCCGTCGAACGGATTTGTGATCTGAAGAAGCCTGGAAAGATTCGTTCCGATCGCCAGCGACTGGAGCGTTATCATGATCTCCTGAACCCGGATTTCTTTGACCTGACCGCATTCGAACCGGTCATGGACCACCCGTTCCAAAGCTACCTTAAGAACAGGTGTCATCAAGATATCTTCAGAGAAACATCACCCTGTTGTTTGCGGGCTCAAGATCGTCAAGGAATGGCTTTGGGCATTCAACATGTCATGCCTTTTTTCGATCACCGAATCATAGAATTCATGTTCCGCGTACCAGCGAAATACAAATATTTAAACGGAATAACGAAAAGCCTCCTTCGAAAGGCAACTGCCGGACTGATCCCCGAATCCACCAGAACACGAATTAAGAAGACAGGTTGGAACGCACCAGCTCACCTTTGGTTCAGCGGGGAAGGAGCAGAACAAGTCCGAGACCTCCTAGCGTCAACCAAATTTAAGGAATTGGGTATCTATCGAACCGAAGCAGTCCAATCTCTGCTACAAGATCACTTGGAAATTGTTGAGCAGAACCAGTTGAGGGAAAACCACATGATGCTGTTTTGGCAATTGGTAAACCTTGTATATTGGTTAAAATAAAAGCTTTAATTTGGAATTGCTTTGTTAAAAAGTCCACAGAGGGTATAAACACTATTAATTTGAAAGAAACCAATCACGAGTGGTCTGTAACTAAAAAGTTGAGCACAACTTGCTCTCAAAATACTGAAACTTGGCAACTTGAGAGGGATAACTTAGATAATCTTGAATTTAAAGTCGAAGTCCGAACCGGGAAAAAATTCGATGTATTATCTTTAAATAATGATATAGAGGAAACTATTTCATACGCTAAAAGTTTAAATTCTCTTGGCAAAAAACTTTTTAGCTCCGATGAAAATCTTGAAAAAAAGTTAAATTGTCCTGCATGTGATTATCAAGCAACATCAACTAATCCCTACTTAACCGTGAATCATGCAGAATATAAACGATGTGATAAATGTGGACATATATATGTATGGAAACGACCTTCTGCTAAAGTTATGAAAGAAATTTTCACAGACGAAGAGATAATTTCTGCTAACTATGCAAAAGAAGATGGGGTACAATTTAGAATGGATGAAATCGTCAAGCCAAAGTTAGATTGGATATTAAAAATATGGTACAGTCTCTTTGAGTCAGCCCCTACTTCAATTCTTGATGTCGGAGCAGGAGCTGGGCATTTCGTTAAAGCTTGTAGAGATTTAAATATAAAGACTGAGGGAATTGAAATCAGCAAAAGTTCCTGTCAGTTCGCTCAAGATATCTTTGGCATTGAACTTAAGACAAATAATTTCCTTCATTCGAATCTAGAGATGTTTGATATTTTAACCATGTGGGGATTATTAGAGTATGTACATGAGCCCTTTGAATATTTAAAAAAAGCTAGGCAATGCGTAGGCGAAAATGGCATGGTAGTTTTTGAAGTTCCCAGAGATCCATCAGTCAGTGCTATGGCACAAAAATCTCATACAACCGGTATTGCACGACACCTAGACCCAGCAAGTCATCTTAATTGCTTTAGCGAATCATCTATTGTTCATTTACTACATCGTACTGGACTTAAACCAGTAGCAATTTGGAGATTTGGAATGGACGCATATGAGATGTTACTACAAATTGCAATTGCATCAAATTGTACTGAGTTTTTAAACAATGCAAAAGAATGGATTGAACCTTGGCAACACACTTTTGATCAGGCTGGTCTATGCGATGACATAATAGTTTGCTCAATACCTATTTAAAATTTAGAGAAAATTATGGCATTTAATTACAAAGAATATGTGACAGATAAAAAATTCCTGAAAGATTATGAAAATTATCAAGAACGATATTCCAGCAGCATAAGAGAGAGTGATAAGAAAACAATTGATCTAATAGGTGATTGGATCCACGAAAGGAAAAAAGAGTTGAGAGTCTTAGATATAGGATGTTCTACAGGAAATCTACTTTACCACCTTCACAATGTATACCCAGATCTAGAATTGGTAGGTTGTGATTATGCAGAAACCTCTATAAGAAAATGTAGGCAGAATACTAGATTAAAGAATATTGAATTCCACATAGCAGATGTTACAAATCCAATTAAACTCGGTCTCTTTGATATTGTTTTAGTAAATGCTGTTTTCTACATGATGTCAGAAAATGATTTTGCAAAAGGTTTACAAAATATTAGCAAGACCTTAAAGAAAGGAGGACTTTTAGTACTATTCGATTTTGCAAATGATTTTAATCAGGATTTAAAAATAACAGAGGTTTCAAAATCTCACCCTTTGGGTCTTGATATTCATTTCCGTCCTAAAGAAAAAATTCGCGAACTTTTATTGAGCACTGGATTTTCCAAGTTAAAATTTGTGAATTTCAAATTACCTATTGACCTTCCCCTGATTAGTGAACAGGACCACAACGAGTTAAATAGTTATACAATTAAAAGTGAAATCGGCGAAAGATTAGTCTTTCGAGGCAGTTTATATCAACCTTGGTGCCATATTTGTGCAAGACGCTAAGCTTTGAGTCATTATCGAACAATTTAAAAAGTTATATTGCTCCGGCACTGCAAGAAGTGGCACAACTCTGCTTTGCCGAATTCTAGATGTCCATTCTAAAATTTCCATGGCTTGTGACCCACTACTGCCATGGTTTAAAAGTTTAAGGAATGCCATTAGAAAAAAGACATTCGGTTATGACCGGCACGGAGACAACGAACCTCTTCTAGATTATTATTTTAATAAAAAAAATAACGAACTACTTGAAAGTATTCTTAAAACAGACCTTAAAATCCAAATACCAAAGGAAGATCAGAGCGAAAATTTAAATAAAAGAATATCTAAAAGAATGGAGGCTGAATGCTGCGATTTAATATCAATTTTACCAAATATTCAAAAGTCAAACTACGGCGATTGGATAAATGATTTTTTTCATTATATGAAACAAATTAGAAAAATTCAGGGATCTATTATGGGAATAAAAGAACCATGGATTTCTGAATTTTTCCCAGCATTGCTTAAGAACGATAACTCCAGTAGATTTATTATAATATTCCGGGATCCTAGAGCGGTATTAGCATCGATGTTTAAAGCAGACATGAATGGGTATGAAAAAATTGGCCAACCATTATCCGTCCTTCGGCACTGGAGAAAACAGGCCAACCTTTTTTCGATTTATCGTAAAGATACTGAATTATCTTCGAAAATTCATATGCTCAGATACGAAGACTTGGTTAATGATCCAATTTCGACAATCAAACAATTAATTCATGAATTAGATTTAAATTTTGAAAGTCCGATGATAGATACTGATAGTTTTACGGGGTACTCTGAAAGTGCCACCCCTCCCGGTAATAGCAGTTATGAAACTATAAAATCAGGGATACAAAAATGGCCAATTGATAGATGGCGTGACACACTACCGGGTCACTTAACACAATTATGCGAACTTGTTTGTGGTCAAGAAATGATAGAACTAGGATACCCAATAGAAATCATGGAACCCAGACAATTAAGTTGGATCAATGAATATGAATTGTGGGAAAAAAATAAAAAATTCAGTTGGAGAACAGACAGGCAAGACTTATTACCAGATATCGCATTAGAAATACTTCGTCAGGAAGTTATCGAGGGTAAGAAAATCGTAGATGATTCGCTTGTAAGACAATTATTCTATAAGCATGAGGTACTTAAAGATCTACAAAAAGTAAAGAAGTCATTAATTTCTCCTTAAATTTAGATCTACAAAAAGTTTTATCGTTAACAAACGAATTCTGCGAGTATCCTTGCGGAGTTATCGCAGAGGCAAATGAAATGCTTTTAAATCGAATAGAAAAAGAGATTCCGCTTCAAATTTCTCGGTTCCCATCAGGTCAAACTTACAACGGCTGGACGGTTCCCGAGCATTGGGAAGTTAAAACTGCTTCCATCTTTTTGGATGGGGAAGAGGTTTTCGATGCAACCCAAAATTCACTTGGTGTCGCGTGGTATTCAAATTCGTTTTCAGGGGAACTGAGCTACGAAGAACTATTGAAACATTTGGTAACCAAGCCAGAATTACCTGAGGCTTATGTCTATCACTGCATGTGGCAGTATAGACCGTGGGAGGCCGACTGGGCACTTTCAATACCCTTTAAAAAGCTACAAGAACTTCCCCGTGATCGAAGATATTTTGTGGACCTTAAAACAACTAAATCACCTGGGGAAATGCTGGTTGGGGAATTTTTTCATCAAGGAGAAAGTGAAGAATGTATTGTTCTTAATTGCCATACTTGCCACCCGAAGATGGCAAACGACGCGTTTTGCGGATTGGCTATCCTTGTCTCGTTGATGAAGGCTCTTCGGGGCAAAACCACTCGCTATTCCTATAAGCTAGTGATTGGACCAGAGCATTTGGGCACAGTATTTTACTTGCGAGATTGTAGTCTTCGCGATGTGGAGAGAATGGTATCCGGAATATATGCGGAAATGCCAGGAACAAATGGGCCAATTCGAGTCGCATCAACGTTTCGCGGCAACCAGAAAATAGACTTGGCATTCAGAAATGCGTGTAGGGAATACTCAACGGAAGCAATACATGTACCATGGAGGCACGGTGCCGGAAACGATGAAACGGTTTGGGAATCTCCCGGGAACGAAGTGCCTTTTGTCGAAGTAACCAGATGTGAGGAACCCGACCACCCCTATCGGGAATATCATACCGATCTGGACAACGCCGACTTGATGGATCCCAATCAAGTAAAAGAATTTCAGAAAATCCTATGTACAGTAATTGAGATTTTGGAAGAAGACAAAGTTCCCAAAAGGAAATTCAATGGTTTGATCTGTCTTTCCAATCCGGATTACGATCTGTACTTTGAACGATATGATCCGGCGGTAGAAAAGGACTTGGACGAAGATAGCGAAAAGTGGGGTAGACTGCTTGACAGTCTTTTTCGTTATTTGGATGGCGAAATGAGCGTGCTTGAGATTGCAGAGTTACATGAGTTGCCCTTCGACAAACTGTTAGAATATTTGAAAAAATTTGAGGCGAAGGAACTACTTGAATTTACCCCGGCAAAAATTGAAAGGAAATCACCAAAACGATTTTAATGTCGAATCCCGACAAACAAGTCAAATTTTGCAAAAGATGTTGCGAACCAGATACTCGGCCCGATTGCATTTTTGACGATGAAGGCGTTTGCTTGCCTTGTCGTTATCATGAAACCTTGGATGAAATTGATTGGTCACAACGCGAGCGGGAGCTAGACAAGATCGCCAAGTGGGGGAAGGAAAGGAATGTCAGTGGCTACGACTGCATTATCGGAGTAAGCGGAGGGAAAGATAGCCATCGGCAAGCCATTTATGCTCGCGATGAACTTGGAATGAAGCCCCTGCTGGTGAGTTGCGCATATCCTCCCGAACAGATTACTGAACGAGGAGCTAATAATCTTGGGAATCTTTGTGAAATTGGTTTCGATGTAATAGTCGTCAGTCCGGCCCCTCAGGTCTACAAGCGTTTGATTCAACTGGGCGTAAAAAAATACGCAAATTGGTGCAAAACGACAGAACTTGCACTTTATGGCTCTGTTCCCCGAATTGCAGTTGCATACAATATTCCTTTGATATTTCTTGGTGAGAACCCTGCACTTAGCTGGGGTAGTTACGGTGGATCATTGGACGGAGATGCAAATAAGATGAAGTATTGCAACACTTTGAAAGGAGCCAAGATCGAACCTTATCTGGAAGAGGGTTTCCGAAGAGAAGAACTCTTTTGGTACGACTACCCTTCCGATGAAGACATGGAAAGAGCAAAACTTCGTCTAGTTTACTTGGGCTATTACATAAGAGACTTCAATGATTACCGTAATGCAGAGATAGCTATAGAGCATGGCATGAAGATTCGGGAAGGAGAAGACTTCCTCCCCGAAGAGATTGGGCAAATCAATGAGTTCGATGCTCTAGATGACGACTTTGTCGTCATCAATCAAATGTGGAAGTGGATGAAGTTCGGGTTCGGGAAGGTAAGCGAACAGGTAAGTGGCGCTATCCGCAATGGAGTAATGACCAAAAAGGAAGCAATCGAGATGATTGAAAAATATGACGGGAAATGCGGAGAGAAATACATCATAAAATTCTGCAATTACGTCGGTATTTCCCGTGATGAATTTGACTCGGTAACAGAAGGCTGTCGCAATAATGAGGTGTGGGTAAAGCGTGAAGGGAAATGGGTACTTCGTAATCCGGTAAGATAATGAAATCCGTTCTTATCGTCGATTACGGGATGGGAAATATGCGCTCGGTTTGGAATGCGTTCAAGTTTCTTGGAGCACGGCCCAAAATCGGTTCCAATCCGGAGGAAATCAAAAAATCTGATGCCATTGTGCTTCCAGGAGTCGGAGCATTCGGCGAAGCTATGAAGAACTTAAGGGCTCAAAATTTAGTGGATCCCCTTAGAAACTTGGTGCTAGGCGAAGGAAAGCCATTTCTAGGAATATGCTTAGGGCTCCAGCTATTAGCTGAAGATTCTGAAGAGTTGGGCCATCATTCGGGTTTAAGCTGGATTAAGGGATCGGTCAAAGGATTACCTCCATGTAAAGGGCACCATGTCCCGCATGTGGGTTGGAATGTAGTTAAACAGGAGAAGGACAGTATTTTATTTAAAAACCTACCTAGTAGATCTTCGTTTTATTTTGATCATTCTTTTTATCTTGGAAGCAAAGCTGAAATAGTAAAGGGTAGAGTCGAAGTTGGCAAACCGGTTGTGGCTTCGATTGAATCGGGTAATATATTTGCTACACAATTTCACCCAGAAAAAAGCCAAGTAAGCGGTTTACGCCTGCTTCGCAACTTCTTGAATTTCATTTAATATAATTTAAACATCGTGGTTAAAAAGCGCATCATAGCATCCTTGACGGTTAAAAATGACTGGGTTGTTCAGAGTATTGGATTTCAAAAGTTTCTTCCTGTAGGAACGATTCCAGTTTGCGTCGAAGCTTTAAATCATTGGGGAGTTGATGAAATTGTTATATTGGATATTACGGCTTCTTTGGAGAAAAGAACAATTAACGAGAAATTGGTTCAAAGGGCTTGCGAAAAATGCTTCGTTCCACTCACCGTAGGAGGCGGCATAAAGTCAGTTGCTGATGTAAATAGATTACTCCAAGCTGGTGCCGACAAGGTAGTCCTTAACCATGCGGCGACTTGCGATCATAAAATAATCACGGAGTTGGCAAATGTGTTCGGAAGCCAATGTATTATCGCTAATATCGATGTTCGTGCCTTAAATAATAATGAATACTCCTGCTTCACTCTATCAAACACAAAAGAGTTAAGTGAAAAGCCTGAAAAACTAGCAACCATCTATGCGGAAGCTGGAGCAGGAGAGATACTTCTCAACTCGATAGATCGAGACGGC
This sequence comes from uncultured Opitutia bacterium, assembly GCA_963934295.1. Lineage (GTDB taxonomy): Bacteria > Verrucomicrobiota > Verrucomicrobiia > Opitutales > Seribacteraceae > Seribacter. The sequence goes on from CAWVXY010000007.1 coordinate 70,442, forward strand.
ATGAAAAAAGGATTCGATTGCAGGTTGATAGGAAAGATTGTGTCCGCCGTAGACTTACCAGTCATAGCACTAGGCGGAGCTGGCGCCCCAATTCATTTTCTAGAACTGCTGAAGGAAGTTGAGGGAATATCCGGTATTGCCGCGGGAAACTTTTTCCATTTTTTCGAACATAGCGTCACAATCAGCAAGGCCATATTGAAAGCTGAGATTGGGCAGAAAGTCCGGGTAGATTCTTATGCTGACTATTCGGAACACAAAACAGATAAGCTCGGCAGACTCTGTCGCTTCCCGGAGGAAGTCCTATTGAATCGTTTTTTTGAATTCTATCCGAAAGAGCAGATATGAAATACTGCCGCCGATGCCTTTATCCAGAAAACCATCCGCTAGGCTTAACTTTTGATTCTAACGGCATCTGTTCTGGATGCTTGATTCACGAAGAAAAAGACCAACTTGACTGGGATTCGAAAAGAAAGAGGTTAGAGGAAATACTTTCCGAATATCGAAGTACTTCTGGCAAGGTCTATGACTGCATCATACCAGTGAGCGGAGGTAGGGACTCTTATTTCATTGTTGATTTAATCAAGAACGAATTCCGAATGAATCCTCTTCTCGTCACATACAATAAGCATTACAACACAAAGGTAGGAATTCGCAACCTTGCGTACTTAAGGACCCTTTTTGATTGTGACTTAGTAATGAAGATGGTTTCCGCAAAAACCGTAAAAAAACTGACAAAGCACACTTTGGGCGTCATGGGAAGTATGTACTGGCATTGCTTGGCAGGTCAAACAGTCTACCCAATCGAGACTGCCGTTAGGCTTCGATCCCCACTTATCATTTGGGGCGCCCACCAAGGGGTCGATCAAGTCGGAATGTTTTCTCACGAAGACGAAGTGGAAATGACTAGAAAATACCGGAAAGATCACGACCTTATGGGTTGGGAAGCTGAAGATTTAATCTCCGAGGAAGACCGAATTTCCGAGGAAGACGTCATGCCTTTCATCTATCCCCATGATAAGGATTTAGAGCGGATTGGAATTAGGGGTATTTATTTAAACAACTTCATTCGATGGGACACCAAGGCCCAGCATGAAAAAATGATTGAGCGTTTTAATTATAAAACGGCAAAACAGATTCGTACGTTTGACTCCTACAATGATGTTGATTGCGTTCACTACTCTGGATTGCACGACTATATCAAAGAGATCAAATGGGGTTACGGGAAAGTTGTTGATCACGCTACAAGAGAATTGCGGTTGAGGCGGTTAAATCGGAAGGATGCAATTCTTAGAACAAGGGGTTTTTCAGGAGTGGATTCCCTTCCCTCGGACAGCGAAGTTTTCTTCGAATGGTTAGGCATCGGCAAGAGCGATTTTCATTTCATAATCGACGGTTTCCGAGATCACAAGCTTTGGATGAAGGACGGACCAGAAGGTTGGGTTCGCCGAAGTAAAGCCTATGAATTTTGCGAAAATCAAGATGAATTTTCTCTTGGCAACATTTCTCAAGAATGCGGTTTCACCTCGAACGAAGAAAAGAATCAAACTGCATCTATTTCTTCATACACCACTTTTGGCAAAGGCCATACCGACTAGGAAATCAATCAACGAACATGGACCGATGAAAAGTGTTGCTGTTATTGTAGAGGCAAGGATGACCTCTCGACGATTGAAGAAAAAACACTTTCAGGATTTGGGCGGAAAACCAATGATTGAACAATTGCTACACCGACTGACTCAAAGCAGGTTTGCTTCGGAAATATGCTTGGCGACGAGCAAGGAAAGCTCGGACGACGCCCTTGAAGATATCGCGAGCTCATGTGGCGTAAGCTGTTACAGAGGTTCTTTGAATGACGTCCTATCAAGAGTAAACAATGCGGTAAAACAATGCGGCACGGATTTGGTCGTGGAAATCACTGGAGACTGTCCACTCTCCGATCCATTTTTGGTAGATGATGCAATTAAAGTTTTTAATGAAAACAAATTCGATTATCTCGCTAACATGCTGGACCGACTTACTTTTCCTGCCGGATTTGACTTACAAATATATGGTAAAGATCTCCTTGAGGAGGTTGAGCGCAAAGCAAAGACTGATTACGACCGCGAGAACGTAACTTCTTATATTTATAGTAATGACGACGAATACAAACTGGCCAACCTTTGCGCTCCGCCCGAACTTCATCGACCGCAATATTGGCTATGCGTCGATACCCAGGAAGACTTGGATCTAATAAGAAAAGTTTGGGACAATGCATCAGCTACAAAAAACGGTCCTTACATTAGGGATGTCATTGATTATTTGGACCGGGAAAAGCACATTATGAAAAATACTTTCCCTGGCATATTTCAGTTTCCTAAAACAAAAAAAGGGAAAATAACTTTCATTCAATCTGAACTCACTTAATGCGATAATTATTGGATGTGGCAAGATTGCGGGCTCGTATAACAATATAAACGACCCTCAAGCTTTCACACATGCCAGAGCACTTCAATTAGAAGGATTCAAACTCGTTGGCTGTTGCGATCAAAAACCCCTCGTCGCAAAAGAATTTGCTCAAAAATGGTCAATCCCCATTTACGATTGCACCGTTGAGAACCTGTTGAGGAAAGTCAGTCATATCGATTTAGTCAGCGTTTGCGTGCCAACTGAAGAGCAAAGTGTTGTAGTTGCAGATCTAATCAAAGCGAAGACCAAAACCAGTATCGTAATATTAGAGAAACCGGTTTCAAAAGACGCGTCTAAGGTCAGATTAATCACTTCCTCCCTGAAAAAAATGGGTGTCCATGCAATTGTGAATTATTTTCGTTCATTTGACCCGTTTTATGTGGCATTGGAAGATTGGATGATCGCAAGAAAAGGTAAACTGATTTCAGTTGTCGCCCGATACTATGGAACAATGGAAGACAACGGATGCCATTGGTTGGAAAGGTGCTTAAGCATGTTTGGTAATTTTGATCCTTCTAGCAATGTTCGAACGTTACCGATTCAAAGCTCGAGCTATTTAGAAATTAAATTTCAAGAAACAACAGTGCTTTTCGAGCAAGTGAACAAAAGATGCTCTTTTTCTCCAATGATTCTTGAAATTCAATTTGAGGATGAACTCCTGAGAGTCACAGATTCCGAAGAAAGAGTGGAATATTTCGTTTCAAGAAATGACCCGAATTTTGTTGGATACAAAAATTTAGTTCAACAACAATTGCCTTTTGAAATTTCAGCCCCGACACATTCATCCTTTCAAATGACTTTTAGAAAAGCGAAACAAGTAATTAGGGGAGAGGATATTGGTTGGAGTCAACTTTACCGTGCTGAAGAGATAGCTAGAATTTTGGCAAAAATCTAATTTATTCATAAGCTACATAATATGTTAGATAATTTAAAATTTCCTGGAAATAATAGTATTGGCCCTGAAGAAATTGAAGCTGCTTCGCGTGTTCTCAAAAGCGGAGTTCTTAGTAACTTTTATGGATCATGGGGAGAAAACTTCAAAGGCGGGATTGAGATTCAGTCTTTTGAAGAGGAATGGTCGGAATATTTTGCTGTTAAACATTCGATATCCGTAAATAGTGCCACCAGTGGCCTTATTGCTGCAGTTGGTGCAATTGGTATCAATCCCGGAGACGAAGTCATCGTTTCTCCCTATACGATGACTGCATCAGCTAGTTGCGTCCTCGTATATGGAGCAACTCCAGTATTCGCTGACATTGAGTCTCAAACATTTAACTTGGATGCGAGTAGTATTGAAGCAAATATCACACCTAAAACCAAAGCTATCATCGTAGTCCATTTGGCTGGGCAACCCGCGGACATGGGTGCTATCATGGAAATTGCCAGAAGGAAGAAAATACTTGTTATTGAAGACGCCGCGCAATCTCCCGGAGCACTTTATGGAGATAAATTTTCAGGAACGATTGGAGACATCGGGGTATTTAGCCTGAACTGCCACAAAACAATCCAAACAGGAGAAGGCGGAGTCTGTTGCACAAATAATGATGAATTGGCAGACAGATTGCGTCTCATAAGAAACCACGGTGAAGCGGTAGTCGAGGAAATGGGCACAAGTGAGAAATATGGCGATATAATTGGTTTTAACTTCAGGATGGGAGAAATTGAAGCCGCTATTGGAAGGGAGCAACTAAAGAAATTGGATAAGCTGAACGGCGGAAGACAGGAAATTGCATCACAGTTCAACGAATGGTTCAAAGATCTTCCCGGGCTAACAATACCTTATGTCTCTCCTGTGAGCACTCATGTCTACTACACCTATATGATGAAAATTGATTCTTCGAAAAGTGGCTTCACGAGATGTCACCTTATCAAGAATCTTGGTGCAAGGAAAATTGATTTCTTCGAAGGGTATGTGAAGCCATTATATATGCAACCTCTATACCAGAGAGGTTGGCATAAGAAAACTGGTAGGCATTACGGAGAAGGGCTTTGCCCTGTTGCTGAGAAAATGTATAGCGAGGAGGTATTTTACCATACCTACCTTCACAACAATCTAAAGGACAAGCATCTACGATTTATAAAAGATAATGTTCATGATGTTTGGGATAAATTAGAATAATGCATATCTCGTGAGATATCTTTTTTTTCTACAAACACCTGGAGTAGCGAATGTTGCAAACTCGTTATTGGAGCAAAACTTGTTACCTCGAAGTGTAATTAATGTAATAACAACTAATTACTCGAATGATAATATTACAGAACCGGTCAACAATAGTATTAAAGTAGATACTGTATCAGATGCTTCAGCATTGGAAATACTTACTGATTTCAAACCCAGTCATGTGATTACCGGGACCAGTCATTATAACTCTTGGGACAGTATATTTTGGAGACACTCAAAACTTACGAATATCAAACATATAGCCCTTTTAGACTCTTGGTTCAATATGAACTCAAGATTCGAGAATGGAACGCCTGATTGCATCGGAGCAATTGACAGTTCCCAAAAATCCAGTTTAGCCCAGTTAGGAATAAGTGAAGAAAAGATTTTGGTTATAGGTCATCCTTTCATATCAAAAATCAAATCCTATAAAAGTTCCTTCGAAATCAAAAATAAAGACAAGATAAATATTCTTTTTATAAGCGAACCTATAAGCAATGATGTTCAGATTGGTTCAAATATAAAATATGGTTTTACCGAACAAGACTCATTTGATTTGCTCTTGAAGTCAGTCTCTAACAATAATCAAGTTGAGAAGATTGTTGTCAAACTACACCCACACGAAGACAGTGATTTATGGGACAAGAATCATCAAAGAAGACAGGGCAAGACTAGTATAAAAATAAGCTACTCAAACCGTTGCCCTTCATCACAAGATTTTCTAGAACAGTTTGATATGGCATGCGGTATTAGCTCGATGCTGATGATTGAAACCATGGCTTTGGGTATTCCGATCATAAGCATACAACCTAATTTATCTAGAGAAGATACTTTTATTGCAAGTAATAGAAAGTTTGTACCAAGAATTGACGATAATTCTGAAGACTTGGAATTCCTCAACAACTTATCTTCGGATTTCAGGCAAAGAAAGAAGCTTTTGAAAAAAGAACGAGCTTTTTTTGATGATTTCAATGACAATCATGAAGGGAATCTAACAGAATGGCTATCGAATTAGTTCTATGCCAAAAGTTAAATTAGTAGATTTCACAAAAAGCATGATTACCGATAGTTACATCTCTTGGTTGAATGACCCGGAAATTGTAAATTATAGTGAGTTAAGGCATCGCAAGCATACTAAATCTAGTTGCTTAACTTACTATCATTCGATGATCGCATCAGATAACCAATTTTGGGCAATACTGGTCGATGGCGAACATGTTGGTAATTTAACGGCCTATTTAGACATTCATAACAAAACAGTAGATCTTGCAATTATCATTGGCAAAAAGAAGTACCAAGGTAAAGGGATAGGAAAAGAGGCCCTTGGAAACGCCATCGCTCTTTTATCCAAAGGAAAATCATTTAGAAAAGTTACAGCCGGTTGCATGGCTTCCAACCTACCGATGATCAGTTTGATGGAAAGCGTCGGGATGAAACCTGATGGTAGAAGATCCAAGTACTTCGTTCATGGAAACAACGAGGTTGATGCCGTTTATTATTCCATAAGTGTATAAAAGTTAAATGATCCTCTTCTTCTCACCGTATTCTCATCCTATGAAGCAAAGGGTATCTCAGTACCAAGTTGCTCGAGCAATAAAAAAGGAGTCCAGAGAAATTTTATGGTTCGTAGACGATACAGGAGATATTTCAAGACATTCTGGAAAAAACTTTGTTTTATTTGAAAAGATTGCCAGTAAGGTTTTTGGATTCAAACCAATTTTTACTAGTACTTCAATCAATTCATCAAATAGAATTGAAATTATAGAAAAATATTCAGAGAAAATTACCACCTTAAGTAAATTTTTATTGCTTAAACATAAAGGTATTGAAATTGGCAAAATTTGTGCATCATTTTACCTGTATCTTGAAAAAAGATTAGAATTAAAGCAGAGCGATCTATCTAATATTAAGTTAAGGAATATAATTTATGATACGCTTATCAGTATCGAAATTGCTTCTACAGTACTCGCCAAATCGTCCATTCAACATGTAATATCATATAATGGTGGATACCCCCCTCACAGAGTATTCCTTCAAATTGCAAGAAATAATGGTTTAAACATTATAAGTCTTGAGGGCGGCATTAATCTTTCCCAATTTCATTCAATTCTTAGATTTTGCCCGGGATTTGATATGGAAGAATGGGCATATTTTCATAAATTGTGGCCGACAATCAAGGACCTGCCACTGGATACGAAGCATATTTCCGAAAGTCGTGATCACCTTCTTGCGGTTTTAAGACAAGAATCAACTCATTGTTATTCATTAAAGTCAGGAAATTGGAATTCTGATAGTTTAAATGAAAAGTTTAATTGTCACGCCTATGAAAAGGTGGTTCTCGTGGCAACGAGCAGTGAAGATGAGTTAAAAGCTGCTTCAATATGCGGAGTTAGCCACATATCCGATGGTTTGTTTATCGATCAGATTGAATGGGTAAGTGAAATAATTGATTATGCTAAAGAAAATACAAATATTTTATTTATCATAAGAATTCACCCCAGAGAATTTGAAAACCACGAATCAGTAATGGCTTCTCGATTCCTACAGCTTCTTCACAATAGTCCTGAAAATGTTAAAGTGAATCTACCGGAAGATAATATTTCGGCTCATGACTTTATTCATGTAACCGATCTTCTTCTTGTTGCTTTAAGCAACCTTGCAACGGAATTTCTCATGCTTGGGATACCGGTATTGAGGTACTGCAGAACGATAGGATACCCTGACGATCATGGTTTTTTGTCAAATAATTCTGTAAAGGTATATTTTGAAGATTTACTGAACCTTTGTAGTGCAAGCTTATCTTTCGAAGATATTAGATATGCTTACAGATTTAATGCAATCAATCGATCTGCCAGCAGGATTCGATTAATACAATCTGGTTTTATCTCGATAATCCAATGCCATATCCTCAGATTTCTATATCTAATTTCAGTCGGGCTAAAAAGAAGGAAACTAATTTATATTATTAAATCATTGCTACTCATCCATGAAAGAAAACCTGAAAAAGGTATTGTAACTGTACCTTTAGAGGAAAATTTTATATTGAAAAAAAGATATTCTAAATTAAAAAACAATGATTATATGATTGAAAACGAAAGAAAAGCTATAAGCGAATCAATATCAGAAACACAAGGAATTCTTGGCTTTCGACACCTATAATCAATCTAATTTCATTAAATAGTGGATACCGTTATATTAAAATATTCAATGATCAGAAATTGTTAGCTAAATTTTATACAGAAGTTTTGACTTAGCTCTGCTCGGGTCTATTAAAGCAACTCAAATAATTTTTAACAGTATATTGATAATAAACTTTAATGCCTTCGACTATTTTCATTTAAATTTAACTAAAAAGTACTTTTCTCGTATCTAGATGTTTATAACTTATAATAAAATCCTATTTCATCAAGACGAATAAGATATTGTTGATGTTGATAATAATAATGTATATTTTAGTTAAAATATAACATTAAACAGATAATTAAAAATATAGGTGCTTTCAAAATTTAGTACAATCTAGTTAAGTTAATCGCTAATGATAATAGATACAGATTCGATAACAGAAAAGTCAAATAAAGGTTGGATATCATTATTGAAAGGAATCAATTCATTCAAAAAAACTAACCAAACACCTACCGATGCCTACCAAAACATGATATCACTCCATTGTAAGACGGATGGTATAGTTACAGATTTAATTCATGAAATGCTACAAAAAGAAGACCTATTTGAATTAAATACTAAACATTCGATTTTCCCCAATTATGATAAAGCTTCACTTAATAAACATCATAAAAACATAAATAGTAATAGCTTTTCAATTTTCGATGAAAAGATTCCGGATTCCCTACTATTACAGGTCCATGAGTTCGCACTCAGTCATCCATGTAGAGTTGACGGGCACCGGGACAAAGAAATTATTTTCGAACCTGAAAACTGCTTAACGGGAGCCCATCGTTTCGACGAGAAAAAATTAGTTGAAACGGAACTTTTTCAACAACTAATGACTGAACCGTTGTTTGTGAACATGGCAAGCACCTACCTCCAATGCACCCCAACTCTATGTAGTGTAAACCTGTGGTGGAGTCCTGCATCAAAAGGTTCACCAAGCTCAGAATCAGCCCAACTTTACCACTTTGACATGTCTAGAGCTAAATGGATAAATGTGTTTATCTATATTACTGATGTCGATACTGAATCTGGACCTCACTGTGTAGTAAAAGGTTCGCATAAGATCGATGGAAAACGCCAAAAATTGTTGAATAGAGGTTACGCTAGGATCAGTGATGAGGAGATGAACGAAGTTTACGGCTCTGAAGAAATCAAAGAATTGACCGGACAAGCTGGAACAATAATTTTTGAAGATACAAAAGCATTCCACAAAGGCAAAAAGCCCACAAAGGACAATCGACTCATTTTCGAACTATCATTTGCATCTAGCCTATTCGGTGGAGAATACCAAAACATCGAAATACCAGAACATTTGCTTAATCCTGACGTAAAGAAGGTTTTGTCTGAACAAAGGGACATTTACTCTAGATACGAAATCTCCTGAAATATGAAATTCTTTTTTATAGCAAATCAATTATTAAAAAACCCCTACCCTTTATGGAATGTCCTCTTAGGGAAAATTCTTGAAAGAGATGAAACCTTTATTCTAATTGAGAATGATAGTTCACAATCATCTTCAAATCAGATTGTAGATAATTTATCCTCAATTTACAATATTTCCGAGTCATCAATTAATATACACTCGGAAAAAGGTGAAGCTAAATCAGGAGCATTATTTCTGACCGAGGCCTTAAACGATGAGAGTTATGGTGAGTTTGAATCGTTAAAAACTATAGGTTTCATTGGTTTTAACGATAAAATAGACGAAAAGTTAGATTTCTATAACAGTATAAATGCCGAAATAATATTAAGTGAAATCATTGCAAACGAAATTCCACATGTAATTTCGGATTCCAATTTCTCTTATTTGACAAGCAAAGGATACTTCGTTCCCCCTCTTACAGACTTCATCAGCATAAACAAATCTAGCAACAAAAGAACATTAATTATTGAAGATTCCAAAAAATTTCTTTCACCTTTGGAAGGTAATCTATTAAAAGCGCTTAAATCTATTAATAATTTTTATTCAATTGATCTTAACCAATATGATGGAAAAGAAGAAATTGAAACCGAGAAAATTATTTCTTTTGTTGAAAATCCTCAAATCAATCATGCATTAATTCTTTCCTCACAAGTTGATGTACACTTTTTCGATCCAAAATCAAAAAACCCCTATCGGTGCTTATACATTGAAGATTCTTATGTTCCCCAGGAAGTTTCTTTTATCACAAACAACAGATCGATTCGCTCTAATATTCAATCAATCATCGATTACTCCCAAAACAGAACTAGTTCCGACAAATCAAATTTAATAAATAATCCCGCTCAATCCATTGAAACAGAGGTCAAATCATTATTAAATTTAATAGTAAATAATGAGAGAGAGACTTTGCCATACAGATCGCTTTCACTGCCCACGCTTCCAAAGGTAAAAAAACAATTGAATTTAGAAGGGTTACCGAGTTGGATTCTTCATTTCTCCACGGAGTCATTCTTGCATGGGCTTACGAATCAACTGCATGACAGCAAAAATAATCACATTCAAGAACTTACAAAAGATGCTTTGTGCCTTCTCCATGCTGTAGATATTGACTGCGAGTATCTTACTAGTTTTAAGCAACTTTTCCCGAAACCGGATAAAGATTACTTAAATCGCTTTTCACGAGTGGCTGGCACAATTCCTAATGGGAACAAAAAGTACTTCCCAAACCTACAAGCAGCTAGAAGTCAGATTGCCTCTAGATTTTTGCGAGCAGAACTTCCCAATTGTTTTATAAGTAAGAAATCCACATTCGGCACGGATGATTATTCAAGGTTACTAGATTACATTTATCCTCGAGGTGAGCCTTCTCCGAGTTCTTCAAGTAGTGACATGTTCAAATTACAAATTCTAACCATGGATCGGCAATTCGAAGAGGCCTTGAATTTTTGTAGGACATCCGAAGATCTCTCTTCCAAAAATATACTTCACACTACATTCGCCATTCTGACAGCTTTGTTTGAAGAATATGATTATTGTGCAAAAGCCTTGAACTCATATCAAGAAACAGACAAACAATACGCAAAAGATAATGTTCTAGTTGCCTATGTTACCGCTCGACTCTTCGTAAATGAAACTCTGGACGAAAAAAATCTTGAAATCATAATAAAAGCCTACCAGAAAAGAAAGCCTTCTGCCGCATGGTGGATGTCGGACCTAATTTGCATGGCCATTGTTAAGTTATTTCCTCACGATGAGAGTTCGGAGGCAATCACAAATTGCATAGAATTCTTAAGAAAGAAATGTGATTTTACGGATGAAGACATACTCGCTCTGAGAAAATTCGTGACACCCAATGATAAAAAAATGAAAAGCCTACAAAGACAATTTTTAACAATGCTTGAAGGAAAAGAAAATTAAATGTAATGGAGAATTATCCTAGCCACTACAATTCAGAATATTTTAAATGGCAAAACGACATCGGTAAGTTTGGTGGATGGGCAAATCAAACAAAATATACAGAATTCCTAAAACCAAATAGTACGATTATTGATTTTGGCTGTGGTGGTGGACACTTACTCAGTGCTATCGATGCAAAACGGAAAATCGGAGTTGAAGTAAACCCACTTGCTGCTGAAGAGGCCAAAAAATACGGCCTTGAAGTCTATAACAACCCTACAGATATTCCTGATGAAATAGCTGATTTTATCATTTCAAATAATGCTTTAGAGCACACCCAAAGACCTCTTGATGAATTAAAGTCGTTGCTACCTAAGCTGAAACATAACGGATTATGCATTTTCGTAGTTCCTTGCGAAAATATTACCATGGAATGGAAACCTAATGACATCAATAACCATCTTTATTCTTGGAGTCCTATGTGCCTAGGAAATCTTTTTATTGAAGCAGGTTATGATCTAGTCGAGTCCAAGCCTTACATTCACAAGTGGCCACCAAACTATCTAGAGATTGCCAAAAAAGGAAGACTTTTTTTTGAAAATGCTTGCAGAATTTACGGCCAAGAAGAAACCACATGGTTCCAGGTACGAACAATAGCTAAGCGAAGTTGATTAAAACACCAATAGTCTTTCTAGCATATAAGAGAATTGAGGAAACATCAAAATCTTTAGAAGCAATTAAGAAGGTCAAGCCAAATGAATTATTTATTGTAGCAGATGGTCCTAAGGAGCCTAAGGAGGCTAAAAAGGTGTCAGCAGTTCTGGCATATATAAAAAATTTTATAGATTGGAAATGCAATATACGTTGGAATGTTTCAAAAAAAAACATGGGACTTTCTGTTCGCGTTTCTTCCGGCATATCTTGGGCATTTAAATTTTGTGACCGAGCTATTATTGTTGAAGATGATTGTGTAGCTGATTCTTCATTTTTTATTTTTTGCGAAGAGCTTTTAGAAAAATACAAAAATAATAATAATGTTGGATGTATAACGGGGAACAATTTTCAAAATGAGCAAAAAAGAGGTAACGCCAGTTATTATTTTTCAGATTTTCCTCATTGTTGGGGATGGGCCACTTGGAAAAATACATGGAAGCACTATGACCATAAATTCAAATGCTGGAACAAAGCGAAATTACATATCAGTAAAAACTTTGGGGCAAAAGGACTAAACTATTTTCGTATAATTAAAAAGAAAGTCGAGTTAGGGGAGATGGATTCATGGGCTTTTAGATGGACCTTTTCGCTATGGGCAAGACAAATGCTTACTGCCACGCCACAAAAAAACTTGGTACATAATATCGGTTGCGGAGAAGATGCTACCCATACCAAATCTTTAAATGCACCTATTCAGAGAAACTTACTTTTCCCTCTCACTCACCCTCCCAAAATAAGCAAAATTCAAAAGGCTGACCTTTATGTAATCAACAATCATTTTAATATATCTAATCCGCCTAAAATTAATAGATTTCTTGAAAAGGATTATGCTTTAATCCTCAAAAAGAAAAGGTTCACAAGTTTTTTTACAAACTTTAAAGGTAGAAAAATAAAGTGTTTAGACTCGGAAGCTCTACTCCAGCAAAATAAAGAAATTTTTGGTAATGAAATCTATAAATTTCGTTCTAATGTAGAATCACCAAGAATTATTGATATCGGAGCAAATATTGGTCTCTGTATTATTTATCTCAAAGAGCTTTACCCAAAGGCTGAAATCACTGCTTTCGAACCTAATTCTAAAAGATTTCATGCTTCAAAATACAATCTCAGTTCTTTTAAATTGCAAAATGTAAAAATCCTAAATAAAGCGTGTACTCAAGAGGATGGATTTGTTTACTGCCCATCGAACCCTTCGGGAAAAGAAATCATAAACGAACATCGCTTAGAACCAAATTTTAAAAAAATTCAAAGTATAAAACTCAGTAAATTCCTCGAAAAACCTGTAGATTTTCTAAAAATTCAAGCGAAAGGATTTGAATTAGATATTTTGACTGAATGTAGGAAAAAACTAACGAATGTTAGAAACCTATTTTTAGAATACCATTATTCTTTGAATCAAAAACAAGATTTATCATCAATTTTGAGAACTCTTGAAGATGCTGGTTTCAGTTATCATATCGAGCAAAATAGAGATCAAAGAAATTCACCTATTTTAGAAAAAATATCTTCTGGTTCGCCAAACGACTTCAAAGTGAAAATCTTTAGTGCAAGAAAAACCTTCAACGTCTAAAGTTTTCTTCGATAATAAGCCCCTAGAATATCAAATTTTCAATTATTAAAGTCGCTACATTCAGCACCTATTCTATTGGTGGTGCTGCAATTGCAAAAAATCGATTAATCCAAGCTCTAGGTATGACCAAAAAATGTACTGTGACTGATGTATCTAGATTCCATTATCATAATGGATCCATGGTGGATAGCCTTAGCAATAATAACGATTGTATCGGGGAAGATTTTGTTGTTTCTAAATATCAAAGATATCTGATTGCAAAAAATCGAAGCACTCTTACTGGCACTCTTTTTTCTGGAGACTCAAGTGCTTGGGATATTTCTAAAATAAATGCCGTTCAGGATGCAGATGTAATTAATTTTCATTGGGTTTCTGAGTTTTTAAATTCCGAGTCATTACAACTGATTTCCAATTTAGGTAAACCGTTAGTATGGACTCTACATGATGAGAGTGCTTATACTGGAGGATGCCATTATACATTTGGTTGTAAAAATTACTCTGAGTCGTGCTCTTCCTGCCCACAAGTCATAAATAAGTTGTCTTGGTTACCCGAGTTTAATTTAAAGGCTAGAAGTAAACTAAAAACTATCCCCATTTCTTTCGTTTGCCCGAGTAACTGGATACAATCCAAACTCCTTTCTTCTAAAGTGTTCAATAAGAATTTACACCGTTCGCATGTAATCCCTAATAGTATTAATTTGAGTACTTTTAAACCTCTGGAAACCAGTCTCATTGGCTCAATCAAAAAGGAACTTGGTATAGAGAAGGATTCTATTTGCATACTATTTGGAAGCTTTTCCTTGGAAGATGATCGGAAAGGAACAGAACTCATTCTGAATTCTCTTAAAAAATTAAAAGAACTATTAAAAACAAGAAAACTATTCTCTAAAATAGTAATTTTATCATATGGTAAAGGTTCCTTACCAATAAACTCATATGATGCTCGTCACTGCGGTTTTCTAAATAATGACGAAGAGATTGCCCGCATTCTAAATATTGCCGACTTATTCATTTCCATGACTAGAGAAGACAACTTGCCTAACACTATAATGGAATCGCTTGCTTGTGGTACTCCGGTAATTTCGAGCGATGTTGGAGGTATCTCGGATATGGTCGAGAATGGACATAATGGATTGCTGATCGAAAGAGATAATACTATGGAAATGGCTCAATCAATTCTTTACGCAATGCTGAATAAAAGCGAACTTACTAATTGGTCCTTAAATGCTAGAAAAACAGCAGAACAGAAATATTCACATAAAAAGCAAGGATCTGAATATTTAAAAGTTTTTAGCAAATTACTCGAAGATAATTCTTTCGGAGAAAAAACTGGATTAAAAAAGACAATAGGTAAAGTGCCAAAACGAATTTCCGCACTAAATTCATTTCCATCTAAAAAATACAAAACAAAAGCACTAAATTGGTTCAAAAAATATTCAAACAATGAAGGTTAGTGCCATTGTTTCTACATTTAATTCTAGTAATTTCATTCACGGTTGCCTAGAGGATTTAGTGAATCAGACTCTTTATAAAAAAGGTGAGCTTGAAATAATGGTCATAGATAGTGGATCAAATGAAAATGAAGTTGAAATAGTCGAAAAGTTTCAAAAAAAATACTCTTTTATAAAGTACCATAGAACAGAAGAACGTGAGTCACTATATATGGCATGGAATAAAGCTATAAAAAAAACTACTGGAGAATATTTAACCAATGCCAATACTGATGACAGGCATGATTTTAGAAGCATCGAGTATTTAGTTACTCATTTAGAGAAGAATCCTGATCGAGACATTGCCTATGGCAACCTTTACAAGTCTCATATCGCAAATGAAAGTTTTGATAAAAACGACAAATCTAAACCATGTGTTTCTCAAAAATTTTTCCCTGGTTCTTTATTACTTCATAATTATTTAGGGGCACAACCTCTGTGGAGAAGGTCCGTGCATGATAAGATTGGAAATTTTGATGAAAATTATGAAGTAATGGGAGATTATGAATTTGTTCTTCGAGCAATTAGCCATGGCTGTAAATTATCATATGTACCAAATGCAGAAGGACTTATGCTATGGCACAAGAATGCTTTATCAACGAAAGATTCAACCGCTCATAAAGAAAGAGATTTTCTTTTACGAAAATACAGATCAGCCAATCAAATTAAGAAAATTTACCATAAAAGTAACGATTCAAACCAAAAAGATACCCTAGAAGAAGCTTTTTTAGATCTAGGACTAAGGTCTTTATGCTATTACCCACAATTTTTAAATAACTCCCCCATGTTTGATTTAAATTTCGCAAGAAATTGCTTTGAATTTAATCCCAAGCATAAAATATTTCGTTACAACCTAACATCTCTTTCTCTTATTCAAGATTTTAAAAACCTACCCGACTCATCTCATAATGAAAGTAATTTATTAAAATTCTACGGCAATTTTCAAAGTTCTCCCACAGAATACGAATTAAAAAATACTCAATCTTCTTATTTCTACAGAACCGACACTGTTGAGATCGGCAAAAAATGTTGGCAAACATATAATTTTGATATTACTAAATTCCAAGAAATCTTCTTCGGACATTTGCCAATTCGTTCCTTAAATGAAAATAACGAAATTTTCATTTGGGGTTACAATCCTAGAGGTAAGTTTCTCAAAAACTTGTTAGAAAAAACATACAAAAGAAAAATAAATCTTATTGATTCTGCTTTTGAATTTTATAATCAAAATTTAAGTTCACTCAATAATAACTTTATTTCATTTGAGGAAATTGAGGAATCAAGTGGTAACATTTTTTTCCTTGCGATGAGTTCCCATCATTGGTCTGAAATTGAAGAAAAAATTAAATCCAAATTCCCTAAAGCATCAATTTTCAGAATAGATCGTGCTTAATATTTTACATATTACTACATTCTTGAATGGAGGAGCCGGTAAAGCGTTAGTTGACCTAGTAAATTACCAAAGAAATTTAGGTTATGGTCTTAGGGTTGTTGCAAATAAAACTGAATACGAGGGATACAATCATTATCCACAACACCTAGATGCTCTTAAAAAATTAGGTGTTAAAATTGATTTATATGACTCCCTATTTAAGAGAGATCATAATCTTAATAGATCTGCAATTAAAGCTTTAACCAACTCACTCGATAAAAATAGCCCATATAATTTAATTCACGCCCATGCTGCAGTCCCTTCAAAAATTGCTGTGGAATCATTTTCTGATCACTCGCAAAGACCTAAAATCATTCAAACTATGCATGGATGGGGGATGAATAAATCTGTCGAAATGGAAAAAGAAGATGTTCAAACTATGAATGGTTTGGACAAGATAGTCGCATTAAATGATACTGGTAAGGAATTGATGTCTAAAAAAGGTGTTTCTAAATCAAAGATTGTAAACATCCCATACGGCATTGGACTAAATCCACCCATACCCAATTTTTTCAATCACGAAATAGAATCTTTTTTGAAAGAAGAGTGGTATTTAAAATTCTTATGCATTGGAGAAATTTGCGACAGGAAAAATCAAAATTTTCTCATGCATGCTCTTAAAGATTTAGAACTTCTAGGTTTAAAGTGCTGTGTTGTATTAATAGGTCCTGAGCAAAATGATGGTTACACCAAGAGGCTTTTTGAAACTATAAAAGTTGATCATCTTTCGAGGTGGACTGGACTACTGCAAAAAGCGAGTTCATATTTACATTATTTTGACGCACTTATCCTGCCAAGTAAGTCAGAAGGTATGCCTTTATCTATTTTAGAAGCATTTCGTGAAAAAGTTCCATTTCTTGGTTCAAATATTCCTGAGTTTAAAGATTTTATTGATCATGAAAAAACTGGCTTTCTTTTTAACTATGAATCAACAAAAGAATTTATCAACATAGTAAAGTCATACGATAAAAAACTATGGCAAGATGTCGCTCAAAATGCTCACAGTATGTTTTTGTCTAACTACAATATTCTAAAGATGGGATCTTCTTACGATGTTTTGTATGAAAATTGTATCAATAATTAATGAAAATATCATTCCTTGCCTTGTGAAGTATCTTTTGTTAAGAAAATTTATACTTATTAAAAATTTCTTATGAATTCTAAAAATAAAAGCTCTACTTTATCTTTAAAATGGGCAATCGATGAATTAAACAAACAAAAAGAGGGTCTAGGAAAAAAATTAAAAGCTGCCAAAAAAAAAGAGGAAACTGAATCCCTTATTTTGGAAGTCCTAGCACAAAAGGAAGCTTTATCTCAGAGAATTTCATCTCTGAAGGATGGATTAAACGCTACAGCTGAAATTGTGGATCAACCCGTCAATTCATTAGACGAGGAGTTGAATAAAGTAGATGATAAACTAGAGATTGCACAGGATCGCTTAAAGTCCCTTGAGCAAGAGGAATATCTTGAAGAACTTGGCAGGAAGTTAAATGGCGATTTATCAAGTGAGGACACTAATGAAAAAAACATATCAGTAATGCTTGATACACCAACCGAACTTTCTAATCAACTAGAAGGTCAAGCATCATCAAACGAATTTCAAGCTGCCGACACGCAAAGCTCATTGCAAAATTTGCCATCCCCTACCCCTGTTCTTATGAAATCTCCTGCTAACCGAATTGAAACTGAAGAAGAAATCGTTGAAGAAAGCCCTTCTAGAGTGACGAATTCAGAAATTATTTCCAAAGAATCAAAACTTGAACAATGCTCGCCAGCAAGTATTCAGAATCTCGAAGAGTGTGCTAATGCCTTAGGGATTGAGCCTGACTTTCTTTTAGATAAAGGACTGCAAGCTGTTCTTCGTATGATCGGTAGAAACGGAAATAAAATTAGTTTTCCGCTTGAAGTCGAGCAGGTAGAAAATAGTTGAAATTTATATTATTTTTATAAGGTGACCTTTTAGGGTCACTTTTTGTTTATCGGGAAGATGAGATATATTAGAGTTTGGATATTGTCGAAGAATTTTATCAAACCGGATAGTAATATTAACTTGCCTGTACCCAAATAATGAAACGAAATATATTATACATGAAGAAACTCACCGTTAAATTACTTTTCTGTTTTGGTTTAATTTCTCTTTTTCCTGACTTAAGCCACGGCAATGTAAAAGCGAAAATTGAGGCCAATATCATCGAAGATAAAAACTCGACCAAAATTGCCTCAAATGCGGCCCAAAACAAAGATTTCAAAACAATAAAGCCTGTTCGACAGCATGTTCGAGTAACTTTAGACTTGAAAGGGTACTTTGAAGACCCGGATGCAAGGCCTTTTAGTATAAATACCCAATCGTGGAGCGAGATTAAAGTCGTGAATCCACCGACTCATGGAAAACATGTTAAAAAAGGGGATAACTTGATCAAAATAGATTTGTCCAAAATTCAAAAAAAACTACTCGAAATTAAGCATGAACT
Source organism: uncultured Opitutia bacterium (assembly GCA_963934295.1). Taxonomy (GTDB): domain Bacteria; phylum Verrucomicrobiota; class Verrucomicrobiia; order Opitutales; family Seribacteraceae; genus Seribacter. Next base: position 89,215 of record CAWVXY010000007.1, read on the forward strand.
TGCCATTCTTAATTTGAATCAAGAAATCCTCTCCATTGAATTAAAAAGAGATGAAGAAGTAAATAAAATTGAACTTCAGGAATTAGACCGGATGGAAAAATTCAATCAGGAAGATTATAGCCATTTCAAGGAAATCGATTTACCTTATGAAAAAAAATCTGCCGCCTATGACCTAAAAAAATATGTGGAGAATCTTTCCTATTTGGTCGAAGAATTAAACCAACTCAAAAAAATGTATGAGGCAGACGATCTAACTGAAGAAACAGAGGAAATAATTCTTATTCGAACTCAAAACGAGGTTAATCGATATAAATTTGCCTTGGAAGGAGCCAAAATTCGCAAGGACAAACGTCTTAAATTCGAAATCCCCCAATCTGAATCGACCAAAAAGGATGCATTTAACAAAAAGAAACTTACTATCAACGCAAACCGCATTATTAAACCTGCGGAGATAAGGAAAAAAAGACTCGAAATCAAAAAGATTGAGGAGGGAAAAAGAAATTTGTTGGAGAACAAAATAAAATTAGAAAAAGATTTAAACAAATTACAAGCTTCTGCACCGATTAAAGGGAGTTTATTTGTGGGGACTTTTGATTCAGGCAAATGGTCAGGAACAAAACTCTTCGAAGCAAAATTAAAAACCGGCGGACTACTCAAACCTTTCGAAGAGTTTGTTACGATATGCCCCGGTAATCGAATTCAAGCCAAAATTAAAGTTCCTGAAAAAAACCTTCTTGAAATTTCTAAACTTAAGGATGGTTTGATTGTCTCAGGAACTCATTCCGAGTTGAAGTTAAAAGCACAAATTAAGGAAGTGCTCAAATTTCCAACATCACCAGAATCTTATGATGCGATTGTAAATATTGAATTCCCCAAAAAACAACCACTACCTCTGCCAGGAACATCCTGTACACTTAAAATAATTACTTACGAAAAGAAAAATGCATTAACGCTTCCCCAAGCATCCGTATTCCAAGAAGATCATGACACAGAAATAAAATATATTTACATCCTTAATTCGAATCAGAAACCAACAAAGAAAATAGTAAAAACGGGTAAAAAATCTGGTTCAAATATTGAGATTTTAGATGGCATTCGTAACAACACAAAAGTGCTTAAAGACAAACCAGAACTTTGAGCGACATTAGAATTTTTTATTCCGCCCTATCCTTACGGATGAATCAAATTCTGCCATTTTTCCTGTTTTTTGCTCTGCCTTTTATTTCTTTTGGTTCTCAGGAAAAAAACCATAATGAAAAACAATCTCCATTAAATATCTTTACTGCTATTGAAAAAGGATCAAGCTTTCTTAAAGAGAATCAAAATGAGGATGGTTCATGGGGCTCACCTCATCAAACAAAAGGACTAAATATTTTTGCTCCTGTCCCAGGTTCGCATCGGGCTTTTCGTCTTGCTGTATCTGCACTATCTCTAAATGCATTGCTTCATATTCAATCCAACAATCCCGCGTACAAGAACACCATATCAAAAGCTAGAGACTATCTCCTCAAAAATCTTGGAGAACTTCGAAGAGCAAGCCCCATGGCAATCTATAATGTTTGGTCTCACGCTTACGGAATTCAAGCCTTGGCTATGTTACACCAAACATCATATGGATCTAAATTCAAAACCAGAATTAGAGATCTTATTATTCACCAAATCTCCATGCTTGCGAAATACGAATCAATCGACGGTGGTTGGGGTTATTATGACTTTAATGCTCAAACAAAACAACCTTCTGGATCTTCGATATCTTTTGTAAATGCCACCGTATTGATATCGTTAAGAGAGGCCAAAAATGTTGGAATCGATGTCCCCATTAAAATAATTGAAAAAGCTTTGGACGCCATTCGAAGACAACGCCTACCAGACCATAGTTATTTGTATGGTGAATATCTAAAATATAGACCCAGACGTGGAATTAATCGACCGGGGGGAAGTCTTGGGCGGTCCCATGCCTGCAATTTAGCTCTTCAAATTTGGGGTGAAAAAAGTATCACCACAGAAATTCATAAATTATGCTTGGATCGCTTGATCAAAAGAAACGGATGGCTGGATGTGGCAAGAAAAAGACCAGTACCTCATGAATCTTGGTTCGCGGTCGCTGGGTATTTTTTTTACTATGGACACCTTTACGCATCTCTCTGTGTAGAGCAACTTCCACTTGCAGACCGCCCGCACTATCAACAAAAACTATCCAAAATTTTAATTCCGCTACAAGAAAAAGACGGATCGTGGTGGGATTTCCCCTTTTATAATTATCATCGACAATATGGCACTGCAATGGCCTTGCTTAGTCTTAATCAATGCATTCCTTAATAATATTTGATTTCAAATTTCTCATAATGTGCTTTCCCACTTTTTAGCTCCTCCCCTTTTTTTGCCCAAAAGTCTTTAAGTTTTTCGTCAATTTCTTCTATCATTTTAAGAACAGCCTTTCTTTCTCCCTCAACTAGTGTTTCAACTTTTCCCGTCGGGAGATTTTTTACATATCCTGTTATTTTATATGGTTTAGAAATATTCAGTACTTTCCATCTAAATCCGACACCCTGTACATTTCCAGAATATGTGACTAATAATCTAAACATAACATATAGAGTATCTTAAAATAAAATCCTAAAAAGAAAAAAAATATTTGACCTACTCATAGTTATAATGGGAATGTAAAATAGGTCAGTTTCCTAATTATTAACGCAACAAATTATAAATGAGCCAATACGAGTTTGAAAATAACAACGAGGGAGAATGGGAAGAAAATGAAGATGTTGCGTGGAATGAAGCAGATTGGCAGAAATTTCTGCGAAATGCAGATAAGGATGTATCTAGATTTATTTCAGCTTACAATAAAGTTTTTGAAGATCCCGATCGTTTAGACGCAGCGGCGGCTATAATGGGATGGCACCGAGATGATTGGTCATCGATCGATGAAGAACTTAACGAAGAGGAAATCAAACAACTACGACCAGTCGAGATGGAAGAGCTAAAAAATATGGCCCCATACACGATCCATAGGCATCCCATATATTTATCCTCTATCGGACTTTACGCCTATTTAAGAAATTCATGGGAACACTTCATGCGGAATAATCGTAATCAACCAGCTCCCCACTTAGCATGGAGTTATTCTGCCAGTCTTTCCGATGGAGAAAGGCATTCTTTGCTAGCAGCCGGTTGTTTGGACTTGGGAGATTACTTATTAGCTGTTTGTCATTTCAAAAAAGCACATTCAGCGTTAAATGAATCACTTCGCTTGAATCGTTTGTTTACTCACCAATCTGAAAAAGTTTTAATTAATTACCAAAACGAATCGAATATTCGACTGCATGACCTGCGCGAAATTTGGCTTAGAGTGATGCATGATTGTAGGAAGTAATTCATTTCAAAATTTCAAAATGATAAACTCGTCTTATTGACGAGTTTTTTTTGGTTATTAATCTTCTCGTTAAAAGATTTTTAGCAAAACTGCATATTATTCATTGCCAAAACCATAATGTTTTAAAGGATTCTGATTATGTATTATCTAAAGAATTTCAAACTCTTGTTTTTGCTCTTAATCTTCACATCCCAAATTTTCTCTAATCAAAAGCCTAATATACTTTTTATTTTTGCGGATGACCAGTGCTTCGAGACTATTGGACAGCTTGGAATAACTGATATTGAAACACCCAATTTGGACCGTCTCATGCAGTCTGGGACCAGCTTCACCCGTGCTTACAATATGGGTTCATGGAGTGGGGCAGTCTGCGTAGCAAGTCGGCATATGCTCCACACAGGGCGCTTTCTTTGGCGAGCAGAAAAAGCATCAAAAGTAGCCGAAGCAGAGCGGGAGGCTGGAAGGTTTTGGTCTGAAAATATGAAAGTTGCTGGGTACAAAACTTATATGACCGGCAAGTGGCATGTTCGGGCAAATGCTGAAAACTGTTTTGATGTTACACGTAACATACGGGGAGGAATGCCAAATCAAACTCGAGCCGGCTATAATCGTCCAATCCCAGGAGAACCTGATCCATGGGATCCATCCGATCCTAAATTCGAGGGATTCTGGAAAGGAGGCAAGCATTGGAGCGAAGTAGTCGCTGATGATGCACTTCATTTTTTATCCCAAGCGAAAAAGCATTCCGATAAAAATCCTTACTTTGCTTATATTGCATTCAATGCACCTCATGACCCAAGGCAAGCCCCCCAAGCATACATTGATAAATATCCACTTAAACGGATTAAAATTCCTTCTAATTTCTTACCAATGTATCCACACAAGGACAAAATAGCCTGCAGCCACAATCTAAGAGATGAGAAACTTGGACCAATGCCCAGAACGGAACATTCTGTTAAAGTTCACAGGCAGGAATACTATGCAATTATTACGCACATGGACGAACAGATTGGAAAAATTCTCGATGGCCTAAAGAAATCCGGTTTGGAGGAAAATACTTATATCTTTTTCTCTGCTGACCATGGTCTTGCCGTAGGACATCATGGACTCTTCGGAAAACAAAATCTTTATGAACACAGTACACGTGTCCCATTTATTATCAAAGGTCCTGACATACCTAAGGGAAAAGTAGTATCCGCACCCATCTATCTGCAGGATGTCATGGCAACAAGTTTAGCAATTGCTGAAATCGAAAAGCCTAAACATGTTGAGTTTAACAACATCCTTCCTCTTGCTCGGGGCGAGACTAAAAAGTCTCCTTATAATGAAATATACGGAGCCTATTTAAATGTTCAAAGATCCATCACAAAGAATAACATAAAGCTTATTGTTTATCCCAATGTTCCACTCATTCGAGTATTTGACATTTCCAAAGACCCAGATGAGAAAAACGACATCGCCTCTACGGGCAAAGGGCAAAAACTAAAGCTTAGATTATTCCCACTTTTGCTTAAACTTCAGAAGCAAATGGGAGACCAGTTAGATATAGCAAAATCATTCCCCCAATTAGGTCCAAGCTAACCTATTTAGTAATATTTGAAATTGGAGTAGGAAAACCTTTTTTTTTATTCAATTATATGATTTGAGATCAAGGCATATTAAACGCCTACTATCTCGAGCAACAAGCATTCCATCAGCAACTGCGAAATGACTTTTAACTCCTGTTCCCAACACCTGTTGTCTATAAAGAAGCTTAAATTTCGAAAAATCTGTTGAGAAGATTACTAATTCTCCTTTTTCAGTGATTGTTAAAATTTTATTTTCAACTCGAATTAGATTCCCTGTCCCCAATGAACCCTCGGACCATTGAACTTGCCCATCCTTAACCCGAACACAGCGTAAAACTGGCGATCTCTCCTGCCTTCCATGAAAACCGTAAAGATAACCGCCATGGCCTACCGGAGTGGAAAAGTGGCAGTCAAGAATATCGTTTTTTCTCCAAACCTGCTGAAAAGATTTTTTTTCACTACCCTCCCCTTTTCGATATTCCCAGAGTCCTGCACCAACTTCGTAGCAAGATGATATAAAAACTTTATTGCCTAAAACTAATGGGCTTGCCGCGTTCACGGAAGCATCGATTGGCGAGCGAAAGGAAGAGAAATAATTCTTTTGCCCATTTACCAAATTAACTGCAAAAAAACCATCCCTCATAAATGCCAAGCACAAATCCTGTTGGGCGTTCAAAAAAGGAACAGGTGAAGAGTAATCATTTCCATGGGATTCGCTCTTCCATAAAGTTTTACCAGATTTTAATGATAGTGCAACCAAGCCACATAAAGGTCCTCCGACATCTAAAATTACTTTGTCTTCAAAAATTAGCGGAGATGAACAACGGCCAAAAAAACCCTTGGGGGATGAAAAATCTTTCTTTAGATCTCGCATCCAAATAAGTTTACCCTCCTCTACTGACAATGCGTGAACCATACCTTGAGGGCCATGGGTAACAATAACTCCTTTATAAATAGCGGGTGTTGATCGAGGGCCATCTGACATACCAAAACTATCCCGATATGCAGATAGATAAGAAAAGTTCCACCGCTCATCTCCATTCTTTAAATCAAAGCAGCTAATGTACTCCTCCCCATTTTTTCGTTCATGTAAATAAACTGAGCTCTTTTTTAAAATAGGAGAGGACCAGCCACCACCAATATTTTTTTTCCACCTTACGCTGTATTCCTTTCCCACTGAAGGAAGCTTAACAACCAAATTATTAGTTGAACCATCATAATTAGGGCCAAGCCAATTACTCCAATCCTGTGCTTCGATTTTATTTTGAAAGCCCCAAATTACTACAATTCCAACCCAACAAAACACTACATTTTTGAAAACCCAGAATAAAAAACTTTGGAAAAGTCTAAAAAACATCAAACACACGAACTTTATTCATTTCTCCGAGGCCTAATTCTTTTGCATATTTAAAAAGCAAAAGCTGACTTTCATCCCTTTCTATAAATCCATTCTTCTTCCGAATATCTTTCAACACACTCAATGCTGTAAAATCTATTGAAATAGGGTTTTCACTCAATAGTAGAGTTGGATTAGAAGCTAAAAATTCCGCATCAAATTGGCCTCCATTTGCAAATTGATACTGGCTAAGATCTAAGATCGAATAAATTCTTTTTTCCCAAATTTCTGGAATAGCTAAAATTTCAGTTACCGCAGCAGGACCAAGCGTTGGTTTTTCCAGAAATCGTTGATAATTGGAGATCGCTCCTGTTGTCATATTTGAAGATGCACCATCAATCCCAAGATTGATATGATCTGTAGCCACAGAAAGATTAATCCAAAACACATCTTTTAAAAAAAGTATACTAGGAAGATAGCTTTTTCTTTCTTCTTCCATACGCTTTTTTCTTTCTTTTGGGTATTCGAGGAAAAACCTAGACCGATCGTGGGTTGTTGGTGGCATTGGGCTATCATGAAACCATTCAGAATCAAAGTAAATATTACTAGATGAAGAATAAGTCCTGTATTTCCCATAAAAGCCATTTTTTTCACTTTTTGAATAAAATCCTGCTTGGATAAGAGATTTCTGATCCCGATCCACAATCATAATTTGGTCAGAGCGAAATCCTCGACCTGATAAAAAACCTAACAGAGCATCCAGTAATTCAGTACTTACTTGGTGCCCGGGAGCATGAATCGTTTTTATTTTGATGGCGATATTAGGAAATTGGCTAGGGGATATATATGGCCCGCCATTTTTTTCTGCCTCTAAAATTAATTTATTTAAATACTGTAAATACTGTCCATTGACTCTTTGTGCTCGAAAGACATGGTCCGACCGACTATCTTTTATTTTCACACTTACATTATCAATTTGGGGAACCGGAGAAGGTTCCGCACCCCAAATACAATTACCAAGAAAGGTAAAATATAGAAATAAAAAATAGACCATTGCTTGACGTTTTACTATCCTTTGAAAAATATTAATCATGTGCTTTACTAAAATATGCTTAAGGATCGTTTCGTTTGCGTCAATCTCGCTGATCATTTTTAGTTGTGGTGAAGAGAAAATTGAGAACTCCGCTCAAGCTCCTACAGATGAAAAAAAAGCATTTCCTGATCTCACAGATGCCATACAAAAAAGAGTTGAGAATAAGCCTGAAGAAGCAATTGAGATTCTAAGAAAGTATAACCAAGAATTTCCCGACTCCCCCGAGATTCTTATCCAACTTGGACGATCTCTTACAGAAAACAAACAGTTTTCACTTGCAGCTTTCCGCTTCGACCAAGCAATCTCCTCTAATGCCTCCAAAGATTTACTCTTGGAATCTGCCCAAGCTTACAAATTAGCTGGTGACTTAGAATCAACGGCACAAAGATATGTTGATTACCTTGACGCATATCCCGATGATAAGAAAACGAGACTCGATCTAGCTAGAATTCTTGCTCAAAATGGAAAAGATACCGATTCACTCAATGCCTTTGAACAATCAAACGATTTAACAAATGCAGAAGATAGTCTGCTTATTGGGAACCTATACCTAAAGAAAAAAATCTATGTAAAAGCAGAATATTGGTTTCGAAAATCGGCTAAATTGGAAAGCTCACCCACCGCACCTCCTCTTATAGGCTTGCTTCGTATGAAATTCGAAACCGGAGATGAAAGTTCAGTCGAAACACTGCTCTTAGCTATCGAAAAATCCTTTCCGGGAACACTCAATAATGTGTCTGAAAATGATCGATATGCGAACCTACTTATAAAAAGAAGACTTACCGAATTTAATCAAAGAGGAATTGTGGTTCAAAACCTATCAACCAGTGAACTCATTCAAGAACTTTTGCGAAAAAAAAGACAAGTGGAAGAGCCCGTAATCTCGAGCGGTCCGAAACTTACTCCTATCTTTTCTGAAACCCCAGAAGATATTCCCGAAAAAAATAACACGCCCGAGACTAACGAAGCTTCCCCTCCTTCTACAACTAGTCTAGCAGATGCATTTGCCACAACTGAGACGGAAGTTATTCAACCGACTGCCCTTGAATTAGGCTGGAGTTCATACCTTTCAGGTAATTACTCCACCGCATTATTACATGCACGAAATGCATTAAAAAACGATGGGGCAAATTCGGAAGCATGGCGCTTATCTTCTCAGTCACACTTTCAGTTGGGAGAAATTCGTGAAGCAGAAATGACTATTCTTGAAGCTATACGTCATAACCCAACAGACTTACAGATTCGAATTGATTACCTAAATATTTCCCGCGACACCCTATCATCCTCGCGATACCTTAGGGAATTGGAAAAAACTCATGAAAGGTTTCCTGATTCTGGAGAGATTCTATGGCAATTAGCTCGTCGGTATCACCATGTCGAAAGAATGCCCGTAACTGCCGGAATATTATATCGAAAACTGCTCACTGTTGTGCCAGAAGGTAGTGGGTTGTATCATCAAGCGGAAATGGAATTGATCAAAATACAAAATCTTTGATGGAACTATTTTGATTATGCCCATGTTTGCCGAAAATTTTGTCGAAGAACTCAAGGACCGAGTCGATCTTTTTGATTTAATCAATCCCTATGTTCCCCTCAAAAAAAGTGGATCTAAATGGGTCGGATTAAGTCCCTTCAATCAAGAAAAAACACCATCTTTTTATGTGGACTCGATTAAAGGTTTTTTTCATTGCTTCAGTTCCGGTGAAAAAGGCGACGCCCTTTCTTTTGTTCAAAAAGTTGAGAATTTAACTTTCCCTGAAGCCATTGAATTTTTAGCGAATCGGTTTGGTATTCAAATCCGATATGCAGAAAATGCTCTTGGAACAAAACATACCTATCGAAAATCTATAAAATCCGATTTGTATAATGTAAATGAATTGGCTATGTCTTGGTTTGCTGAACAATTTAGTCAGGATGACGATGACAGCAAAGTGGCCAAGGATTATTGGCTAACTGAAAGAAGGTTTTCGCTTGAAGACGCAAAAACATTTGGAATCGGTTACGCTCCGGTTGATCGCTTCTCTCTTGGTAAATATCTCGAAAAAAAAGGCATTACTGAAAAAGTGCTAAGTAAATCAGGCTTATTTAACGAAAAAAAACAATCCGGACAATTTGCATCGAGGTTTTGCGGAAGGTTAATGATACCTATTAGAGAAAAAATTGGTAGAGTTTGTGGTTTTACTGCCAGGCAACTTTCAGTCACACCCACTTGGGGGGATCGGAAATCTCCTAAATATGTCAATTCTCCTGAAACTCCGATCTTTTTAAAAGGAGATTTACTTTTTAACCTTCATTTAGCGAATAAAGAAATTAACGAAAATAAAGAATTCGTCCTGGTGGAGGGGCAACTCGATGCCATTCGATGTTGGCTAGAAGGCTTCAAAACTGTCATTGCTCCGCAGGGAACTGCATTTAAAGAATCTCAGGCAATTCTCTTAAGAAAATCAAACCCCAAAGGCATAATCTGCATATTGGACGGAGACGAAGCTGGACAGAAAGCCGCTTTCAGTTATATCCCAACATTTTTGAAGGTGGGTCTTGATGCTCGTTTCACAACCTTACCAGAAGGAAAAGATCCCGACCAAATTCTGTTGGAGCAAGGGAGCGAAAAATTACAAAACATTATCGACAAAGGAGTTTCCTCTATCGAATTCGCAGTACGGTATAAATTAAAGGGCAAAAGTAATCCTCAAGCCTCTGAGATACAATCAGTCAGCAGCTTAATCTTTTCCTCCATCTCCGAAGTTGACTCTTTGATTATGAAGGACACATACCTCAAAGAATTGAGCCGACACTTGAAGGTTTCGTTTCAAACAATGAACGAGGAATTTAATAATTTTAACCGATCCAAGAAACCAAGGTACAAGGGCGGCTACACCAAAATGGAAGAAATTTCTTCCCAAAAGTCTTCTCCGCGTTTGACAACTGCGGAAGATGATTTATTATTCTGCCTTTTGCATGATGACAGAGTTGCAAGCCCGCTTGCCCAAATTTTCGATCCTACTTGGCTTAACCTCGATATACCAGCGGGGAGGATTTTGGCTAAAATCATGGCGGAAACTAAAGCTGATGGTCCGGTTGAGTCCAACCGTATGGAAGAATTCCTCGAAGATGACTTGGAGAGAACAGCTTTTCAACAAAATTTCTTTCAGGAAGTTTCCTCATTTGACGAGAATGCTTTTCTCCAACATACAAACGAATGCCTCCTTGCTCTTTTTATTCGTTCCATCAAACAAAAAGAAAAGGAGATCCTGGACAATCTCGATCAACCAAGTGATGCAGATAGCACCATAGATTCGCTTAGAGAAAAACTTCAACAACTTCGTAAACACCGCAAAAATCCACCCAAATTAATTTTATCTGACCAGCACACCCGTTACTCTCATGCCTAGACCTAAAAGTACTACAACAACTAAAAAGACACCGGTGAAGAAAGCTTCATCTACTAAAGCAAAAGTTAAGCAAGCATCCGTTGCCAAGACTGCCACGCGTTCGCCCAAGACGACCAAGGCAAAATCTCCTGTAAAAGCAACAAAAACGGATTCACCCAAAGCTAAAAAGACAGGAACCACCAAAACTCTCCCTAAGAAAGGTAAAGTAACCGCCAAAGAAATTGCGAAAAAAATCGATAAGAATATCGAGCCCCACGCTTTAAATGATGAAGTTACAGAAAAAGTTCGGGAACTAATCCATTTATCGAGAGAACAAGGTTATCTGACTTACAAGAATATTGATCAATCTTTACCTGAAATTGCCAACCAACCTGAGGAACTTCAAAATGTTATCTCCATTTTTAATAATTTGGAGATTAAACTTCTCGACTCTAATGAAGTAGATAAATTCAAAAAGAAAAAAGAAGAAAGCGAAGAAGAGACTGCCCGGTCCAACCAAAGTGACATGCTCGATGATCCTGTTCGCATGTACCTCAAACAAATGGGACAGGTTCCTCTCCTGTCCAGAGAGGAAGAGGTAGATATATCCAAAAGAATTGAAACCGCAGAAAGCTCAGCACTTAAAATTATCTATTCCGTAAGTTTAACTGCTGATTTCCAGTTGGATATTTGCAAAAGATTAATTGCCCGCGAAGAACGATTTGATCGTGTGGTATTGGACAAAAAAATTGATAGTCGGGAATCCTATTTTAAAAACTTAGCCAAGCAGGTGGTTGCGTTAGAAGACTCAGTTCGAAAAATTAATAATGCATGGATAAGCATTGAAAACGCAAATGACGAAACACAAAGAAAGCGTTCCACTACCCGCTTTAAAAACTACGAAGCCACATTGGCACCCATTTTTAAGAAATGTTGCCTTAAATTAAAGGTGTTTGAAGATTTCTTAAGTCAAATAAACCCTGAATTAAAAGCTATTTCCCGCAACTTGCACAATGTCGAACTTGCTAAAAAGGATGCGGTTAAAGTAAAACGTAAGGGTGTTAAAATGGACCGGGTCAGAGAAGAATTGGAAAGTGCCCGCACTCGTTTTAAAATGGAACCAGAGTCCCTGGCTCAGTTAATTAAGGATCTTCGCCTTAATATGAGACAAGCTCACCGTGCGAAAACTGAAATGGTGGAGGCTAACCTTCGACTCGTCATATCAATTGCGAAGAAATACACCAATCGTGGTTTATCCTTCCTTGACTTGATTCAAGAAGGAAATATGGGACTGATGAAAGCCGTAGAAAAATTTGAATATAGAAGAGGATACAAATTCTCTACTTATGCAACTTGGTGGATCAGGCAGGCAATTACCCGCTCTATTGCAGACCAAGCTAGAACCATAAGAATTCCTGTTCATATGATTGAGACCTTGAATAAGGTTATGCAGGTTCAAAAACAGCTCATTCAGGAATTAGGACACGAACCGACACCCGAAGAAGTTGCTATTGAAATGGGTCTACCCCTTGAGAAAGTACAGGGTATTATGAAAATGGCACAACAGCCGATTTCGTTACAAAGCCCTGTGGGAGATAGTGACGACACCAATTTTGGTGATTTCATTGAAGATAAAGGAGCAGAAAATCCTTACGATATGACCGCCTATTCCTTACTTCGTGAAAAAATCATTGATGTCCTCGATTCGCTCACAGAACGTGAACGTAATGTATTATCCTTACGATTTGGTCTTAAAGATGGCTACAGTAGAACTTTAGAAGAAGTGGGAAGACAATTTAAGGTAACCCGCGAACGGATTCGTCAAATTGAAGCTAAGGCATTACGAAAAATGAGACATCCTACCCGTATCCGACAACTCCATGGTTTCTTTGAGGCTGATCAAAGCTCAGTTAACAAACCAAAACCTGAAGCTCTCAGACAACTTGGTCTTTAAAACACCCCTCAAATAAAGAATTTAATATTAAAGACAAAAAAGTTGCTTCAACTAGTACCTAATTATAGATTGTTTTCATGATCACCTCTCCAATTCATTCACTTGCCTTCATCGGAAATTTCGGTGGCGGAGAAATTATACTCATCTTTCTTATCGTTCTTCTCTTATTTGGAGCGAAGAAAGTACCCGAGCTCTTTAGATCATTAGGAAAAGGAGTTAATGAGTTCCGCAAGGCTAAAAATGATTGGGAACAAGATATAAGCGATGTAATGAATCAAGAACCTATTGAAGATCACGACTTCAGTAAAACTGAAGAGACAAAGAAGGAAAATACTGACTCTGTATCTCACGAAGGTGAGAAACAAACAGCTTCTTAATTCTGATATTAGCCACCGGCAAGTACCGGTGAAAATCCTGATTCCTTGAGCCAGTTATAAACTTCGCTCCTCCGATCACCCTGTAATTCCATCGTATTTTGGTTCCAGCAACCTCCAGTGCCTAAACTGGTCTTCAAGGTTTTCAATGTCATAGATTTCTTGGATGCACCAAGATAAGAAGGAAAACCTTGAATGGTGGTTACAGTCTTTCCCCCTCTCCCACTTTTTTCTCGTCTAATCTCAAGCCTCTCCCCCTGCCCCAACCTCTCCCTAGCTTTAGGTTTATGTTTATCAGGTAAAGTTTTAGAACTCGAGCTAGACACATTAGGAAGACCATTTGTATCGAGCGAAGAGAACGGGGAATCAGAAAAATCCTGATTCACATTATCAGTTGAAATTTTTTTTCTTTTGCTCAAAATTTTAATTATTTGCCACAGGTTCCCTTATCCGGTTCACCATTATTTAACCAAATTAAGGCTTTTTCGTAACTCCGGTTTTGAAGAAAATGTTTTAATCTTGGGTGCAAATCAGCATTTGAGTTGTGTGCTATTTCATCCAATGACTTAAGCGCACGGGGTAAACTTCCCACATTTTCACCTTTAGGGTTGGTAATTATTTTCAGACAATTCAAAACTTCATCCATACAACTTTACTCAATGAACTTTCTAATATTTGCCAAGCTCAAAGCAATTTGTTAGTTATGAAATGACAAGAATGAAACATATCGCTATTATAGGAGCAGGAATTACAGGCCTAACCTTAGCCTCTAAACATAAAAAGGCAGGGCATAATGTAAAAGTGTTTGAATCTCAAAATCGAACTGGCGGCGTGGTTCAATCAAAAAGAATTAACGGCTTCCTTTTAGACTTTGGTGCAAATACCCTGAATGTTCGGTTAAAAAAAACCAAGAAAATACTGGAAGATCACAATGCATGGAATAGTTGCTTAGACGCCAATAAACTAGCAAATAAAAGAATGATTGTACGGGATGGTAAAATCATCGATCTTCCGCATAGTTTTCTTTCCTTTATAACGAGTCCGTTTCTTTCATTTAAAGGAAAATTTCGCCTACTTCTTGAACCTTTTATTTCCCGAGCAAAAAATTCAGAACAGGAAACAGTGGCATCTTTTATTTCTCGTAGACTGGGAAAAGAAGCACTTGCTTACGGAGCAAACCCTTTTATCTCTGGAATTTATGCCGCAAAGCCCGAAAGTTTAAATTTAAAGCAAGCCTTTCCAAAGCTTTGGGATATAGAAAAAAAATATCGTTCTATTATTTTAGGCATGTTCAAATTATCGAAAAAAGAGGATAATCCGAATTTAAAAAAAGCGCGCCTTATTTCTTATCATCAAGGAATGGAGGAACTTGTTAGAAATTTAAGTATTTCCATAAATGATGAAATATTTCTTAGGCATTCCGTTCAAAAAATATTTCCGGACCAAGGGCGCTGGGGAATTACTTTTAAAAATGAATCAGATGAAATCATTAATGAAGTCTTTGATGAAGTATATTCAACAATCCCATCACATAAAATCCCTACAATTGATTGGAGTGGGATTAAAGAAAATGAAGAAATCTTAAAGCTTTCATCCGCTCCTCATTATCCATTGGCCTTAGTTTATCTCGGGTTCAAAAAAGAAAATATTAAACATCCATTGGATGGATTTGGTTTTCTTGTACCCGAGGTGGAAAATTTAAATATTCTTGGCACGCTTTTTTCAAGTACCCTATTTCCCGGACGAGCTCCAGATGGACAAATTTTATTAACCACATTTGTGGGTGGAGAAAGGAACCCGGAGTTAGCCAACCTACCTGAATCATCAATTTTATCCTTAGTTAAAAATGAACTTACTCATCTTTTAAAAATCAAAGGAGACCCAATCTTTGTGGAAATCAAAAAATGGAAAAATGCAATTCCACTCCCTGATCAAGGGATGCAAGAAAGAAAAAAAATAGCAGAAAACCTTTCAATAAAGAACCCGGGACTCTTTTTCAGAGGAGGCCACTTGAATGGAGTCTCTCTACCCAATTGCCTCGATCCCCAATCATTTTAAAATTCTAAATATCATCCTTTTACTTGGAAAGATTGAGTCTATAGGGTTTAATGTTTGTTTGTTCTGCATAGCAACTCGTAATTCTAATATCCAAAAATAATATGTCTGCAAAAGAATCAACCGCATCGGCCAAAACCGCTGTTATCCTTTTAAATATGGGAGGACCTCAAAATCCAGAAGAGGTTCACCCCTACCTCAAAGAACTTTTCCAAGATAGGGAATTGCTTAAACTTCCGTTTCAGAAAATTTTGGGTAACTTCATTGCTTGGAGACGTACCCCGAAAATCAAGGAACGTTATGCTGAAATTGGTCAATATTCGCCCACTCTAAAATTAATGGAAAAACAGGGAGAACAAATTTCTCGTAAACTTGACAAAATTAATCCTGAGTCCGCTCCTCATGTTTGTGTTTCTGGATTTCGCTACTCAGAACCGCGAACTGGTCAAATGATCAATGACCTGAAAGATGCAGAACGGATTATTCTTTTTTCACAATACCCTCAACATAGCTGCTCTACTAGTGGTTCCTCACTTTGTGACGCCTATCGTTGGCTCAATCAACGAAACGACACACAATTAAAGAATAAGATTTCTGTAATTGATCAATGGTGGGACAGGGATGACTATTCCGAACTCTGGGCTTTTCTTATTAAAAGGAAATTTGAGGAAATGAAAAAGCAACACGATTTACAAGATGAAGACATCAGAATTATTTACTCTGCCCATAGTTTACCTGAGTCTTACTGTCTTGAAAAAGGTGACAAATATAATGAAGAAATTACAGGTTCCTTTAAACGAATAGATAAAATCCTTAAGGACAAAGGAATGAACCACGAAGGTGCATTGGCTTGGCAAAGCAAAGTGGGTCCACAAAGAACAAAATGGCTTACTCCTGGCACCCCTGATGTAATTAGGGAAACAAAACAGAAAGCTATTCTTATGGTACCGATAGCTTTCACCACGGATCATATCGAGACACTTGATGAAATTGATATTGAATTCAAAGGTTATGCCGATGAAGTTGTGGATCACTTTTCCCGTGTAGATTGTTTTAATTTAGAGGAAAAATTTATCGATTTGTGTACGCAACTTGTGATCGAACACCTGAATAAAGATTGCACCTCAAAAATTCGTCCTTGTTGTATTAACTGTGAAGGCAAGGATTGTTCAGCAATGAGAGAATATTTTCGATCAACGCCTGTTCACCAAACAGCCTGATTCAACTTTAGCTCAAAACGCATACTACCTATTTTACTCCCACTGCCCTGTTCAACGATTAGTATTCTTTCCATTCTTTTATTATGAACTTCAATGAAGCCAGAGACCTGTTATGGATTGCAGGCGGGCTCTACGGATTGGCCTTCCTCGTTGGTTTCCTCAAGACTTTTCGAATAAATTGGGCCCCATTACAAGAAGGACCTCTGGCGGCAATTATTTTAGGATTTATTATCCATACCAAGGCACTCTACTTACGTGGTTTAGAAGTTCATGGATGTCCATTAGGAAATGGATTAGAGAGAATTCAGTTCATCCTTTGGTCCTTGATACTGGCTTTTCTTATTATAAGGATTATTTGGAAACTCGATTTGCTTGGTTCCTTTTGTGCGGGTCTCGCTTTTGGGGCGGGCTGGTTATCTCTTGCAATGCCTAAAAGTGACCCTGCATATTGGCTGGCTCCAAACTATCAAAAACTCTTCTCTAATCCATGGATTGAACTACACGCGTCCATCGCAATTTTTAGTTATGGATTATTTTCACTCTTAGCGGTGGTAAGTGGAATGTATTTAATACAAAGAAAAGCACTTCTTTCGCGTAAATTTGACAAACTGGGATCGTATCTTCCGCCTATTCAAGATTTGGAGGTCGCAGGATGGCGTCTTCTTTCAGTTGGAGTACTTTTTCTTACCATATCCATTATCGTAGGAGGAATGCATTGGACTCGCCATCCGGAGTTTGTCTCTGTTTCCAAACTAGTTATCACTCTCATACTCTGGGTTGGCTATTCTACTGTTTTTTTCCTTCACATAACCAAATATTTATTTGGCTCAAAATTTGCCAAAGTCTCTATTATTTTATTAATTTTAGCTATCGCAAGTCTTGCCCTAGTAAATTCTAAAAAGGGTACTGATTCTCAAAATAATGCCCCACAACTTCAACAAGAGGGACAAAGCTTGTGAGTGATATCGCTAACCACTCTCTCCTCCTCTTAGGAAGTTCTCACCAAGTAGCCGATCTTGCGGCCCGCGAACGTATTAGTTTGCCCACGGAATCAATAGATGAATTCTATCATGGTTTAGGTGAAATTGATGGATTAAATGAATACCTGCTTCTCAACACTTGTAACCGAACCGAAATTTATGGAGCCGCTCATGAAAATTTCTCCATAGAATCTCTGCATTTATACCTAAGTAAATTCCGTAAAATCGAGCCTGAATTCTTAAGCAAGCATTCTTATCAAATAAATGATCATGAAGTTATAAATCATTTATTTAAGGTAACTTCGGGCATTGACTCTCAAATGATAGGGGAAACCGAAATCCTGGGACAAGTAAAAAAAGCCTACGATGATGCCTGTAAAAGAAATGCCGCAGGTAAAATGTTAAACCGACTTTTCCAAAAGGGATTTCAAGCTGCAAAATGGGCCCGCACAAACACTGGTATTTCTAAGGGGCAGGTAAATTTGGGTAATGTGCTTTGTGAACTTGCCCGTAGAATCTTCGGTAAAGTATCAAATTGTAGATTACTTGTGGTAGGCGCAGGAGAAGTCGCTGAAAGTACTATGGAGGCTTTTAAATCAAGAGGTTCCCAAGCCATAACCGTAACAGGTCGAACTTTTGATTGGTGCCCCCTTAGTCGAAGGAAACCAGATGAGTTAGCCGAAAAATTTGGTGGATTCGCTCTTTCATTTAATCAGTTTAAAGACTCACTTCATCATTTTGATGTGGTTCTTACATCTACTGCAAGTGGCAAAACAATGATTGACTTTAACGACATCAAACTAGCTATGAGCAAAAGACCCTCCCAACCCATGTTTCTGGTCGACGCATCTGTTCCCAGAAACATTGAAGAAAAAGTCTCTCAAATAGATAATGTATTTCTTTATAACATGGACGATGTCTCTGCCATCGCAAATGAAAATTTAAAATCTCGGATCTCAGAGGTGGACCGATGCAGAGGAGCACTTGCCCGAAGGGCTCGAAAATTATGGGAGCAAATGACTCAAGTAAGGGAAGCTTCCTGAACTAACCATTCCACAGTAGATTTTTGTTTAGCAGAAGTCAGGCAAGCGAATAATTTTTTCGCATTCCGCTCTGCTTGAATTCGAGCCTGAGTGTCACGCAAAATATTTGCCATCGATTGGCTCAAATTTCTTCCATTTGCATTATGTTGAATGAATTCAGAGTATGGCGGGTTATCTGGTATTAAAATATTGGCCATACCTAAATAAGGAACTTTTACCAGTATCCGCCCTAGGAAATATGTGAGAGGATGAGCTCGGTAAGCGATTAGACCAGGAATTCCAGCCAATGCACAGGAAAGTGACATTGTCCCCGAACTCATCATAGCTGCTTTTGCCACAAGGATTGTTCCCCCTTCAACCACTTGAATATTATCTTTTAAGTTTTTTCTTTTAGATAAAATTTTATCCACCACTGTTCGAATCCTTGAATCTGGAACAGGGATCTGTGCAGGCAAATTTGGATAAAGAATTAATAATTGCTCATAAGCATCAAGAAGTATGGGTAAAATTCTTTCTACCGGTTGACGCCTGCTACCCGGAAGAAGAAGTAACGGACCATCAGACTCATAATGAACAGGAGATATATAATTACTCTTCGTAAAAGGATGCCCAACAAAAGAGACGGGCAATCTTGTATCCTTGTAGCAGTCGACTTCAAATGGAAAGATTACACCTAATCCATCCAAAACCTGTTCCATTAAGAATCTTCTCTTTGGCTTCCATGCCCAAAGTTGAGGACTAATGTATTGAATAATTTTTACCTGCCCTCCCCCCTTTTCAGAAATCCCATTTTTTTGTAGTTCTCTGGCTAACCTTAGGTTAAAACCTGGATAATCAACCAAGAGAACGGCCTTAGGTTTATGCTCTTTTATCCATTCAATCGTATTCGAAAAAATTTGTTTAAAAGTCCGATAATTCTTCAAAACCTCGATGACACCGACAACAGCGTGCTTAACCAAAGGATAAACTAAAAAGGCACCTTTTTTCTCAAGGTCAGGCCCGCCAATAGCAGCACATTTCAAATGAGGTTGCGAAGAAGTTAAATCCTCCAAAAGTAAAGATCCATGTTCATCTCCTGAAGCTTCACCCGCAATAATCAAAAGATCGATCGATCGATCAGAAGGTGAATTAAATTGTAAATTTGCAATCAATTCACATCGTCGCGTTAATTTGCTTTGTAATTAACAAAGCAACTTCAAGAGCGGTTTTTCCGAACACACCATCAGTCTTGGGTGTTAAAGCCCCGCTAACACACTGAATAAAAGATTCCAGCTCTAAAGCAAGAGGTTCTCCCTTCTCAACCGGGACATCCTGTTTATTCAAAGTCACTCCATCTTTTTTAATTAGATGTCCTTTTTGATTCATGAAATCGAGGGATAAATATCCACTATCCTGAAAAACTCTAATTTCACGGGCCTTTTTTTCGCTTACTCGACTTGCACTTAAATTAGCAACACAGCCATTTTCAAAACAAATCCTAGCATTTGCAATATCTTCTGTAGGTGAAAGAACTCGCACACCAATTGCGTCAACCTTGGAAATAGGGGAAGCAACCAGTGCCATGATTATACCAATATCATGAATCATCAAATCAAGGACCACTCCCACCTCCGTTCCCCTTGGTTGAAAAGGCGCCAACCTTTCAACGGTAAGGTATTTTGGCTGCTCTACTGCATCCTCGAGGAAAGTCATAACAGGGTTATAATGTTCAATATGTCCAACCTGTACGATCGTTCTGTTCTTTTGAGCCACATTGAGAATACTCTCTGCTTCGCTTAAAGAGACACACAATGGTTTTTCAATCAGAACATGACAGCCCGAATCCATCAAAGGAATAGAAACTTCTGCATGAAGATCTGTGGGTGAAACCACGCTCACCACATCGCACTCTTCTCCCAATTGCTTTAAGTTATTAAACACTTTACAATTTTCATCATTTGCTACGCGACTGCATACTTCAAGGTTAGGATCAAACACACCCACCAGATCACATGAATTTAAAGAATTATAAATTCTTGCGTGATGTTGACCAAGATAACCAACCCCGGCGACCCCACACTTTATTTTTTTTGATGTTTTTTCAGCCATAACAATAAATTGATTAATAATTTTGTAAGGTACCTTTCTTTAAAAAAAGTGAATCGTCTGTAGCTTGTGCGAAAGATGGATTATGCGTTACTAAAATGAGGGACGCATTTTCACCTTCACAACTTTTCAATAGTAAATCCATGACTTCCCCACCAGTTCTTTCATCTAAATTACCCGTAGGTTCATCCGCAAGTATCAATTTGGGCTTGTTAATTAAAGCTCTCGCAATGGCCACCCGTTGTCTTTCCCCTCCGGATAGTTTAGACGGAACCTGTCTTTCTTTTTCTCCGACTCCCATCCTAGAAAGTAATTCACGAGCTCTGGCCCGGGATTCTTTTCCACAAGATCCTGTCAACCTTGCTGCAATGAGTACATTTTCCAAAACAGTTAATTCCGGAATTAAATAATAAGCTTGGTAAACAACACCCAGGAATTCACCCCTCATTAAAGCCTCAGAAGAAGTGCATTTCGAAGCAGCACTCATTTTATGATTGCCCCAACTTATCTCTCCACGATCTCCTGTTTCAATACGAGCCAACAAATTTAATAAAGTTGTCTTGCCACATCCAGAATCCCCACGAATACTCAAAGATTGACCGGCAGAAATACTCAGATCAATATCTTCCAAAACATCAAAGCTACGATCTTCAAAAGGAAAGCTTTTCGCTAAACCCTTCGCTTCCAGAACAATGTCGTTCGATTTACTCACCCCTCAAAGCATCAGCTGGTTTTAAACGAGTAGCACGCCAAGCAGGTAATAAACCTGCTAACGTCGAAACGAGAACGGCAAAAAAAGCAAAAGAAAGGAATGTATTACAACTTCCAACAGATTCCCATGGATAGTATATTTCCAAACTATAAAAATCATAAAATTGAGACACCCCAGCCTGTCCATCCTCTCCCGCAATATTCTTAACAATAAAGGTCATTAATTCATCTCTGAAATACATAAAGACCAATGCAAAAGCACACCCAAAAACGGCGCCCAATATACCGATAATAAATCCCTGCAAACAAAACACTACTCCCACTGAAAACCGGGCACCTCCCATAGCAACCAATAATCCAATTTCTCGAATCTTTCGTAAAACAGAAGTCATCAAAGCAATGGCAATAGCAAATGCAGCAACTAGGCCAATAGGAACCATGATCAATATCATAAGATATTCCTCAAATTTTAATAAATCAAAGAACCAGGCATTTTCAATAAACCAAGGTACCACTTCCCATCCATCACCAAGAAATTCTTCTAAGGATTGGCAGGACTTTGCTAATTCTCGTTCGTTACTTGCAACAGATTTAATCGCTCTTAAATAAAAGCCGTCAATACGGCCTTCATAGCCCCTCATATCCTGCATAAAACGCATTGTACTGAATAGAGCTTCCGTATGAAACCCTTGCCAAGGAACTTCAAAGATTCCTCCAATTCGAACTTCTCGTGGTGGAATCATTTCATCCGCTTTAATCTTTTCAATCATAGAAGGAGAAAAAGCTTCGATTGTAGAACCCTTAAAAACTTGAAATTTAAACAATTCCGCTTTTCTAAATGGCTTGGCTCCGATTAAAGGTTCGAAAATAGGATAACCGATCCCTCTATCGACAGGTCCATCTTGTAAGGAATATTTAATCTCATCACCAGTCCTTGCATCCCTTATAAGATACTCCTCTTCACTAATGAATTGAACTTCCCATTCGCCCGTCTCGACAAAAGGATCAAGCCGTGAAACTGAAACTGTCGAAGAGTCCGATCCTCGACTATTATTTTGATCATGGAAGCGGATTATGGTTGGCGGTCTTACTCCCAAACGGTTTGCCACCTGTTTACTTACAAAAATAACATCGTCCTCAAGAGCATCCATTGTGGGAACTGGAGTAATATCTTCGGCGTCATGGGCATTCATTTTCATTGCTCCACCTGTTAAAAAAGAATCAATATCAAGAACCAGACTTTCAGGAGCGGGTTCAATTCCCATAGAAAATGGGATGGAATGATAATCTCCCTTTTGTAGAAGAAGTTGGCCCTGCAAATATGGCATTACTGCTTTAATTGAGGAATGTTCTGCTATTTTCTTTTGTTGTTCTCGCCAGTCGTTCGATGGCTTCCATTGAATAACTCGTCCATGACCCTGAGCATCAATGATGTCGTTTCGAAATTTATTTTGAAACCCTTGCATAAAGATAATGACCACAATCATTACATTTACACCAAGAGCGACACCCACAACGGCCAAAAGCGAGAAAAAAGATACTTTCTTTTGGCTGGGGAAAAGTTGCTTCCATGCCAAATATAGAGGCCAGGGTAATTTCATAAAGTATCTAACACAATCACTCCCTAGGAGAATCCGTTTTATTTGAATCCGGCGATTGATGTTCATCAAAAAAAGTAACATTTAAATCAATGGATCGATAAGGTTCTATCCATTCATTCCACTGGTCAACCCAATCATCATCTATCTTGGGCAAAGGGTATTCTTCTTGGAGAAAAGAAACATATCCAAAATAAAGGGCAGCTAAAATTAGCGCTACCATGATCAACTTTATTAATCCTTTCAGAATAGCAAACAAAAGAAGAACGCACAACAATGCTAATGTAAAACTGAGCAAA
>CAWVXY010000008.1:0-88255 GCA_963934295.1 uncultured Opitutia bacterium
TTTCAGCGTCCTTAGCGTCAGTCTTCTTTTCAGCGTCCTTAGCGTCAGTCTTCTTATTTGCCTCGCTTGATTCTTTTTTTGAATCTACAGCTTCCTTAGGATTTTGCTTTTTAGAACTACGTTTTTTCTTGGCTTTCTTCTTTTGTATAGCTTCAACAAATTCAATTATGGCCATGTCAGCAGCATCACCCAATCGAGGAATCGCAAGCTTGTAAATTCGCGTATATCCTCCATTACGTCCTACAAATTGTTCTACTAGCTCATCAAATAATTTTTTTACTGCATCCTTATTTCTTAAACGAGCTATTGCCTGTCTTCTATAGTGAACCTTCTTGGCAGCATCTTCTGAAGCATGAGCTTTCTTTGCTAGTGTTATTGCTTTTTCAATAGCTGGACGTAATGCTCGAGCTTTAGCAAGAGTGGTCTTTATTCGTCCATTTTCAATAAGCGAGCAAGACAAGTTTGCAACCAAGGAAGTTCTATGTGCAGTTTTTACACCTAGAAGATGATTATGTTTTCTATGTCTCATCTTGTTAAATTATAATATGTTTTTAATTGGCTATGGTTTCTAGCAAGCGACTCTCAAACTTCATTCCAAGAGATAGCCCGAGTTGTTCAAGTTTAGCTTTAATCTCATTTAAGGACTTTTTACCAAAATTTCTATACTTCAACATTTCAGGTTCCGACTTTGTTGCTAATTCACCAACAGTAGTAATATTTGCATTGTTCAAGCAATTTGCAGCACGCACAGAAAGCTCAATCTCATTTACGCTCATGCTTAACAAGTTCTTTAGGCGGTTTTGTTCTTCACTAACCTCCTTTGTGTGACTTTCGAACTCAATTTGCTCTTCACTGATTTGATCAAATACATCTAAGTGGTGTCGAAGAATTGCAGCCGATTGCTTCAGCGCATCATCCGGAGTGATTCTACCATCCGTATTAACTTCTAATATAAGCTTATCGTAGTCTGTCATTTGCCCTACGCGGGTATTCTGAACATCATACTTAACAAGTTTCACTGGGCTATATAAGGCGTCCACATTAATCATACCTATGGGTTGACCATCAATTTTACTGTCTTCACCCAAGCAAAAACCACGACCTACTGAAACAGTCATTTCAGCAAAAACCTTCTGTTTACGGTCAGTTGTCAAAATTAATTGCTCAGGATTAATGATCTCAATGCCTTCTGTTGGGGAAATATCACCCGCAGTAATTTCACCCTCTTTTTCCACATCAAGCGTTAAAGTAACCGGATCTGCTTTGTGACTTACAATAAGAATTTTTTTTAGGTTGAGAACAATATCGGTTACATCCTCTACAATCCCATCTACGCTTTGAAATTCGTGCTGTACTCCTTCTAACTTGATAGAAGAAATTGCTGCACCTTCGATCGAACTTAGAAGGACTCGACGAAAGGCGTTACCTATCGTGTGTCCATATCCAGATTCAAAAGGGTCAGCAATAAACTTAGCATACTTGTCGTTAGCGGTTTCCTCTTCTTTAATGAGTCGGTTAGGTAATTCAAACTTTCCAAGTCTTGTTGCCATGATAATTTTGGGGGTTAAATGGAATTAAAAAAATGATTAGCGGCTGTAAAATTCAACAACTAGTTGAACATTAACACTTTGTTCTAGTTCATCAGCCTGTGGTAAGCGAGAAACAGTTCCTTGAAGCGAGTCAACATTTACATCAACCCAGGGGGGAGCGGGATGATATTGAGACCCTTCTAAATTTTTAGTGGCTACTTGGCGAGATGATGTCTTCTCACGCACACCAATAACATCACCAGCAGTTACAAAATAACTAGGTATGTCTACTTTTTTACCATTAACTAAAAGATGGCCATGGTTCACAAATTGTCGGGCAGCTTGTCTAGTCTTAGCGAAACCAAGTCTGTATACAACATTATCTAGGCGAGTTTCAAGCATTGTAAGGAAAACTTCTCCAGTAACACCTTTTTTTCTTTTTGCTCTTTCAAACATATTACGAAACTGTTTCTCAGTTAAGCCATACATCATCCTAAGCTTTTGCTTTTCAATAAGACCCTGACCATAGTCGCTTACTTTTCGACGAAAATTAGGACCATGCTGTCCGGGAGGGTAAGCTCTTCTTTCAAAGGCTTTGTTTGCAGGAAACAGAGCCATTCCAAAGCGACGATTTATTCTAGTGGTTGGACCGGTATAACGAGACATAATAAAAAAATGTTAAGATCTATGGTGTAAATTAAACTCTTCTGCGTTTTGGCGCACGGCACCCATTATGGGGCACAGGTGTAACATCTAAAATGGATGATACACTAAAACCTAAACTCTGCAGTGCACGGATTGCAGAATCTCTTCCCATGCCCGGTCCCTTTACCTTTACTAAAACTTCTTTCATACCATGCGACATCGCTACTTTTCCGGCATCTTGGGTAACTACTTGAGCTGCATAGGCAGTGGACTTTCTAGATCCGCGAAAATTACACTTTCCTGAACTGGACCATGAAATAACGTTTCCTTTCATATCAGTAAAAGAAACCTTGGTATTATTGAAAGTGGCAACAACATAGCAGATTCCTGAAGTAATATTTTTACTCCCTTTTGCCTTGCGAATCTTTACTTGTTCAATATTAGCGCCCAAGAGATCGGCTGCACTTTCTTCCTTTTTTTCAGGTTTCTGCGCTTTTTCTTCCGAAGCGGTTTCCTTATCAACCTCGGGTTGTTTCTTCTCTTCGGAGTCAACTTCTTTTTCAACCTTGGGCTGCTGCTTTTCACCTTCTGGTTTTACAGCCTTTGTTGTCTTTTTAGGTTTTACCGTAGCCTCTTTAGGTTTAACGATTTCTTCTTTATTTTCTTCTTCGCTCATTACAAATATATTTAAGCTTTTCTAACCACACCTACAGTTTTACGTCCACCCTTTCGAGTTCTTGCATTAGTAATTGTTCGTTGACCACGAACAGGAAGGCCACGCTGATGCCTAAGACCGCGATAACACCTAATACTCTGCAAGCGCTTCAAATTATTAGTAATTGCACGACGTAAATCACCTTCAACCATGATCTTTTGGTCAATTATATAATTACTAATTAAACTGAGTTCTTGTTCGTTTAAATCTTGAGTCCTTCGATTTGGGTCAATACCAGTCACATCAAGGATTTTTTTGGCACGGGTAGGACCTACGCCGTAAATGTATCTCAAAGAAAATTCAATTTTCTTTCTGTTTGGAATGTCTACTCCGAGCAATCTAGCCATAATAATTAATTTCTGTTGAGGTTAAATTTCTGTCTGTTAGGAAGTCTTCATGAAAAAGCCCACTAGACCTAATAAAAATAAAGCAATCGCTATAAAAATCAAAGGGCGCCATTGAGCTTCGAAATCCTTAAGCTCTAATGATTCTATACCTTGGTTTGCCCCGGAAGACCTTCCTTTAATTCTACCTTTACGAAGGAAACCATCGTAATGTCTTTGTAATAAAAATGTTTCAAGTTGTCGCATTGTATCAAGTACTACTCCCACTATAATTAGCATACCTGTACCCCCGAAGAATGTGGCAACATTGTATGAAACATTGGCAGTTTTGAAAATGAAATCAGGAAATACTGCAATAGCTGTTAAAAATATAGCTCCCGCTAAAGTAAGCCGAGTCATCACAAAATCAAGGAATCTTGCGGTATGCTCTCCTGGTCTGACTCCTGGAACGTAACCTCCATTTTTCTTTAGATCATCGGCAATTTGAACAGGTTTAAACATGATAGAAACCCAAAAATAGCTGAATACTAAAATCAGTCCGCCGTAAACTATATAATAGAACCATCCACGACTTGCGAAGACATTAGCCAAATAAATAGCCCAATTAGTTTCAGACGGTGAATCGGCAATTGCAGCCCCTAGGGTTCGTAAGAGTTGTGCCGGAAACATTAAAATTGCACTTGCAAAGATGACTGGCATAACACCAGCATAATTGACTTTTAGGGGTAGGAATGAACTTTGACCACCAAACACCTTTCTCCCGACCATCCTTTTGGCGTATTGTACAGGTATTTTTCTTTGGGCTTGTGTTACTGCAATTATTCCACCGACAACAACCAGAAACAGTCCAATCATAAGAAAGGCTTTGACAATGACCATATTATCGCCAGCTGGTGCAAGGAAAATTAAAGCATACGCATCAGCTAAAGCCTTGGGTAAATCAGATAATATACCCACGGTAATTAGAAGTGATATACCATTTCCTATACCCCTCTGAGTTATTTGTTCTCCTAACCACATCAAAATAAGAGAACCGGTGGTAAGAAATATAATGGTGGTAATTAAAAAGATATTAGGTGAGGTTGCTACAACGATAGCACCTAAGGGCTTACCATCTAATCCAATTTCCGCCGGATTAAATCCCTGGATAAGGCTCCCCGGACTATCCCTAAGGGCAATTGAAAGCAAAGCACCTTGTACCAAGCATATAATAATAGTTAGATAACGAGTATATTGCGATATCTTTTGTCGACCTGGTTCACCCTCTTGCTGTAATCGAGCTAGTTGCGGAAAAACCGCACCCATAAGTTGCATAATAATGGAAGCACTGATGTAAGGCATTATTCCAAGGGCAAAAAGTGCTCCATTTAGAAGGGCGCCCCCAGTAAACATGTTATAAAATCCAAGAATATCATTTCCCTCTGATTCACTCCTCGTTTGCTCGCGTAGTTCGAAAAACTCCTTAATAGGAGAAGGATCGACACCAGGCAAAGGAATGTTAGCTCCAACACGAGCAATAAAAAGAAGGGCTAAGGTAAAGAAAATCTTTTGCCTTAACTCAGGTATTTTTAAACAATTTGTAAATGCTGAAAGCATGAGTACTGGGTGAGATGAGAATTTACTCCGTGATTGAGCCGCCTGCAGCAATTATTTTTTCTTTAGCGGACTTTGAAATTTGATCAACTGAGACAACAAAAGATTTAGTAACCTCGCCGGTTCCAAGAAGTTTTACACTTGTGGAATTTGATCTGATCAAACCAACTTCTTTGAGAGTGTTAATGTCGACCTTATCTGATGTTAATCTTTCTAAATCATTTAAGTTTACAATTGCACAAGGATTTTGGAACCTGGTTCTATTAAATCCCCTTTGAGGAAGTTTTCTGAAAAGGGGCATTTGTCCACCTTCAAAACCTGCCCGAAGGGAATAACCCGACCGTGCACCTGCACCCTTGTGTCCGCGCCCGGATGTTTTTCCGTGTCCATTACCTTCACCTCTGCCGATACAACGTTTCTTACGATTGGCTCCAGATGGAATTTCATGTTCTTTCATTTTATTAAAATTTAAGCTGTAGTTCCAGCAGGTTCAACGGATGGAACGGTAACGACTTTGGAAATTTCCATGTAGGATGGACCAGTAACTTCTTCACCGCGAATATAAGATATTGTTTTGGGGGTCCGCAGTTGCTCCAAACCATTCATGGTTGCAGATACGACAGACAATTGATTATTGGAACCGAGTGATTTTGACAGGATATTTTTAACACCAGCTGCCTCTAATACAGCTCTAACTCCGCCACCAGCAATAATTCCTGTTCCCTGTCTAGCTGGTTTAAGCAAAACCTTACCTCCATCATAATTACCTAAGATTTGATGAGGTATTGTATCACCATGGACAGCAACATCTTTCATCGCTTTCTTAGCCTGATCTGTTCCTTTACGAATTGCATCAGGGACCATTTGGGCTTTTCCATAACCAAACCCGACTTTTCCTTTTTGGTCACCAACAACAACGAGTGCGGCAAAGCTGAAACGTCTACCACCCTTTACTACCTTAGCACACCTATTAATATGTACCACCTTTTCAAAAAGTTCGGGTTCATCCGGGTTGACTTCAGGTGATTTTTTATTTTTTCGATTGGGTCTATTCATGGTATTTTAAAATTGTAAACCTTGTTCTCTTAAAGCTTCAGCAAAAGCTTTTACACAGCCATGGTATTTTCTGCCTGATCGATCAAACACGATAGTATTGAGTCCCTTTTCCTTGATTTTTTCACCCAATGAAGTTCCTAATTTTTGTGCACCAGAAACATTGGGCAATAAACCCTTAAACTCCGAATGAGTGGTTCCAAGACCAATTACCGTGTGACCTTTAATGTCGTCGATACACTGTGCATGAATATTTTTATTGGTGAAGCGAACGGCAACGCGAGGTCTATCGGCGGAACCAATAACTTTTTTACGAATTCTCCATCGACGCTTTTGAGCTAATTCTTTTTTCTTTGAAAGTTTCATTCTTTTAATTAAGCAGATTTTTTACCTTCTTTTCTTCTGACATACTCGCCAAGTATACGAACACCTTTACCTTTGTATGGTTCAACTGGGTAGTAACTTTTGATTTCAGCTGCTACTTGTCCAACTTTTTGTTTGTCGGCACCCTCAACATGTATTTTCACATTATCAGCAACCGTGACAACTACCCCAGATGGTATGTCGTGCAATATAGGATGAGAATAGCCAAGTTCTAGATCTATTTTGTCACCTTTAATCGTTGCTCTAAAACCGACACCCTCAATCAATAAATCTTTACTGTAAGGTGATGTTACACCATGAACCATATTAGCAATGATAGATCGTACCGTTCCGTAATTCGCACGGGCAGCACGACTTGTATTTACGGGTTCCACGATTAATGAACTATCAGATTTCGATATCTTCGCTAACGACGAAAATTCTTGTGAAAGATCTCCCTTCGGTCCTTTAACGCGAACAGTTTGACCATCAATGGTAACATCAACACCAGATGGAATTACTACGGGTACTTTTCCTATTCTACTCATCAGAAATTTATATATTTAATTACCAAACGCTACAGAGGATTTCTCCACCAAGCTTATTTTTCCTAGCTGTTTTGTCATCAATGATACCTTGAGGTGTACTAAGAATTGATATTCCAAGCCCACCCAAAACTCTAGGAATTTCGCGATAACCGCAATAAGTACGCCTTCCGGGTGTACTAACTCGGTTAATACCTCTAATAGCATGTTCTCCATCGATATACTTTAAGGTAATCTCAATGTTTTTGTGACCAGCGTCGGATGAATTCTCATTGCAATTAGCAACGAAACCTCGAGATTTTAAAATTTTAGCTATACCGACTCTCAGGTTGGAATGGGGGTAAGAACAAGTTTCTTTTCCAGCCTTACCCGCATTTCTAATGACGGTAATGAAATCACCAATTGTATCGTGAACTGACATATTTAATAAAGTTAGGTGTTTACCAAGAAGCCTTGATAACGCCAGGGATTTTTCCTTGTAAGGCTAATTCACGAAATGAAATTCTTGAAAGTCCAAACTTGCGAATTGTGGCACGAGGTCTGCCTGTTAGTGTACAACGATTGACCAAGCGTACAGGGGAAGAATTCTTAGGCAATTTAGTTAATTTTGCTTGAGCGATGTAGAAGTCTTCCTCTGATGTTTCCGGATCAGATAAAATCTTTTTTAAAGATGCACGTTTAGCTGCGAATTTAGCAACTAATCTTTCTCTTTTTTTATTTCTGTGAATTACTGATTTCTTTGCCATAATAATAAATTCTTAAGCTGCTTCTTGCTGATTTGATGAGTCTGATGAACTCTTACGAAAGGGCATTCCGAGTAATTTTAAAAGTTCGCTACCTTCGGAATCATTTTTAGCTGAAGTTACAATTGATATATCTAAACCCGTGTTAGTTCTTTGGCGTTCAACATTAATTTCAGGAAATATACTATGATCAATAATTCCTAAGGTATAATTGCCCGAACCATCTAGCTTTGCGGGAACACCACGAAAATCTCGTATGTTAGGTAAAGCTATTGCAACCAATCGTAATAAAAATTCCCACATTACATTACCCCGAAGAGTTACCTTTATTCCAACGGGCATACCTTCTCGTAATTTAAAATTAGATACACTCATTTTAGCCTTAACTACAACAGGCGCTTGCCCAGACAATGCAGTCATATCTTTTCTGAGTTCTTCAATGCCATTTTTATCCAACTCAACACCGAAAGAGCTATTAAGAACTACTTTCTCAACCTTGGGTACTTGATGAACATTTTTGAAGCCACAACTCTTAAGCAATGCTGGGGCAACCTCATTAATGTATATTTTTTTAAGTTCAGGGGTATTCATTGATGATTAGTGATTGATTTAAAGATTAACTGTTACTTGAACCAGCTATCTTGACATTTGAAAAGTGTAAGGAAGCCTCTCTTTCAATTATAGCTCCTTGTGGATTGTCTTGAGTTTTCTTTTCGTGTTTTTTTATCATGTTTACACCTTCTACAATCACACGATTCTTTTCACGCAAAACCTGTAAGATCTTTCCCTTACTTCCTTTATGGTCTCCAGCAATAACAATGACCTCGTCGCCTTTTTTTACTTTGTTTGCCATATTATAAAACCTCCGGTGCAAGTGAAATTATTTTCATATATTTTTGACGTAATTCTCGAGCTACTGGTCCAAAAATACGAGTACCCTTAGGAGTACCGTCATCATTGACTATAACGCATGCATTTTCATCAAATCGAAGATAGCTTCCGTCTCTGCGTCGCACAGGTGATTTAGTACGCACAACAACAGCACGAACAACAGTACCTTTTCTAACCGAAGCTTCTGTTGTACTTTCTTTGACATGACAAACTATTATATCACCGATGGAGGCGGTCTTTTTATTTTGTCCAATACGACGAATCATACGAACTTTCTTTGCTCCGGTGTTATCTGCTACTTCTAGCCTACTAAGTAATTGAATCATGACAAATTAAGCTACAGGTGCTTTTTCAATAATTTCTAAGACGCGCCATCTTTTAAGTTTGCTCAAAGGTCTTGTGGTAACGATTTTTACCTTATCTCCCACCAACGATTCGTTTTTTTCATCGTGAACATGAACCGTTGTTTTACGACGGATTTCCTTTTTATAAAGAGGGTGGGGGGTTTTATATTCGTAAACAACTTTGATTGATTTATCTCCTGTTTTTGCACGAACAAACCCTATAAGCTCTTTACGATTGTTTCTTGGTGATTCTGCAGTCATGAAATTTATTGGTTAACAGTTTCTTTTTTAGACTCTGAAAGAACGGTTAAAATTCTAGCTCTGTCTCTACGTATACTTTTTATTAAATGGGGTTTTTCAACTTGTCCGGTTTGTTTTCTGACTTGAAGGTGTAAAAGTTCTTCACCCAATTCACGGAATTTCTTATTTAATTCCGTCTCTGATAATTCTTTAATTTCTGAAATTTTCATAGAAAGAATATTAAAAAGATTGTTGACGCTGAACGAGTCGGCAGCGAAAAGGGAGTTTAGCATCCGCTAACCCCAAAGCTTCACGTGCTAAAGTGAGGGAGCAACCAGCTATTTCAAAAAGGACATGGCCTGGTTTAATGACCGCTACCCAATGATCGACCGGACCCTTTCCCTTCCCTTGACGAGTTTCAGCCGGCTTCTTCGTAACTGGTTTGTGAGGAAATACCCGAATCCATACTTTACCTTTACGTTTCAAATGTCTGTTTATTGCGACACGGGCAGATTCGATTTGGTTTGATGTCATTCTCCCCCTTGAAAGAGATTGAATGCCAAATTCACCAAAAGACACAGTATTGCCTTTTGACGCAGTGCCGCGAACACGACCCTTGAAGACTTTTCTATATTTTGTTCTAGATGGAAGTAACTTTGGCATAACTTAAAATTATTAGAATATTTTATCTTCGTCTTTGAGGCATATCCAACATTTAATGCCAATAATACCGTATACTGTATTAGCCTCAACTAAGCCGTAATCAATATTTTCACGAAGTGTATGTAAGGGAACTCTACCCTCCCTTGTTTGTTCGGTTCTAGCAATATCAGCACCGCCCAAACGGCCAGCACATTGAATCCGAATTCCCTCAGCACCCATTGACATTGTTGTTTGTACAGCTTTCTTCATTGCACGTCGAAAAGCAATTCTACGCTCTAATTGAAGGGCTACATTTTCTGCCACCAAAGATGCAACTAGGTCAGGTTTTTTAATTTCTTGAATTTCTAAACGAATATCTTTGCTAATTGTACGATTTAAAGCATCTCTTAGAGCGTCCAGTTCCTGACCCTTTCTGCCAATTACTATACCAGGGCGAGCTGTCCAAATTGTAACTCTAGTACGACTTGATGCACGTTCTATTACAACTCTAGGAACAGAGGCGAAACGTAACTTTTTTTCTAAATAACCCCTGATTAAATTATCTTCTTCTAGAAATTTAGAATAGTCATGCTTGTTTGCATACCATCTTGCACTCCAATTACGCCTAACACCTAGACGGAAACCTATCGGATTTACTTTTTGTCCCATAATAATTAAGCTTCGTCTGTTAATACAATTCGTAAGTGACTCATCCTTTTCTTGTAAGGATGAGAAGATCCACGAGCACAAGGTCTGAATCTTTTTAAGGCTGGGCCTTCCTCAACAATTGCTTCCCTAATGGTCAAATCGTCAGCATTAAGGTTTGAGTTATTTTCTGCATTTGCCATCGCTGATTTTAAAGTTTTATCCAAAAGCCGAGCTGCCTTGCGTGGAATGTATTTTAATAAAGAGACTCCTTCTGTTGCTTTTTTCCCAGGAAGAATGCGAGCTACTTCTCTAGCTTTCTTGGGAGAAATCCGTACATACTTAGAATAAGATTTTACTTCCATAATTATTTTTGGGTATGAGGATTGTGGGACTTAAAAGTACGAGTAGCAGAAAATTCTCCTAATTTATGACCTACCATATTTTCAGTTACATAAACAGGCAGGAAACTTTTGCCATTATGAACCGTGAAATTAAGACCTACAAAATCCGGTGTTATTGTAGATCGTCTTGACCATGTCTTAATAGGTTTTCTATCTCCAGCATTCTGGGCTGTCATAACTTTTTTCATCAAACCAGGTTCAACGAAGAAACCTTTTTTTATCGATCTTGTCATATTGAATATCCTATAAGTACAGTTTTATTTTACTCTCCTACCATTTCGGCGAACGAGTATTTGAGAATTAGAAGGTTTTGATTTTTTTCTAGTGGGGAATCCTTTGGATAACTGACCCCATGGAGAACTCGGGTGACCACCACCAGAAGTTCTTCCCTCACCTCCACCCATGGGGTGGTCAACTGGATTCATTGCAACACCACGTACTCTTGGACGACGACCTTTCCAACGGTTTCTGCCTGCTTTTCCGATAGTTGCTTTTTGATGAGCTGAATTTCCGACAGAGCCAATTGTTGCCCTACAAGTTTCTTTGACTAAGCGAATTTCTCCACTAGGCATTTTCAAAGAAGCATGGTCGCCATCAACAGAGATTAGACGAACTTCACAACCTGCTGACCTAGCGAGTTTTGCACCAGCTCCTGGAAGCATTTCAACGCAATGTACTTTTGAACCTAGAGGTATCAAGTTAAGAGGTAGAGCATTACCAGGAGTAAAGTCTACTTTTTCATTAGCACTGATTAATTTATCTCCAACAGTAACACCAGAGGGTGCCAGAATGTAATTTTTCTCACCATCTGGGTATTCAAGTAAAGCCAAATGTGCTGTTCTATTTGGATCATATTCCAAGGCAATAACCTTAGCATCAACATTTAATTTTTCTCTACGAAAATCGATCTGACGGTAAAGCCTTTTATGACCTCCTCCTCTACGTCTAGAAGTGATACGTCCATATGCATTACGACCTTTTTTTCGGTGTACGCCTTTAGTTAAGGCACGCTCGGGTCGTTTAGTGTCAAGATCAACTTTGTTCTTAAGAAAAAATCGACCAGATGGTGTAACAGGTTTTTGTTGTAAAATTGGCATAATATAATTCTCCTATGCAAGCTCGATACTGTCACCAGCCTTTAAGGTAACAATAGCTTTTTTCATCCCGCTTTTAAAACCAAGCTTGTTACGACGTGCTCGATCTCTTTTAGCTTTTGGTTTAACATTTAGTGAATTTACTGAAAGGACAGAAACAGAAAATGTTTTTTCAACTGCAACCTTGATGTTTGATTTAGTAGCAGAGGGGGATACTGCGAAAATATACTTATTAAGATTGGCTGAAAGCATGGTAGCTTTTTCGGTAAGCAGAGCCTCTTTAATTACGGATACTGATTCCTTCATTATTTACTTTCCTCCACTCCGAATTTAGCGATTAAAATATCTAGACCTTTAAGACTAAAAACAATTTGGTCTGATTGAACAATATCAAGAGGACTTAAATCCTGTGCACGACTCAAACGAGCACTTGATAAATTTCGTGCAGCTAATGCAAAATTGTCATCAAAAGTATCTCCTATCGCCAATACCTTCTTAGCAGTAGGTGCAATAGTACTAATTAAATTTTTGAAGAGTTTAGTTTTCGCTTCTGTGACAGTCCACTCTTCTATGAGAGCAATGTTCTGGGAATTTGCTTGATCAACCAAAGCACGCTCCATTGCCAAACGCTTAATTTTCTTGTTTAATTTTTGATTATAGGAACGTGGTTTAGGCCCGAAAGAAACTCCGCCACCTCGACGTTGAATAGCTTTTTTGTCACCAGCTCGGCCGACACCTAAACCTTTTTGCCTATAGATCTTCTTTCCAGAACCACGTACCTCTGAGCGTACTTTGGTTGATGCATTACCCTGTCGTTGATTTGCATGTACGGCTATGATCGCCTGCCTCAGTGCATCTATCCCCTTACCTTCTTCAAGTGTTGGAAAAGCTTTAATTTCCTTTTCACCACTTGCAGTTCCGTCGTTTTTAAAAAGCTTAAATTTCATGACTAAGTTTTTCTTTAAATTTTAGATTTCTTCGCCACTCTAAGAGTAAGAATAGAACCTTTATGACCAGGAACACTTCCCTTGACTAATAGTAAATTCTTATCGGAAAGAATTTTAACAACTTGAAGATTTTGAGTAGTACGACTCACATCACCCATGTGTCCGGGCATCTTCTTATTTTTAAAAATTCTACCCGGCCATTGGCATAAACCATAAGATCCTCCACGTCTGTGAAACATAGATCCATGAGATGCAGGTCCACCGGCAAAGTTCCAACGCTTTACAACGCCTTGAAAACCTTTACCTTTTGTTTTAGATACAACATCTACAGTTTTGATATCTTTAAAATCTTCAACTGTAATTGTAGTTCCAGGCTTGAACTCATGACCGATATCAATCCTAAATTCTTGCGATAATTGCTGCGCACTTAAGCCAGCTTTTTTAGCATGTCCTTTGCTGCAAGAGTTGGACTTGTTTGGAGATTTGCCATTCGGGTTAAATCCTATTTGGATAGCCGAGTAACCGTCCTTATCGTCAGTTTTAACCTGTAGCACTGGACATGGTCCCGCTTCAATTATTGTGACTGGAACAAGATTGTTGTTCTCATCGTACACTTGGCTCATGCCAAGTTTTTTTCCTAGTAATTC
This sequence comes from uncultured Opitutia bacterium, assembly GCA_963934295.1. Lineage (GTDB taxonomy): Bacteria > Verrucomicrobiota > Verrucomicrobiia > Opitutales > Seribacteraceae > Seribacter. Next base: position 13,385 of record CAWVXY010000008.1, read on the forward strand.
AAGTTTCATTTCTTTAAGCGGCAGGCGGCGTTAACCATTTGAGACCTGCTTTAAAGGTTTAATTTTAATAAATAACCTATATTATACGTTAATGTTAATTTCCACTCCGGCGGGTAAATTCAGTTTTTTAAGTTCGTCGACTGTTTGAACTGTAGGTTCAATAATATCGATTAGTCTTTTATGTGTTCTTAATTCAAATTGATCCATTGATTTTTTATCAACATGGGGTGAACGATTTACCGTATAGCGTTCTATTCGTGTTGGCATTGGAATTGGACCAGCAACACGGGCACCAGTTCTTTTAGCAGTATCAACAATATCAATTGCTGACTGATCGATAACACGGTAATCAAAACCGCGAAGTTTAATGCGTATACGCTGTCCGTTCATTTAAAATTGGGTATTATTAAGTTCTAGCTGGTTCTCTGCTTGATGTTTCAACGATAGTTTGCACAAGACTTTGTGGAACTTGCTCAAAATGTGATGGCGTCATGGAATAGTCAGCGCGTCCTGATGAAAGAGATCTCATGTCGGTTGAATAACCAAACATGTTTTCAAGGGGTACGAATGCCTGTATAATGCAAGCATTTCCACGGGTTTCCATCCCTTGAATTTGCCCGCGCCTACGATTTAAATCACCCATTAACTCACCTTGATAGTCTTCGGGGGTAGATACTTCCACCTTCATAATTGGCTCTAGTAAAATTGGGCTCGCATTCTTCATTGCATCTTTAAATGCAAATATCCCTGCCATTTTGAATGCCATTTCAGATGAGTCTACGTCGTGGAAAGAACCATCGACGAGTGTGATCTTAAAGTCAATTACAGGATATCCTGCAACCACGCCGGAAAGGGCAGCTTCTTTGATACCATCAAATGTGGGCTTAATGAATTCTTTAGGAATTGATCCACCTACGATTTTGTTTTCAAGCTCGACCCCTTTTCCTTTTTCGAGTGGTTCCATCTTGATGACTGCATGACCATATTGACCACGTCCACCTGATTGACGAATAAACTTCCCATTTCCTTCCGAAGGATTAAGCATAGTTTCTCGATAAGCGATCTGAGGTTTTCCTGCATTGGCATCAACTTTGAATTCACGGAACAATCTATCTCGAATTATATCTAAATGAAGTTCACCCATTCCAGAAATAATGGTTTGTCCGGTTTCCTCGTTTGTGGAAAGACCAAATGTAGGATCTTCTTCAGCAAGACGCTGTAAACCTATTCCCATTTTTTCTTGGTCGGCTTTAGTTGCCGGTTCAATGGACATAGAAATAACGGGCTCTGGGAAACTTGGTGGTTCCAAACGAAGATCCAAGTCTTTATCGGCTAAAGTATCTCCGGTAACAACGTCTTTTACTCCTATTAAGGCACAAATATCACCCGAGTAAGCAACATCAATATCCTCACGATCATTAGCTTTCATAACCATCAATCTAGATACACGTTCACTTTTGCGTGTTCGTGGGTTATAAAGGGTAGATCCTTTTTTTAAGGTTCCTTGATAAATACGGTAAAAAACAAGCTTTCCCACATATGGATCAGACATCAACTTGAAAGCGAGTCCTGCAACTTTAGCACTATCATCAGGGGACACCTCAACGGGCTTTTCGTCAGAATCTTCCCCTTTCATTGGTGGAAGATCTAAAGGACTTGGTAAGTAATCCACAACCGCATCCATTAGCATCTGAACGCCTTTGTTTTTGAAAGCACTGCCCGGAATAACACCAATAAATTTTAAGGAGAGTGTTGCTTTACGAATACCACGCTTGAACTCCTCTTCTGTAATTTTTTCACCTTCTAGATATTTGTTGGCAATGTCATCATCAAAGTCAGAAACGGCTTCTAATAAGGATTCACGATATTCATCTGCAAGTTCCACTAAATCAGCAGGAATATCCTCCACAGTAAAACGAACACCAGACTCATCAGTTTCATCGTAAATGTAGGCAACCATTTTGATAAGATCAACTAATCCACGGAAGTTTTCCTCAGCACCAATAGCTAGGAACAACGGGTGTGCGTTGGCACCTAACTTATCCCGCATGCTTCCAACTGCCGCGAGGAAATTTGACCCCATTCGGTCCATTTTATTAATAAAACCTAAGCGTGGGACATTATATTTGTCCATTTGCCTCCATACAGTTTCGGACTGAGGTTGTACACCTTCAACAGATGTAAAAACACCTACTGCTCCATCTAAAACCCTAAGAGAGCGCTCGACTTCGGCAGTAAAATCTACATGGCCCGGAGTATCAATGATATTGATACGATGTGGAATGTTTGCAAAAGGACCTTCAGCAGTTGTCCAACCACACGAGATAGCAGCAGAAGTAATAGTAATACCTCGTTCCCTCTCTTGCTCCATCCAATCAGTGGTAGCACCGCCTTCATGTACTTCACCAATTTTATGAACAACTCCAGAATAAAACAAAACACGCTCCGTGCATGTTGTTTTGCCTGCATCAATATGTGCAGCAATTCCAATGTTACGAGTGTGCTCTAGTACTGTAGGACGACTACTAGAGTTAGCTGATGAAAAATTATCGTTATCGCTCATTAGAGAATCAAAAAAATTACCAACGAAGGTGAGCAAACGCACGATTTGCTTGAGCCATCTTGTGAGTTTCCTCGCGCTTTTTAACTACTGAACCTGTGTTGTTGTAAGCATCAATCAGTTCAATTGCTAAGGAATCTGCCATAGGAGCACCCTTCCGGGCACTGGCTGCCTTGACGACCCAACGAAATGCCAAACTTTGTTGTCTTTCAAATGGAACTTCAATCGGAACTTGATATGTTGCACCACCCACACGTCGGCTTTTAACTTCGATTTTGGGTCGTATATTCTCAAGTGCTCCAAGAACGAGATCAACAGGATTACCTTTTTCTAACTTCTCTGCCATCTTTTCAATGGCTCCATAGACTATTCGTTGAGCAAGAGCTTTTTTACCGCTTTGCATAACAGCATTTACTAATGTAGAAACTAACGGACTTCCATGCCTAGGATCAGGCATGGTTGGTCTTTTAACAGCTTTTCGTCTTCGTGACATAACTAAAATTATTTCCTTGGGCGTTTAACGCCATACTTTGAACGGCTTCTTCTTCTTTTCTCTACACCCTGACAGTCGAGTGTACCTCGAACTATATGATATCGAACACCATTTAAATCCTTAACACGGCCTCCACGCAAAAGTACAATACTGTGCTCTTGCAAATTATGACCTTCATCAGGAATATATGCAATTACCTCATGTCCGGTAGTCAATCTAACTTTGGCAACTTTTCGGATAGCTGAGTTAGGTTTCTTGGGAGTACGCGTTGTAACTTGAACGCAAACACCTCTACGAAATGGACAAGCCTTTAAGGCAGGAGACTTAGTCTTTGCTTTTTGAGGGCGACGACCTTTTCTTACTAATTGATTTATAGTGGGCATGGAGTAGAAATTTGAGGAAAAGTTGCTAAAGATAACAGGATTTTCTGAAACCTCAAGTTTTATTTATTATTGTTAAAAAATAATTACGCTATTTTGTCTTCACTCTTAGAAGATCCAAGAGTATCGATTTTTAATCTTCGCCATTTTGGAAGACCTGTACCTGCGGGAATCAAATGTCCCATGATTACATTTTCCTTAAATCCTTTTAGATCATCTATCTTTCCAAGAGTTGCGGCGTTTGTTAAAACACGTGTAGTTTCCTGGAAAGATGCTGCAGAAATAAAGCTGTCTGTTTCAAGTGAGGCTTTTGTAATTCCCAATAAAATAGGTTCACCCTCCGCAGGTTTACCACCTTTTTCTGCAATATTTTCATTTGAATCCATAAAAGCAAATCGATCAACTTGATCTCCCCAGAAAAATTCAGTATCTCCTGGATCGGTTATGCGAACTTTAAAAAGCATTCGTGAGATAATAACTTCGAGGTGTTTATCATTAATCGTTACTCCCTGGAGTCGATAAACTTTTTGGATTTCCTCAATCAAGTATTCTTGAACTGCAGACGGTCCAAGAATTTCAAGAATTTCATGGGGATCTTTGGCACCTTCAGTAATTAACTGACCCTTTTGAGCGAAATCACCTGGTTGAACTAGCACATGTTTACCATGAGGTATCAGATGCTCCTCCACTTGTCCGGATTCTTCATTAGTAACCAACAATCTTTTCTTTGAACGCAAAGTTCCAGCTTCTGATACAATCCCATCAATTTTAGCCATCTGACCAACATTACCCTCCTTGGGTCTTCTTGCTTCAAATAGTTCAGCTACACGTGGTAAACCACCAGTAATATCTTGGGTTTTAGAGGCTTGCCTTGGAGTTTTAGCAATAATAGATCCAGCATCAATTCGAGTGCCTTCATCAACTGCAACTTGAGCCCCTGTAGGAACAGAGTAAGTGGCAATCGCTGTACCACTAGAGTCCTTCACAATGACTTGAGGATTTAAATCCTCTTTATGCTCGATAACAACCATTGATCTACCACCCGAAGCATCTCGTTCAACTTTTGTAGTCACGCCAGGAAGCATATCTTCGAAGGAAATTACACCCTTCTTTTCGGAAAGAATCGGAATATTATAAGGATCCCATTGTGCAAGCAGTGCTTCATCATCAACTTGTTCATTATCTTTAAAATGCAACAATGCACCCGCTGGGATTGGATAGTCATCAACAATTCTGTCATCTTCATCAAGAACCTGAATGGAACCAGTTTTATTGAGTGTAACCTGTTGATCGTTTGCTAATGTAACTAAACGAAGTCCTTTGAAGCGAAGTTTTCCAGCCTTTCTTACATTAATGACAGGATCTTCACGCCCTGCACTCGCTATCCCTCCGATATGGAAGGTTCTCATGGTTAGCTGTGTACCAGGTTCCCCGATTGATTGAGCAGCAATAATACCAACCGATGAGCCTTGTTTAACCAAACTATTTGTAGATGGATCAATTCCATATTCCAAAGCGGTCAAACCATTTTTAATCCGGCTTGAAAGCGGTGACATTACACGAACCCTTGTAATACCAAGTGCATCAATCTCTGATGCGATTTCCTCAGTAACTAAAGAACCCGAAGAAATTACAATCTCACTTGGATTTGAAGGGTTGTTAATATCATCAGTCGAATACCTTCCAATAATACGATCCCTTAGTGGAACAATTTCATTATCACCTTCCATGATGGCTTTCTTGACGACTCCGTCTCTACGATCATCATCATCACAAACAATGATACAATCCATCGCAACATCACAAAGTTTTCGGGTAAGATAACCTGCGTCTGCCGTTTTGAGAGCAGTATCAGCAAGTCCCTTACGGGCACCATGTGTAGACATAAAGTATTCTAAAACTGATAATCCTTCACGGAATGAAGCAAGGATAGGTTGTTCGATAATTTCGCCGGAAGGCTTAGCCATTAATCCGCGCATACCGCACAATTGTCTTACTTGTTGGCGATTTCCTCGTGCTCCAGAGTCCATCATTAGATAAACTGGGTTTATCGTATCTTTACCTAAATTTTCTTCTAAACAGGTAAAGACTTCCTTTGCTATATCGTCTGTTGCAGTTGTCCAAACATCAATAATTTTGTTATGTCTTTCACCTAGAGTAATAATTCCTTTTTTGAATTGATCCTCGATTTTATCTATTTCTTTCCTAGCAACGCTAATTCTCTGCTTCTTCTCGGGTGGAATGATCATATCAAAGATTCCGATAGAGATACCTGCTTTTGTTGCCATATCAAAACCCATTTCTTTCAATCGATCTAAGGATTCTATCGTTTCCTCTTTTCCGCGCATGCGGAAAGTTTCCAATATAAGATTTCCTAAATCACCCTTCAGCGCAGGCTCATTAAAAAAGCCTAACTCTTCGGGCCAAATAGTATTGAATAATACACGTCCGACAGTGGTACGAACGACACTCTTCTTGGTTATACCAAAAAGGGTTTCCTTACCCTTATCCGGATTTTTCATATCAATCCAGTCATGTAAATCAAGGACACCTTCATGCAATGCACTTAGAGCTTCCTCAAGACAACCAATAAGAGGTACTTTCAGATTTTCCTTAACCTCTTTCTTAGGGTTCATAGTTAAGAAATAAGATCCCAAAACGATATCTTGTGATGGAGTAAGGATTGGCTTACCACTTGATGGAGAGAATATGTTATGGGTTGCCATCATTAACAACTTAGCCTCCATAACCGCCTCAACAGAAAGGGGTACATGTACCGCCATTTGGTCACCATCAAAATCTGCATTGTAAGCGGTACAAACCAAAGGATGAACACGGATGGCGTTTCCTTCGATAAGAACAGGTTCAAAAGCTTGGATAGATAAACGGTGAAGCGTTGGAGCACGATTCAGAAGAACTGGATGTCCTTTGGTAACTTCTTCTAAAATATCCCAAACTTCAGGCGATCGACTTTCGATCATTTTTCTAGCACCTCTAACTGTATGAACAAAACCAAGCTCCTTTAATCTACGAATGATAAAAGGTTCAAATAGAATTAAAGCCATCTTCTTAGGAAGACCGCATTGATGAAGCTTAAGTTCGGGTCCAATAACAATTACTGAACGGCCTGAATAATCAACACGCTTACCCAATAGATTTTGGCGAAAACGGCCTTGCTTACCCTTCAGCATATCGCTTAAAGATTTCAATGCACGATTACCGGATCCAGTGATTGCTCTTCCGTGTCTACCATTATCAAATAGGGCATCAACCGCCTCCTGAAGCATGCGCTTTTCATTATGTATAATTACATCAGGAGTTTTAAGTTGAAGAAGGTTTTTCAACCTATTATTTCGGTTAATGACTCTACGATACAAATCATTAAGATCACTTGTTGCAAAGCGTCCGCCTTCTAATGGAACAAGTGGACGAAGGTCAGGCGGAATGACCGGAATGCTATCTAAAACCATCCATTCAGGGGAAGCCCCCGAGTGAAGGAAGCCTTGAGTAACCTTAAGTCTGCTAGCTAATTTTTTCTTAATTTGCTTCGACTTAGTGTCGTGCATCTGATCGTAAAGATCTTCCAGTTCTTCTTCTAAATTGATTCTGCCTAAAACATCACGAACGGCTTCTGCTCCCATTTTGGCTTCAAATTCATCGCCAAATTCATCTTGTGCTTCACGAAATTCCTTATCAGAAAGTAACTGTTTTTCTTCTAGGGGAGTACTACCCGGATCAGTTACCATATATTGTTCATAATATAAAACTCTTTCCAGACTTTTTGCCGTCATGTTGAGCAATAAGCCCAGCCTACTTGGCATACTTTTCAGAAACCAAATATGTGAAACCGGTACTGCTAATTCAATGTGCCCCATTCGGTCACGACGAACCCGCGAAACGGTTACCTCAACTCCACAACGATCACAAACTACGCCCTTATATTTTATACGCTTATATTTACCACATGCACACTCATAATCCCGAACAGGTCCGAATATTTTTTGGCAAAACAATCCGCCTGGTTCTGGCTTAAAAGTTCTATAATTTATGGTTTCAGGATTTTTTACTTCACCTTTAGACCAAGATCTTATGACATCTGGAGATGCAACCGTAATGGACACTCGATCCATTGGTCCAACTTCCACACCTAGTGCTTCATTTACTGCTTCAACGCTCATGATTTACCTTATAGAGGGGTTATTTTAAAAATTAAAGGGCATCTTCACCGAGAACCCTAATATCAAGACAAAGACTTTGCATCTCCTTCATCAGAACATTAAAGGATTGGGGAGTTCCCGCTTGAAGGGAATTATCACCTTTGACAAGTGATTCGTATATCTTAGTACGTCCAGCCACATCATCCGATTTTACAGTAAGAATTTCCTGTAATGTATATGCAGCACCATATGCTTCCAAAGCCCAAACTTCCATCTCTCCAAAACGTTGACCGCCGTACTGGGCTTTACCTCCTAATGGTTGCTGGGTTATGAGACTATATGGACCAACAGCACGAGCATGAATCTTACTTGAAACCAAATGATTTAGTTTAAGCATGTACATGTAACCGACAACAATCTTTTGATAGAAGGGCTCTCCACTACATCCATCGTAAAGAATAGTCTTACCTGTTTCTGGTAAATTTGCTTCTTTAAGATAATCTCTGATCCTAGATTCTGAGATACCATCGAATATAGGTGTAGCAACTTTAAATCCTAATTTATTACAGGCCCACCCAAGATGAGTTTCTAAAACTTGACCTACATTCATTCGACTGGGTACTCCCAAGGGATTCAAACAAATCTCAATTGGTGTCCCGTCTGGGAGAAAAGGCATATCTTCTTCAGCAACAATTTTTGCTACGACACCCTTATTTCCATGACGACCAGCCATTTTATCCCCGACTCTCATCTTTTGTTTTTTTGCAACAAAAACGCGTACATTTTTGATTGCACCTTGATCAATAGAATCACCCTGTTCAATGGATTCTACCTTACGATCACGATCATCTTCCAAATCACTAAATTTTGATTCATAGCTTTCAATAATTTCGAAAACCTTTATTCGAACAGGGGAGGGAGGAATATCAATGTATCGATGTACCGATGAAAGTCTTCGCAACAGAGTTTTAGTAATTTTACGATTTGAAGGTATAATAATATCACCTGTTTCCGAATTAGTAACATTTAATGGAATTTTTTCGCCCAAAAGAATGTTTGATAATGACTCGGTTAATTGAGAACGAAGATCATCAGACTGATTTCGATAATCTTCCTTAATCTGCTTCATTTGACGACGAAGATCTGAAGGGGATAGTTTTTCCTGCTCTGCATCAGTCCTGCTAGAGACTTTGATATCCATAACAATTCCTTGTGTTCCGGAAGGGACTTTTAAGGAACTGTCTTTAACATCTGCTGCCTTTTCGCCAAAAATTGCACGGAGTAATTTTTCTTCTGGTGCTAAATCAGTCTCACTTTTAGGAGTAATTTTACCTACTAGTATGTCACCTGGTTTTACTTCAGCACCAATCCTAACGACTCCTAAATGGTCCAAATTACGTAACGCTTCTTCACCGGCGTTTGGTATATCGCGCGTTATTTCTTCCGGGCCAAGTTTTGTATCACGAGCAGTTACTTCAAATTCCTCAATGTGTATGGACGTGTAGATATCATCCTTGATCATTTTTTCGGAAATTAAGATAGCATCTTCGAAATTATATCCCTTCCATGGCATAAAGGCTACCAATATGTTGCGACCTATGGCCAACTCACCTTTATCAGTACATGCTCCGTCTGCAAGGGCTTGTCCGACTTTAACCTTATCTCCCTTTCGAACAATTGGTTTTTGGTTAAAGCATGTCCCTGCATTTGAACGCAAAAATTTTCTGAGATCATAACAATAAATTCCACGCTTATGATCGCTCCTCGGCTCTTTAAGAAAACGAGGTGGTAAAGAACCATCATCAGTTACAACAATTCTTTTGCCATCAGCAAGTGCAACAACCCCTTCTGAATCGGAAACAGTTACTGTTTTGGAATCCTCGGCAACTTTCTTTTCGATACCCGTTCCAACTAATGGTGAGTCTGACTGAAGAAGCGGAACAGCTTGTCGTTGCATATTTGCACCCATTAAAGCACGATTCGCATCATCATGTTCTAAAAAGGGAATTAACCCTGCCGCTACCGAAACAACTTGCTTCGGCGATACATCCATAAATTCTACCTCCATAACATCATACTCACTAACTTGGTCCCTGTAACGACAAGTTACTCGACCTAATAGTTTACCAGATTTTGGGTCTGTTTCAGTATTTGCTTGAGCGATTAAGAACCTCTCTTCTTCGAATGCATTTAAGTACTTCACATTCTTGGGGTTCTTGTCCACAACACCTTTTTTTACTGGGTGATATGGAGATTGCAAAAATCCAAATTCATCTATCTTGGCATAAGTAGATAATGTGTTAATTAAACCAATATTGGGTCCCTCTGGAGTTTCAATTGGGCAAATTCTACCATAATGAGTTGGATGAACATCACGCACTTCGAATCCAGCACGTTCTCGATTCAATCCCCCCGGCCCAAGTGCAGACAAACGACGTTTATGTGTCATCTCCGCAAGTGGATTAATCTGGTCCTTAAATTGACTAAGCTGACTACGAGCAAAAAAGTCTCGAACAACAGTAGTTAATGCCTTGGGATTTATTAGCTTTCCAGGAGAGAGTGATTCAACACCTTGATCATAAAGTGTCATTCGTTCCCGTACTACACGCTCAGTTCGGGACAGGCCACTTCGACAAACATTTGCAAGCAGTTCACCAACTGTTCTGACTCTTCGATTTCCCAAATGGTCAATGTCATCAATTCCCATATCGTAAAACTTTCCAGCATCCTCACGGGCCTTTTCTTCATTCGATTTACCGCGTTTAAAGTCAGTTAACTTTCGGGTTGCAGCAACCAAGTCTTCTACGGTTGTGACACGCAGTTCTAAAGGGGAATCAAGATTCAGTTTTAAATTTAGCATGTGCCTACCTACTCTGGCTAAATCATATCTTTTTGAATCAAGAAACAGTCTCTTAATCAAAGCTTCAGCGTTTGCACGGTCAGGTGGCTCGCCGGGCCTTAATTTTTTATAAATTTCCTTTAAAGCTTCATCCTTATTTTTAGTAGTATCCTTCTTGAGGCAACGAATAATCGCACCTTCATCCACAGAAGTATCGATTGCACGAAGTTGAGTTTCACCAGCCTTTTGAAAAGCTCTTAAATAAGTTTTGGTTAGTGGTTCGAATGCTTTTGCTAAAACAGCACCTTTCGTTCGGTCAAACATTGGTTCTACTAGAACATAATTAGAGACATTTTCTCTCTTGAGAAGTTCGTCCAAGGATAATGTTTCAATTTCGTAAAAAAGCTCGATAATCTTTTGGTCAGAATCCTTATCTTTATCTGACTCAGAATCGAGTAAAGCACGTAAAAATGTGGTGATTAAAAATTTTCTTCTTCTCCGTCTACGATCCAAATAAACATAAAGTAAATCATGTTGATCAAATTGAGCTTCGATCCAAGTTCCGCGATCCGGTATTATACGAAAGCCGTGCAAAGTTTTTCCACTGGTATGGACAGATTCCTCAAAGCTAACTCCAGGAGAACGATGAAGTTGGCTCACTACAACTCTTTCGGCTCCGTTGATTATGAATGACCCTCGTTCTGTAACGATAGGCAACTCCCCCATGAAAATCTCTTCTTCACTATAAAAAGGTTTACTTTGGCCTTCTACTTCAAACCTTAAGCGAAGTTTAACTTGTAGTGGAGCTGCATAGGTACAATTTTGATCAATGCAATCCATTTCTGTTAGCTTAGATTCGCCTATTGTATAACTAACATATTCCAAACGGGATTTCTCATCATAACTTATGATTGGAAATACCTCTCTAAATACTGCCTCTAGACCAGCTTGTTTTCTATGACTAGATGGTACTTCTCTCTGTAGAAAATCATGAAAAGAATCTACCTGATTTTGTAGCAAGTTTGGTGGTTCGATGGCTTCGGTTAATTTACCGAAATTTTTTCGAAGTGCTGTATCCATAATGTTTAAAGGTATCTTTGGGTAGTTAAGAGAACAAAAAAAGCCGCAGATTGCTACGCAAACATACGGCTTTGCTTAAAGCTAAAGAAAAAAGAAAGGGTGCATTATTTAATTTCTACTTTTGCACCAGCAGTTTCTAATTTTTTGGCAATCTCATCTGCTTCATCCTTGGAGGCTCCCTCTTTAACTGGTTTTGGAGCACTTTCAACAAGCTCTTTTGCTTCTTTTAGGCCCAGTCCAGTAATGGTGCGAACTTCCTTGATCACTGCAATTTTATTACCGCCGAATTCAACTAAAACTACATCGAATTCCGTTTTGGCTTCTTCTGCTCCTCCGGCATCTCCGCCCGCAGCAGGTGCGGCAACGGCAACGGCAGCTGGTGCAGCTGCACTAACGCCCCATTTATCTTCGAGCTCTTTAACGAGATCGGCGATCTCAATAACTGATTGGCTACTTAGCCAATCAACAACTTGGTCTTTGGTTATATCTGACATTTTAATATACCTCCTGTCCTGAATATGATTAGTACCTATTGGTGTTTAAGGGATACCCCTAATTTCTTCTAGGTTGGTGGTTAATAGTTTGGTTATTTCGGATAGAGTATCCGGAAAATGAAAATTGTTTACTTGTCTGCTTTAGCTTGGAGAACTGTAGCCATTGAACGAGCCGGTGCACTAAATACAGTAACTATTTGAGTTGCTGGAGTATTCAATAAAGATAAAAATTGTGATTGAAGTGTTTCAAGATTTGGTAATTTCGCTAATTGCTTAACTTGCTCTGAAGTTAGAAGACTATCACCAAGTGCCCCTGCTTTGAGGGAAACTTTCTTGGAATCTTTGTTATAATCAACTAGGGTTTTTGCTACTCCTGAAGGATCTTCTCCCCCGACAACTATAGCTGTATGCCCAGTTAAATGCTCAGAAAGATCTGGAAGATTTTTATTTTTCGCTGCAAGACTTAAGGAACTGTTTTTAACAACATGAAATTCAGCACCTCGATCTGATAATTTATTTCTTAAAGTAGAAGTATCTTCAGAATTAATTCCTTTATAGTCTGTAAGGAAAAAATAGTCTGATTTCGAGAGATAATCTGCTGCTTCTTTTACTAAGTAAGTTTTTTCGGGTCTCATATGTCTGAATTTAAGTAATGTTGAGTGTGTTTGTGTTAATTCGTACACTTGGACTCATGGTACTACTTATGTAAACACTTTTTATAAACTTTCCTTTAAAGCCGCTCGGTTTTGCCGAAACAACTGCGTCAATGGCAGCGCTAGCATTATCAGAAAGTTGTTCTGTAGTAAAAGATCTTTTCCCAACAATCACTGCTAATGCACCTGTTTTATCCATTTTAAATTCAACTCTTCCCGCCTTGACCGCAGTTATTGCATCTGCAATGTTATCAGTTACAGTTCCAGCTTTTGGAGTAGGCATTAGTCCTCGAGGGCCGAGCACACGGGCTATACTTCGAACACTTTTCATCGCATCAGTAGTTGAAAGTGCGACATCAAAGTCGGTCCAACCATCTTTCACCTTTGCAATAAGGTCATCTAACCCAGAATGATCTGCACCAGCTTTCATGGCTTCTTCAGCATTGTCTGTAAAAACAATTACCTTAACTTCCTTACCACTGCCGTGCGGTAAATTTATAGTTCCTCTTACGCCTTGAGAGCTTTGCTTTGGATCTACGCCTAAAGAGCAAGATATTTCAATAGTTTCATCGAAATTTACTTTTTCAAAACTAGACAACTGTTGAAAGGCATCTGTCAAGGTCATAGGTTTTTCAGGTGAAAATCCCTCCATTGACTTACGGTACTTTTTACTTCGAGTATTCATGTGTAAAATTAATTCGAAACCTCTATGCCCATGCTTCTTGCTGTACCTTCAATAATCCTACATGCAGCATCCTCATCTGAAGCGTTTAGGTCATTTTGTTTTGTTTTGACAATTTCTAAGATTTGCTCGCGATTTACCGTTCCTACTTTATCGCGATTAGGTACACCAGATCCTTTAGCCAATCCTGCAGCCTTTTTTAATAAAACCGAAGCGGGAGGGGATTTGAGTATAAAGCTAAAGGATTTATCTGCGTAAACAGTTATCACAACTGGTAGAATTAAGCCTGCTTGGTCTTTAGTCTTCGCGTTAAATTCCTTACAAAAGCCCATAATATTGACACCTTGGGCACCAAGAGCGGGACCAACAGGTGGAGCAGGATTAGCAGCACCAGCAGGTAATTGTAGTTTAATAAGACCAACAGCTTTCTTAGACATTATAAAATTTATTCTTGATCGGCTTTTTCAACTTGCCAAAATTCTAGTTCAACGGGTGTAAATCGCCCAAAAATCGACACTGATACCTTCAAACTTCCTTTCGCAGGATCAATCTCTTCGATTTCACCTGTTAAGTTAAGAAAAGGGCCATCTAATATTTTTACGACTTCTCCTACAGAAAATTGTACCTTAGGTACTTCTTTACCTTTAGCTTCGTCAACTTGATTTAATATTCGAGCTATCTCGTCATCACGAAGAGGTGTTGGGGATTCTCTGCCAATAAAATTAATAACCCCGTCTGTGTCCTTAACTTTGTACCAAGGCTCCTTTTTGAGGCTTCCGCTATCATCATACAATTTCATCTCGACGAAAACATAACCAGGGTAAAACTTACGATCTCGTTGTCTCTTTTTTCCATTTTTGACTTCGGAAACTGTTTCTATTGGAACTAAGACTTCGTTTAAGTCTTTTGCGAAAACTTCGTCCTCCTCTTTATATTTAGCTAGATAACGACGAACCTTATCTTCGTGATTAGATAAACATTGTACTGCATACCATCTCATTCCCGCTGATAATGAAGTGCTCATGGTCGTGCTTTAGCTAGTACGAACTAGTTGAGTAAAAAATTCGACCCAATTAGACAATGAAAAATCCGAGACCGAGATGAAGCATCCTAATATAATAACACCTATTACCACAACAATGGTAGATTCCCGAAGCTCACTAAACGAAGGCCAACTTGCTTTTCCAAGTTCTGCTATAGTTTCCTTATAAAAGGTTCTAACTTTTTTAAACGGATTCAAGCTGATTATTAATTTAGATTAAGTGGCGGGAGAAGAGGGACTCGAACCCACAGCCTACGGTTTTGGAGACCGGTGCTCTACCAATTGAGCTATTCTCCCCAAAAATGGGTGTGGTACGAGTAGATGGATTAATTTATGCGATATCAGTTATGTTACCGGCACCAATTGTTTTGCCACCTTCACGAATAGCAAATCTTTGACCTGATTCCATAGCAATTGACTTTTGGAGCTCTATCTGAACACCAAGGTTGTCGCCGGGCATTACCATTTCTACGCCTTCCGGGAGTTCAACTATGCCAGTAACATCAGCCGTTCCAAAGAAAAACTGGGGGCGATACCCCTTGAAAAATGGTGTGTGACGACCACCTTCTTCTTTGTTCAAAACATATATTTGTGCTTTGGCTTTAGTGTGTGGTTTTATACTGCCCGGTGCTGCAATGACATGACCACGCTGGATATCAGATTTTTCGACACCGCGTAATAAAATTCCAACATTGTCACCTGCTTGACCTTCACCCAATTCTTTACGGAACATTTCAACTCCAGTGCATGTGGTTGTTTTAGATTCGCCAAGACCAACGATTTCGACTTCTTCACCAACCTTGATTATTCCGCGTTCAATTCTTCCAGTTGCAACTGTACCTCGTCCAGTGATAGTAAATACATCTTCAACTGCCATCAATAAGGGCTTATCAACATCACGAACAGGTTCTGCAATCTCATTATCGATTGCATCCATTAGCTTCTGTATGGACCCGAGTCCTAAATCGCTTTCTTCATTTTCAAGTGCCTTGGTAGCAGAACCTCTAATAATTTGTGCGTTATCACCATCAAATTCATATTTGCTGAGTAAATCCCTAATTTCCATATCAACCAACTCAAGCAGCTCTTCATCGTCGCCTGACATTAGATCACATTTGTTTAGAAAAACCACTAAGTTGGGAACATCAACTTGTCGAGCAAGTAGAATATGCTCTCTTGTTTGAGGCATTGGTCCGGTTGTTGCATCAACCACTAAGATGGCACCGTCCATTTGAGCAGCACCGGTGATCATATTTTTAACAAAATCAGCGTGGCCAGGGCAATCAACATGAGCGTAATGACGATTCGCTGATTCGTACTCAACATGAGAAACTGCGATTGTAACAATCTTGGATGCGTCGCGTACTGTTCCGCCTTTAGCGATGTCAGCATAGCTTTTAACTTCAGCAAGTCCTTGACGAGCTTGTGCATGAAGAATAGCAGTCGTTAGAGTTGTTTTACCATGGTCTACGTGCCCGATGGTACCTACGTTAACATGAGGTTTAGTGCGTTGGAACTGTTCTTTGGCCATTTAATTTGACTAGTTTGAATTTATGTGGAGCCCACGAGCGGATTTGAACCGCCGACCTCGTCCTTACCAAGGACGCGCTCTACCGACTGAGCTACATGGGCGGGGGGGGCATGGAGTTAGAGAAAAGCTTTTCAATCTAGGATAATTAGAGTTCATGTCAAGTAAAACAAGATTTATATGAAGAATTTTTAATAATTTAAAACATAGTAATAATTAACTTGATTTAAAAACAAATTTGATTCTTATAGTACGGTTTGATGCGGGCGTAGCTCAGCTGGTAGAGCACCACCTTGCCAAGGTGGATGTCGAGGGTTCGAATCCCTTCGCCCGCTCCATTTTAAAAGATGAATTCTTGCTGCATTTTATCTTTAATTTCAGGTTTGCAGGCAATAATAGATGAGTAGTTTTGTTCTTCAGATAAATCGATAATAGCAACTCCCGCTCCCTTCAATATTGGAATTAATGGAAGTATATCGTAAGGTTTAAGGTCGAGGTCAAACATAGCATCTGCTTTTCCTTGGCAGACTAAAAAATACCCAAAACAGTCTCCCCAACTTCTAAAGTTTGCTCCACTTTTTTTTAATTTTTGCCATTGTTTAGAAATTTTTGAATTAAATATCCTTACTTCATCGGTAGTTAAAATCAGTGCATCATCCCAACCTTCAAATATACTGGTTTTTAATTTTTCACCATTGTATAAGCATATATTATTATCCCCAACAATAAAATCGCTTTGAAACTTTGGTAATCTAAGTGAGCCATATGTTGGTTGTTCATGGTGAAGAAAACCAATTAAGGTTCCAAACATGGGTACCCCTTTTGCAAAATTATAAGTTCCATCTATTGGATCAATTATCCATTTAGAATCACTTTTTAAAGATTTATCACATAACTCTTCTCCAATAATGTTGTGTTTATTAAATTTAGCACTGATTTGGTCTCTTATGAATTTTTCTGCAATTATGTCTGCATCAGTTACAATTGACCCATCATCTTTAAAGCGAGAGCAACTAATATTTGAATCAAAAAAATTGTTTATGCTTACCGATGTCTTAGTTGTAACTTCTTCGACAAAAGAAATAAAATCATTAAATGTAAGCATTTAAAATAAGGAGGTATGAAAATTTTAACATTAGACTTCGAAGGCTCATTGAAAACAGGTATTAGGGAAATAGGGGTATTGTATGTAGTTAGTGAAAAAATGACAAGTTACCAAGATATGGTAATACAAAATAAAGAAGAATGCATCAAAGCTCTTGGTAGTATTGTAGAAAATAAGCCAGACCTTTTCATATCCCATAATGTACATATTGAAAAGAACCTTCTAAAAAGCTATTTACCTTACAACAGAAAATGCTCAAATGCCATATCGTTGGAATGGGGACCATGGATTGACACAACAATAATCTACCGAACACTTTACCCGAATATAGCTACATACGATCTTGGTTTCTTAACGAAAACTTTTATTAAAAAAAGGGTAGAAGAACTTTCCAGCATAATCTGCTCACCAGATAAAAAATTTCATCATAATGCACTATATGATGCCATTTGTACCTACTTATTATTTGAGAGGATACAGAAAAAAGTAAATGTAAATGAATTTATTCGATAATTTCGTTTTGATCGCCACTTAAATCACTTACAGATGTTTTCTCATCAGTGTCTTCAACATTTTTAGCTTCCTCATCTACATCATCACCTTCATCTAATTCTATAACCTCAGATACGGCTATTAATTTATCCCTACCAGAAAGATTGACTAATTTTACGCCTTTTGAGCCACGGTTGGTCTCTCTAATATTATTGACAGGACAACGAACAGCTTGCCCGTTGCTTGTTATCATTAGTATTTCACTTTCGCTTTCCACGCTTATAGCACCTGTTATACAATCTGTGTTCATCGCGGTGACTCCTTGACCTCCACGTTTCCTAGGCGTTGTTTCTTCTAGCGAATTTTCATCAATTTTTCCACCATTTGGCAAAAACGCACTAAACCTTGTCCGTATTCCGAGCCCATTCTGTCCAGCGATTAATAAAAGCTTACTATCATCGACAACAAGAAAAGTATTAACTTCGTCCTTCTCCTTAAGTCTAATTCCACGAACTCCTCTTGTAACCCTTCCTTGATCCCTCAGTTGATCACAACAAAATCTTAATCCTTTTCCTTTTTTTGTTAAAATCAAAATATGATCTTCTGGGTCTGTTTTAATCGCTTTAAGAATTGAATCTCCATCGTCTACATTTATACCAATTATTCCACCCTTACGATGATTTTTGTATGCACTAATTTTTGTTTTCTTAACGACTCCTTTTTTAGTACATAAAACCAAAGATTGTTCAGATTCAAAAGATTCTATAGAAATAAGTGCAGCAACTTTTTCATCTTTTGGCATCTCTAGTAAATTAATAATATTTCTACCTTTTGATGTTCTGCTTCCTTCAGGAATGTCGTAAGCTTTCCCGACATAAACTCTTCCATTTTGCATGAAAAACATAAGAGTGTCATGTGCATTGCATGTCTGTAAAATTTTAACGGGGTCTTCTTCTTTTTGACCACTTCCAATGACACCTTTACCACCTCTATTTTGTGATCTAAATTCTTCTACACCAGTTCTCTTGATAAACCCATTTTTAGTAATTGTTATGACACAACCATCATTCGGAATCAGGTCTTCCATGCGGACATCGCCTTCATAGTCAGTGATTAAACACTTTCGCTCATCTGCGTAAATATTTTTAAGGGTTAACAATTCTTCTTTAATTACATTTAATAAAATATGCTCGTTATCAATAATTTCTTTTAAGTCTTTAATTATGGACATCAATTCTTGGTATTCAGAATCAATCTTTTCTCTTTCCATCCCGGTGAGTTGGTAAAGTCTTAAATCCAAAATGGCATTAACCTGTCGATCTGAAAGTGTATATTTAGATACTAAATTTTCTTTAGCTTCTTGTCGATTTGCAGAAGCTCGAATAATTCGAACAAAATCATCTAAATTATCCTGTGCAATTTTATAACCTTCAAGTATGTGTGCACGATCTTCAGCTTTTCTTAATCGAAATTGAGTTCGACGAAGAATTACCTCCCTTCGATGTTCTACATAGCATTCCAAAGCTTCTTTGATGTTCATCTGCTTTGGCCTTCTTTTGTCTAATGCCAATAAAATTACACCAAAACTGCTTTCAAGTGCAGTAAGTTTAAATAATTTATTAATTGTAACTCTTTCAATTTCTCCCTGTTTCAGTTCAACTACTATTCTTGTTGTTTCAGTTGATTCATCCCTCAAATCACTTACTCCATCAAGAATCTTCTCCTTAACTAAGTCAGCAATACGAGTTACTAAAGTGGCTCTATTTGCATTGTAAGGAATTTCTGAGATTATAATCTGTTGTTTACCATTGGGAAGCTCTTCCGTATGCATTGTTCCACGCATTCGAACAATTCCTCTTCCGGTTTGCATGTAGGATTTAATTCCTGACCTTCCAGCAATCGTACCTCCTGTCGGAAAATCTGGTCCAGGAAGAACATTCATTATGTCTTCGATAGAGCAATTGGGTTGATCCACCATAAGGCATACGGCATCGATTAACTCGCCTAAATTGTGAGGAGGTATGTTGGTTGCCATTCCAACAGCAATCCCCGAAGAACCATTCATTAATAAAGTAGGTAAGGATGATGGCAAAACTGTTGGCTCCGTTGAACTTTCTTTATAATTAGGGGCAAAATCTACTGTATCTTCATCAATATCTTTTAGGAGTTCTTCCGCAATTTTTGTTAATTTACATTCCGTATATCTGTAAGCTGCAGCTGAATCTCCATCGACTGAACCAAAGTTTCCTTGACCATCAACCAAAGGATATCTCATTACCCAAGGTTGAGCCATCCTTACCAAAGTATCGTAAACTGAACTATCTCCATGGGGATGATAGTTCTTTAAAACTTCACCCACAACACCGGCACATTTATCGTAAGCACGATTATGCAATAACCCTTCCCTTAACATGGCGTACAATACTCTCCGGTGTACTGGCTTAAAACCGTCACGAACATCAGGCAAAGCACGGCTTACAATCACTGACATCGAATAATCGATGTAAGCTGATTGCATTATATCTGAAATATTTCCAGAAAAATTTGTTGTATTATTATCTGTCATTTTAAAAAAAGTTTAAGCATCTAAAAATGAAACATTTAAGGCATTATCTTCAATGAAAGCTCTTCGTGGTGGGACTTCTTCTCCCATTAACATTGTAAAGATATTATCAGCAGCAATTGCATCTTCTATTTCTACTTTTACTAAGCTTCTTTTATCTGGATCCATTGTTGTCTCAAATAACTGCTTAGGATTCATTTCACCCAATCCTTTATATCGCTGAATTTGAAGTCCTTTACGACCTTGTTTTCTTATTATCTCAAGAAAATTTGAAATAGATAAAACATCAAGAGTTTCTTCTTTTTCTTCAGACCCACTGTTTATTATAATATGAAAGTTTGCTTCCGTATCATTATTGATAAAAAGAGATGCATCTATTCCTACTTCATAACAGTTTTTTAAAACTTTTTCTATCTCATTAGATTCATAAATTTCATGAATAGAAATTCGTTGGCTAATTCTTTGCCCATTAGATTCAATTTCTCTAGTCACTGAATCAATTTCAGTTTCTTCAATATTCTGTGAAAGCATGAAACCCGATTTGGCTTCTATATCCATAAAAAATCTAATTTCTTCATCATTACCGGTTCGAATTCGTGCCAAAAACCTTGGAAGTTTTTCTGTTTTCTCATCTAGTTGGGCGAGCAACCTCGTCAATGTACAACCATATCGCTGTAAACCTTTCCCTAATGCTTCAATTTTTAAAAAGTTTTCAATGAGTATTTTAATTTTATCTTCCGGGAATAAAAAATTATCACTTTTCCTTTTAAATTCAATATCTTCACAACCTAAGGATAGTAATATCCTACTCATTTCTGCATCATCCTGAATATATTGCTCTGTTTTTCTTCTTTTAATTTTATAAAGGGGTGGGCGGGCTACATAAACATACCCACTTTCTATCAACCCTTTCATTTGTCTAAATAAAAATGTTAATAATAAGGTTCTAATATGTGCACCATCTACATCCGCATCGGTCATAATTATAATCTTGTGATAGCGAGCTTTACTTGAATCAAAAGCTCCTTCTCCTTCATGATCCCCTATACCGGTTCCGACAGCAGTAATTAAACTTCTGATTTCCGTATTGTTAAGAACCTTGTCTAATCTTGCCTTTTCAACATTTAACAATTTTCCACGAAGAGGCAGAATCGCTTGTGTCAATCTATCCCTTCCTTGCTTTGCAGATCCTCCTGCTGAATCTCCTTCAACAATATAAAGTTCGCTTTTAGCAGGATCTTTTTCTGAACAATCAGCAAGTTTACCTGGTAATCCCCCTCCTGATAAAGCACCTTTTCTTACGGTTTCGCGAGCTTTCCTTGCCGCTTCTCTAGCTCGTGCTGCATGAATTACTTTTTGAATCAAGGATTTTGCCATATCTGGATTCATCTCAAAATAATATTTCATTTTTTCGCCAACAATCTTTTGCACAATTCCATCTACTTCTCGATTTGAAAGCTTCGTTTTAGTTTGCCCCTCAAACCTCGGTTCCGGTACTTTAACTGAAACGACTGCGGTTAAACCTTCTCGTACATCATCACCCGTTAATGATAATTCTTTTTCCTTAAGTAAATCGTTTTGCCTGGCATAATTATTAATAACCCTAGTTAACGCCGTCCGAAAACCGGATAAATGGGTACCCCCTTCAATATTATGTATCGAATTCGCGTAAGCATAAAGTTGGTCAGAGAAGGAATCATTATAAATAAGTGCGACATCTAAAATAATAGTACCTTCCCCTGTTTCTGCAGGTGCTTCTCCTGAAAAGGAAATGGGTTCGGGTGTCAAAATATTTTTATTTTGATTTAAGTACATTACATATTCACTTATACCTTCCTCAAAAATAAAATTTTCTTCTCGATTGCTTTTGTCTTCTTTGAGGGAAATTTTGACCCCTGGGTTTAAGAACGCCAACTCTCTTAGTCTTTTAGCTAAAATATCAAATTTAAATTCCCTTACCTCTTTAAAGATTTGATCGTCTGGTAAAAAAGTAACTTTTGTTCCGGTCGATTTACATGATCCGACAACTTTCATTTTTTGGGTGGTTTTGCCCCTCGAAAACTCCATTTGGTGAATTTTTTCTTCTCGTCTAACCTCAGCAATAAACCATTCGGATACAGCATTTACGCATTTTGCGCCAACTCCGTGCAATCCTCCTGAAACTTGATATGCTCCTTTGCCAAACTTACCCCCAGCATGTAAATTTGTAAGTACTAGTTCCAGCGCAGGGATATTGTGTTTGGGGTGAATATCAACGGGAATCCCCCGCCCATTATCTTGAATAGAACAAGATCCATCGATGTGAAGATGGACTAAAATCTCAGAACAATAACCAGCCAATGATTCATCAATTGAATTATCTACGATTTCAAAAACACAGTGATGCAATCCTCTCTCATTTGTATCTCCAATATACATATCCGGGCGTTTACGAACACCCTCTAAACCTTCAAGTTTTTGAATTTGTGAAGAATCGTACTTTTCTTCTTTTTTATTATTGTTTTCTTCTGACATAATTTTTATTTAAAATATTTTCTTTATAACTCTGGGTTTTCTACCATGTTGGGGCTTTAAAAGAGAATTAGAAAGCAATTTGTAGACTGATTTTAGACCTAAATTTATACCTTTTTTTCTATCTTTCAGTCAAGGTAGGATTTAAACTTTTTTATGAAAAAAAACCTTACCAATTTTGCAATTCTACAAACCACTTAATCCATCGGTTTAGGGTTTCTATTAAACTTTGTATATCAGTACTTTAAGAACAAGAATAAAGTTTTCATGAATTTGAATTCTAGAATATTATTATTAAAGAAATATTCTTTTATTCTATGATCAAATTTGCTAATTCACCCCGATTCAAATTTACGACTTATAAAAGTCTTTATTAGGGCTATATATAAAAATGTCTATTTATTACTTTTATCTAAAATTTCAATGGTATAAAGCCCCAAAAAATTGAAACGAGAAGGATAGTGCCTAGGAAATAAATCATGTTAAAATAGATTCCTACTTTTACAAAATCCCCAAATTTATAACCTCCAACAGTATATACAAATGTATTAGTTTGATATCCGATAGGAGTGACGAAACTTGCAGATGCTGCGATACAGGCCGTTAATACATAAGCCCTCGCATTGATTACTGACATTTCCATTAGGTTTGCTACCTCAAGAGCAATTGGTGCCATTATTACGATCGTTGCATTATTTGATAATACTTCAGTTAAGAAAGCAGTACACAAGTAAAGAACAATCAAGACGGCTAATGGTTGCCACTCAGGTTCAAACAAACCTAAACCAACGCCGCCTACGACCGATGCGATTATAGATGAAGCGCCAGTTTCCTGCATTGTTACACCAAGGGCGAGCATACCATAAATTAATATAAGAATATTCCATTCGATTGCCCGATAAGCCTCACGGGCTTTCAAGCAACCGGTCAGAAGTAAAACCGATACACCAATAATTGCAGTTATTGAAATTGGTAAAATCCCAAAAGATGCGATTCCAATAATTCCTACTAAAACCCCAATGACAATAGGTGCTTTCTTTTTCATGTTTTTCATCGGCATTGTTGCCTGATCTAATAATATTACTTCATCCGATTTTCTTAATCGTTCAATGGCATCTTTAGATCCCAAAATAAGAAGGGTATCGGTCGCTTGGAGTCGAACTTTATCAACATCAAAACCAAGATTTTTTCCACGACGATGAACCGCTAATATGGTTAAATTAAATCGGGCTCGAAAACTTGCGTCCAAAATACTTTTAGAAATGAGTGAAGAAGATGGACCAACGACGCATTCAACCATTACTCCCGTTTTAGAAGAAACTTGTTCAATACCTAGATCATTTTGGTTTAATAGGTTAATTCCTTTAAATTCATTTGTTTCAATTATTCCCTGAGGTTTACAAGATAAAACTAAACGATCATTAGCTTTTAATTTTTCTTCTGTATTTCTTGCCGATATAGATGTACCTTCTCTAACAATTTCCAACAATCTCACTCCGGAAAGGCTGCTTATTCCAGAATCTTTGATTTTCTGGCCTAGTAAAGGGGAATTTGTTTGAACGATTGCTTCAGTTAAAAATTCTTTTCTATCCAAATCTGAAATAATATCAGACAATGCCTCTCTATTAGGCAAAAGTTTTCTCCCAAAGAGAACCAAAAAGCCCAAAGATATAGCAAGCAAAGGAAGTCCGATCTTGGAAAGTTCAAACATTCCAATTGGTTCCATATTCTGGTAGGTTGAGGAATTTGTTATAATGCCGCTTGCAAGAATATTTGTGCTCGTGCCCACTAAAGTACAACAACCTCCAAAAATAGAGGCATATGAAACAGGAATCAGCATTTTTGAGGAAGAAACCCCCATCGTTCGAGAAAGGCTAATCACTACCGGAAGTAATACCACAACTACTGGAGTATTATTTACAAATGCCGATACAAAGGCGACAAGTGCTAATAAAATTAACATAAATTTTCGATATCCATATTTACAAAACTTTCCCAAGTAATCCGAAGTTTGCTCGATTAATCTACAACGATTTAATGACGCACTTATAACAAACATTGCTGCGATCGTTAATGGTGCCTCGTTTGAGAATACGCTTAGGATTTCGGGGACTGAAGGCCAATTTTCGCTAATTTCTAATCCAGAAAATATTAAAATTACTCCTAATAAAGTAAGGGCTGTTGTATCAACACTTACTTTCTCCATCAAAAAAGAAACTAATGTGATAATTAAAAGTCCGAATGCTAATAAAGTTTCCCATTCCATTGGTTAAATAAATAATTTGTTGGCGATTCTTAATGCTAATAAGTATGATTGCATAACTGATATATTTTATATCTGAAACTTATTATTTCATTTTAATAACTAGCTATCAATGAATTTCAATCTAACTCATCGCCCTAGGCGTTTAAGAAATAATCCTCTTCTTCGAGAATTAGTTAAGGAGAAGCAATTAAATCATACCGATCTTGTCCTACCGGTTTTTGTTACTGACCAATCAGATACTCCTGAAAAAATTGACTCCATGCCCGAAGTCTTTAGGTGGCCATTGAATCTGCTCACTAATAAAATTAAAGAGTGGCAGGATTTAGGAATCAATACTTTTGCAATTTTTCCACAAATTCCAGAAGAAAAAAAGAATTCCCAAGGTTCTGAATTTCTTAATTCAAACTCTCTCGCATACCAAATAGCCAGGCAAATTAAATCCTCCAATACCAATATTACACTAATTGGGGATCTTGCCCTCGACCCTTATACAAATCATGGTCATGATGGAATTCTTGGCAATGACGGTCTTGTAGAAAATGATACAACTGTTAAAATACTCTCTCAGGGTGCGGTGTTAGCAGCAGAGGCAGGTTACGATGTAGTAGCACCATCTGATATGATGGATGGTAGGATTCGCGCCATTCGTAAAGAATTAGACAATCACAATCTCCTCAATACTGGAATTCTTGCCTACTCAGCTAAGTTTTCCTCAGCGTACTATGGACCTTTCCGTGATGCAATTGGCTCGAAACAAAAAGTTCCAATTGATAAGTCAACTTACCAGCTCAACCCATCTAACTTTCGGGAAGCCAAACGAGAACTTGAGTTAGATTTTGAGGAAGGTGCAGACATTTTAATGGTTAAACCAGCCGAGCCATATTTGGATGTTATAAGCTATGCCAAAAACAATTTTAACATCCCAATTGCTGCGTACCAAGTTTCCGGAGAATACTCAAGAATTTGGGGAGCACATTTACAAGGTTGGCTGGATCTTGAATCTTGTGCCCTTGAGTCTTTGTTATCAATAAAACGAGCTGGGGCTGATTTTATTTTGACTTACTTTGCAGAAAGAATAGCAAAAGTAATCTAAGATTCTTCATCGGGAGCTCCACCCTCATATGGCGTAGTATCATCCTTTTCTTCTTCTTCGTCCCATTTTAAATCAGAATCTGGAAGCAACTTTTCTTCCTTTTCTGAAACTTCGATTAAATCTTTTTCCAAATCGGAATAATCTTCCACTGCGTCCTTCGATTTTTCTGATTCATCTTCCAAATCTTCATCAATGGCAAAACCATCTGGAACAAACTCCAAAATAGAAAATAACTCATCGCTGAAATGAGAGCGTTTACCTTCGAGGAAATCATTATTTTGTTTTTCTGCTAAAACCTCCTCCATTTCATCCTGGGTGAATGGTTCTGCAAATTCGATTAATTCGTTAAGCATACTAACTCTTTTTTCAGAAACATGATTAAGAAAATCTGCATAAGGCCCCTTTTCCTCGTCTAGCACATCTGGCAATGCAAACAACATATCCTCAGCTTTTAGTAACGAGTCTCGAACTCTAACAAGTTTTATCAAACCACCCTCCATTTCTTCATCGATTGCAAATGTAAAAAATGCATCATCTACTAATTGGGAATCTAAACCGAATTCCGTCATTGAGTCTAATAATTCATTAATATGAAGAAATTGCTTTGGATCTATAATTCCGAGGTTTTCTGCATCCCAATTTTCGTTATCACTTATGGAATCAATCCACCAATTCTTATCATCTCCGATTCGAACTATACACCAATCCAAACTAGGTCCTGTTTTTTTCATTAGATTTTCTTATGGTCAGTTATTCTTGTAAGACAATCATCTTTTTCAAAAATTTTAAATTTTTCGTTCTTTATCGCTCTCCATCCAATACTTTGTTTTAATAAATAATTTATTTTGTGAATTCGATTTATAAAAGTTTACTTCGTCCTTTTCTCTTTAATCTGGATGCCGAACATGCACATAATTGTGCAAGTCGAATCCTTTCGTTAACAGAACACTCAAATTTATCGAGAAGATTAATTCAATTCGTTTCTTCTACAGATTCACCAAAATTAAATTTATTTGGACTCACTTTCCAAAATCAAATTGGACTAGCTGCTGGTATGGACAAAAATGCTCAATTCCCAAAAACCTTCTCCTCCTTAGGTTTTGGGCATATTGAAATTGGTACAGTCACCCCTAAACCACAGATAGGCAATCAAAAGCCGAGGCTTTTTCGTTACCCAAATTATAACGCAATCGTAAACCGTATGGGTTTCAATAATGATGGGGTAGAAAAAATTGTGAAAAGAATTGAAAATTTTTACCCAAAAGGAAAAAGAACTTCTCCCCTTGGTATAAATATTGGGAAAGGTAAAAATACTCCGATTGAAAACGCATTAGAAGATTACATTTTTTGCCTTAATAAATCATTTAATCAAGCAGATTATATTACTGTAAATATTAGTTCTCCCAATACGCCAAACCTTAGAGAATTACATAAGAGTTCCTTAATTTCACCCCTTTTAAAATCTCTTACATTGGAAAACAAGAATTGTGCAAAAAAATTTAACAAGGATCCCTTACCACTGCTTCTTAAAATTTCTCCTGACGAAAACTTCAAAACTTTGGAATTTATTATTTCCAGTGCACAAGAAAATGGATTCTCGGGGGTAATTGCAACTAACACCTCAATTAACCGTTTCAAGAATAAACATTTTGAATCATTTGAATCGGGTGGTTTGAGCGGAAATCCCTTAGAAGATAAATCTACTGAAATAATAAACTTTATAGCGAAACTTACAGATTATAAATTTCCAATTATTGGAGTTGGCGGAATTTCCTCAGTAAATTCTGCTTTGCAAAAAATGGACGCTGGTGCTGTTTTGTTACAATTTTACTCAGCACTAATTTACCAAGGCCCTTTATTTCCATCAAAATTAGTTAAGGCAATCACCAAGAGAGAAAAGGATTGGACTTGATTTTCTTATTTTCCAACTAATGATACAATCATTCCAAAGCATTTAAAATGTTTCTATTAAAATGAAAAAGCTAATCATCACTATACTTGCAGTTTGTATCGTTTTTTTTGGATTTGCTTTCTTAATTCTTTTCGAAGCGAGTATTGATAAAACATTTAAATGGTGGGCATCTTTTTCTAGAGATAACCCCACGCTTCCTTACAGTCCCTATAAAATAAGAAGGGAAGACTCTGCATACCTCAGAATTGAAGATGCAAACCAGGTAAAATTTATCGATAAGAATTTATTCTGGAAAGGTACAGGGGCGATTGCTTTACCGGAATTAACAAAATCTGGAAAGTTGGTTAATTTAATTTTAAAGAAGGGAGGAAGTGGATATTCGAAGAATGTGAAAGCTATTGTAACCGGCAGCATGGGAAACGAATTTAAAATCGATAATGTGAAAGTAGTAGATAGTGAAATTGTTGGATTAAACATTAGTAAAACTTCAAATTGGCATTCTACTCCAATTGCATTTTGGGGAGATGAAAACCTACCATTCAGTGGTACTACTGAAAAGTTATTCCCAAACAATCAAATTATGATACAGAAACAATTCCTTTCTGGGAAACTTCATGGAAAGTGGGAAATGTTCAAAAGCAACGGATTGAAAGTTTTTTCTAAAGATTATGTTGATGGAAAAAAACACGGTACACATATATTTTGGTTTGATGAACCACAGCAACCTGACGGTTATGTGTATATAAAGGACAAAAAAAAATTACAGGGAACTCTTTGGCTAGAAGTGAATGAAGAAGCTAAAGAAAAATTTGGTCGTGAATACGGAAATGCAGAATCAAATGATTATGTAATAAATTTGTTTAGACAAAATCAAGGATATCAGCAAGTAAGGCTATTAGAACATTGGGATAATAATCAAAAACATGGTCTGTTTGAAGGATTTGATCGTTTTGGAAATAAAACCTTTAAGGACGATTTTAAATACGGACTACGTATGAAGCATAGAATATTCGACAAAACAAAAACTATCTCTTTTGACAGAAAAAAAGAAGGATCCTAATATTGGTGCTCAAGGGGGGACTCGAACCCCCACGCCTTACGGCACTAGATCCTTAGTCTAGCGCGTCTACCAATTCCGCCACCTGAGCATACAATAAAATTCAAATAAATAGTAAGTTGTATTAAATGTCTAAAATAAAATTTAATTATGACAGATAAAAAAATAGATTTATCATCCTTAAGTAACTTTGACCTTGGACCGAATTGGGAAACAACCCCAGTAAAGGGTAACAAAGAATTTAAACAGACCAAAAAAAAGAGAAAGAGCTATTTAAAGACAAACGATAAACGGGCAATTGCAAAACCAATATTTGATATTAACATAACATATGATCATTCAGTGATATCTAAGATTAAGGATAAAATAAGAAAATCTGGTATCACATACAGCGTAGAAGAGATTGCGAACACCATAATTTCAACAAAAGAAAGACTAAGTTTTAAAGTTGAAAAACAGAATAAAGAAACATTTTTTGAAGTAATATTTGATAATAGTATTTTTAGCTCAAGGGATAAAGCTATTAACCATGTAATCCAAAATGGGCTGGATTCTTTAGTTAAAGTTACTAGTATTGAGGAAGAGAGTACTACGGGTAAATACGACAGTATTTTAAAATGCCCTATAAGTAAAAAATTATTACCACCCAAAAATTATCACAATTTTGAAAGTTGTGTCTATCAGCATTTGTACGAAAATAAAATCGTACGAAAATATGAAGATTTCGTTAATAATTTAGAAAATATTACTGAACTTGAAGTCATAGAAAGTTGGAAGAAGACTCCAATTAAAAAATTTACATACCAATTTAAGAATAAACTTGGTAAAGAAAAAAAATTTGAATCTATCAACCTTATTACAAAAGAAATTGAGAACTCGTTCGTTAACTTTGTAAGAGAAAAGAATAAAATTGTTATTTCAGGTATTGAGATTGATAAATTAGATAAATTACTGATGAATGAAATAAAAGAATTCTTTGATAAAAACCATAAATGGAAAAAAGATCTATTTTTTAATATAATAATAAATCTCAAAAAAAGTGGATTTCATATTTTTAAAACGGGAAAACAAAAAAATATGTATGCATGCCCGGTAAAACCCAAGAAATTCGACGAAGAAAAACTTTCAGAAAGTTGTTTCAATATTATACAAGTTATAAAACAAAGCACAAAAATTTCAAAAAAAGACCTAATAAACACGAATTTTAAAAAAACAATTTCTAAAGATAGTATCCTTTATGAATTGAAATGGCTATTAAAAGAAGGTTATATAAAAGAATTTAAAGACGGACAAATATCAATCAATTAAAGTCGAAATATTAATAATTTTCTTTTCATAAGAAGATGTTGAAATTCTAACCAAGTAACTACCATTACAAGCAAGTGGTATCTCAAAATTTGGCCACTCTATAATAAGTAACCATGGTTCTTTTAAATGTTCATATATTTCTTCAATTACAATGCTAGGAGTACTGCTATACCTATACAGATCACAATGAATTAAGTTTAGTTTGCCCGAATAAGTGCTAACGAATGAATATGTTGAACTACATATATCTGAAATACCAAAATTTTTAGCCAGGCTTTTTGTAAAAAAAGTTTTTCCTGCACCTAAATCTCCCTCAATGTAAACAATTGAGTTAATTTTAATATACTTAGAAAAAATATTCGCTATATTTTGAGTCTCATTTTCTGATTTACTCACATATTCTTTTAAAAGTGTCACCTTAAGAATTAATTATAAAAATTATCATTATAAAATTAAATAAAGAATGTAGAATAATGGGGTAAATAATTGAATTAGTTTTTTCAAATATTAAACATAATGTAACTCCCAAGATAAAGAGAAGAGAAAAGGATTGAAGATTAGAATGTACCAAGGAAAACATTAATGAACTACATAACATAGAAATTATAGGTGCAAAATAAAATTTTAATGTACTATACATTATTTTACGAAAAAATATTTCCTCCAGAATTGGACTTATAATTACCGTCCAAAAAAATATTTCAATAATTTCTTTATTTATTTCACTGTTTCTTATCGTTACAACAATTTTTTGTTGTGGAAGTTCTCCGAATAAAGATTTTGATAAAAATGAGACGATTAAAAATATTATCCAACATATTGATAATGTTTTGATAGTGAGAGAAAATTGAGCGAGTGAAATATAAGTTTTATCGTCAAAAAAAATATCATTCTCCTTGATCATATAAAATATACAATAACCGAGTAATATAAATATTCCGTTGGGAATCAAAAATAAACACGACATAGGTACAACCAATAAATGGAATGGATTCCAAACTGGAATTACATTAAAGGCAAAAATTTTTACTGGATTTAATTTTAATAGACTAAAAATTCCAAATAGGACTATACCAAAAT
This sequence comes from uncultured Opitutia bacterium, assembly GCA_963934295.1. Lineage (GTDB taxonomy): Bacteria > Verrucomicrobiota > Verrucomicrobiia > Opitutales > Seribacteraceae > Seribacter. Next base: position 44,680 of record CAWVXY010000008.1, read on the forward strand.
TTAATAAAATTTCAATGTCCACAAATATTTAATCAATTAAAAAGTATAAACTTCTTTTCCTTTAAAAAATGTTTTTATAATCTTTCCCGTAAAATTTCTTTTTTTATGTGGTGAATTTGTCGCTTCACTAATTCGATTTTGATTATTGTAATTCCAAGATAATGTTGGGTCGAAAATAGTTATATTTGCGTAGTTTCCAATCGTTAATTGTTCTCTTTTTTGTCCTAGTATTTTAGATGGATTCAAGGACATTACATTTATAAGCGTATTCCAAGAAAAACCCTGTTTTTCTACTAATGTTTCATAACAACTGGACAATGTTGTTTCAAACCCTGTAACACCAGCAGGTGCTAGATCAAACTCGACATTTTTTTCATGTTCTTGAAATGGTTGATGGGCCGTGCAAATGCAATCAATTGTTCCATCTTTTAATCCATTTATAAGAGCCATCCTGTCTATTTCTTCACGTATGGGTGGTATTGTTTTGAAATTTGGATTGTAGTCATTAATTGAATTTTCATTTAAACTTAAATGATGTCCCGTTACATCTGCTGTTATTTTTACTTCTCTATTCTTTGCTTCTTTTATCATTTCAACAGATCCACAACTAGATATTGAAGATAAATGAATTTTTGTATTTGCACTCTTTGAAACCGAAATTGCTCTTTGAACAAAAAGTTCTTCAGCTATTCTAGGATATCCACCCAGTCCTAATTTCAAAGCTAGGGGACCATCATGCGCTGTCCCCTTATCAGATAATGAATAATCTCGGGGTATTTCTATTACCGGTAAATTAAACATTGATGCATATTCCACCCCTTTTGAGAATATTTGATTATTTTGAGTTGTACTTGGGCTATCTGATATCGCTACTACTCCGTTTTCTTTTAATGATCCTAATGGAGCTAGACTTTCCCCCTTGGCCTCTTTTGTTAAACAACCACATAGCAGAACTTTCACCGATGCATGTTTTAGAATTCTGTCTTGGATATATTGAATAGTGCCTGGATTATCAGCCCTCGGATAAATATCTGGCATTAATAAAACTGTTGTATATCCGCCCGCAGCTGCAGCTTTTGTTCCTGTTGTAATATTTTCAGCTTGGCCACCTGAAATATTTTTTAAATGACACCTTAAGTCAACTAATCCGGGTAATACTATTTTCCCTTCTACATTTATTTTCTTCACCTTTTCGGAAGAATCCTTTTCTGAGAACTCTATAATTTTTCCGTTTTCAAAATAGAGATCTTTGATTTCATCAATATTATTAACCGGATCAATAACTCTTCCACCTTTTAAGTATGTAACACTCATAGATTGCCTTGAATGCTTCCTGGGTTTGTGCATAGGCAAAGGATAGCCATCCTCACTGCAATACCATTAGAAACTTGTTCCAAAATAACTGATTGGGATGAATCAGTTAATTCTGAATCCAGCTCTACTCCACGATTTACGGGTCCGGGGTGCAAGATAAGGGCACCTTCTTTAAGCCACCCCTTTCGGTCTTTATTTAAACCAAAAATATTCGTGTATTCTGACAACGATGGAAAGTGACTTGAAGATTGTCTTTCATGCTGAATTCTTAACAGCATAACTGCATCTGCATCTTCCAATCCATCTTTTAAATCATGACAGACTCGTGCCCCCATGCTTTCAAATTGTTTAGGTACAAGGGTTGATGGTCCAGCAAAAGTTACTTCGGCACCCATTTTGGACAATGCCCAAAAATTGGATCTTGCAACTCGACTAAATAAAATATCACCTAAAATAGTTATCTTTTTCCCATCTATACTTCCCCAGCGTTCCTGAAGGGTATATAAATCAAGTAAAGCCTGGCTTGGGTGTTCATGTGCCCCATCTCCAGCATTAACTATCGGCACATCCACAATACGGGACAAAAATAAAGGGGAACCTGGCGAAGAATGTCTAAGAACAATCGCATCCGCTCCTAATGCCTGAATATTCATAGCTGTATCGCGTAAAGTTTCTCCTTTGGTTAAACTACTTGACTGTTCAGCAACTGATATCACATCGGCATGTAAAGATTTTGCGGCAATTTCAAATGCAATTCTTGTTCTCGTACTTGGCTCCATAAAGAGATTAACGACTCTTTTACCTTTTAAATAATCTGTTTTTATTGGCTCACCATCTATCCCTTTTTTAAAAAATTTTGCTAATTTTAGAATTCTTTCAATTTCCACGGATGTAAGTTCCTCGATACTAAGCAAGTGTTTCCGACTCCAATTAGTCATATCCATTTCCGATTCAGAACAATAAGAACTCATTTATAATTTAGATTGAGAATTTTTGTAATATTGATCTTTCTCACTTCCAAAATGTATCCTGTTTTGAAAGTTCTGTCAGTGATGTTTCGGGCTCCTCTTGAATATGCTTAGGTGATTGTCCTGACCTTTCGCTTAATTGATCATTACGTTTCTTGATCATATTTCTTAGAATATCCCTAATCTTTTGCTTTACCCAGATGGAAGTTGGAGAGCTTGGCCGATAGTCTGCTGGTCCATTATTATGAACTCTAGAACGTTCAACCAAATCACAGGTTTGTTCAAACTCTTTTTCGTTATCAGGGTCATAAACTGCATATGTTTTTCCTCCCATTTGCTTGACCACGGTGAATACAGGAACATCACTTGGGCCATCCGCTACATAAATCATCTGGTTAATTGGAATTCGTCTATCTTCATGAGGTATGAATGTGTTTACATCAATTGATGAATTTTTGTTAGAACCTTTATTAATTTCAAAAATACATCGGGTTTTGATCGTATTATCAACAGTCATGCCGACCTGAGAGATTTCTAAGTCCAAAGGCAAAGAAAATTCTGATTGGCTCATAAAATTCGGCGGTAGGGGGGATTCAATAAATTCACATGCAAAAATATCTTCCACAAACTGTGAAATCTTTGTTCCTTGTATTATTTTGGATATTCCAGTGCTAATAATATAATGTTCTATTTTAAAATCATAACCTGCAAACTCAGTCTGTTCAGCAATTTTAGATAATTCTAGAAAAAAGTCTGGAAGGCCGGGATAAAAGTTAATTTCACTTCCTAAATTTTTTAATTTTTCGTTTGTTAATCCCCGCATCGGGCCATTTTTAACATAACTTAATAAATGATTTAAATATATAGTATCAGAAGAAACCCTCATACCCCGTTTAGCGTATAAGATTGGTAATTGATTAACCTCTGCCCAAAATGAAGATTCATTAATCCCATAAAGATCAAATAATGGTTTCTGCATGTAACCCGGTATTAAAGTTTTATCAAAGTCCCAAATACATGCTACTATGTTTTGACCGTGAATTTGCCGGTTTTGTTGATTAAGGTTCATTTACTAGTTTTAAAGAAAATTTCTTATGGTATGATTAAGGGTAGATGATAGATTTACCAAACATTGACCCCTTTCGGCAACGATACAATGAACTTGAGGAAAAATTGGCAGATCCAGCAATTTTTAAAGATCCAGATGTAGCTAAAGAAGTTTCCAGAGAACACAATAGAATCAAGTCAATTATTAATTTATTTGATGAAGTTCAAAGTTGTGTTAACTCGATTGAAGAGAGCAGGGAACTATTAAGTGATATTGAATTTGAGGAAACTGCAAAAGAGGAGATTGCTTATCAAGAATTAAGACTACCCAAATTAGAGCAGCAGCTTTTACTCTCGATGTTGCCGGAAGACCCTGATGTTGGTAGGAATACAATTATAGAAATAAGAGCTGGTGCTGGAGGGGGCGAAGCATCACTATTTGCATCAGATTTATATAGAATGTACACAAAATTGGCCGAGAATAAAAAATGGTCATTTGAATGCCTAAGCCAAAGTTTATCTGAGACTGGCGGTTTTAAGGAGGTCATTTTTCTATTAAAAGGAGATGATGTTTGGACCAAATTAAAATTTGAAAGCGGAGTCCATAGAGTTCAACGAGTACCAGTTACTGAAGCAAGTGGAAGAATTCATACTTCAACAGCAACCGTAGCGGTACTTCCAGAAGCTAGAGATGTTGAAATTAAGATAGATCCAAGCGAATTAGAAATTAGTGTGTGCCGAGCTAGCGGACCAGGAGGACAAGGAGTAAATACAACAGATTCTGCGGTCCAAATAATACACAAACCTTCAGGGTTGAATGTGTATTGTGCCGATGAAAGGTCACAGCTCAAAAATAAAAATAAAGCGATGACAGTCCTTAAGTCCAGATTGTTAAATTTAAAACAAACAGAAGAAAGAGCCAAGTATGCACAGGAAAGAAAAAGCCAAGTAGGAACGGGAGACAGAAGCGAAAGAATTAGAACATACAATTTTCCACAAAGTAGATTAACCGATCATAGAATTAATTACACTTCTCATGCATTGAATGAAGTAATGTTTGGTGAATTAGATGAACTGCTGAGTGCTCTGAGTCAAGAAGACCAGAAGTTGAAACTAGAAAGCATGTTAGAAAAAAATGAGTGAGCATTTAACTCTGCTTGATATTATTGATAGATCAACAGAATATCTAAATAAAAAAGGAGTACCTAATTCTAAATGTGATGTAGAGTGGATAATTTCTCATGTAACCCAAAAAGGGAAATTAGAGTTGTATTTAGACTTTGGAAATTTTTTGGTAAAAGAGGATTTAAACAAGATAAGGAAATGTATTGTTGATCGTGGAAAAAGAATACCTCTTCAGCATATTTTAGGGAAGGTTAATTTTGCCGGATATGAACTTAAATGCGATAAAAGAGCGTTAATCCCTAGACCAGAAACAGAATATTTTACTGAATTAATTAAAGAAAGAATTACAACGGAATATAATGGTAAAATTCTAGATTTTGGTACTGGATCTGGTGCAATAATAATTACTCTTTGTTTAGAAGTTAAAAATTGCGATGGATTTGGTATGGATAAATCAATAAACGCATTAAGCCTTGCGAGAGAAAATGTTGATTTTCACAACGTAGAAAACATAAAATTACAAAATTTTGACTGGTCTTCTGATGTTTTACAGTGTTCTTATGGTGTTATCGTTTCGAATCCCCCATATCTTACTAATGATGAATGGAGTTTTGCCGAACAGGAAGTAAAAGAATTCGACCCAAAGGATGCTCTTGTCTCTCAAGAAAATGGGCTTTCTGATATTCACTATATTATTGATCATGCAAAAAAACATTTACTGAAGAATGGATTATTGGCATTAGAAATAGGTATTGGTCAAAAAAATGATATCATCCAAAACATGTCTGATGATTTTACAAGAATTGAAGTTGTCAAAGACTTTTGCCAACGAGAACGATTTATTTTCGCATATAAGAAATAGATTAAATCTCTAGAGACGACTCATCTTTGTGCGTCAAATTCTTATTCTCTGTGAGGTCTATCCAATCTGACATAATTCGAAGTGATTCGTGAAGCCTAATATCAAAATTATCTGGTGCTATAAAATTGTCATTAGGCTCTATTGTTGCATTGTTTTCTCCACGAACCTCTAAAGATTTCATATTTTGACTTTCAACTATGTTTAAAGTTATATTTTTCTTAGAGAATGCATTGTCTAATAATTTATCAAAGCTTATATTCATAGTATTAGTAAACTTCTTATCCTCCTTTTTCTCAGAAATCCGGTTTTTCAAATTGAGAGAAAGAGAAGTATCATTCCTTTTGTTTTTATACCAAGCGACATTTTTCTTTAAATATTTGAATTCTGGCAATACATTCTGTCGATCAAGACTTTTCTTTTGTAGTTCTAAAATATGTTCTTTCTTATAAACAAATTCATTGAGAGGGCGTCGAAAATTGACCGGTGCAATACTGTCGCATATTAAAGAATTTTCTAAATCTGACTCACCAATAGGTAAATAATGATTAATTGAAGACATAGAAATATCACTTTTAACACCTTGTATTTGGGTGCTTTCTCCTGATGGTAAGTAATACTTTTGAATGGTAATTTTAGCCGCACTTTTTTTACCGCTGGAAACATTATAATTAAATGGTAAATTCATTTGTATTAAAGATTGAACAGTGCCTTTTCCGTGCGTCGTTTTATCTCCAACAATAAGAGCCCGTTTGTGATTCTGTAAAGCTCCCGCAACGATTTCGGAGGCAGATGCACTATATCTAGAAACTAATATTATCAGTGGACCCCCCCATGTAAGTTTTGGATTAAAATCGAACTTTTTACGTATCTTTCCATCTGTACTTTTTACTTGAACGACAGGACCTCTTGAAATAAACAAACCGGCCATACTAACCGCTTCACTCAAATAGCCGCCCCCATTCCTCCTGAGATCTAATATTAAACCTTCAGCATTTTCAGTTTTCAGTTTTAAGATTAGTTCTTCAACATCATCGGTGGCTTTTGGTCCAGTACCGGTTGAACCATAAAAAGATCTAAGCTCTATAACTCCGAGTTTTTTATCTCTTTGATTGTGATTTACTTTATGTATTGAAGCTGTCGCTAAATTGGAGGTCAACTTTACCTTATCTCGGATAATTCTTACAATCTTTGTGGTTGATGGTGTAAGTTCAGGTTTAATTTCTAAACGAACCAGTGTGTCTTTGGGCCCTTTAATAAGTTCTACTATTTTAGATAATTTCATATCGACCACATCTACAAAGTCACCTTCGGCTTGTGCAACTTTGATTATTTGATCGTTTGGCTTGAGTTCACGAGATGATTCTGCAGGACCTCCGGGCAACAACTCCCTTATTGTACAATATCCATCATTATCGCTTAGGACCGCCCCTATACCTACAAGTTCATTATTCATCGATTGATCAAATCTTTCTTTCTCTTTAATGTTCATAAATGTAGTATGAGGATCAAACATTTGGGTAAGCGTTGTTAAATAAAGTTCTTGTACATCAGTGGCTTCAAAATCTTTAATGCTTTTACTCCAACGTTCATACCTTTTGCGTACTTTTTCTTTTGAATCTTTAGAAATAGTTGTAAATTTTTCTCCCTTAAATTCTAAAAAGGTCATATTTGTATCATATGCAGAAAGAATTTCTCCAAGAATTTCAAATTTTATTAGATTTTTCCATGTATTATTTAGGTCAATTTCATTTGTTTCCCATGGTAATTCATCCCTGTTTGTCTGGTATGAACTATCTGTTTCAAAATTAAAATCTCTATTTAAATAATTCAGAACCCATTCTGATCTTTGCAGTGATTTTTCTTTATAAATATTGTAGATTTCAAACCCAGGAAATAAATTGCCCTGCTCGAAGTAAGTAATTAACGGAGGGGAATATCTCTCAAGAAATTCATTTACATGACTTTGAGTAAAATATAGTTTTTGTTTATCCAATTTTTTAAGATAACTATGGATGAAGCCCGTTGAGTTGAGATCGTTTATTGAAACTTTGTTAAAATGGGCTTGTTGTAATGCTTGAACCAACCACTTTCCTTCCTGTTGCATTAAAGGAGTAGGAGCTAATTTATCGGCACTTAAAGTTATCGAGGTGTAGAAATAGAAAAAGACGAGCAATACTCGTTTTAGTATATGTGAGGTTTGTTTAAAATGTGGCTTCATTGTTGATTTTTACTACATAAAATTGAATTATAGCAATCCTTTTGCTTTCTCTAAAGTCAACTTTTCCTCCTCAGTTAAAGAACCAAAACCTGAGTCATTGATTTTATCTAATATACGATCTACCTCTTTTTGTAATTGGTCTGTTGTTGAAAAATTAATCTTATAGTTTGATTTATCAACTTTCCTAGGACGAAATTGACCCGTGAATGTACTTGATTTTCTAGAATTGAAAATAAATTTAGGAAATGTACGACCAGATTGAAGGTAGAGGAAAAAAAAGGCTCCTCCAGCTAAACCTCCAAGATGTGCTGAATGTGCTATTCCAGAATTATCATTTAACTCATTAAAAATAAATCCATAAGAATCGATAAGAAGAATTCCAACTAAGACCCATTTTGGCTTAATTCGGCAAGGCAGGAAGAAAAACAAAAGCAATGTAATTGGTCTAGAGGGATTTTTTAGACAATAATAAGATAAGCAACTCATTACAATTGCAGATGATCCAACAAGGAACTCACCACTTTCATTAAAAAAAAACCAAAATAAACAACCGGATATACTACCAATAATGGTTAAATACCAAAAGTTATAAGTTCCTATTTCATCTTCTACGGCCTTACCTATAAAATAGAATCCCAACAGGTTCATTATTAGATGAAACGGGCCATCATGAAGTAAAGAATATGTTAAGGGAGTCCAAAGGAAAAAACTAAGAATTCCATGAGGTGAAAATGAAAAATATTGATAGATAAAGTCAAACAAGTAAGGTGAAAAAAGTCGCAGTATTGAATGAAGAAAAAAACTGGCAATCAAAATTACCATAAAAATGTCTACCGCTCCTTTTGGATTAGTAATGAAACTTTTTCTCATGTATGGCCTATCGTACAACATACTAACCAAACTAAAAGTTATTAAAGATTATGCAAATAAAGAATTAATTATTTTATGAAACAATAATTGTTTATGAGATTACCTTTTATATATATTTTATTACCTTACATTCTTCTTATTATTATTATTGAAAATAAATTACTATCTCCTAATATAATTATATGTTCATTTTATATAATATCCATAATTCTAATTTACATATCAATAAAATTTGAAAAAGTAAGAATTATTATCTTTATATTTATTATATCCTTATATAAATTATATTCAAATTATAATTTAGAAAAAGGAGATATTAATATAGCTTTACCTGAAAGAGAAGTAACAATAGAAGTAATTTTCAATAAAAAGAAAATGATTAAAGGTGATATATATTACATTGGTATAATAAAAGATATAAATATTAACAAAAACTACTTAAATAACCTGACTATACATTCAAAATTAACAAACTTTGATAAAACCGATTTGACTGGTAAAAATTTAGTAATTAAAGGTTTACTATCATATTTAAATAAGAACGGATATCAGGATTTAGTAATTAATCGATGTATAATTTTATTTATAAAAGAAAAGATTTCTATTATAGATAATATTATTATTCCATTAAGAAAATATATAACCAATACTTTAGATAAATCATCTAAATTAAATCCCAATTTAGTGCATTTTCAAAATGGTATATTTTTGGGTAAAACAGAGAATATATCTAAAGGGGACTATGATGTATTTAAGTTTAGCGGAACATTGCATTTGTTCGCTGTCAGTGGATTACACATCGGATTTATATATGTAATTTTTAAAAAGTTATTTTCCTATATCTTTAAACAAGGATTAGCGGTAGAAATTTTGGTTACATTTATGTTAATATTATATTTATATTTAGTAAATCATCCACCCTCCGCTGTCAGAGCACTACTAATGATAAATTCATGGCAGGTTTCACAAATAATTTTTAAGAAAAAAAATTCCATATCCTCTTTATTTTTATCTTGTTTTGTAGTTCTTTTCTGGGATCCTGGATCTATTATGGAAATTGGTTTTCAATTATCCTATACAGTTGTGCTATCTATATTGATAATTAGATTAAATTTAAGAGAAAAGGAAAAAATTCGGAGTACTAAAATTAAAGATTCTCTAATAATAACTTATGCTGCATTTTGTGGAAGTTTTCTTTTAATATTTGATTATTTTCAAATTATTGTACCAGGGTCTATATTTATTAATATTTTAGTAGTACCTTTTGTTTTTATAGTTATTAATTGTATTTTCATAAATTTAATTTTTACAACAGAAATTTTAAATTATATTATATACTTTAATTACAAATCTATTATTTTTATTACTAATAGCTTATCATACAATGGTTTAACATTCTTTCAGTTCGAAAATCATGTTCCTCTCCATAATATCTCTCACATTTTGTATCCGCTTTCGTTGTTTATTTTCTTTTCTCGGTTTAATCAATTTTTACCTAGATATTTATCTTATGTTTTAATACCGATAATAATTTGGGGGGGGGTAACCTTAATTTTTATTTAAAACCCGTAAAAACGATCTTTTTAAACTTTTCTGATCAATTATTCCGTTTGTCCCGTAATCAAATTTTCCATCTCCGTTCAAGACTCTACAAAATGGAGTAGTTTTAAACCCCACCGAATCTCTTAATTTAGTCAAATCTGAGATTTCTTTAGCCGAGGTGTAAAAGTTTAATGTAGATAATTGCGCTCTTTTTAATATTTCTAGTGCATTTGTTTTTTCATTTTCGTCACATATGCAAATTGTGTATACTTTTAATCCCCTTTTTCTAAAGATTTTATAGCTTGTGGAAATACCAATTAAATTTTCTCTTGTTTGTGTTTGGTTATCGTAAATTGTCCATATGTAAAAAAATCTTGGATATTTCGTTTCTTGTTTTAAAAAAAAATTTAATTTCCTTTTGTCTGCATAATTTAAGTATATCGTTTCTTGAGCATATCTCTTCCTTACTCTTTCAACTAAATTTAAATCCTCCTGAAACTTTATCGATGTTCCATAAACCTTTGTCCGTGTATATGAATAATTTTCTTTTAATAACTTTTCTACAGCTTGACTAAATTCTCCATTTTTCAGTTCATCTGGTTTTTCATGGTTTCCCAACCTTCCACTATAAGTTAATTTACCATTTTTGTTAAAAAGGTATGCACTCGGAGTTATTTTTACTTTTAAACTTTTGGTTATAATCTGGTCTTTCCCGTCATATACAAACGGAAAATTGTAGTTTTCCGTTTCTGCTCTTTCTTTCATTTCCTCAAAAGAATCACCAGAATCTGTATATGCTAACTCATCTGGTAATATTGCCTTTTCATAATTTGGGGAAATGACCATCAGCTTAATTCCTTGTTTTATCCAAATACTGTTTCTTGATATTACATTCTTTTGAAATTGTTGTGAGACTTTACAATGATTTGATAGAAAAATTATTGCCGCTCCTGTTTTTCCCATAAGGTCCTTATTCTTATACATCTCACCATTCACCCCCTTTAAATTAAATGGTTTTATTTTATCTATCGAAAAACCTTCATCTAATCCATGTGACTGAAACCAAGTCACACTAATTGCTAGGATTAATATCGTTATCCTTTTAATATTATTTATCTTTATGTACATTTTTTTATTTCCGTAAACAAAGAGTTGAAGGTTTTGCGTTCTGCATCTATTAAATTAACACTATGTATCCTATAGACATAAAGGAGAATTGGTTTAGCGGTAAAGGCCATTGGTCTGATGTTCCTGATGAAGAATGGTTCAATTGGAAATGGCAAATGAGAAATCGCTTAACCCGAAAAGAACATTTTGAAAAATATTTAAAGCTTTCTGATAATGAAATAGGTGGGTTTGATGTTGCTGAAAATAAACTTTCTGTATCAGTTACGCCGTATTTTTTTAATTTAATTGATCCGAATAATCCAAATTGTCCCATTCGAAAACAATTAATTCCTTCTTCTTTTGAATCTATTGCATCCAAGGGAGAAATGAAAGACCCTGTTGGGGAAGAAAATACCATGCCGGTTCCTGGTATTGTCCATCGATATCCAGACAGGGTTTTATTTTTAGTAACTGATAGGTGTGCCTCATATTGTAGGTATTGCACAAGAAGCAGATTAGTTTCAAATGCACAAGATTATGGCTTTCACCCTTCCCTAGAAGAAGGGTTTCAATATATTGAAAATAACACTTCTATTCGAGATGTTTTAATTAGCGGTGGTGATCCTTTATTATTATCTGATGAAAAATTATCCGCCATTTTTAATCGGTTAAAAAGTATCGATCATGTAGAATTCGTAAGAATCGGCTCTAGAATTCCAGTTTTTTTACCTCAAAGAATTACTGATAATTTATTATCTATTTTTGAAGAACAAGAAAACCTATGGATGAGTATACATGTAAACCACCCCTTAGAGTGTACTAAAGAGCTTTATACAGCTTGTAGAAAAATTGTTAAGGCTGGTATACCTTTAGGTAATCAAACTGTTTTACTTAAGGGAATAAATGACGAAACAAGTATTATGAAAAGCCTTTTACATCGATTAATGATGATGAAGGTAAAACCTTACTATTTATATCAATGCGACTTGATAGAAGGAAGTGCTCATTTGCGAACTGATCCATCGGTTGGTCTAAAAATTATTAGTGAGCTAAGGGGATTCACATCAGGTTACAGTATTCCACAATTTGTTATAGATGCACCAGGGGGCGGAGGTAAGATTCCTATTAATCCTGAATATGTCTTAAAGCACGATGAGGAGGGAATATTATTAAAAAATTATGAAGGTGAAACATTTCATTACCCCTCAAGTAAAAATTTTTTACCTAAACAGCCTTTTCTTATTCCTTAATTAATCAGTTCTTATTGGCATAACCACACAGAGAAAAATTAAGGTATCTTTTTCTTCATCTTTCACTTTAAAAACTCCAGGACTCATATCATCCCTAAATTCGAGTGATATTTTATCTTTGGTTATTGATTTTAACGGATCTAATAAAAATCGTGGGTTAAATGATACAGCAGCTTCTTCACCTTTATAACTAATTGGCATAGATTCACATGCATCACCTACAACACTTTGTCCGGTAATTTCCATTTCTTCTGGTTTTATTCTTAAGGTAACCTTTTCATCAGAAACTAAAGCTGCCCTATGAACACATTCTTGCATTAATTCTCGTTCAATTTCTGCACTATTAAAATCATCTTTTGGAATAACTTGTTTGTAGTTTGGATATTTTCCTTCCACTACTTTTGAAACCAAATAGACAGACTCCATAAAACCATTATTTGCTTCTTCTGAATTTTCTACTTTTAATTCAAATGCAACCTGTCGGTCTGTAAATGATATATTAATGTCTTTTCCAATATCTGGAAGTTTTTCTATTTCTGTAACTGTTAAGGAGGGAAGAATAAATTCTCCACCATCTCCTTCATTAACTGTGATTGCTCGATTTGTTACTGCTAATCTTCTTCCATCAGTTGCTACCAGCGAAAGCTTTTCTTTACTAAACTGAAAAAAGACACCTTTCAGCATATATCTTTCTTCATTTACTGATTGAGCATAAGAGACACTCTTGAGCATTGATATTACTTCATTTCTTTCTAAAGAAAATTCTTTTTGACCTTCCAGTTCAGGTAATGGCGGGAATTCTTTGCTATCCATACCAATAACATTAAAAATAGAACCTCTGGTACTAATTGTTGCTTTCGAATTATCAGATGTTTCAACACTTACTTCCATATCCGCTAATTCTCTGACAATTCTTCCAATTTCTTTCACGGGCAAAGTTATAGAACCTTCTTCATTTACATCAGCCTTTACCGAACACCGGGCACCTAAATCAAGGTTGGTTGTTGTTAACCTCACTAAGCCCTCTTTTGCTTCTAATAAAACATTTTGAAGTATGGGCATAGTTTTTCGTGCACCAACTACGCTGGTTACCAATTGTAACCCTGAACTAAAATGATCTCGATTTATCTTAAATTTCATTGGTAATCTTTTTGACTGAAAAAAAGATATTCTTCAATCTAGAATTATTAAAGATAATTAAACAAATATAAAAAGTATTCTTTATTATAGAGGAAAAAAAGAACAACAACATTTTAAACACTTGAAAAAGAACATTTTACGAAAATTTTTTTTGTTAATAAAAAAAGAACAAACGGGAACAAAAGAAATCTTTTTTTTTTTTTGTTAAAAAACAATTTAAATCAACAAATTTTTAACAAGTTGTTTATTTTTTAGCTAAAGATTCTAAATACTCCCAAAAACTTTGATGATTTTCTAATATAGCATCATCTGAAGAAGGCATTTTACAACGAACTAAAAAATCATTTAAAGAATTTTTTTGTAAAATAAAATGACAGTGTAAAGAAATATCAACTTTCTCAAAATATACACGAAGATCATCTATTCTAAGTCGATAAAAAGATTTTCCATTTCTCAAGAAAGTACCAACGGAGGAATTTTCTCCGGATAATATTTCACTCGTAAGAGAACTTAATTTATCCATTAAATGAAGTTGGTCAGTTTGGCTTAATAAATTAAGTTCTTTTAAGCTTTGTTCAGAAAAAGTTACTTGAAACATAAAATGAGATGAAAGAGAAAAATAATTCTAATGACAATTGATTTATTTTATTTAAAGATTCTTTGTTAACTTTCCTGCAAACAAATCCCTTAATAAATAAATAAACAAAATTACATGAGGAAAAATGAATTAAACGATGCGATAAATGTTTTAAATAAAGAGAGTGAATCTATTAACCGTGCCGCCAAAAAACTCGGAAAAAATTTCTTGGATGCAGTTGATATTCTTTTTACAAAAACTAATAAAATAATCGTGTGTGGTATAGGAAAATCTGGTCATTTAGGTAAAAAGATTGCTGCGACCCTTTGTAGTACTGGTTCTCCATCTTCTTTTTTACATGCCTCTGAAGCAGTACATGGTGATTTGGGAATACATCAAAAAAATGACCCTGTAATCTTTCTTTCAAATAGCGCTAGCACACCAGAATTGTTATCGCTTGAACCTATTATTCGAAAAAGGGGAGGAAAAATAGTAGGAATTTTAGGGAATACAGATGGACCTTTAAGTAAAAAAGTTGATGTATATTTAGATTCATCCGTAGAGGGAGAAGCAGATCCTTTGGGAATTGTTCCGACAGCAAGTTTTATGGTATCGGCCGCATTAGGAGATGCATTAGCGTCTGCACTAATGAAAAGACGGGACTTTACAGAAGTAGATTATGCCTTAACACATCCAGCCGGTCAACTAGGCCGAAATTTATTATTAAATGTTCGAGATGTTATGCATCCAGTTCGTAAGGTTGCTCTTGTCAACCCAGCAACTCGTGTGAGTGATCTAGTAATAGAAATGACAAAATTTCCACTAGGTGCAGCCTGTATTGTTGATAATATTAATTTATTGGGGATTATTACAGATGGTGATTTAAGAAGATCGTTAGGAAAAAATAAAGAATTATTAAATATGACAGTTAAAGAAATTATGAACAAAAAACCACACACAATAAGTCCTGATATATCTCTTGGAGAAGCTTTGAAAAAGATGGAAAGTGGAAAAAAACAAATCTCTGTATTACCGGTAACAAAAAGTACTTCACCAAATCAAATATTAGGTTTACTTAGACTTCATGATATTTACACACCCAATATGAAGTGAAAGAACCTTGAGGAAAAATAAAGAATCCTATACTTTGTCGTTATCAAAACAGAAATGGTAACAAAAAAAATATTAACTTTAGCAATTGTATCCATCGTATTATTTGCTGCGGTATACTTATTATTTCAATTAAACCATGCCTACGAAGAGTTTACTCATTGGAAATCAAGAGAAGCAGTTTTAGAAAAAGAATTGGATGATTTAAGAATTGAAGCAAATGATCATCGTCAGTTTTTGGATAAATTGCGACGAGACCCAGACTTTCAAGATGCCGTAGCAAGAAAAGAATTAGGATACGGAAAATCAGAAGAAAGGCTTTACAGATTTCCAAACCAAACTGTTCTTGAATAAATTAATATTCTTTTTGTTCTTTTACATTTTTTATTTAACAGATTAATTAACATTTCATTTTAATGAAAAACGAATCCCTTTTACTTTCCCTAAATAAAGCCAAAGAAAATAATTTTCTTTATAATTCTTCTATTGAGAATATTTCTGAATTCTTAGAATGTGCGGAAACCCCAGAATGGATTGTAAAATCTTTAGAAGAACTATTAGAGGGGGAAAGTTGGGAAGAATTAAACAATAGGTTTTACACAAACCTAGCATTTGGAACTGGTGGAATGCGAGGACGTACCATTGGAAATATTATAACTAAAGCTGAGCAAGGGAATACACGACAAAATGAAACACCAGATTACGCGGCTGTTGGTAGTAATACTTTAAATGAAATAACGCTTTTAAGAGCTACTAAAGCACTGTTTCTACATATTAAAAAATGGTTAGCAGAGGAGGGGGTTCTATCTCAACCACGATTGGTGGTTGCTCATGATGTTAGGCATTTTTCACGCAAATTTTGTGAATTAGTTGCGTCTGCATGGACCAAGCTAGGAGGTTATGCTCTTGTTTTTGATGGTCCTCGGTCGACACCACAACTTAGTTTTACGGTTAGGCATCAATACGCACATGCAGGCGTAGTAATTACTGCTAGTCATAATCCATCTCATGATAATGGGTTTAAGGCTTATTTTGCCGATGGAGCCCAATTAGTTCCTCCGCACGCTCAAGAAGTTGTTGAGAGGTATCAAAAAATTTCTATAAATGAATTACTACCATTGTTAACTTCATCAGGAGAGGAACCTGGGTGGAATATTTTACCCATAGAGGATGATTTAGCTTATCGGGCAGCATTGGAAGATGCTGTTTTAGATCCAGAAATCCTAAAAGAAAATGCACCAAAACTAGTATTCACACCTATTCATGGAACAGGTGCAATATCTGCCATACCGGCACTTTGGGATCATGGAGTAGAAGTGGCTGTAGTTGATGAACAAAATCAGCAAGACCCTAATTTTAGTACCGTAAAGTCGCCCAATCCAGAAAATCCAGAAGCATTGAAAAAGGGAATTTCTGTAGCCCAAAAAACGAAATCTAACTTAGTTTTAGGAAGTGATCCGGATTGCGATAGAATAGGTGTTGCGGTTCGCGGAAAAGGCGGAAAATTTCAATGTTTAACGGGAAATCAAGTAGCAACGATGTTAGCTGAGTATCGATTGCTAGTTGCTAAAAGAAAAAAAATTCTTTCCGATGATGGAACCAATAATGTAGCCATTTTAAAAACATTTGTAACAACTCCAATGATCTCACGCATTGCAGAAAGTTTTGGCGTAAGATGTGTTAATACGCCAACCGGATTTAAATGGATGGCTGAAAAACTAGGAAAATATGAAGATCAGGCTCTAATAGAACTTAAAGAAAAGGAGGGGTTGGCATTAGATTTTGATGCGACAGATTTATTTGTTCGAATTGACATACTAACTAGATATTCGACTTATGTAATTTTGGGAGCAGAAGAAAGTTATGGTTATTTACCATTAGATATTGTTAGAGATAAGGATGGAAATGCATCTGCATTAGCAATTGCAGAACTTTTTGGTTTCCTGAAATCAAGCAAAACAGAACCACTTCAATTTCTTGATAATCTTTATAAGAAATATGGATATCACGAAGAAAAAACTGAAAATTTGTATTTCGAAGGAGCAGAGGGAAATGAAACAATTAAGAAATTAGCCGCATCTTATAGAACAAAAAAACTCAGTAGTATAGCAGGCCAAAAAATAGTTAAATCAAAAGACTTTTTAGAAAAAGGCTACATTGATGAGGATGAAGAAGAGTTGCCTCAAGAAAACTTTCTGATGCTCGAGTTAGAAAATGGGTTTACGATAGCAATTCGACCAAGTGGAACTGAGCCTAAAATAAAATATTATTTGTTTGGCTGTGGCGAAAAGAATGCCTTAGAATTAGAAAAATCTAAAAACGAAGTTTCATCAAAGATAAAAGAAATTTCCGAATGGCTGGTCAACGACGCAAATGAGCGTACAAAATAGTATTTTTAGTTCAAACTAACATAGATGCTGGACTTTCAAGAGTCTCAGCAAGGAGTTGTAGAAAACTAGCTCCGACAGCACCATCTACCAGGCGATGATCACAACTTAGACCAAGCATCATTGTTTCACCTGATTGTATGTTCCCTATAGAGTCGACAACTGGCTTTTTAACAATACCGCCGACTGAAAGAATAGCGGCATTTGGTGGATTTATGATCCCGCTAAAGAAATCGATACCGAACATACCAAGGTTTGTAACAGTAAATGTCGAACCGGTCATTTCATCCGGATTGAGTTTTTTAGAGCGGGCTTTCGAAATCAGAGATTTTGCCTCAATTGAAAGTGTTTCAAGTCCTAATTGATTGGCATTTCGTAGAACTGGTGTGAGCAAACCATCTTCTACTGCAACTCCAAATGCAAGGTGAACTCCACTGTGAAACTTGATACCTTTGTCTTCCCATGAACTATTAATTTCGGGAACAAGCGGAATGGTTTCTGCACATGCCTTTAATATAATATCATTAAGTGTTAGTTTCGATGAGTTCTCAGGGTTCTTTTTGGTTAATTTTAAATTTAATGCAATTCTTGCATTTTTTAAGGGTGTGGCGTTAATTTCTTTTTGAAGATAAAAATGCGGAATAGTATTTTTTGATTCTAATAATCGTTTTGCGATAATTGATCGCATTTTTGAAACAGGGACCAAGGAATCTTTTGTTGAAACGGTGGAATTTGTTTTGGGAGAAGGGGAAGTTTCTGTGGTGGGTACGATATCTGGACCTGTATCTTTATTTAGCTCAGTACTTGAATTTGACAGTATATCTTTTTTTGTGATTCTACCATTAGGGCCCGTTCCTTTAATGTTTTTAAAATCAATATTCATGTCCAATGCCATCTTTTTGGCGAGAGGAGAAATTAGAATTCTATTAGTTGGTTGTTCTTCACTTGATTTTTCTGCGGTTTTGGGTTCATCGGCAGGCTGATCAATATTAATTTCTTCTTCCTTGGTAGGAATTTGTTTATTTTTTTCATCATTCTCTCCGATGACTTGATCGTCTACCTCAGGTTGAATAACTTTTTCTTTGGTCGATACATTAACCTCTTCTCCGGGTTCACCAACCGCTGCAAGTGGGCTACCAATTGGGACTTCATTTCCCTCTTCAACGAAAATATCTAATAATGTACCATCATCAAAGTTTTCTAAATCCATGGTGGCTTTATCGGTCTCAACCTCTGCTAGAATGTCTCCATTTTTAACAATATCACCGGTTTTTTTATGCCATTTCACCAAAGTTCCAACCGACATGGTGTCGCTCAACTTGGGCATTTCAATAATTGTAGCCATATTTTTGATATAAATATTAGATTAATTCCATCGCTTTTGCCAAAATTCGATCATGAGCAGGTATTTGAACATTTTCTAGAGCCTTGCTGTAAGCTTGCGGTGCATCAATGGCAGAAATTCTTTTTATGGGCGCGTCTAGATAATCAAATGCTTGATCTTGAATAATAAATGCAATCTGGGAGTCCACTCCGCAGAAAGGTTTATTTTCTTCTACAAGTAAAACTCTATTGGTTTTCTTTACCGTTTTAATAATGGCTTCTACATCTAGCGGGCGAATGGATCTAAGGTCCAGAACTTCAACGGAGACATTATGCTTTTCCTCTAAAGTATGGGCAACCTCCAGGGATGTATGAACCGCTTTGCCATGTGCGATAATTGTCAAATCGTTTCCTTCCTTTAAGATATTAGCTTTACCAAGTGGTATTAAAAAGTCTTTATCATCGGGCACATCATCTTGCATATTGTAAAGTATGGTATTTTCCATAACGCATACTGGATCGTTATCGCGAATAGCAGACTTTAACATGCCTTTAGCATCTGCAGGAGTTGCTGGGCAGATAACTTTTAACCCAGGAGTGTTGGCAGCAAAATTTTCCGGTGTATGGGAATGAGTTGCACCAACATTAGTTCCACCATTAGCGGGTCCGCGAAATACAATTGGTACATTGATTAAACCGCCCGACATATACCTAACGCTTGCTGCGTTGTTAAATATCTGATCAAAGGCAACATAACAGAAGCTCCAGAACATAAATTCAACGACGGGTCGCATTCCCATCATTGCTGCACCTACCGCAAGACCCGAAAAGGCCGCCTCACTAATAGGAGTATCAATTATCCGATCGGAGCCAAATTTTTCGAGCATGCCCTCAGATACCTTATAAGAGCCTTTAAATTGAGCTACTTCTTCGCCCATAAGAACGACATTTTTATCTCTTTCAATTTCTTCTGAAAGAGCTTGGTTGAGTGCTTCCCTGTAAGTTATTTTTGCCATTTAATAATTATGGATAGGTTGTTTCAAGAAGGAGTTTCAAAGAACATGGTTCCAGATGAAGTTTTTTCTGCAGGGTTGTCCGTTTCCCAATAAATATCATCCATGAGTTCCATAGGATCTGGAAACGGGCTCGCATCAGCAAATTCCGCAGATGCATCAGCATCTCCTTTTGCTTTCCCATCAATTTCCTTAATTTCCTCATCTGTAATACTACCCTCCTTAAGAAGTTTGTCTCTGAATAAATTTAATGGATCTTTGTTTGTTTTATATTCCTCAATTTCCTCTTTACTGCGATATGTCTGATCCGGATCGGCAACTGAATGTCCTCGATATCTATAAGTAACGATTTCAAGCACAGATGGACGAGATTTATTATGTGCATTCGCAAGAGCATCTGCGATCGTCTGACGAACTTCATAAATATCGTGACCATTGGAAACGGACCAATCTATATCAAAGGCATCGCCCCGACGCGCAAGAGGGTCACCTGCAGAATGTCTAGATTCTGCAGTACCCATGGAATACCCATTATTTTCAATAATATAAATAACTGGCAAATTCCATAGGGATGCAAGATTAAGAGATTCATAAAACGGACCCTGATTTGTGGCACCATCTCCCATGAAGCAAAGGCATGCACCTTTCTTATTGTTGTATTTTAGAGCATAGGCAATACCAAGCCCAAGTGGTGTTTGACCGCCAACTATACCATGTCCACCCCAATAGTTTTTATCTGGAGCAAAAAAATGCATAGAACCACCTTTACCTTTGGAGCATCCCGTTTTTTTTCCATAAAGCTCAGCCATACACTCGTCAAAATCCATTCCAACCGCAAGGGCGTGGCCATGATCTCGATAGGCGGTAATAATATGATCATCTTTTCCAAGCATGGATACTGAACCCACAGCAACCGCTTCCTGCCCTATGTAAAGATGAAGAAAGCCACCAATATGGCCTTGTTGGTATGATCTTAAGGATCGTTCTTCAAATCTACGAATGCGTAACATTTTTTCATAGAGATCAAATTTATCTTCGTTAGATAACGAGATATTGGCTTCCGATTGAGAAAAATCTTTAGTAGCGGTAATTGCAGAATCCTGCGTTTCAGCATTCTGGCTTTCCGGATTGTCAGTTTTGGATTTGGGGACTTTTTGCTCAGGTTCCAAAATAGTGTCGTGGTGTAAACCTTCCATTGGTGGTAAAATTTGGGTAAAAGTTAATAGAATTTAAAATTATCTAGTTAAATGGGGTTGGCTTCAATCTTAATCTTAGGAGATTCAGTATCCGAGCAATCTGCCGATATGCCCCAAAAGCCTTTATTTCTTAAGTCATAATAAGGCCAAACTAATTTATGGTCTGAATGGGGTATTTCAAGATTATCGATTTCTTCCCTCTTAAAAAAATGAAAGAACCCTTCGTCAAACTCTTTCGGAATAGAAGAAATTATTTTTCTACAATCGAATAAAAACATCAGCCAATTGCAGGAATTTTCATACCCCTTTTCAGAAACGTATCCAAATAATGATAAATCTTCATTACTTAAAACCATACCGGTTTCTTCATTTGCCTCCCTAATTGCACACTCGAAAGGAGATTCTCCGATTTCCATTGTTAATTTCCCACCAGGAGGACTCCAAAGACCCATGTTAGGAGATTTTTTTCGCTTAAGTAAAAGAATTTTTTCTTCATGATTGCGAATAAAAAGTAAGCAAGATATCTTAAAATCCATTAGTTTATGCTTGTTAAGTGTATCTAAGATTTGGGAAGATAGCAATATACCAAAATACAAATTCCTGAAAATTCCATAATATGAAATCATTATCTAAAGTTACTCTTTTATTCTTATCCTTATTCTTAAGTTTTAATTTATCCGCAATACCGGATCAATTTGTCAAATTAGGCGGTAAAATAACCATATCTAAGGAATCCGACCAATGGGTTAAAGCATCCGTCCCGTTTACTTTTGTTAATCATCCGCTAGCAGAGAAATTTAAATCCAGAAAGCCAGCAAGTAAGGAAGAAGTTATTAACCTTGAGTATATAGATAATATTAAAATAAAACTTTCCCTCTGTTTTAGTAACGAACTACAAAAAAAGACTCTTCGCACTCTGAAACTCCCAGATGCTGAATTTTACCAATACTATAGTGCAGAAGTTGAATATATGACACTCAAGTTTGATCGAACTACAAAATATGCACACTTTTTATTCCCTGCCGCCATTGCGGAGCGAGATGGTTTTTTATCTAGCTATATAAACGCGGTTGGATATGTGGTGGAGATTATGTACGATGGTATACCTTTAGAAATTTCGGATTCAATCTTTTTTGATAAATACAGAGAAGAGAGAATTTTACAAAAATTTAAACAACAGGCACAATCCAATGCATCTAAAAATGAAGGAATTTTACTACCTGCTCATATGATTAGCTCAAATTATTTGGATGGAGCCGGTCCGGCAAAGAGAAGTAAAAGTTCAGGATACTGATCTTAACAAAATTTAATCTTAACAAACTAATTTTATTTAATGAGTGAGAAGAAAGAAGTAATTATAAATTGCGGAATTTCTCACATTTCGGCGAGTGTTTTTATTTCTGATGGTACTAAATTAAAGCTTAAGCAGGTCGCTTTACATACCTTACATTATGATTATTCCAATGATCAAATTTGGCTAGATTCGTTAATGGCTGGATTGGAATCGTTATGTAAAAACGAAAAATTAAAGGGTGATGCTCGATTTATTTTCCCGGGAAGTTTGCTTCTAAATAAAACAATCCGTGTGCCCCATGTGGACGAGGAAAAACAGAAAAAAATTGTAGCTTTTGAGTTATCCCAAAAGATGCCCTTTCCTTTGGCGGAATTAATTTGGGATTATCAAGTAATTGATGATGATGGCGTAGAGCAAGAGATTCTTGCGTTTGCTGTCAAACCAGAAGTTGCTGAATCATTTTGCGAGAAAGTTGTTGAAATTGGATTAAACCCAATTCAGATAACACCCGCTCCCATCCTAGATTATAATGCCCTAATTTCTTCGGGTGTAGGTTTAGACCAAGAGGAAACCTTGGTTGTAAATATTGGTGCAAAATCTACAAATCTATTATTTATTAACCCTACAGGCTTTTTGATTCGTAGTATTGCGATTGGGGGAAATACATTAACCCAAAATATTTCGGATAGTTTAGGAACGCTATTTGAAAAAGCTGAAGATATAAAAAAAAGTTATTTTTCGGGCGAAGTTGCCTTTTCGCCTGATGATCCAAGCGTACAGGTATTGGAAAATTGTTCACAACAATTTTTAACAAGAGCTAGCCAAGAGATAACCCGCTCAATCGTAACCTATAAAAGGCTTAAAAAAGGAAAATCCCCCAATCGGATGTTTCTTGCCGGTAGGGGAGCACTCCTTAACAATTTACCTGAATACCTTAGTCAGAGCCAAAGTTTAAATATAGATTATTTTGATCCATTGAAAAGTTTGGTTATTGACGAGGGAATTAATCAAGAAATGAGAGCCCTTTTACCCTTCATGATAGGTGAACCGGTCGGACTCGCTACAGCTGTCTTAAATGTTGGTGGAAACCATGCTCTTAAGAGGCCCTTAAATTTGTTGCCCGCCAATAAACTAACGAGCCTTGGTTTTAAGAAGAAAATTCCGCTATTGGTTTTGGCAGCTGTACTTATTTGCCTTTTCCCAATACCTAATATTTTAAAGCAAAAAGCGACTGAAAAAGAACTGGAGAGGGAATTGGCTCAATTACAAAATGCCTCTTCTGATTTAAGCGATGAAGTTGAACAAAAGGAATCCTTGAAAGAGAAATTTCTTTTTACAGAAAAACTTAATAAATTGATGTTTGACCGAAATTTAATCTTTAGGCAAAAAAGCTTTTCATGTTGGGTGCTTCAAGATTTTCTAAATCAGCTACAAAGTTCTTTAAATCATCCGGATGTCTCTGATACTTGGTTTGATGAACTTAAGTTTGATGAATTAACTGAAAATATAGCACCAAGAGTTAACAGAAATTCCTTGGGCAAAAAAAATGTCATGTTCAAAGTCATCCTTTCGGGTAGGTACTTGGTTCGAACAAAGGAAGAATTTTCAGAATCAGATATTAACGAAAAAAGAAACCATTTAATTGAACTGAACAGTAAAAAGCAGGAAGCATTAACTCAATATTTGGAAGCCCTTCCCTTTATTAAAAAAGTAGATAAAAAAACGTTCTCAATTGAAGGAAAAGGGGATCTATTTGAGAGATACTTTACACATTTTCAATATGTTTTCACTCCCAAAACATAATTCAATTAGGTGAAATTTTTAAAACAACATAAATTATTTACAGGCATACTTTTTGTGTGTTTTGTAACGGTTACTTGCTTGCAAATAGTTTCCTGTAATTCTTCTGATAATTTAGAATCAATAATTTCAGCAATTAACAAAGAGGCTAGACTAGTACAGTCATATAACGAAGATTCATTGCATTACGAGGGCCTTTCAGAGGATTCAGAATCAGCTATGCAAGATTTGAGGGCTTTAGCAGAAATTGAAAAAGATCAACATCGATTTTGGAATGGAATTCTGGATCAAAATCAAAATATTTCTTCAACATGGAAAAATAAAAGCCCGGAATCTATTAACGCAGACTTAACTCGACTATATACGCAACTTCGTGAGACCTGCAAAAAAAATAATATTGTTCAAGGAGAAGAGGAGTCCAACAGTTTGAACCCTTTTGGAGAAAACAATGAAAATGAAAATAAATATGGTTTTGGTTTATCTTCATATGATGGCTTTTGGCCTAGTTTTTCAAGGGACGAAGCAAAACTTTTAGGAATACAAAGCAAAATTGTGGGAACGCTGATTGAATATTTATCCGAAGCAGCATCAGCGGAACATAGAATAACATTAATTCAAATCTTGCGTGAACCTGTGGGCAAGGAAGATAGTCAGCATATTACGAGCGATAAGTTAATTTACTCAAGTTTACCTCAAAAATTAGTTCGATTTACTGAGGGAATTCAATCTTTTGCCTTTTTAATTAAATTTAAATGTCATACTTCTCACGCTAGAAGTTTTATAAATCAGTTGCGTCCCCCTTTTCTGTTGAGGGATTTGGTTGTGAGTCGAACGCTAGATGGAATTACGCAGGGAACCACTCCATTATCCACAGGTCCATTTTCCACCTCGAGTAATAAAGATAATTTGAAAACACCTCTTCCCATTGTTCAAAATGTTGAGTCCACATTTACACTCCTGATTGAATATATTTATGAAGTTGATCGTGATTTTGAGAGTTTTATCACACAATCATTAAAAAATGAAAAAAAAGATAAAGGGAGCGAAGAAATTTTAAAGATTCTCTTGGAAATTTCAGGAAACAACAAAATTAAAATAAACAATATTTTGACAGATCGTGAAGTTCGTTAGTTCACATTATGAAAAGCTTATTTTAGGAATCACTTCCTTAATATTAATACTAGTCGCTTGCTTGAGCTATTTTTCTTCCCCAGTGCAGGAGAAAAAGGAAAGTTTTTTGAATTTTGCTTCATTTGCAGTGGATTCCTTTGGTGGGGAAGAAGTATTGGAAATGTTAAAAGACTCACAACTCCTCCCGGGCAATATTGTAAAATTATATAGATCAGATGAAGAAAATGAAAACATTGAAATTTTTGAAGTTAAAAAAGTGATATTTTCAAAAAAAAGTAAAGTCTCTATAACCCTAAGAAATTCGAAAATCTTAAATGGGAGATTACTAAATCCTAGTAGTACGATATTATCTAAAGGTTGGGAAAAAACAAGATCTCCTATTGCATTAGAGACCGATGAGGGAACGAAGACATTAAGCTACAAGGATATTGAACTCATTAGAGGTACCCAAAAGATTGTTCTTGATAGACCTCTTGGAGATATAACCCCATCTCATTATTCGATTTCTGTATACCAATCAAAATCTTCATTCATAAGCGATTTAAATAGAACTGAAAAAACTAGATGGATAAATTCAACCAAGGATGAGAATTCTTCAATTTATGACCTTTTCACTCCACCCATCATTTATCTTGTAAATGGAGAGCTAACAACATCCCTACCGGAAGCACCCAAAGAAATCGCAAAAGTGGAAGACTTTGGGTTAAGTCTAATAAATTTTGACAAAGAAGAATATCGCCTGAAATTGTCCAGCTGGATAGGCAACACACCCTATTTTGAGGATTTACAAAAAAAAGTTTCTGTCAGTTCCCTTAACAATGTCAAAAATCGATTAGAATTAAAAATACCTTACAAGGAAAATGAATCATATCGACCTGGTTTACCATCATTTGTCAAAACTACTCTGGAAGATGAAAATAAATTTTTAATGATAGAATATTTTACAGTACAACAAATAAAAGATTCCAAAACAGGAGGTGTAAAACCTGTTGGACGGGCACTTGTTAAGGATTTTAGAAATAATGGAAAAACTTTTGAGATTAACAGTTTAATGAAAAAGGTATATTCAGGCAATTTTACGATTATTTTAAAATTTAATGTTGATGGAGTGCCAAGTAATGAATTTCAAATAACAGAAGGAGATATTGGGAAAGTGTACACTTTTGAAAATAGAAATTATAAAATTTTATCTATTGATATTGAAAATAAAAATGTAGAAGTTGAAAAAATGATTTCTGGCACAACTTCTTCCTCTATCCAAATTCTCCGTTTGTAAAACTAGATATTTTTAGGCTACAAGATAGATTTGATAAATATTTCAAAAATATCCAGTTCATAAAAAAATCAGAAATTGCCAAGTATTAAAGTGTAAAAGAACAAATGTAATTCTAGGCTTTAATTCTGTATTTTATTTATTGACCAAAGCTAATGAATGTATGGAATGGAGTGAGAGTAATTTTTATTCTGTTGCCCCTTTTTTCATGTACCTGAAATCACATTTATTTTTATTTACGATATTGTGCGTATGTTTGTTAAAACCCTATTTGGTTTGCAACGCACAGGGTGTTCAGGAAAATTCCAAGCTTAACAATTTACCTCAGCAACTACCCCCACCAGTGGTTGAAGTTTCTGAAGTTGAGGAAGAAATGTTTAATTTCGGACCGAGTACAAATTTAATTCGTGTGCTTCAGGAAATTCGAGATCTGTCTGAATCTGGAAAAATTGAAGATGCCCAAAAAATGGCCGCTTCTGCACTGGATAAAATTGAAGAAAATGAAGAAAATAAATTTTATCTTAATCAAATTCGAAAAGAAGAAACTAAGTTATATTTTAATTTGGCTCGAGATGCTATGGCCGCAAAGCAATATTCTTTAGCAAGCCAATATCTTTCAAGGTATAGAAAAAATGTCTCCCTTGAGTTAGAGGGAAGAAAAAGACAGCGTGAAATTATGCTCAAGCAGGAGGGTAAAAGTGATGTGTCCTTAGTAGGCAAGTTAGTTGAAGAATTAGAAAAAGCGAAAAAAGACTTAACAGAAATTCGAGCAAAAGCGGGACTTCCAGAAGATGATGCGAGGCCAGACTTTGAGAGATTAATGGAATCAGAAAAAGCAAAAATGGGTACCTCAATGAGGCGTGCCGAACGCTTGTTGGAAAAGGCAAGAAAAGATAGTTCCGACGGACAATATGATTTGGCTTTAGATCAATTAGATGAAGCATTGGGAATACTCCCATCAAATATTTCCAGTATCGCATTGATAAGTGATATTTATAAAGCCAAGCAGCAAATAACATGGTATCGTATGGGTGAAGCCATGCTGAAAGGAAAGGTTGGAGAAGTTCAAGACTTGGTTGTTCAATATCAGGATGTTGAGGAATCCAGAAGGAAAGCAGAAACCGAAACACTTGGGATTGAAGAACAGACCGATTTTGAAGCTGAAATGCAAAAAGCGAAGGAAAAAGTTGAAGAGCAGGCACTCCTAGCCGAAGAAATGTTAGCTAAAGCCAAAGGGCAAATAAGGAAAAAGAATTATGAGGATGCGGATGAGACACTTTTTAAAATTAAAACTTTCTTGGAACCGAATACTCGAACATGGCCCATTATTTTAGATGCAGCTTTGTTAAAAAATCGAATTAATTTAGATAAAGCCGAAGATGCTAGGGAAGAAAAAGACTGGGATTTAGCTAATCAATATTTGGATGCTTTTCGAACGGGTTTTTATCAAGATCGAGATATTCAAGGGGATCCTCTATCTTATGCAAGACCGGGACTTCGGGCAACCGAGGGAGAAAAAGCAATGGACCAAGAATTGGATAAAGCAAAGCGCCTCGAAAATAGGATATCAGAGGACAAAGCAAACCCTTACATGAGAGATATTACAGAGTTTACTCCGGATTGGAAAGATACCCGATTGGCTTTGCAGGAATATTTAATGCGTGCGAAAGTTCAATTTATAAATGGTGATTTAACTGGTGCTACTGAAACTTATCGTACCATTGAAACAAAATATTCCGATAATTATGAAGCCAAGGAGATGCTGAAAAGAATAGCTCGAATGCGTGCAGAGGAAAGTTATTTAGGATATCTTAAAACGAGGCAGGAAATGTTGGAAGAGATTGAGCGTGAATGGGAAAGGCCCAAGGTTTTCGATCGTCAAATTGAAGAAGTAGAAAAAGTTAAAGAAGGCCCTAGTAATTTGGAGAATAAATTAAAGATTATTCAGGTTCCAGGAGTGCAATTTTTTGAATCTCCTTTACCTGAGGTAATGGCCGAACTTCAAAGACAGGCAAAAATGTTTGATCTAACCGAACCCGACCCTTCCAAAAAAGGTGTGAATATAATTCCTTTGCAAAATGGCGATGAACCATTTCCTAATGTAACGATCACATTAAATACAATGCCACTGGGCCAGATGATTCAATTTATTGCTGAGATGGTTAGCTGGACATACGATGTTCGTTCAGACGCTATTGTGGTATCTAAATCTGGTGGAACTTTTACAGGTCGTTCATTGGAAACTGAATTCTATGAAGTCACTCAAGGAACTATTCAAAGAATGACTGGTGGAGCAGGGGCGGGTATGGGTGGTGGTGGAGCCGATCCTTTTGCACCCGCGCCAGGAGGAGGTGGAGGAGGCGGTGCTGATGATACGGGAGTTAAAATAAAAGGATTTCTCGAAGGTGCAGGTATTCCTTTTGATGATACAAAGGGGCATAAATTTGTTTTTGATGGTTTTCAAATGATCGTTACCCACGAACGAAGGTTTCTAGATTTAATTGAAAGGATTTTAGAAAGATTAGATGCGGATTCGAGTAGGCAGGTTGAGATTGAAACAAAATTTCTTGAGGTTCAGGAAGGTGCATTAGACGAAGTGAGTTTTGATTGGCAGTACAGTTGGGGAGACGCTCAATATGTCTTAGACCCAAATACCCTATCTCCTACAGTAGATTCTAACGGTCAACCCGTAATAAGTTTTGGTAAAAGCTTTACTGGAAATACGCGAACATTGGCTACAGCTCATTCTTCAACCGGAATGTCGAGGGATACGATTATCAGCATTCCGGATAATCGGGATGCCAATCTAAATATACCGAACCCGACACCATCACTTCCTGGGAAAATTGGTATTGGTCAGGGCGTCTCTCCTCTTTTGCAGGCCGGCACGCAAAGTTTATCACTGGGAGGTGCAGGTGGAAGTATGATTTTGGGCGGTAGTCAGGCAAAATTACTTATTAATGCTCTAAAAAGGAAACAGGGAACTGATTTACTGAGTGCTCCGAGAATAACAGTTATGGATGGACAGCCTGCTCAAATAACTATTGCTCAGGAATTTATTTACCCGACTGATTATGAACCTGCTCCCTTACCTGGAGGAGGAGGAGGGGGCGGCGGAAATAACAACCAGGGTGCCGGTGCTCTTGCACAAGCTATTCAGATCCAAAGTGCTATTCCGCAATTTGATACGGTTGCTCCCGATGATGAGCAACCCGGATTTAGAGAAGTCGGAGTAGTTATGGATGTCACACCTCGAATTGAGAAATATAATTCTATAGCCCTAGAACTCAGCCCAAAAGTAACCGAATTTGACGGGTTTATCGAATACGGAGGTTCATCCGCAATGATTGGAACCTCCGCAGTAGGTGCTCCGCCCATGATCATTCAACCATCTGGTATTTTGATGCCGATATTTTCGGTTCGTAAGGTCAACACATCTGTAACCATCTTTGATGGCGCAACCGTTATTATTGGTGGATTAACTCGGGAGGAAGTTAAAACCGTAAACGATAAGATTCCAGTCCTTGGAAATATTCCTCTTTTGGGTCGATTATTTCAATCATCTGCTGAGAGTTATTCAAAAAGAAACCTTTTGATCTTTGTTAGTGCGAGCATTGTATCACGTGGTGGATCTCCTGTTCGTGAGGTGATTCAAAATATTAGTCCTCAGTCAATTTTTAAAGACCCGGTTATTATGACTCCTACGGGTACAATTCGCAGAACTCCAAAAGGGGGAGCCCCAATTGCAGCACCTAAATAAATACAATTCTTTTAAGCCCCCCGCACAGGTAAACATCCACCTGCTTGGTGATGGCGAGAAAGTTCGGAACTGCCATGGAGCAAAACATCACCAATTTTTGGTGAAGCGTTAATTCAGAAAAATCTCGTTTTTGTGTGTGTAAAATGTCAATTTTCGTCTAGCAAATGGTTCTCATTAACTGAATATCCTGTTCAAATATCCTAAGTTTAAACCGATAGAAAAAAGAAATACCATAAGAATATCCATCACCATTACATATGTATCTATTAATTGAAGATGATTAATCTTATGAATACTACCTCTTACACTTGTATTTTAGACGAAACAAGCAAACTTGATATTAATCATTTTATAATGTAATTTTAAACTATGCCCAAGCCCGCCCCAAGCATGAATTCCACAAACCTAAAATTAAGGTCAAGGAATTTTTTGTTCAAAATTTTCCTACCATGGGCTTGTCTAGGTTTTATTGCTTTTATAATTTTTGAAAAAAGTAAAAGTCTTGTAGTTCGAGAATTGGAAGAAAAAAAAGCGATTGTTACCCAACATTCAGAACCAAAAAAACAATCTCTTCCTTCACCCCCAACGGTTGATAAAACAGTTATTGAAACCCCAGTCATATCGAACGAAGAGGAATGGTGTGAAGTCGAAAAATACGAGGATTTATCCAAACACTCGTCCATTGTTTCCTTTGAAAAGTGGCTCGTATCCTATGAGGAATTCGAATGTTACCATAAACAAAATTGCGACCATGATCCTAGGATCAAATGGGATTTACTTTTTGATGGTTTAAAAAAAGCGAAGGAGAGGAAAGAAATTTTCAAGCGCATAATGCGTAGCGATCCGAGAAAAGCATTGGAATTAGCAATAAATGAAGATCGAATAAAGAATCTGCCAAAAGAAATTTCCGTGCACTTGGAGAAATGGGTTTCATCTTATTCCGACATTAAAGCTGTCCATATTTGCAAAGATCCCAAAAGACCGATGGGAATGATCAAGCGCTTCGCGACTTTGCCCGATGGGCAAATGGTTGAAGCCTACACCTACGGAGAAAGGAAATATCTTAAATCTACTCAGGGAATGGCAATATGGGGGGTTCAAATGGGGGAAGAAATGGTAATTTCTGAAAATCCTTATCAAATAAAACCTTCTTCAAACCCTAAAAAACCTGATGCGTTTGTTGTGAAAATGGCAGATATGCAATTGGAAATTCCATCATCCAGGGGTTTGGAAGTGCTTAAAAAGCGTGTTGTAGATGCCGAAAGGCAGGGTTCTTTAACGGGGCGTGTTCGCTATCCTTTGATTGCATCAAGTACAGGCGCGATTAACTTAATCGATTTAAGATATACCGTTTTTACAAATCGACTTACTTGGAAACAAGCACAACAAGTGGCCTTTGAGAAAAATGCAACCCTTGTAAATATAAATTCACAATATGAAAATAGCGTAGTATACAACCTTTTATCTGATGCCGCAGCGATTGGGTTAATGCCATTTAATGAAAGTAATGACTCAGTAAAATACAGTTGGATCGGTGCAAGTGATTCAGAGGATGCCAATGGATCGTTTTACTCTCCTGATACGAACCAAACTACATTTTTGCCTAATTTGTTGGCATCAGAAGGTACATGGAAGTGGCAGGATGGAACCGCGGCGAGTTTTGATTTATTAACAAATCCATTTTTAAATTGGAAAACTGGTACATTCACCGATACAACACCAGATCCAGATGATGGCCAAGATTACGGAGCCATGGATTTTAATGATCAAAATGGGTACTGGATCGATTTGAACGAAAGTTTCAGATTACCATATATATTAGAATTTCCTCAACAAGCAGAAGTTTTGGCTCCACCAATTGTGGATGGACGTAGAAAAGTTTTGGTCATACCAAGCCGCTTCCGTGATGAAGGAAATGACTTTTTAGGCTCTTCCAGTAATCCGACGGACCAATTTGGAAATCCGCTCAACCCTAATTACAGCAACAATGCTTTTGAACCATTTACGCGTGCGTCTTTGATTAATGCTATGGAAGGTGTTAAGGAATTTTATCTTCGAAATTCCGACGGAAGTTTTATTTTGGATTATGTTCTTACTCCCACGGTTACATTGGATATTCCAAAATATGAAAGAGTTGCAGGTTCTGGAGACCCTAATATTTTTGATTCAACCGGGCAATTTTATCAACCATCTGAAATTCAATGGAACCCCGATCCGGAACTTGCATATTTTGGGGCAGAGGCATTAATTCGAGCTACCGAGCTATCCCGGCTTTATGATTATGGAGGCCCAGCTTTTCAAGGTGTTTTAAAAATTAAGTTACAAGAATCTAATGAAACCAATAGTACTCCTCCCTTGCCTAAGTTTCCAAAACCACCCGTTGTACGAATTTCAGGAGGTAATGAAATTGGTGGACCCGGTGGAATTCTTGATCCTGATTTTGAAGAGGCTCAGGCAGTAGCCAAGCTAGATGAAAATGGTACATTGTATGAAATTGAGATTACGAATCCTGGTGCTTTTTATCATAGCATTCCAAAGATCGAATTAGATGGAGTCGATTTTACCGATAATTTTATTCCGATACTAGGGCGTACAGTTGTTTCCTGGGTATCAATAACATCGTACGGATTTGGTGCACCCGGGGTTGGGTATGTTGGTGCACCCGGATCTCATGTTAAAGGTCCAAATGCCGGGACAATCGTTCATGAATTAGGGCATAATTTTGGATTATGGCATGCGAACCGGAAGGAGGGTGAAGGCCTTCGTCCAAATAGTGATGAAGGTATTTCGATTGATTATGGAAACCCCTATTCAGTCATGGGAACAGGTGGCGCCAGTATGGATTTTACTATTTCCAGCAAAGTATATCTTAATTCCTCAGGAAGTTTTGGTTTGAAAAGCGGAACTGAATCAAATG
This sequence comes from uncultured Opitutia bacterium, assembly GCA_963934295.1. Taxonomy (GTDB): domain Bacteria; phylum Verrucomicrobiota; class Verrucomicrobiia; order Opitutales; family Seribacteraceae; genus Seribacter. The sequence continues at coordinate 77,904 of CAWVXY010000008.1, forward strand.
CATCGGTCGATGTAGTTGATTTAAATGACAGTGTAGTGGTTGCTAATAGTGGACTGGATGAACCAGAAGCAGTGAATCCAAATACTTTTCGGGTATATAGACATGATTATGGATCTGCACCTTATCCTCTGGTCGCCCGTACATTTGAATTGGATATTCCTTCCGGTAGTAAACCAGCAACCCTTGATTCGCTTTTAAATTCACAAAACTTACAACTTTTCGTTGGTGGTCCCGGAGAGGACGCCGAGGGCTATGTTAAAAAAAGTGGAAATCTGGGTTACCAATTAGTGATCACAAAAGAAGGAAAAGGTTTTTCCGAGGAACCTGCAATTGCGGTTTTAAATGATCAAAATATCAGCATCATTGATTTAGATTCGTCCTGGATTAAATTAAAATCTGGATCCTCTGAAAATTATATTGTTTCCTCTTTGAGAGATTTTTCTGATACCGCACATCGAGGTTTGCGCGGCCTGGAGGTCGCAGCTTCTCAATATTCTCCTCGAGGTTTTGATGTCGGAACACCCTTATTATCCTATTGGGTGGCGTACAGGAGAAATATTAGTGAGTATGGATTGACTATAATTAATGGAACAAATCGGGCCGGATCGACATGGATTGAAAATACCCTCTTAGATATGACTCCCAATACTCAGGGTTTTATCAATAATAGCGTAAACTTAGGGGATGACTTTAGAGACGCTTTTCTTTTACTCGGACGTTCTTTTTCTGATTATGAAGCGGACTCTCATATCACACCAATCCGAAAAGGGGGTATTCCACCCATGGAATATATTGAAGTTGTTGTGAATGTAGGTACGGTTAAGTCAGGAGTTGCGAAGGCACCCAAGTTTGATTTGGTGGTCAGCAATACCAAGCCTTCAGTTAATGAAATAGTAGAATTTACGGTCATTACAAAAGAGGGCAATAGCACGGATTATGCATATGCTTGGTATAATAATGAGGTCGCGATAAGTGACCCTGCTTTTTTGAACAACAAAACATTTTCCAAAAAGTTTACCAGTTCAGGTTACCAAGTAATCAAGGTTATCGTCTCCGATCTTAAAGGAGGAATTTCTTCGAAGAATGTAACCATACAGGTTGGAAATGCAGAAGAATCTATGCAATCTGTAATACAAGGCCGGGTTAAGTCTTCGAATGGGGCTATTCAGGGAGCAAAGGTGGTATTATCCAAGGCCAAAGTGATTGAACACTCGGTTCGGGTTAGTGGCAGTTTAGAGGATTCGCGTATCAATTCCACTTATGGAAATAATCTTAAATTTATTGTTGATTCAGAGGAGGATGCGCAACTTGTGATGCATCGAGGTGAGATTCATCGATTTGTTTTTGATTCATCCACAAGAAATTATCCGTTAAGCTTTTTTCAGACAGCAGATCATGAGCCAGCAAAAATAAAATTAAATCTTTTGTTCAGACCTTCAGTTGAGGAACCTGGCGATGGTTATACAAAACCTCCCCATGTAGAGTTGTTAGAAACTTCGCGATTTGATTCCGTTTATTCCACTTCAATAACAAGCCTGGATTTATTTACGCAGAACCAGATTCCTGCATCGGGAACATTTATTACAAAACCTTCCGCAAAAAGTTTACTTTCCGATACGAATGTTAGCCGCATTATTGTGCGACCTGTAAAAGTGGATCAAATAACTGGTCTGCCCATTCATTTTGGTGGTCGTGGAATGAATCGAGATAATCCTCCTCCCACTCAAGTTTTACGAACAAGTTATTGGGAAGATTATAACGATGCAAACGCAACAGCCACTTCTTACATTGATGGAGTGGGTACAATAACTCATTCAAACACTGGTGGTAGTGGTTACCCTAGTGCACCGGATGTGGTCATATTTGGAGCTGGAAGTGAAGCAAACTACACTTCTTCTATTCGTGCCAAAGATGGCAAAAAAGATCCCGCTTGGAAAAAAAGTAATATTTTGCAAACCCCAATAATGGTTAACCAGGGAATTGAATACGATCCTAACTCTACCCTTGCAGTTGCTTTATACCCAACAGAACCTATTGCCTATTGGTCCTTTAATCATGGAGAAAGCCTCTTTGAAGATGGTAATCTTAAGCCAACATCAGGTTTTAATTTACCGATTGATGACGGGTTGGTCGCTTACTGGAAAATGGATGAAGAAAATGCCACTACTTTTCCTGTTCTTCCCACTGCCACATCTTTTTCTATTGACGACAATAGTACTACCAAAAACCTTATCACTGTATCTAAAGGTGGCGGCGGTGCATTAGATTCCTCTCAAAGAAGTTTTTGGGGTACAAAAAATCGTTCTTTAACTTTTGCTGCGTCAGATTCAGTAACTCTCACGCAATCAAGCATAACAGATTCAAGTACAAGTGGTGCCTTTACCTTTTCATGTTGGGTGCAAGGCTTATCCGGAACTAGAAAAATGGAAATTGATCTTGGGGATTTTAATCTAACCATAAGCGGTAATTCTTTGAGTTTGAAGCATCCGATTAATGGAGGGTTTGTTGGAGCAAGTCCAACTTTAGATTTAATTGGAAAATGGATCCATCTGTTAGTTAAATATGATGGAAGTCAAGACCGCGTTACTTTATTTATAAACGGCGAAGCTAGAACCACTGCAGTGGTTACTCCTAGCACTGGAAAAGCACTTAATTTTCAAACAGGTTTTCAGAATATCCTTTTAGATGAAGTAATGGTTTACAACCGAGCCCTGAGTGATTCTGAAGTCGCCCATTTGGCCGGAAATATTTTCCTGGACCTTTCTGGTAATAAATATAACGCGGTTGCCCGTGGGACGGGATTTGAAATGAATTCAACCGGTAATTCTGGAAGTGTAAGCAATAGTTTCTCAACGGATTTGGGCGAGGCAATTTCAATGGATGGAAATACCTCCCAAAGATACCTAGACTTAACCGCCCACCTAAAACCTTTTTCTGGGTTAGATATCGGAACAATTGCCTTTTGGATAAAGCCTCATTCTCTGGCTAATGACTCAACGATTTTATCTGCCAGTTGTACGGATGATAATCAATCTTTCTTCCGGTTGCTATTGAGAGATAATGGAAAAATTCGTACCGAGGCATATAATGATGGTACAGAATATTGTAAGCTATCAAGTGGAGGTTCCGCCACGGTCTCAGCGGGCGGATGGTCACATGTTGCCATTTTGATAGGGGCAAACGGAATTTCTTATTATATAGATGGAAAAAGTGTTCCTGTGGTGGTTCCACCAAATTCTGCTAATAGCCGTGCCTTTTTTGCAGATATTGAGAATTTAAATTATTTCGCTATCGGTAGACACGAGACTAAAGAATCCAATGCAACCGATTACTTTAATGGTCAACTGGATGAGGTACAAATTTTTGACCGGACTTTAACCACAGGTGAAATCCAATATCTTTTCAATCTTGGAAAACAACAACATGTGGTTCGGGCAATCCTTAAACCAGAAGTAGATTCAATTGGTACCATCTTATTAAATCATAATGGGGTGGGGTATAAGGAAGTTCCCGATGTTGACTTTAATACAAGTTTTTACTCAGGGGTTAATGGATTTTCTGCCCCTGCCGGGGATGCGGAATTGAATGGCACATCGGTTGATCAAATTTTACTGACTAAGGATTTTGATAATAGTGTGGAAGTGATTTTACCAGATAACAGGAAAATTTTGAGGATGAGTGCAGAGTATGTGATGACTCAACCGGATGGTGCGAATCGTGCGGTTGTACCCGTCGGACTGTTTGGATATTCTTCGCCACCCAATTTGATATTGGATGGTTCTCCCACTTGGCCAACGGACAGGAACGCAACGGGATACCCCATGTTTTTCTTGGATGCAAATCAATCCGGAGAAGTGCTCTATGGTGGAGCAGGATATGAGACAAACAGCAGTCGCTATATTCATTCATTTACCAATGATTCGAATTCAACCACATATGAGATTATCAAAAGAAGGATGACATGGCGTGATGCAGCGGAAATTGCCGCTTTAAGGGGAGGAAAGCTTGTTGAAATTAATGGATTAGAAGAAAACAAAACAGTTATCGAAGGGTTACAAGCGGCACAGATAGATAATGATAATACGGTTGCACCCGATGGGGGAGGGGGGGCTTATTTATGGATCGGAGGAAATGATTTTGCCACTGAAGGTAATTGGACCTGGGATGGAAAAAATGAAGGGAATGGAACCCAGTTTTGGGATGGAAATACCACTAATGGCACTGGTCAAGTTGGTGTCCTTTTTAATAATTGGGGCGAAGATGCCGATGGACAACAATCGGAACCGGATGATTTTAATGGAATGCAGGATGCATTGGCCATTTCTAACAATGGATGGCCTCTCGGATTTAGAGGCCAATGGAATGATTTGGATGAAAACAATAAGCTTTATTTCATTATTGAATATAACGGAACAATTAATGATGTCGGAATAGGAGTCGGATTTGAATCTGATGCCGTTCGTATTTTTGGCGAAGGATATAGGCCTCCAGAATTTGAAGCAAAGATCAGCCAGGGTAGAGTGGACGCGATTGTCTTAAAAAGACCGGGAGAGGGGTACTATGATTCAATACCTTCCTTGGATAATTTATATTTTATAGGAGATGATGGAAATTCAAATCCTGCCGCACCAGGAACAGAAATTAATCCTCTATATTCCCAAAATATATTTATTGAAGGGAGCGGCTCTCGACGAAATACAGATCCGCGAAAGCGTAAGGGAGATGCAATGAAAGTTCATAATGGTATAAACTTGCATGACGAGTTAGGTAACAGGGGGTCAGGATGGCTTACCCCCCCAACCATTTTTGCGGACTGGGGGGATGAAACCTGGCAGGGCCATGTAGGAGTACAAAAATTAGCTTTTGGAACCAAGATTCAAGAGGCAGTTATTAAATCCCAGGGATCTGGATACATGGTTCCACTTGAAATTACAGTTGTGGATGGACGCTCTAGACCAAGTCATGCAGATCCATTTGCAGGGTTTGGGGGACCCCCACTCCCAGAGCACCCATTTCTAGATACTTCACTACAATACCGTGAGGCGACATTTGATGTAAATGAAACAGATGAAAACGGATCAATATTAGATCTGAACATTACATTTGGTGGCACTGGATACGAGCCGACAACTTGGGATCCATTTTTGAATCAAAATATTAATAATTCTGGAATTCCTAAAATTATGATTACCGGAGGTGGCGGAATGGGGGCTGTTTTTAATGGGTTAGTTGATGTAAACGGTGCCATTTATGATGTAGAACGGATTGATGGAGGTCGCGGATACTTTAATTTTGATCAAAACAATTTTCCTAAGGCAATAATTACACCTAACCCAAATAGAGCTATAAAAGGGAGTGAGAAGAATGCATCCCTCCATGTTTCGTTGGGTGGAAGTCTAAAAGAACCTACTTTAAATAATACAAGGGGAACCTTTTCTTTATTTGATGGCTTCATGACTACTACTATAAGCGGTGACAATCCTACGCCTCCATTTAGTGAGTTTCGGTACGCTGCCCCGTGGGTTATGATATTAGACAAGGGTAGACCCGAGAGCTCTATTGCAGCGGTTGATCGGGCACATGCAGTTGCTCAAGTGGTGGATGGAAATATTACCAAGATTGTAGTGACGGATGGAGGCAATGGATATGTTGATCCTCACATTGTTATTTGTGGAACCCCTCCACAATATTCAAATTTAAATGATGGAAAGTCTTGGAATGCTTGGCAGTGGAGGTGTAATAATTTACGTGAAGATGTAAATGGAACTTTCAAGCGTTGCGGTCATGTCGATACAAGTTCTTCACCCTACCCACCAGAATTCTGCCCGGGTGAAGATGTTGGAACTTACCGTACCGATACCAATTGGGATAACGCATTTAACACTTGGACTGGAAATCATAATAAAAATAATAACCATCCAAATTGCCCACTTGATAGCGAACATCGAAAGAACCAATTTTTATCTCCTGTCTGTTCAGGAAAAAAAGCGAATTTTGTTTTGGTTAATGATTTTTATCGTGCCGGATTCTCGGGTACTTATGAAAGCTGGCTACCCTTTGAAACGAATTGTACTGCTATTTTAGAACAGGGTCAGATAAAGGAAATTAAAATTATCAACAAAGATGGAGGCAAATACTTGGCTCCAGAAATTAAAATTAATGGAAGAGGAAGAAGCACAGAACCTATTCCAATCTTTGATGAACAGGGAATCCTAACACGAATTTTTTACAACGACCCTGCCATCAAAAATTTGGAATTGGACAAGGTAAAGAATCCGATTGGAGCAGGTCATGGTTTTTCATACAAGCCATGGGCAAAAGATGATCGCTACACTCCTGCATTTGGACCGGCGCAAGCAATAACATGTACAATATTTACGGATATTTTATTTTGGGATCCGCCTGGTCCTATTCCTGAGTATGAAGTTTATGATTTTAATTATACTTTGTCTAATGGTATGGAGATGGTGGATCCATTCGGAGATCGTATTTCTAATATTAGAGTATTAGAGGGTGGATTATATGAGTCCGGTGATTTTAATGTCACCCTAGATTTCAATGGAAGTATAGTTCCAGATTTGGATAAGAACGGTCTTCCTGATTTTGTTCCTGGCCTTGCAGGTTTGATTACTACAAATCAACTCGTTTCCTTTGAATTAGATAGTAACGGGACTTACTTCGAAGAGTTATTGGGCGCGGAGGGCCAAAAATTAAACCTTTGGAGAAATACTTTTTTAGCTGAACCGGATGTAAAGATATTTGATGAATTAAATGGCAATAAATTATCGAATTACACCGCAGAGATAAACTTAGCGGAAATTCGGCTTAATGGAGTTGCTCAATATGACCCGATATCCTCCAAATCATTTTTGGATATTGTGGTGGATAACGATTTACCAAGTAATTTTTTCTATGGATTAGGTAATAGTGATCGAAGTGGAATGGGGGGTGAAATTCTAGTCTATGATGGAATGCCTGGTTATAACTGGGGCCAACAAAATGATTGGGATAGTTATGCATTTACGGATGAAAATGGAACTTATGTGATACCCAATTTAGAACCAGGTTTATATAATATAGCCGTTTTTATAGAAGATGAAAATTTTCAGGATATCGCACTTCGACCTGATTCCGACCCTAGTTTATTTTCACAAGTTCTTTATGTGCCCGGTTTTGACTCGATCACCTTGGAGACAGACAATCGCGGAAATGGGAGAAGTCGTTTAGTTTGGGGACAAGAAGCCCGGAACATGAGCAGGTTTGCCACGAGCGGAGTTAACAGTTTAAAGGTGGCTGAAGGAATAGGTGGTGGTTTCGAAATGGGTAAGAGTTATCAATTCAGAATTACCGCCGCCAGTTCCAATACGAGTCAGGGTACTCCAAATATCTCCCATCAAATACTTTCAGATGGTTCATTGCGTTTTACGATAAACGATGATGCAAATTCCAGTGTTTTCGACCCGGACGATAGGTATACAATAAGTTTTTCTTCTATCGTTTCAGGAGTTGATTTCACGAATACTGTTAATGATGGTATTATGAATAATTCTTTTTGGGGTGGAGATAAAGCGGCTATCAATTTGATGATTGAAAATAACCAGAGCCTGGTTCTCAACCTTTCTCCTCAATCAGGAAATTCCCTTAATTCAATTGAAGCCCCAATCCGATGTGAAAGTGATCCGAACGCGTCTAAAATTTTCACCTTTTCCGCTTACGATGTAAATGGAAGCCCAGTAGATTGTGCTGGTGTTATTTGGTCTCTCAGTCTGGATCAAAACATTACCAATGGTAAACATTGGGATGGAAACCATTCAAAAGTCGCCAAATTGGAATCACCCCAATATTTTTTAGAAGGTAATTCAAGCTTTGGCTTTGGGTATTACTATCCATTATATAGAAGATCTATATATTCCGATAGCGAAACGAATGGTACTGGTGTGTACAATCCCGCCGATACAAGTCTAACTGCAGGATATCATGTCCATAATTTTACGGGTTTAACATTACCATTCTACATGAATAATGGTAATATGAATCATGCAGTAGATTCTTTGCCACCGGATTCTCTTTTACTACAGGGGGCATCAGATTATAACGAAACAAGTCAAATTAAATTGATTCTTCATTCCGGATTGAAAGATAAGGCCCTTACTTTAACTGCTACTCTTAATGGTCAATCCGTGAGTACTCGAATTGAAGCTTCTAAACATAGTACTCTGAGTGAAGAGGAGTTATGGTATGATCAATATTTTGATACTATTTTAAAAGACTCCATTTCAACTGCTGACGAAGATAATGATACTTTGTCATTAGCACAGGAATGGCAAAGTAGGACAAATCCATTAAATGCAGATACAGATGGCGACGGTTTAAGGGATGAATATGAAATCAATATTTCGAAAACAAATCCAAGATCTGGAGATACGGACGGAGATGGTTTTTCGGATAATACGGAAATATCTATTTCTGGATTGGATCCATTGTCTTACAATAATGCCCCTCCTTTACCCATTATAACGGCACTCAATCTTAGTGGTTCCATCATTTCAGTCACTGCTGGAAATAAGGTCACCCTAGGAGCTGAGGCTACAGAAACAAGTTTAACTGGTGTATCTACGAAGCTTCCCGTTTTAACGGAGGGTAATTTTTCTCAAGTTGTATCATTGGTTGGTCAGGAATGGATTGTGAATGATTCGGCACCATCTGGAATATATCATATTACCTATCGAGCGACTGATTCTCTCAAAAGAACCGTCGAACTTACCCAAGCATTAAATATAACCGCAATTGATGTTACAAAACCTATCATCTCTCTTTCCAACCCTGGACCAATCTATGTATTAAAGGGAACTTCTTTTGTTTTGCCGACTGTAACCGCATTTGATGAGCAGGACGGGGTTCTATCATCCTCTGTCGTCGTTGCAGGAAAAAGTATGTTGGATGTTAATAAAACCGGCACCTACCAAATTAATTACTCTGTGAGCGATGCAGCTGGAAACACCGCTAATTTATCCTTAAATGTGGTCGTGGAAGACTTTGCATTTACTTTAAACGGCAAGGCCATTGATGGTTATTTGACAGGATCAACGGTTATTTTTGATGGAAAGGCGGATGTAGAAGGCTTTGATGGCTTACATGATTTGAATCGCACGATTCAAACAGATGGGTCAGGTAGTTTTACTTTGCAATTAACCCCATCTGAATTATCTGCATTTGATCTTAATAATAATAACTTATTGGATGCCAGTGAGGGAAGAATTATCGTTGCGGGTGGGTACGATTCCACTTTGGAAAGTAATTTTACCGGACGATACCAAACGGATGCAAATTCTTCTGTTGTAAGTCCATTGTCAACCTTGGTTACTGCAGTTATGGATCAAGGATTAAGCAAAGAAGAGGCCAAAACAAAGGTTGCAACCGCTTTTGGTTTACCTGCAAACTCGGATCCCACAAATTATGACCCCATTGCAGCATCCCTTGCTGGGGAAACATCTTCCAGCCAATTTCTATTGGCCACTGCACGAATGGCCAATGCGATGAAACAAGCAGATGCCCTGGGGTCTTATTTGTCCGTTTCAACCAGTAGTCCTGGTCAAGTCAGTGCATCTTTTGTGGCAGAATTGGCTAAAAGTCTCTCGAATTCTTTAATCAGTTCTAACCCATTAGATGATTCAAGTGTAATAAACCAAGCTTTGGTTACTTCTCTACAAAATGTCCAATCAAGTGTAGATGTCAGCCAAGTCTCGAGTGCGGTTACATTATTGGAATCAGCAGATAATTTGCTGGTTCAAACAGTCAACTCAGGAGGTGAACCTAATGTATTAGCGGTTAGCTTGGCAAAAAACCAACAGGCTGTTGATGGGGCTATCATCAATAATTATAGCGATCCCACTTTAACAAACCTTTCCACTCTTGCTGCAAGTGCAACGACTTCTGCTATTCAATCAGCAAGTAACGCAATAACCTCGATCAATGTTTTCCCTCCTATTGCTCAGAATTTTGATTCCATTGTCCGTCGAGATTCTTGGTCAGCAGGAAGTCTGGTAGTTTCAATTAATGCAAGCGATGGAGATGGAGATACTGTTCTATACTCCATAACTTCTTCCAATTTTGATTTGGATGCTGATGGACAAAAACCATTCACGGTTTCATCGTCGGGTGCTCTATCTATTAACGATGTCGATGATTTGCTTCCTTATGCGGGCAGCATTGTAAATGTGAATTTATCTCTTTCGGATGGAAAGGGAATGAGCACAACTATCTCGGGCGCCCTTTCCATTGATAATAAATTAAGTTTAGAATCTACCCCAGTTCTAGGAAAAGTCGGATGGTCAGAATCCAGTTGGTTGAAA
>CAWVXY010000009.1:0-86326 GCA_963934295.1 uncultured Opitutia bacterium
AGATAAAAAAGGATCCGCTTCCTGCAGGAATTTCTTGGGCTTCGCTAATACCCAGTCAAAACCAAGACCCGACTTCGCCAAGGATTTGTATAATTCAATACCGTTTCCTGATCCGTAACCACCTGTATTATTTAAGCTCCCCCCCCCAAGGTCTGGCATAATAACCATATCAAAAGTCAACCCTTTTGATCCATGAATAGTCATTGCCCGGACACTCGATTCCATTGCCCCCTTTGATGCTTCAGCCCGACGGGCAAAATCGATAAAAAGGTCAATATTCCTACCCCCATTTTGATCAAAAGACTGGGCAATCGTCAGAATTTCTTCGATTCTTTTTCGGATAAATAGCTGAGCATCCTGATCCACTTCACCCAAAGCTTGCTCTCCCCACTGCCTGACAAAAGAGGCAAATCCAAATTCATACACCGTTGTTCTTACCTCCTCCAGAATTGTATCCAGCGAGTCCGAATCGTCTTCCATGAACGGACACATTTTCAAGTGCCCGATCGCCCATTTGTCGGTGGGATGAATCGCGGCACGGAGCAAAGATAATAAATACTGGGAGAATCCATTATCCTGGGCAGGTAAAGAACCAACCTCCTCTTCCACTGGCATACTGGGCAATTCCCTTCGTAAAAAATCCACTAATTCACGGGCAGTTTTCCTCGTTTGGGTAAGAATTGCACAAGTCCATCCGCGGTTCACCGGATCTACTTCGCGAAGCAAATCAGCAATTGCCCGGAAGCGCTCATCCTCCTCCCTCGCTGTCCACCAGGCCACATTACCAATGCTATTTTTTGTTTTCTCAGAAGGTATATGAGGTTTCCAAATTTTATTCCATCTTGAAACTAAAATGCTCGGGTCCGCCTTCGAACCAAAGACCTGATTTACAACTCCAAGGACATCGAGCCCGGAACGCCAGGATTCGTTCATATTTTCAATCTCTAAACGGGACTGAAATTCATCCTCCAGGTATCCGAACAATCGGGAGTCTCCACCCCGCCAGCCATAAATCGCCTGCTTTTGATCACCCACACAAAAAAACATTCGTTCATCCTCGGGATTATAAAGAACCTCTTCAAGCAGGGGCTCGATCACCGCCCATTGACTGGGTGAAGTATCCTGAAATTCATCCAGCATCCAATGTTTGTATTTCCGGTCCAACCGATAATCCCGGTCTAATTTTTCAAGTTCATTTTCCGAATTGGATAACAAAATGGGCAAGTCCGAGAACATGATGCCCCCTTTTTCCAAAACCTTTTTATTGTAACTGTTCACCACCCGGTTGAGGAGAGAATAAATCCCCTGGGTACGCATCCCATAAATTTTTAATTCTTCCCCAATGATATAGGCAGACATGCGCCTCACCGCTTCGACCCATTCACCCCGGATCTCATAATCCTTACGGGAATAATAAGCCAACGATGGCTCATTTGTCATTACCCCCTTAAGAAGTCTTTGAAAACCGATGCTATTTTTCGCTAAATCTGCACCCGGGCTCCAATTACGAAATTCCCCGAGAGCTTTTAAAACTCCTTTCTTAGCCGATGGGGTCATCACCGGTTCAAAACTGGCAGTTCCATCCTCCAACCATTCAACTGCCTGCCTGTAGTCATCTGTAAGGTCGTAATTTTCCGGCAACTGTTTCCAAAGCGAATCATCCGGCCAGAGCTGTTCAACCGAGCCCCAGTTTTTCGAATCCGGACACTGGGCGAGAAAATTCCGGAAAGAAAACCCAAGCTCGAGCATCCAGGGGAAAAACTCCCGATCCTCCGCTTCCATCCGTGCCTTGGTAAAGTCATCAATTAAGGAGGGACTATCTGCGATACTTTCCTCAAAACACTGCCTCAAACAAAGGGCCCACTTTTCCCGGGCTGCACTTTCATCCATTAAGTCAAAACCGATCGCCAATCCATACTCCAAGGGTGCGGATGCAAGCACCGAAAAAAAGAATGAATCCAAGGTACCCAAGGTCAGTCGGTTCATGGTTCCAAGAAGCTGGGCAATTTTCTCCCTCAACTGAACGGGAGTAATCGACAGACCAAACTCTTTTTCCAACCGTGCCCGATCCTTAACGTTTATTGCCGCCTCCGCTAATTTACATAGGATCGCGTCAAAAAATTCTCCGGCTGCCTTCCTCGAAAAGGTCAGTGCAACGATACTCTCCGGCTTCTCCCCACAGAGTAGTAGGTAAATAAACCGGTCGGTCAGACGAAATGTTTTCCCACTCCCCGCCGATGCCTTGATCAGGGTTCTCGGTTCAATTTTCTTGGAACTACTCATCGACTGAAACCGACGATTGCTTCCTCAGGGGAATGAAAAAATAAATCAGCAAAATCATCGTAGGCTACCTTGGATGCTGGGATATGATCTGCCGGATTCAATAGATCTGTAAGTACCCCTCCGGCACAAGTAACTGCCGCTGCTACAAGTTCATCATCTAATTCAGGCCACATATTGGGTCCGATCTTATCCACGAGTGCAGGCACATTGTAAATCCCCACCTCTAAGCCCTGAGCATTCTTATTCAATAATGCCTTCTCTGCCCATATTCGATAAAGGGGGAGCTGCAGGTCCATCCATCGCATGGTCTTTTCATTTTGTTCAAAAAAGAAATAATCCGGATATTCCTCCATTCTCAAGTTACTCTTCTTTAGATGTAATTCCTTGGGCCCCTTCTCTGAGGTTTTATAGTCAAGCAATCGATATACCCCCCGTTCGGGATGAAAATCAATCCGGTCAACCACACCGATAATCCGAATACTGTTCTCTCCCTCAACCGGTTCATCCTTGTCTGCGAGAACCTTCCATTCTACCGGATCCATTGAACCACAGGTATCCAAATGAAATTTTTCTTCCACCCTGTCCACTTGCCAACCGTTCAACAAATCCTGCCTATGCAATTGTGCCACTCTTCGTAACCGCCGTTCGATTGATGCTTTTTGCTGCAAAATGGAAAGACTGGGACTTCGCCCAAATCGAGAGGAAAATTCTTTCTCCAATCGAGCAATCATGCACCGGTAAATTTCCTCTTCATCCGGAGTTTCATTCCCCAGTTCAGATAAGGATTCCAGTGCCAAATGGGTAAGCGTGCCAAAATCCATGGTATCCGCCTCCTCTTTATCCGCTTTATATTCCTCCATCCCGAATTTTTCATCCAGGTAGAACCGGAACGGGCAGCTCAAAAAAGAACTGAACCTGGTAACTGAAATACGCCGAACCGGCTCATGTTTACCAGGGACAAGTTTCCACGGATAAGCCCAGGCAGGATTTTCTCCTTCCGCAGGAACCTCACCAAAAAGCTTTTCGGTGCGGTTGGGCAGTTCATTTTCGTTATCGGGATCGCATAGAAAGAATAAAGCCGACGGCTTGAGGGGGGTACCATCCCGGCTAAATTTCCCCATTACAAAATCAATCCGCCCATGTGCCCCCTTTCGGGATGCCACTAACCAGTGGAGTAAATAAGCGTCCCTCCCCGCCCGGTCCTCATCCGTCCATAAGCCAAGCTCCTGCCTCAGGGATTGGGGTACAAATGTATTTACCGGCAAAGTGGCAGGTAAAAAAGAATCATTGCAACCGAGAACCACAAGGTGGGGGGAATCCGCCCAAGGCAATTCCAACCAACCATGCAAAGACATTTCATCGCCGGTCTCTTCTTTGGTCCATGCCTCGCTCGCAACCAATCCCAAAAGAATTGAAAACCGTTCCTGTAAACTAATTCCAGAAACTTGAGATAATTCCGTCAACCACTTAGCAAGCTTGGGAAGTAGCTGAATATATGACTGATCTTCCATCCGCCCCTGGTCTAGAAGATTGGAGGATAACGCCCCACTCATCAAATTTCTTATTTTATCCTCAAATGAACCCGACTGTAAATCCTCGACCAAGCCCGCCAACTTTTCCAAAGCCTCAGTAACCGCAGATTTCGAACGATGGGCAAACTGAATTCCATCCTCCAGTGTTTGGCTTAGGTGCTTGGCATGTAATTTATCTAATTCCTTGAACCAAACTCGGACATCGATCTCAACTCCTTTACTTTCAAGCCAGGAAAGGGTCTGTGGAAAACGCAATAATTGAGTAGCTGCATTCATCTCCCCATCCGCCAAGAATTCATGCACCGCTTTCAACCAACTGTATAACGGAGCCTGTATCCCAGGCGTACCCTCTGGGTCATAAAAAACCGGTAATTTTTGTTCAGACTCCCCAACTGAAACTAGGGCATCTTTGACTTCTGGATCAAGCATCCCAATATTCAGGCTTTCCTGGCAAACCCTAGGTTCTGATTGGATCAATTCTCTGGCATAATTTGCCTGTTCCTGTGGACTGTACACTAGGTTTAACTGATCATCCGATAGCCCAAGCGGTCTTGCCTCCCAAGCTGCCCGGAGGGGTCGGCCAAATTCATCAAATGAACAGAGATCCTCCTCATTGGAACAAAAAATGACTGACTGTAAATCCACTCCCTGCTTAGCCGCATTTTCCAAAGCCGTTTTCCCCAAGTCCGGAAATCCGGACACCCCTAACAAAACAATACATTTCACACCCTTCGGGACCACGGATTGACGAACCCACCTTCTCCTCGCATCCATTGGGTCAATCATACCCCCGCCCTCCAATTTTTCCCGGTATGCTTTTTCCAGTCTGGCCAAATCGCTCCACCTGTCCTGCTCGGCCCACTTCTCAGTTATCCGGCTCTGTTCCACGGATTGACAGTCATGGTTTGCCTCAGCCAGGGTCTCCCGTAACTTCACCAATGCACCGGCCATCGAAAGCCCCCACGAAACATCAAGCTCCTGGGGTAAACGCGGAAACAGATCGGGGTATTGAGAAAGATCATTCTCCTTGAGAATTTCAACCCACTTGGCAAGTACCTGGACTGGGGTGGCAATACGAAACCCATCCAGGAAATCCCCCTCCGGTTTAATCAGGGAACCCGGCGTGCTCCACCTCGGCAACAGGCAAGCCGTGGACTGCTCCTCGGCATACTGAGCGAGGGCTTCATTCAACCGACGGGAGGCACCGCTTGTTTGAGTAATTACCCAAAGGCTGGATAAATCAATAAATTGCTTTCTACTGGACTGGGCCACCAACCAGTCCACCCCGCTTTCCACCGCGGACCCTTTCCAGGTAATTGCATTTGTAGTAACCTCCATTAGGCCGCCTGCAAAGTCCGCCCACTCAGTACAGGCAGAATTGATTGAAAAATTTTTCGCACCACTGGCACGGCCACGGAATTACCAAATTGTTTATAAGATATATTGGGGCGGTCGTGTAGTTTAAAGCTATCAGGAAACCCCATCAGACGACGGCACTCTTCGGGATGAAGTCGGCGGATTTGCCCGTCGATTAAATACATCCCCGTCTTTGCCCCAATCCCACCGCCAAATGCGGAAAGGGTAATCGCATGGCCTTTCGGACTGTATACCCTTTCACCCTGTCCGCCCTTGCCCACGGTTCCAATCCGCAGGGGCCGATTATCCCGTTCATTGGGAAGTTTTTCTTTCAAGCGTAAGTCTGAACGCTCAATGATCAGATCATCAAGCCTACGGTCGCCCTTGGGTAATAAAATATCCTCCACCGCCACATCCTCATCACTTGGTACAGGGAATGAAAAATCCTCAATTCCCAGCTCTTTTCGAAAACAGACAAAATAAACCCGTTCCCTTTTTTGAGCCACTCCATAACGGGAAGCATTGAGTAAAGAATAATGTACCTGATACCCGACCCGGTTGAGCAGTTCAATAGTCTTCGCCAATGTCCCTCCCCCACCATGACTCAGGAAATTCTTTACATTTTCCAAAAACAGAACACTGGGTTGATGGTGCCGTGCAATCCGTAAAATCTCATGCAACAATGTACCCCGTGCATCCTCAAAACCACCCTGATTTCCGGATATACTGAAGGGCTGACAGGGAAAACCGCCACAGAGCACATCGTGAGCAGGAATATCCTCAACCTCGACCTCCACAATATCACCCGCTGGTTGCTCCCCCCAGTTTTGGGTGTAAATCTCACGGGCATCCGGATCAATATCCGACGAGAAAACGCATTGGCTCGAAGAGGAATTTAATCCATATCGGAAACCACCGACCCCGCAAAAAAGATCAATAAAACTTACTTTTCCCATCTCCAAATCACCACTCAATTAGGAGTAGTCAGACGAAGAAAAAAGTGCAATGAGAAAGGATTTATTTTTTACACATCGCAAAGCTCGACCGCTTCGGTCAGGCCTTTTACCGGATCCCGTGTGGGAATAAACTCTTGCCCCACAAATGCTTTATATTTGATATCCAGTAATGCCTTCATAATTGGAGGGTAATTAATTTCCTGTTTATCATCGAGTTCGCCCCGGCCCGGATTGCCCGCGGTGTGCACATGTCCGATCATATCCCCGCACTCACCAATCCGGCGGATCACATCACCATCCATGATTTGCACATGATAAATATCGAACAATAGTTTCACCCTCGGCGAGCCAACTGCATTTAAAATTTCCATGCAGTAATCCGTGTGGTCACCCTGATACCCAGGGTGTCCTTTATTAGGATCGGTATCGTCCCGACTATTGAGCATTTCCAGGCAAATCGTCACTCCTTTTTTCTCGGCATAGCCAGCCACTTTTTTAAATCCTTCAATACAGTTTTTCGCTCCCTGTTCACGGGAAAAATTCTCCTCGTACCCGGTGAATGCAATCACATTGGGGCAGCCAAAATCTGCTGATTCATCAATTGCCTGTTTGGTCGCCTTGATCAGCCACCCATGATATTCTGGATTATTATAGCCTTTAATAAAAGGAGGACCATCCACCGGAATGCCTGAAATCGCACAGGTCAGGCCATGCTTTTTTAAAACCGGCCAGTGCTTGGAATCAATCAATTCCACACTCTTACAACCCAGCCTCTTCGCCTGCTGGCATGTCTCCTCCACACTCCAGTGATCTGCAAAACACCAGGACACAACTGATTGATTAATCCTGCCCTTTCTTACACCGGCTTTCTTACCCTTTTTTGCACCGCTTACAATGGCGGGCCCAGCGACTGAACTGGCAACCAGACCGGTAGCCATACCTTTAAATAAATTTCTTCGTGTTGAAGGGACTAATAAATTGTTTTCAGTATTTTGATTTTCACTCATATCAAAATCATTTTCCAAAAGTTCAGCTTCTGGCAAGTGTAATTTAAATAAAGAAAGAAATTAACCGCAAAAGGATGATTTTTGATCAATGAAATCAACCATTTGGCTAACAAATTTTTGGTTACAAAAGGGTAAACATTTGACTTCTCATTCCCTTCATTCAAGGCTCGGTTTATGCTCGAATTGTATGAAATATTGTCCAACCCGATTGCACTCGGGATATATATTGCATTAGCAATTGGTGGAAGTATTTACATAAGTATTTCCAGACAACTCAAGAGGCAAAAGGAACTTCAGCTTATGGCAGATTCGCTGGGATTTTCCTATAATGATGAACAGACAGAAAAAGTCAGACAGCTTTTGGATTCATCTTCCATGCTTGGCAATGAAATGTTTTTTAATGTCCTGGGAGGCACTTTCAATGGAACCTACTTTGCCATTGGCGACTTTAACATCATGGTGGACAGTGGTTCAAAAAAGAGAAAACAATATCAAACTTATGTGGTCATTCACTCCGGTAAACTGGCAACCCCAAATTTCTGTCTCCAACCGGAATGTGCTCTTTTCAGAATGGCAGAAGGTTTACTAAACCGAGTAACCGGTTCTTTTGATATTGATTTCCCTTCACATCCTGCCTTCTCTGACAACTATTTCCTCAAAGGCTCCGACGAAGATGCAGTAAGGAATTTTTTCAATCCACGAATTCTTGAATATTTTCAAACACATCATGGAATAAGCGTTGAGGTTTTTAACGGAACACTTGTATTTTTTCGACTTGGTGAATGGGTTAAGCCTGACGATATTCAAGCACTCATCAACGATGCAATGGAAGTCCACCAAGTCCTCCTTCCCCAATAAGGTAGATAAACCTATTGGTTGAATCTAGACTAAGAATAAATGCTATCTCTTCCAGAAAACCATCGAGAGCAAAAGACCAATAAACGCTCCCACTGCATCCGCCGCCGCATCCCACACATCCGGAGAACGGGCATTACCCATCCAATCCTGGAAGCACTCATCTCCAATTCCAAAACAGGCACAAAATGCAAGCAATCCCCATGGGAATCCAGTTCCTCCCTTTCCAAATGCACCCCAGGCAAGTATTCCCATAAGCGCATATTCCACTAAATGAAGAGCCTTATCCGAAACCTTTACCGGTGCATCGGGGATTTCTCCGGGTGACATCGAAGATAAATAAAGCACCGCCCCACAATACAAAGCCAATGTAATTTTCCATTTTCCCATAATCCCCATCCTTTCAGACTCCGATTTTTACGCAAATATTTTTTACCCAACCGCCCTGTATTTTAAGCAATTTCTTGCTATTTCATAAACCCCCTCTATTTCTACGATACATGAGTCATTATATTGCCATGAACCGGTTTAAAATTGTCAAAGGCCACGAAAAAGACTTCGAGGAAATTTGGGAAACCCGGACCACCTATCTCGAAAACGAGCCCGGGTTTATTAATTTCAACCTACTTAAAGGCCCCGAACGTGAAGACCATGTGCTCTACGCCTCCCATACCCAGTGGAATTCAGAAAACGAGTTTGAAGCATGGACCAAATCGGAGGCCTTTAGAAAAGCCCATTCCGGAGCAGGCAACCGCGGACATCTCTATTTAGGCCATCCCGAATTTGAAGGCTTCGAAGTGGTGGACGGGGCAACCGTAGGCTAGTTCAAAAAGAGTTTGCGTACCCGCCTTATCTTGCGAAGGGGCATTCAGATGGTGCGCTCCGCTTGCTGGTACACAGTGGATCGTCACGGGCTACGCCCTCGCGATGACAAGATTGGGAAAGGAATGGTAGTATGCACAAATTTGTCATTGCGAGGAGGGCACGCAAGTGACCGACGCGGCAATCCATCGTGTCTTGAGAGGATGCGTACGATTTGCCTCTTCGCTTCCTGGTTCAAAGTGGATCGCCACGGGCTTTCATCCCTCGCGATGACAAGAGTGAGCAAAACAATTCAGAATCACCAATCAGCACTTAGGTCATCCCAATTTGGATTATCTTTTTCGATTAGCTGAATTTTAGTGGAACGCTTACCCGCCTTTAATTGCTTTTCTCGTTTAATAGCATTTTCAACGACCTCGAAAGACTCAAAATAAACCAATCTCTTGAGATTGTATTTTTTGGAAAAACCTTGGTTCGTTCCATTCTTATGTTCGAGCATACGCTTGGAAAGATTTCCACTGACGCCAACATAAATCGTACCGTTTTTTCGATTGGCAAGTAAGTAAGTGCAGTAGGATTTCTTAGTCCAAGACATTAATCAAAGATAAAAAATCAAACCGCATAGTCGATCAATTTTGATGTTGTCATTGCGAGGAGGGAACGGAAGCGGACGACGCGGCAATCCATCGTGCCTCGGGGGATGCGGTCGGGTTTGTCTCTTCGCTTCCTGGTTCACAGTGGATCGCCACGGGCTTCGCCCTCGCGATGACAAGTTGGAGAAGGAATGGAGTGTGGATTATGATGACCATACACGTTCTTTGTCATTGCGAGGAGGGAACACAAGTGACCGACGCGGCAATCCATCGTGTCTCGAGAGGGTGCGTTCGACCTGTCTCTTCGCTTGCTGCCTCCCAGTGGATCGCCACGAGCTTTCGCCCTCGCGATGACAAAATAGGTGGCACTCTCTTTTTAAAAACAAAAGATTTTGACCACAATCATCCCGAAGGCTTGACAAGGGGGGTACCCTTTCCACAAATTCGAAATGTGGAAATTATGGAAGCAGTGATTTATGGAATGGCGGGTATGAGTGTGGGCTTAATTGCCCTGGTCATTTATGTGGTGAAAAATAGAAACCTGAAAAATAGCAACTCCGAGGAACTTCAGTTAAAGATCAGCGAGCTTGAGGGCTCCGCACACGCACTGGTCACTGAGAATCGTCTGCAAAAGGAGGAGATTCAACAGGGCCAGCAACTCGAAGCGGAATTACGGGAACAGCTAAAACAGGCGGATCATGAAAAAGTGCAAAAGGCGACCCAGAATATAGAGTTAAACCGGAGGCTGGAAAATCAAATTGAGGAACAGGAAAAAATTGCCAAGCAAATGCAGGAACGTTTTGAAAATCTGGCCACTAAAATACTCGAGCAAAAGAGTGCTAAGTTTACCGAGGCAAATAAGGAAAATATCAAAGCGGTACTCGAACCCTTAGATAAAGATATCCAATTGTTTCGAAAAAAAGTGGAGGATATTCACGAAAAAGATCTCAGCCAACACGCATCACTCAAAGAATTCCTTGGAAATATGCAACAAAGCCAGGCTCAATTGAGCGAGGAGGCGAGAAATTTGACTCATGCACTCAAAGGAGATTCTAAAAAACAGGGCGATTGGGGAGAATTTATCCTCGAACGTACCTTGGAAGCATCCGGTTTAATCAAGGGCCAGGAATTTTCGATGCAGGAAACTTTTGACCGTCAACGACCGGATGCGATTATTCGCCTGCCCGAAAACCGGGCCATTGTGGTGGACGCCAAGGTATCCCTGACTGCATATGAACGATCGATTTCTCTGGAGGACGAAGAACTGCAAAAGGGTGCTCTGAAAGAACACTTGCAATCGGTAAAAAAACATGTCGATGAACTTTCTGAAAAGGATTATTCCGCGATCGAACAGATCAATACACCCGATTTTGTACTCCTTTTTATTCCGGTTGAGCCTGCATTTGGAGCCGCCTTACGGGAAGACCCCAACCTATACCAATATGCTTTTGATCGAAAAATTGTTTTGGTGACCTCCACCACCCTTATGGCCACCGTTAAAACAGTGGCCAACTTATGGAAACTGGAAAAACAGAATAAACATGCTCATGAAATTGCCCGGCAGGCAGGAAACCTCTATGATAAATTCTGCGGTTTTTTGACCAATATGGATGATATTGGAAAGGCATTGCAAAAGGCCGCGGAGGCACATGAAAAAGGGTTTGGGCAATTATCCAAAGGGAGTGGTAATTTAGTTGGAAGAGTTGAAAAACTTAGGGATCTGGGGATTCAATCCAAAAAAGAATTACCCGTCTCTTTTGCCCATTTTGACAAGGTTGATTCAGACGGGGATATAGAACAGCAGGATGAACTCGGATTAATGGATGGCGAAAGCGAATTAGACCAGTCAGCATAAAGAACCAAGTAACTAAATTGTTATGGAGTTTGAAAATCCATTAATAAACGATCTGACCTGGTAAATTATCCATAACCCTAAACACTCTTTTATTCCCTAAACTATCGAACGGCTGAACCTTGCTGCCTGGGAGGCTCAGTTCTAATTTTTTAGTATTGGAGGAAGGAATAACTTTGCCTGGTAAGCTGGCCAGGTGAACATATCCAGGAGCCCGGGATTCCCCACGAAAAAGGGGATCATCATCATCTTCCGGAACTAATAATTCAGAAGCCCGATCCAATGGTTGTTGTAATTGGCCACGATCATCTAAAATTTCATCAAGATGTGCCAATGTCTTTTCCCGAAAGATCTGCATGTTTTCAAATTTCCCAAGCTCCCGAAGCTGGCCATTAATCCGATCAAAATAACGCAAGGTTCGGGCATCCACCTCGGGATCGAGAGACGGAAATATTTTATCATTATCCACCAACCAGGTGGCAAAAGATTCATATAAACTGTCAACATTGGATTCGACTATTTTTTCCTTATCGAAATTCGGTAGGGCCAAATCAATCTGGTCTAAAATATCCTTGGGTTGTGGAACCATTTCAGCAATTTGAGGACCAGGGAGAACTTGATTAAGACCTACATCTTTAAGGTCGTCTTTGTCATTATTTATAGCCTGAACAGGTGCAGGGTTTAATTTCATCGCTACAATTTCACGAAGTTCATCCATTCCAACCCGCTCTTTTCCCAATTTATCTAACTGAGTATTAATAAAGGTAAGCTTTCCCTTTAACATGCTCGATCCATTGCTTGACTGGGACTCATCCATATTCAAATTTTTTGATTTTGTAAAAAACTCAACCATTGACTCAACGGTTCGACGAATCCTAGTCTCTGCCAATTCCCGCGATTCGGAACTGGGCTGATAACCGGCATTACCAGGAGCGTAATCTGAGGCTTCAATGGTCGGGTCATCATAGTATTTCTGAATGCGGGCAAGGAGTCGATTAACCGTTTGTCGGGATCGACCTTTTAATCTCATTTCCTCCCGAATACTTCTCTCCCATCCTTCTATATTAGGTGGGGAAGAAACCCGGATACTTTTCATCCTTGGAGCATAATAAAACATAGCCGGTGTAGTGGGTTGAGAGAAATTATTAACTTTGGACGGTGGGCATCGGTTTTGAGGAATGAATGAAATGAGATTTTGAGGAATGAACTCAGTCTCACGATTCTGCCTAGGTGTAAATTTATTATTTTGTGAGGCGACACCCTCGAATAGCTTAACTTTATTTTCATCACTTTCATTGAATTTATTCTGGAAATCTATACCTACCTCACCAGACTTTCCCGGTTTGAATGAGTTATCTTTTTTAGGTACAATTTTCTGTACCGGAGGTACAAATCTCTTGGACTTCGGGGGAACAAAATCTCCCAGATCTTGTTGAAATAAACCACAACAAACCATCAAACTGTTCGCGTTTAATTGAGAAGATATCAAAAGAAGGATGCACAATACGAACAACCATAAAAATTGGGATAAATTTACATTTTTCATATTTAGTATAAATACATACTTAAACATAAAAAGCAAATCAATGGTTGACTTTTTTTCAAAAAAAAGAAAAAGGGAGAAATAAATATTAAAAAGACATCTTCGAAAAAAGGTATTTCTTTTTAATTTGGTGAATTCATTATTGAACAGCGAAGTTTAATGATGATTAAGCCCGCCTTTATAGTTACGGGTTAAATCTTTTAATACATTCACAATTTCACGGGTTGTTAAGCCTGTGGCATCCAATAAATCACGATCTATGGTAGCACCTCTGCGCAGTGATGTACTGGCACTCTCCTCTGCATTAATTAACAATCCATTACCTATACGGGCTAATGCCTGACCAAAGGGAAAAGAAGTTGAAAATAAATCCTTAGAAGAATCGGCAATAAAGGAAGTAATCGAATCGTCAAAACCTAGGTCGATCATTGCTCGAGCAGTCCAACTAACACAATCATCCCTACATTGATCAAAGCCAGAGTGCTCAAGTGCTTGTAGATAAATAAGTTTCTCATAAGTTACATAACTAAAGTTATAGAATAGTCCACAAAGATAGGCATCGTCAGCCTTCAACCCTAACAATTCATTGTAATGTTTAATAAATCGATCTAATATTACAGCTCTTTTCTTAAGTACTGCCTCTGACATATCCGAAAGCTTTAAGGGCAATTCAAAAATTTCCTGGTTCATTGTTCGAATGGCGAGGCTTTTTAAAAAACTAAGCCCTTTCTTGAAAAGAATTTCTTTTGCAAATTCATCACCGCCACCTCCAAAACCCCCACGGCGTGTGAGTTTTTCGAATAAAGATTGATTATCAGAACATAATCCCAATACATCCTCCAAGGTTGGTTCTTGCTTATTTATCAACCTCTCAATTTTAGGTAAAAGCACAAGAGAAGAGAAATCTTCCCTAAATATGCATGAAAGTCTCTCACTATTATCGGCTATTAAGTTCATTTTATAATTATAAATATTAGATTATGACAAATACTAACAATAAGTTATATAAGTCAATAAATTACTTTAAAAAAAATAACATTAAATAACAGAGATTATTATCTAATTTAATTCAAACAACCCGCTTAAATGGGTAAAATATTAATAAAACCTAATTTATATTAAAAATTTAATCTATAATTACCTAAATCAGGATTGCGGATGCTTTTTTAATTAGGGTAAACTTGGAAGATGAAATTTTTACCTTTAATATTTTCACTTTCCTCTCTCGTGCTTTATTCCGACCGCCCCAATATTATTTGGATAACTGCGGAGGATATGAGTCCCGTGCTTGGATGTTATGGAGATATGGATGCGAAGACCCCAAACATTGATAAACTGGCCAGGCAAAGTGTTCGCTACACCAAGGCCTTTGCCTCGGCTCCGGTCTGTTCCCCATCCCGATCCTGCCTAATCCAGGGAACCTATCCGACCACCCTGAGCACCCAGCAGATGCGTTCCGGTTTCCCTCTACCTTCTTACATGAAGGGCTTCCCTGCCCTGCTTCGCAAACAGGGATACTACACCACCAATAATGTAAAAACCGACTACAATTCCGGAAACTATGAGGAGATCATTAAAAGTTCGTGGAATGAAAATTCAAGTTCCGCTCATTGGCGAAAGCGGGAGGATAAAGAAAAGCCTTTCTTTTCCGTTTTTAACTTAATGACTTCCCATCAAAGCCGGTCGATGGTCTGGCCCTATGAACGTTTTGAAAAAGAAATTCAGTCCAAGCTAAGCACCGATCAAATTCACGATCCGGCTAAAGTCACGATCCCACCCTATTACCCGGACACTCCGGTGGTACGCAAGACTGTGGGCCGTTTTCACGACTGTGTAACCGCAATGGATAAAGAAGTGGGCGAAATCCTCAGGCAATTGGAACAGGATGGACTGTCGGAGAATACAATAGTTTTCTTTTTCTCCGATCATGGATCCGGAATGCCCCGACACAAACGGGCACTCCTCGACTCAGGGATGCATGTACCCCTCCTCATTCGCGCTCCTGAAAAATGGCAAAAGTTCGCCCCTGACCAACCGGGCTCAACCACTGATCGAATGGTCGCTTTTGTTGATTTCGCATCAACTGTGCTAAGTCTGACCGGAATCGATATCCCGTCATACATGCAGGGAAAACCTTTCTTGGGCCCAGAACAAGTGAAAGCACGAAAGTATGTATTCGGTCACCGTGACCGGGTGGATGAAGTGCGCGACTTGGCCCGCTCGGTCCGCGATCAGAACTTTCTTTATATCCGCAATTACATGCCCCACCTCGGTTACAACCAACCAACTGCCTGGCCTGACCTGGGTGAAATCAGGCATGAATTTTATCGCCTCGCAGACCGGAAAAAGATGACTTCTCCTCAGTGGCATTTTGCCGGCCCGACCCGACCGGTTGAGGAGTTATACGACTGCAAAAAAGATCCGCAAAACCTTACAAACCTGGCCGGCTCGGCTGCACATAAAAAGATTCTTACCCAACTACGCGGTGCACTAAACCAACACCTTAATCAAACACGGGACCTTGGTTTCCTGCCAGAGTATGAAGCCTGGAAACTCTTCGAAAACAGCTCAGGCTGGGAGGTTGGGAAGTCGGGCAAAATAGATCTTCAAGCGATAAGGAAAGCCGCATCGCAAGTCGGCTTGGCTGGGGAATCAATCCTGATTGCCAACCTTAAATCCGCCAATGAGCTTGTTCGCTATTGGGGCGCAATTGGACTCTGTGCTCACAAAGAAGAACTGGGAATGGATGCAAAAAAAGCTCTAAACAAAGCCCTGAATGATCCTTCGCCCTCGGTGCGAATTGAAGTGGCCAACACTCTTCTGCTCCGTGGAAAATCTGAGCCTGCCCTTTCAGTCCTGATTCAGGAGTTAAATCACAAAAATTTAATCGTGGTAACTCATGCCGCACGGACGATTGAACTATTGGGCAAGAAAGCCAAAAAGGCCCGAAAACCAATGGAGGAATGCCTGATTCGGGCCCACAAGATCCGCCCACCCGACCTATCCCCTGTCATCGTACTTCCTGGAGATCAGGACATGGCTATGTTTGTCGGATTTTCCTGCCAGGCATTTTTAAGCAAACTAAAACAGAAGTAACAAAAAAAGGTGCCAAAGACCGCGGATACATTCGAACTTCGTCCGATGGAAACGGATGAATGGAACGAGGTGGCTGAATTGATTCACGAGTCCACAAATTCCTGGTATATGGCCAATGGGAAAAATCCTATCTTCAACGGCTCGCCTTCAGATGCCCTGCTGTTTTGTGAGGTCTATGAGGCACTCGATCCGGGGTGCTGTATCGTAGCAGTTTGCCGAGAATCCGGAAAGATTGCCGGCTCCTGTTTTTATCATCCCCGCACCACTCATGTTTCCCTCGGGATCATGAACGTTCAATCGGATTTTTTTGGAAAAGGAATCGCAAGTTCCCTTCTATTCCGGATAGCCAGCTTTGCTGAAGAAAAAAAGTTGCCTGTCCGCCTGATTTCAAGCGCCCAGAATCTCGATTCCTTCTCGCTTTATACGAAAAAGGGGTTTGTGCCCTTCCTCAGCTTCCAGGATCTATTCATCAAAGTTCCAGCAAATGGATTATCTCTTGTCGAGATACCCGATAGTGAAACCATTCGGGAAGCTGTAGCCGAAGATATTGCGGACATGGTTGAACTGGAAATGGAATTGGTCGGAATTGAGCGGGCAAAAGATTTTTCTTATTTTATCAAAAATTCAGAGGGCATATGGAAAACCCTTATTTACCGGGACAGGGATGAGAAACTGCTTGGCTTTCTATGCTCTGTAAACCACCCGGCGAGCCGGATGATCGGTCCCGGTGTTGCCCGGTCAGAAAATATCACAACTACTCTTCTTGCTGCTCAACTCGATTTTTTTCGCGGATTCAGTCCCGTATTTCTACTCCCAACCGATGCCGCACAAGCCGTAAAAACTGCCTATTCATGGGGAGCTAGAAATTGCGAAATTCATTTCGCCCAATGCCTGGGAAAAAAACCAGCCACGAGAGGTGTCATTATGCCCACCTTCATGCCCGAGACAGCATAAAATGAGAATTGAAAGGGTTTCTTAATATGGAAAATCTGTTTTCTTATGGCACCCTGCAATTAGAAAAAGTACAGCTAGAAACTTTTGGAAGAAGTCTTTGCGGAAAAAAGGATGTCCTAATCGGTTATGTGATTTCAAAAATCAAAATTACGGATCAAGCTGTTCTCGCAAGAAGTGGAACTGAAATTCACCCAATCCTCCGTTACACTGGAAATCCTTCCGATGAAGTAGAGGGAGTTATTTTTGAAATTTCCAAGGAAGAACTACAACAGGCGGATGCTTACGAGGTTAATGCATACAAACGAACAGAAGCCAATTTCAAGTCTGGAGCAACAGCCTGGGCATATGTGGCTGTAGAATAAACAATAAGACTTAGATTAATTCTTCCCGTACCATTCCGGGGTGCCAAACCAGTCGTGCATTTCTTTATCAAAGGGAGCGACCACTCCTGCAGGCTCAGGAAACTCCCCCTGATCCTGGGTCTCCACGATCCAAGTATTCAAAGCAGTACGCATTTGAAGGAGTGCCTGACGATGCTCGGGCTTTGCGGAGCTAGCAAGGTTGTTTATCTCATGCGGATCCGCCTCGGTGTCAAATAGTTGCTCCGGAGAAACTGTAGGAGACATAAGATCAGCCGGTGGGCCCGTTAATTTTCCCGCTGCCATTAATTCACGCATAAGTGGCTTAATCGGAAAACATTTTTCCTTGTATCGGTTCAAAGATGTAAAATGACGATCAGGGTAGTAATTACGTAGGTAATGATATTTCTTTCCCCTGACACTACGGACTCGGTTAACAGTCTCATCCACCCTGTCACGAGCGGAAAAAGCATAGGTTCGCTCAGGACCAACACGGTTGCCCAGGAAAACCCTTCCGTGCATCCCAAAAGGTTTTTTTATCCCAGCAAAACCGAGAGTCGTAGGCGTAATATCAATTAGGCTGACAACTTCGTCTTTAACCGCACCTACACTGTAATTTGCAGGGGCAGGAAAACCTGTAGGCCAACGGATAATCATAGGCACATGAAGCCCGCTATCATAGCACCAGTGTATACCCCTTGGCTCGATCCGTCCATTATCGCCAAAAAACATAACGATGGTATTATCCGCCAATCCATCCTTTTTAAGGCGCTGGAGCACTTTTCCAATCGTCTTGTCCATACCCGAAACGGAATTCAGGTAGCGAGCCCATTCCTCACGCACTACGGGATGATCAGGATAATATGGAGGGGGATTCACATTTTTTAATGTGGCAATTTTTTCATGATATTTTTCACCCTTCCATTCAACCCGGGGTTGGCGCCAGGTGTTCCGGTCATAAATATCGTATTCACATTCCAGGGTGTTCATCTGAGCAAAGAAAGGCTGATTATCTTTTAGTTCCTCCCACTTACCTCCATCATAGAGTTTACCTTCGTTGACAAAATTAAGGTCGAGTTTTCCCGATCCAATCTCCTCTCCATTCATCGTCTTGAGATTTGCGGTAAAATATCCATTATCCTTTAAGCGATGGGTAATGGGACGAACCCCCTCCGGCAAACGATAATCATCTTCACGATGGGAACGCATATTATGTGTATCTGTCGTGGTCTGATACATACCCACAAAAAACGCACTTCGACTGGGCGCACATACTGGGGATGTCGAAAAAACTTTTGTATAACGCTCTCCCTCGGCAGCCAATTTATCCAAATTAGGCGTTTTTACATTCTTCGCCCCGTAGCACCCGAGATCAAGTTTTAGA
This sequence comes from uncultured Opitutia bacterium, assembly GCA_963934295.1. Taxonomy (GTDB): domain Bacteria; phylum Verrucomicrobiota; class Verrucomicrobiia; order Opitutales; family Seribacteraceae; genus Seribacter. Next base: position 18,593 of record CAWVXY010000009.1, read on the forward strand.
TTTTCCCCGACAATCCATAGAATATTAGGTTTATCCTCTGAAAAAACGAAGGCAGAGGTAATGAGAGAAATGAGAGTAAAAAAAAGTGTCTTTATATTCATTGGTCTAATTTTTAATGTGCTTTATGATAGTTTCTCCAAAGCCAAGTCCAACTCGGGAAAAAAATATGGCACTACCTAGATAATGGTAAGGAAGATTGGCCCCCCTTAGTTCAACACCTTTGAGCAGTTGAACAAAAAAATATCGAGTATTTGGGGAAGCAACTTGATGGTTCAGTAAGAGGTCAATTCCATCCTTGCCCTCCTTATTTGAATGACCCGCTAAAACATGAACCTGCACGGGTTCTTGCACAAAAAACCCGGGAAAAAGCGTCAAATTAGTAAATATAATAATAATTGCTAATAGAATGGAAGCTTTCATAAAATAATGCTTCAACTTTGTAGATATCGAAGCAATGAAAAAATTCAGTTCAATCGAACTTTGATTTTACACCCAACCTAAGAACCAATAATAAATTTTTCATAATGAATGCTCGCCTTATAAAAAGATCCATATTGGTTCTTTTACTTACTCTCATATTTTGGTTCCTTTATCCTGCTCTGAGAGTTTGCTTTTTTTTAATTACTGACCCGATTCCTGAAGATCGCACATTCACCCTGAGCGAATTGGTAATTAACGATGCGAGTGGATTAAATGAAACGAAACATGGTGGTATAATCAGGCTAAATAAGGACCTTAATCAAACCATCAATATTCTTACAAATTCTCTTGCTCGATCTAAGGCAGAAAATAAAAAGATAATCCCGATTGGAGCCCGACATTCGATGGGAAAACAAAGCATTATGCAAAATGCTATCCATATTGATCTCTCTCCTTTGAACGGAATGAAAATGGAAAATGGTTTACTTCGAGTTCAAACCGGTGCTCGCTGGAAAGATGTATTACAATTCCTCGCTCCCCTAGGTCTGTCGGTTGAAATAATGCAAAGCAATTCAGATTTTTCTATTGGGGGCACCCTGAGCGTTAATGCCCATGGATGGCAACCTGACCGCCCTCCTGTTGCCTCTTCTGTACAAAAAATTACTTTGTTCACTGCCAATGGAGAAATCATTTCCTGCTCCAGAGAAGAAAATAACGAATTATTTACACATGCGATGGGTGGATATGGTTTATTTGGCATTATACTCGAGGCTTGGATTAAACCTGTGCCCAATGAAATCCTCCGTTCTTCCCATCAGGTTTATCATTACAAGGATTTCCCAAAAGAATGGAATAAAATGAAAGGAAATCCTGTCCGGTTAGCTTTTGGAAGATTATCGGTGGCTCAGGAAACCTTTTTCGATCAAGTTCTGCTGACCCATTATGTAACCACTGGTCAAATTTCAACACAAGCGGGAGAATATGATATATCATTTAGGAATTCAATTGCCCGTGCTGTCTTCCGGGCATCACTTAATAGTAATCGAGGGAAATCTTTTCGGCAGTGGATGGAAAACTTTTTAGGAGGGGAAGCAGGTGGAGTTCATGCACGAGTTAATTTAATGCTCGAACCTGTGCGCGTGTTCACAAATAACGATGATCAAAAAACAGACATGTTGGTGGAAGTGTTTATTCCTCAGGAAAAATTTTCTGACTTCATTCAGGAGGCAAAAAAAATTCTCCAATACCATTCAGATAATCTTCTCAATGTAACGGTCAGAGAAATTAAAAAAGATACCGACTCTGCTCTACCCTATGCTCAAAACGATATGTTTGGATTGGTTATGCTTTTTACAATTGAGCAAAATAAGAAAGCAGAAGGCTTCTTAAAAAAGCAGATTCGTGCCCTCTTTGATGCGTCACTTAATCAAGGCGGAACCTTTTATCTCCCCTACCGTAACTATGCTACTCCGTCACACTTCACAAAAGGATATCCAACTCTCCAGGCATTTCTGACTGCCAAAAAAAAATGGGACCCTATGGAAACTTTCTACAGTGGTTTCTATGATTATCTTAACAATTCAGTCCGTGGACGATAAAACTAGGGCTTATTGATTAATTCCGTCCCATATGCGGTTCCACTCAACACTTTCCTCAATGCAGCATAGTCATTTTGAAGGGATTCTTCGAGGACTGAATAATAAAGTTCAGAATGGTAATAGCAGGTAGCCACATCAGCATCAATTAACTCCACATCTTCTTCCCTTACCGTTGGCATTCGTAGAAGCCGACCACGGGTAAAGTTTTTAAGTTTTAAGATATAATTAGTCGCATTAAGGGAAATGATCTTCTTCATCAAAATTGCGTTTTTCAAGCGATTTAAATCATCTTGATTCCGAAGAAAGATTACCTGTTTTGAGGACACGCCTGGGCTTTTCTTATTAGATTCGAGAAGAAGAGAACGCCAAGCCTCTCCATCCGGGCAGTCAACAATTTTAATTTCCGGGACCGGTTCTTCAAGCAACTGATCAATCGCAAGAGAATCCCGGCGCATTCGAAAACATAATCCGAACGCTTTTCCACTCTCTTCTTTTTCCAAAACAAAAGGGGCAAACTCACGTAGATATTCGGCGAGAAAGCGAACTTTAAAACCTGCCTCCTGCCCCTGGTTTTTTTCAAAAAAGATCAATTTTTCTTCATCAAGTACCTTGGATGCTTTCTGCCGCTTGAGAACTTCGTAAATCTGTCTGCGAACCAGAGCTTCTTCTCCAGGGACAGATTCCTCAGCAAAATTTTCGTAGGGGTATGTATTTGATAATTGAGGATGATCACTCACCACCCGATCAACCGTCTTTTGGAGCTCTTGTAGTCCTTTATTCTCAGTTAAATATCTTAAGTCAAAGGTGTCTTCAGCACGAATTCGATATGCATCACGAAATAATCGATGGCCAAATTGATCAAACAAATCATCGTCCTTAGGCATACCTGCATGAACGGGGCTTTCATCCGGTAAAACAGAAGGGGTAATTACAATAATGACTTCCCGCTTTTGTCCTGTTTCTGTCTTTGATCGAAATAGAGCTCCCAAAAAAGGGATGTCACCTAATAAAGGAACTTTCTTAAGAGTTTCTTCCGAATCTTTTGCAATTAATCCACCGACTATAAATGGGGTATCATTTGCAATACGAGCATAGGTTTTCACCTCTCGAATCGAAAGTGTTGGAGCGGTTGCAAGTACAATTGAATCCTTCCCCAGCACCTCTTGGTCTTTTCCAGGCACACGAGCTGATACCGCGGCGTTGATCTGAAGGGAGACTTCGGATCCATCATTGCTAATTCGTGGTCTCACAGCCAATTGAATACCTGCCACAACATCACGAAAATCAACCGCACTGATGTAGTCTTTTACAAATTTTGTGTTAGCGATGGGAATCTTTTCAGAAACATTGATAAAGGCCATTCGATTATCTAGGGTAAGTACGCTGGGACGGGATAAAACCTGTGCCGCCCCATCTTCGACTAATGCCTGTAACCTCACATTAAATTCGCGAAATACATTGGTAATGGTGGCGTCAAGTTGTGCATTTCCTGCAGCCGGGTACGCAATTCGCCCAAGAATTAAACTATCATTTTTTCCATCCAGTTTATCCTGTGCAAAATTACCATCCGAAATTCCTTCCCGACCACTATTAAAATCCCATTCAACTCCTAACTGATCGAGTGCCTGTGAGGATATTTCAAGAACCATTGCCTCGATCATAATTTTACGGGCAGGTAAATCAATTTGCTCTTTTATAATTCTCCTGATTTTACCTGCTTCTTCAGGAACGGTTGGGTCATAAAACAGAAGCAATTCATTTATTGGATCCGTTTCGGTTTGAGGAAAGATTTTGTCATGATCGGGAATCGTTTCATGAAAAGTGGTATCCGGAACAATAACAACAACCGGCAATTGTGTAAGATCGATAGGTTTTTTGGGATCACCAATGGTTACTCCGTAAAAATTAAGTAACTGCGAACAACGAACCGGGTCCACATAGCTTAAGCGAATTCGTTCAGACATCATTTCGACCTGAGGATTTGTTTTCCCCCGATCACCTTGCCCAACAAGTTTACCTGAATGAACAAAAAAATGGATAAATATAAAAATGGATAAATATGTTTTCATTATAAATTCTATTTTTTAACTGTAGGATTGGATGGTGTAGGAAAAAAATCGGAGAAAAATGTCTGAATTGTCTGGCCAACTCCGCTCTTTTTTAAAGGTGTTACTGAAGTTTTTTCTTCATTACGAACCCTCCACTTTGTTTTCATAATTCGATCCTGCCCCAGAACCATTTTTTCATTTAACAATGATAAGAAATCTCCACTTTGAGCTGCCAGTTGGGCAATCATACTGGAATCGAATTCAAAAATAACACAATCAGTCAGAGCTGTTATTGTTGAATTCCGAGAACCTTTTTTCAGAACTCCTTCCTCGCCAAAATGGGAACCGGATTCCAAGCGTTCAACCTTTGCTTTATTACCGATTCCTGAAACTTCAATCGATGAACAAAGTAATCCCTCGGCAAGAAAATAAAAAGATTCTCCAACATTACCCTGACGATACAAAACCTCTCCTTCTTTCAGATCTTTTCTGGAAGCATTTTTTATAAGTGCGACACGATCATCATCCTCTAAAAGATCAAATAATTTGCTCCGATCAATTGCCTCGTCAAAACTTGCGTCATGAGTCGAAGGAATTAAGGGGTACTTTGAACTATCGTTCCAGAAAACCATTTCTTTTTCCATCGACGGGGAGAGTCCCGCTCGGGCAAGATGCTCGATCACACTTTTATTAACGATATGCCTGGATTCCTTGGGGGAAATATTAACGGGTAGAATAAAAAACCTTACTTCATATTTTTGCCCACCCGATAAAGCTTCATCCAATCGGACTTCAGGAACGGGGTCAGTCAGAATTCTTTCATTATCAGCAAGTGCCCGAACTCCTGACATCAAAACCCTGATAGCACGATCTGGAGATACAGAATAATCGAGCATGAAATTCAAATCTATTCGGAAGTGAGGTCGGGGTTGCATGTAGTTAGTTAAAATGGCTTCCCCCATTTTATTGTTTGGAACCACCACCATATTCTTTTCAGTCGTTTTCAACCGAGTGGTTCTCCAGTTAATTTCGATTACTTGGCCAACAATATGAGTCTCTCTTCGATTTTGATGAACCATAACCCAGTCACCAATTCGAAAAGATTTTTCAATATGCATCGATAAACCAATAAACACATCAAGAATCACATTTCGAAGCGCAATGCCAATAACGATGCTTACCACCCCTGACGTTGCCCAGATTCCAGTAACGGACTGATCAAAAACGGTGGCAAGCACTCCCACCACCATAACCACAAAAACACAGAGTGCCGTCACGTCCTTAGGCAAGCGAGGGACAGGGCGACCTGAAATACCAGCAATCAATCCGTCCCATACAAAAACAGTGATTAATCTCTGGGCAAGAAAAGCAGTCGACACCCATAACCCAATTTGACTGCCATACTCTACGATATCCCTTACAACCAAGGATGCATTTCCCAGAAAACGAATAAACAACTCTTCTTTACTCGCTATCGAAACCAAAAAGAAAAGAAAGAAAGAGAGTGGAATCCACAATCTCTTAAAAAGAAAGACCGCTGGGATTTCCTGCCTAGCCTGAATGTTGTACTCCTTCACCATCCATATCACCTATTAAACCCTTATCCCGAAAAACGGACTCCTCATAATTTTTCATCAACCTTGCCATCATTGCGAATTTGGGAATGGGTACCTGTTCGCCATCATGATGAATGACTTCGAGCATCGCTGACAAACTTTGATTCACAAACTGATTAAAGTTGTAAGCATCGCCAAGATTCGAACAAACACCCTTAATTTGATCGAAGGTCTGCTCTGGAACCCGAATTGTAACCGTTTTTCCCTTTGCCATTTAGTAAAGAATACAAAAGCTTCATTTTAATTGCATTGCAAGACTTAAATATAATTGTAATAAAAATTATATTATACATTGCACACATATGCACTTTACTATGAAAAAATAATTAATAAATATGTCCAAATATAGCTTGATTGGATATTACTTAATAATAGAATCATAACATTCAGTAAAAAATCGAACATAAGGTCTAATGAAAAAAAATAAATGTTTTGAATTGCCCAGCCATTTTTCTCGTCGTGAATTTATGCATGTTGGATTTATAGGGGGCTTAGGTCTTTCCCTTGCAGATTTTTTAAGATTAAAATCACATGGAGCTCAAAAATTTTACCAATCCAAGGAAGGGAAAGCCAAAAGCGTAATCCACATCTACTTACCCGGAGGAATGGCCCATCAGGAATCATGGGACCCGAAACCTTATGCCCCTCTTGAATACAGAGGTCCTTTCAAAAGTATTCCCACCAAAATCCCAGGGGTGCACTTCAGTGAACATTTTAAAGAATCCGCAAAAATAGCGGACAAAATTACTATCTGTCGCTCCATGAGTCATGGCGAGGCGGCTCACGAACGGGGTACTCATAATATGTTCACTGGTTATCGCCCCAGTCCTGCCCTTTCCTACCCAAGTATTGGCTCTGTGGTTTCGCATGAATTTGGTTCTCGGGAGAATCTTCCTCCTTATGTTTGTATTCCCAAAGTGCCTAACGAATTTGCGGGAAGTGGATATTTAAGTTCGTCCTATGGTCCATTCGGATTGGGTGGAGACCCTGCAAAGGGAGATTTTAAAGTTAAGGACCTTACTTTACCAAACGGAATAACCGAGGATCGTTTTAACAAGCGTAGGTCTCTATTGAACACCGTGGACGATCACTTCAGGCAGATGGAGAAATCGGATGCGCTCAGTTCAATGGATAATTTTTATAATGATGCTTATTCCTTAATCAGTTCGAAAGAGGCTCGAGAAGCGTTCGATATGAAAAAAGAAAGCGATAAGACCAAAGAACGTTATGGAAAAAATGAAGCCGGACAAAGAATGCTTCTTTCTCGCCGCTTGGTTGAGTCAGGTGTGCGTTTTGTATCGATGACTTACGGAGGATGGGATATGCACTCCAATATCGACAAGGGATTTCTTAAACATGGCCCGGATTTGGACAAAGCCTATGCCACCTTAATCTCGGATCTTGATGAGCGTGGTTTACTAGATAGTACATTAGTGATGATGACTTCAGAGTTTGGAAGAACACCTAAGATCAATAAGACCAATGGACGCGATCATTACCCCAGGGTTTTCAGTATTGCACTTGCAGGTGGTGGAATTACTCGTGGTCAAGTATACGGATCATCCGATGCATTTGCCACCGCACCGGAAGACAATCCGCTATCCGTGGAAGATTTAGCCACCACAGTTTATGATCGATTAGGTATTGTGGCGGATAAAGAATTAATGGCACCGGGGGATCGTCCTATCGAAATTGTGGATGGCGGAAAAGTTATCAAGGATCTGTTGGCCTGATTTTCTCTGAGTGTATTTCCTCAATTGGTTCTCTCGACTTGGACTAATTTGCCATCCGTTAATTTGCTCGCCCAGCAAATTCTTTTAACCTAATTAAGCCCATGAAATTTCTAGCCCGCCTAGTTTTTATTCTTATAATATCCTCAGCTTCTTTACTTCATGCTGCTGAACCTCTCATCACAAATGTTTTACCTCGGGGTGGGCAGGCAGGTTCCGAACTGGATGTTACGATTTCTGGGAATCGTCTCAAGGATAGCAAAGAAATATTTTTTTACGGAAAAGGCATCACCGCATTCGATGTAAAAGCGACCAATGATAAATCCGTTCAAGCCAAATTTAAAATTTCCAAGGACGCAGAACTTGGTCAGCATGAGTTAAGACTTAGAACCAAGTCGGGTATTAGCACTCTTAAAACTTTTTGGGTTGGACCCTACCCTAACTTAGCTGAAAAAGAACCTAATACCTCTTTTGAAGATGCTCAAAAAATTACGATCAACCACACAATCAACGGTGTAGTTAAAAACGAAGATGTTGATTACTTTGAATTCAATGCAACCAAGGACCAGAGAATCTCATTAGAAATCGAAGCCATCCGTCTCTCGGGTCCTCTCTTTGACCCATACATCGCTATTCTTGATTCAAATCGATTTGAAGTCGCAACATCCGATGATACAGAACTTCTTCTTCAAGACGGTACTCTCAGTACTATTATCCCAAAATCCGGTAAGTATTTTGTAGAAGTAAGGGAATCATCCTATCGAGGGGGGAATAATTTCTATTACCGACTTCACATTGGAGATTTCCCAAGACCTTTAATTGCTTTTCCTTCTGGGGGACAGGCTGGTAAGTTACTCGAGGTAACTTTTATGGGCGATCCAACCGGCCCCATAAAAAAGAAGATTCAATTACCAAGTGAAGAAAACCTTGGATTTGGATATCGTGTTGAACAAAATGGTTCGATCGCTCCTGCTCCCAATGCAATCCGGGTCTGCGAATTCCCCTCGATTTTAGAAAATGAGCCCAATGATGGCCTAAGAACAGCAAATGTAACTGAGCTTACCCTCCCATTGGCTTTTGATGGAATTATCGAAAAAGAAAAGGATGTGGATTTCTTCAAGTTTAAAGCCAAGAAGGGACAGAAATTCAATATTTATGCCCATGCTCAATCGATTGGATCTCCCCTCGACCCGGTTTTAAATTTATATGATGACAAAGGAAAGAGCATTAAGGGAAGCGACGATGCAAACAATGGCCGTGACAGCTTGATCACCATTACCATCCCCAAGGACGGAAACTACACCCTTCGTGTACGCGATCATCTATATGCGGGCGGAGAGCGTTTTGTCTACAGGCTCGAGGCCCATCCCTTTTCACCACAGGTGATTGCATCCATACCCATGTTTGGCAACCGCGATACTCAATCCAGGCAGATGATTCCAGTTGCCCGGGGAAATAAAGCCGCCACCGCCCTGAATCTTTCCCGTAAAAATTTCAGTGGTGAGCTTGAGGTACTTGCAGAAAACTTACCCGTCGGAGTAACCATGCGGGTACCCAAAGCCCCTTCCAATTTCAATTCCGTACCGGTTGTTTTTGAAGCAAGCCCAGATGCCCCACTGGATCAGAGACTGGTGAACTTGAAAATCAAACACACTTCGAAATCAGGAAATATTATTGAGGGGAATTTCAACCACAATGTGGCATTAGTTTATGGGCCTCCGAATAATCGTACCTACTACGAGAGTACATTTAAGCACCTGAGCGTGGGCGTTGTTGAAAAAGTTCCCTTCTCGATTTTGATTCATCCACCCGCCACCCCAATTGTGCGTGGAGGTTCGGTTAATCTGAAAGTTGAAGCGATTCGGGATACCAATTTCACTGCACCTATTACTCTTCGTATTCAAACCCGCCCCCCAGGGATTGGAGCAAAAGGAACGGTCTCAATCGCCAAAGACAAATCAACCGCTTATTACTCTCTTACTGCAAATGGTGGTACATCACTTGGCGACTGGGATATCGCGATTCAGGGCGAAGCAAATAACGGAAACGGAATACAATTAGCCTCCTCTCAACTGACCCCTATTAGCGTGGAGGATCCTTATTTATCAATCAAGATAAACATGGCTGCAATTGAAAGAGGTAAAGAAGGCGAAATTATTTGCGACCTTGATATCAAACGTCCATTCGAAGGAATGGCTTCGCTTTCGATCCGTGGGCTCCCTGCATTTGCAACCACCACAGATCAGGAATTTGATGCCAACGCAACACAGGTTATTTTCCCGATCAAAACAGAGGAAAAAGTTCGGGTTGGTATAACCAAGAATTTATTCTGCTTTGCCAAAGTTCCTTTCAAAGGAAATAAGATCACTCATACCGTCGGACAAGGCGGACAAATTAGAATTGATAAACCCCCACCCAAGCCGAAGACGAAACCTAAGTCAGATTTGATTGTGGCCGTAAAAAAACCGGTTGAAGCAAAAACCAAAAAGAAGCCATTGAGCAGACTTGAACAGCTCAGGCTCGCGAAAAGAGGAGGGAATTAGGAATCATGCTCAAATGTCTTCATAGTCTTGGTATAATAATATTCTCCATCAGTTCGTTTGCTTTATTTTCCGAAAATAATTCTAATATAAAAGCAGATCTTAGCACGACTCCACCGGCGGAAAAATCGATCTCTGTAAAAGTAGAAAATCCGGTACCGGTTGCACCGGATTTCCATAAGCAAGTACGTCCCATTCTGGAAGCATCCTGTATCGAATGCCATGGGGTTGAAAAACAAAAAGGTGATTTACGGATGGACACCCTGGCCAATCTGTTAAAAGGAGGAGATTCAGGCCCCGCAATTGTCCCCGGTAATATTGATGAAAGCATCCTGCTTGAGAGAATTTTTCTCCCCGCGGATGATGATGAAATAATGCCCCCCGAAAATGGCCCCCTTTCCTTGAATCAGCAGGATATTTTAAAGAGATGGATCATTACGGGTGCAAATTGGCCAAAGGGTGTTCAATTATTTCCCGTTTCCAAGCAGGAACTCGCCCTTCGAAAAAAAGCGGAGTCCAAAAAGCTGGTCAGTTTACAAATTCATCCTAAACAAATCAGTCTATCTACAAAAGAGGATTTCAATTCATTTATTGTGGTAGCCAAATACGATGATGATGTAACCAGAGATGTAACCAAGGAATCCACCTTGTCACTGAGCGACGAAAAGATCGCACAACTAGAAAACCATACCATCTCACCAGTTAAAGATGGCAAAGCCACACTCAAAGCAAGTTTTCATAACCTGAATACTGAACTATTGATCGAGGTCAAAGATGCCCAGGCGGAGAGGCCCGTTAGCTTTAACCTCGATGTAATGCCCGTTTTCTTAAAGGCAGGTTGTAATACTGGATCCTGCCATGGATCTGCCCGTGGTCAGGATCGCTTTATGCTTTCCCTTTTTGGGTATGATGCCAAGGGTGATCATCACCGTATAACCCGGGAACAGGGAACAAGGCGGATCAACTTGGCTATTCCTGAAGAAAGTATGCTGGTGGAAAAAGCCATCGCAGCTGTTCCACACACAGGGGGTAAACTATTTGAAAAAAACAGTGACCATTGGCACACATTGGTCAATTGGCTAAAAAGAGGAGCACCGGAGGATCCAAAAGATATTGCCAAGCCCACTGATCTAGAACTTCTCCCTAAAAGCCTTCTGCTTGAAGGAAAGGGTGCAAAGCAGCAAATGATGGTGATTGCTCATTATTCGGATGGAACCACTCGTGATGTAACTTCCTTGTCCGTATTCCAATCCAATAATGATGTCTCCGCAAATGTTGATAAAAATGGAATCGTTACTGCGGAGAAAAGAGGTGAAGCTTTTATTACCGCTCGGTTTGATGTTTTTACAAAGGGAACCCAGGCCATTGTGATACCGGAAGATTTACAATATAAAAAGCCTTCTCTTTCTACTAATAATTATATCGACGACCTGGTGCATGATAAACTGCATAAACTAAGAATTTATCCTTCTGAACTTTGCTCGGATGAGGTTTTCTTAAGAAGAGTGTACTTGGATGTAGCAGGTGCGGTTCCGGATGCAGAAACGACCGCAAAATTCCTCAAAGATTCGAATGCGAATAAGAGGGAACGGGTCATTGATCAACTTTTAGACCGGAAAGAATTCACCGATATGTGGGTTATGAAATTTGCGGAACTTCTCCAAATTCGAACCGATGATAATAACGGAGTCAGTTATAAATCAACCCTGCTCTATTTCAATTGGATCAAGGATCGAATCGCCAATAATATGCCGATGGATCAAATTGTACGTGAATTACTTACCGCAAAAGGGGGAACTTTTGTGAGTCCGGCCACGAATTACTACCAGATCGAACGGGACAATTTAAAAATTACAGAAAATGTGGCTCAGGTCTTTATGGGAATGAGGATTCAGTGTGCTCAGTGTCACGATCATCCATTTGATCAGTGGACTCAGGATGATTACTATTCATTCGCCTCTTTCTTTAGCCAAGTTGGTCGTAAACGGGGTGCGGATCCGAGGGAATCGATTATTTACAACCGTAATAGTGGTGAGATTAACCACCCGATTCATAAAAAGCCTATGCCACCAAAATTCCTTGGTGGGGAAACACCTTTAATCAAAAAAGGAACTGATCGAAGAAAGGTTTTGGCTGATTGGCTGGCTTCTCCTGATAATCCATTTTTTGCCCGCAATTTAGCCAATATTGTTTGGTCTCATTTCTTCGGACAGGGAATCATTGAGCCTGTGGATGATGTGCGAATTTCCAACCCGCCCTCCAATCCTGAACTTCTCGATAAATTGGCCAGCCAATTCACAGAATATAATTATGATTTTAAAAAACTTGTTCGTGATGTCTGTAATTCCAGGGCTTATCAATTAAGTACGCGAACAAATCCATCCAACGAGGATGACCTGCGAAACTTTGCCCGTGCACAACTTCGTAGGATGCGGGCCGAAGTTCTTCTCGATGTAATCTCGCAGGTAACCAAGACGAAGAACAAATTCCAGGGCCTGCCATTGGGTGCCCGGGCTCTGCAAATCGCCGATGGTCGATTCAGCAATTACTTTCTGACCACATTTGGCCGGGCGACCAGGGAGACAGTTTGCTCATGCGAAGTTGTGATGGAGCCAAATATGTCTCAGGCACTTCATCTTTTAAATGGAGATGTGACCAACAGCCGAATAAATCAGGGGAAGGTAGTTCAAACGATGCTGAAGGACGGTAAATCTCCGGCATTAATAATCGATGATCTCTACCTACGATGTTACTCACGACTTCCCCGGGGAGATGAAAAAGCAAATTTATTGGCATCCATAGACACTGAAAATCCGACAGAAAGTCTGACGGATATTTTTTGGGCTCTTTTGAACTCAAAAGAATTTATCTTTAACCACTGATTACTTCGAACCCGAAATAATGTTTTTTTCGTTAGGCATGAAAATTACTTCACCCATTACGGCACTCTATTTATTATCAATCATTGGAGTCTTAGCTTCTCCCGAAAAACCAAACCTTGAGGATGACATCATGCCCATCTTCGAATCGAAATGTAACTCCTGCCACAACGCAGACCGGGCAAGAGGGGGATTGGACCTAACTAATATGAACGCCATTTTGGTGGGTGGAAGTTCGGGAGAAAGTGTAATATCCGGGGATGGTGAAAATAGTTATCTATACAAATTAATAGCCCGGGTTGAAAAACCGTACATGCCTCAACGGGAGGACAAAATGCCACAAGACGAAATTGACTTGGTAAAAAAATGGATCGACCTTGGTCTTCTGCCCACAGCAACGGGTAAACCGATTCAAAAAAAGAAGTCAACGGTCAACCTCGCACTGGGAAATGTAAGCATCGGAAAACCAGACGGCCCACCTCCAATGCCCAGGCATCTATCCCTCGAACCATCCGTTGTCACCAATCGTGCATTTGCCCCTTCAGCAATGGCTTCCGCCCCATGGTCCCCCCTTGTCGCAATTGCCGGACAAAAACAGGTCCTTCTTTACCATACAGAAACACTTAATTTGATGGGCGTCCTTCCCTACCCCGAAGGATTTATCGAATCTCTCACCTTTAGCCGAAATGGAAAATTGATTGTGGCTGGTGGTGGACGCGGAGGAAAAAGTGGAAGAGTGGCCGCCTGGGAAGTCGAATCAGGAAAAAGACTGCTTACTATGGGTGAGGAATATGACGCCATACTCACTGCCGATCTTTCCGCGGACCAGAGCCTACTGGCAATTGGCAGTCCATCCAAACTTATAAAAGTGTACGATGTTGCATCCAATGAACTGCTTTATGAAATCAAGAAACATTCAGAATGGGTGACACAGGTCGCATTCTCCCCGGACGGTATTCTCCTCGCAACCGCGGACCGTAACGGAGGACTGCACATCTGGGAAGCAGAGACCGGTAACCCATTTTATTCCCTGGACGGACACAAACAGGGCATTAACGATTTATCCTGGCGGGCAGATTCAAATATACTCGCCTCGGTCTGCGAAGAGGGTTCTGTACGCACCTGGGAAATGATCAATGGCAAACAGGTGAAATCCTGGAATGCACATCCCGGTGGAACCATGACTACTTATTTTGATTCAAAAGGAAACATCGTAACCGGAGGAAGAGACAAGAATGTAAAACTTTGGACAGGGGATGGAAAAGGAATTCGTACAGTCAGTGGGTTTAGCGATATCATTATGGAGGTTTGTTACTCCCACGATGGATCCCGGGTCGTTGCAGCTGACTGGTCAGGCCAGGTATCTGTTTGGGACACATCTGATGGAAAAAAAGTGGGCGATCTTCGTGCAAATCCTCTTGAGATCAGTGATTCCCTAAACCTGGCCAAGCAAGAGTTTGAAAAAACTAAGCGAGCCTATGAACAAGCCCGTTCAGCCCGTGATCTTGTTGTTAAATCCACAAGCATTGCAAAAGCTGAGCATGCTAAAAACCTGGCAAATTTAGCTAAGTCGGAGAATGAAAATAAACTTGCCACCGCAGCACATTCAGCGACCGAAAAAATGTGGAGTGATTCAATTGCTGTTCTGCAAAAAATGGGAGAGGTAAAAGCATCCAAAGATAAAGAATGTAAGGACCTTAAAGTTGAATTGAAAAAGCTGGATAATAAACTGTTGAAGGATACTCAAATATTATCCACTGAATCTACTAAGCAGAAGGAACGGACTGCCCTACTCGCCATTCAAAAAGAAACACATCAAAAGATAGTTACGGCGGCAAAAGATTCAAATGACACCCAACTCCTCGCCGCATCCGTTCAGAAAACGAAAAGCATCGAAGCTTTAGTGGCACAGTCAACCGAACAAGTTAAGCAGCAGCAAGGCGTGGTCAATCAGACATTACTGAGTAAAAAATCTATCGAGCAAAATATTATGACCGCCGAAAAAAATCTTTCAGCAAGTATCCAATCTTACAATTTAGCATTGGAGAAAAAGAAAAAAATGGACCTTGATAGAAATGATAAAATTACAATCCTAAAGGAATCCAAAACCAAACTTGTCACAGCAAAAAATAATGTTTCCAAGAGCCAGGAGGCATTAAGCAAAGCTGAGGAGAATTCTAAAAAACCACTGACTGAATTTGCACAGGCTGAAAAGAATTTCAAACAGGCTGAATATGAAGTCTCCCGCTGGAATGCTGAAATTATTAATGTTAAACGCCATATTGAATTAAGAAACCTTAGGAAGTTAGAATCGGAATTGAATGAGCACGAGCTTGTGCTCAATGAATCAAGGGTACTGAAAAACTCTGCACAGAAAGCTTTTCAAAATATTGCTGAGTCTTTACAGAAATTACCTCAAACCATTGCCCGGAATAAAGAATTGTTCGCTCAGAAAAAAAATTCCCTGATTGAGACCGAAAAAAGAAAAGTCTTAGTTTTGCAGGTCAGGGCAGACAAGAACTTATTTATTCAGGATGTTAATCGATTGGCCACCCTTGCCAAAAATAAGTCTCAAACACAGGAACCTGACTCCACATTTGGTCAGGCAAGTGAAAAGTTTCAGGAAACTATATCATTGCTTAAAAAAGATCTCGCTGAAACCGAAAATCTCCTCGCAGAAAAAGAACAGGAAATCATTCAGGCAAAGGACGCAGTTACCCAAGCTGCAGATAGCCTGAATAGTTCCGTAAAACTCCTAGAAACCACCCCAGGGCAACTTAAGAATAAAGAACAATTCCTACAAGAGGCTAAATCTGAGGAGGCACTTCGGCAAAATGAATTTAATCTGGTTAAAAGTAAAGTTGATCAACAATCTGCTAAGTCAAATGCTCTTTTCCAACAATACCTTGGTTTATTACCTAAGAATTAATTTATTTTTTGGAGAAGCTTCTGCATTTCCAACCCAATTATACTCCCGGGACCAAGATCCAATACATTTCTCTTTTTAAGAAAATCAATCGCATCCATTGCCTGTTCTTTCTTACCACTCCGAGCAAGAGTTTCAACATAAGGCCTGACTAGACCGTAATACAACTCACCTCCAGCGGTTTTTTCAAAATCTTTTACCATCCGTTCAAATAATTTTTCTGCATCTACCCATAGTTTCTTCTCAAGTTTACCCATAATCTGCTCCGCTCCTTCCTTAATCGCCAGATCAAACCGACCCGAACGATTCTGTTTAACAATTAAGCTTCTTATCCGATCAGCTTGCCTGGGATTCCCCATTTCATCATACACATCAGCCAGCTTTTTTTGACCCTCAATTTTCAAATCAACCGTGTTAGAAAAGGCCTTGAGCCAGGCATCCCAAAAATTTCGCTTTTCACGTAAATCTGAAAGTTTTGCTTCAACCCATTGAGCCTCTTTCTTCCACACTTCAACATAAGCAGGATGAAGGGTACGGGCCCTTTTAAGAGACTCACGATAAAACACGGCATCCGGATTAGCCAATGCCCAGGCAAAATAATCAACCGCTTTCCCACGAAATCCACTCAGGTTCTTTTCTCCTCTGGCCAGAGCACCCAGTTCATCATCGGTGATTAATTTCCATAATTGCGGATCAATTGCATTTCCTACTGGATAGTTTTGGTTCTCATATCGTCCACAATCGGTTTCCCAACGGCCGGGGTTTTTCAAAAAACCAAACCAGGCATGCCCGCCCCCACTACCCTGCCCCACAAAGGTAAGAGTGGGAATTCCCTTCGCCTTACCCGCCATCGAACTAAAGTATGCCTGATCCACACAAATCCCACCCTTAGCCTGAATGGAGGAAAGGGAATAATCTCCATAGGGCCAGCGAAAGACTGCCCCATCCAGTCGCGGTCGATCATAAACTATCGAGGAAAAAATTTTGCCAAAACTTGATCTTCTAAACTTAACACTTTCTCGAGCCCATTCCAATTCGCTCACAGGTAGGCGATGATCAATCACAAACTTTAATTCAGTTACTGACAACTGGCTCGGATCATACTCCAGTTTTCTTGCCAAATGGGCTTTAACCATATCGCCAAATCGTTTCGAAGGAAGAGCGGGATCGATGGGGACATCTTTCGATAAAACCTGATGGTGAGGCCAGTTCCGAGGGAATGGTTGATCAAAAACAACTGCATATGCAACCGCCAAAGCTGAATACCTCTCGATTAAATCAGGATGCTCATGGGCAATCGAAAGAAATATTTCAAGAGCCCGCACCTGTTGATCGTTTGGATGTAAGGCCTTGAGAAATGTTTTTTGCAAAGAAGCATTTTTCCCGACTGCTACAAATGTATCTTTCAATTGATCAGCTCCCTTTACTGAATCCAACTTATTAAACAGTGTAATCCAGCGCCAATGATCAAACCAGGAAAAGAAATCCCTCCCCTCACGGAGTGATCTTTTTTCTTTGGTCGTCCAAATTGATCTTAAATCAGCCATCATTTTGATAGATAATTCATTCCAGTCACCATCCGCATGTGTAAGCCACCATTTCTCAATTACGGTGGGACTCCAAATTGGAAGTGTTCCAGAATTACCCGCCATAGGGGGTGAAGGAGGTGTGGGTTTTGTATTACGGTTGGCCGAAGGCTTCGTATCCATTACAGAACGAACATAATTTTGGTCGTCCTTTGACAGAAGAGAAAGTGGAAAAACAAATTGTTTCAAGTCACTTCTTTCAATCGTAAGCTTGTCACCATCCTTGCTAATCAATCGAGCCTGTATTCGAACACCACTTGAAGAAGTCCAAGTTCGAAAGGGAAATTCAGCTGAAAAGCAATAGAAACTTAAAAACAATAAACAAACGACAAAGAGCAATTTACTTTTCATAATATCACATTAAGGGAATTAACTCGGTGTGACTATTACAATTCATGGATTTTTGTGTAATGATACGCAACAGATAATAAAATTTTATTTTTCAATAGTTCTGTTAACCAAGAATTTTATTTAGATTGTACCCACAGAAATATCAAAATCTAAAGAGTCCAACCTTTTTGATATTTTCTTTTAATATATTTTTCATAGTGAAATTTTTAAGAGATTTATGATGAATTCAAAAATTGTGATATGATAAATTTACTGACAATTGAAAAAGCCAACTGCAGGCAAACTTGACTTTCACAGAGGTAGCCTAAAGATTGATGCGAGTATGATTTTAAGAATGATCTCTCTAAGGTTTCTCAAATACGCTTTGTTCATCATTTTATTTTGTCCATTGTTTGGCAAAGTTAAGAATGATACAAACTCATCCGGGTTATCGGAACTTCAATTAGCCAAAAGAGATGCCGAAGATTTTGAAAAGCTTGCTCAATTAATTAAGCCCTCTGTCGTTATTATCGACAGCGTTGACCGCATTGGTCGTAAAGGTGGAAAAGGGACTGGATTTGTGGTAAGCCCCGATGGTGTTATAGCAACCAACTTCCATGTGATTGGCGAACATCGTGAATTTAAAATCAGATTTGCAAATGGAAAATCATATACGCCTCATTCCATTCTAGCAATTGATCGTGAAAATGATTTAGCTTTGGTCAAAATAGAAGTAGAAAAACTGCCATTCCTACAACTTGGTGACTCTGATAAAATTTCTCCCGGCCAGGCAATATTTTCCATTGGAAACCCACTGGGATACAGTCATAGCGTGAGCAGAGGTGTGATTGCCGCCATGAGAGAATTGGAAGTTGGAGATGGCCGGCCGTTGGTCCAAGTTGCTATCCCTATTGAACCTGGGAGTAGTGGCAGTCCAACCCTTGACTTAAATGGAAAAGTCGTTGCTATCCTCGCGATAAAATCTGGTGGTGCCATGGGATTCGGGATTCCAGTTAATAAGCTTAAAAACTTACTCGAGAATCCAAAGCCAATTCTTTTCAAAAAATGGTTAACCATAGGAGCTTTGGATGAACTTGAATGGAAATCAATAATGGCCGGAAACTGGAAACAAAGGGCGGGTGTAATTACAGCTTCCGAATTGGGTTCAGGGTTTGGAGGCCGAATGCTCTGTCTATCAGAACAGAAACCACCTGCTCTGCCTTATGAATTGGAAGTTGATGTGCGTCTGAGCGATGATAGCGGTGCTGCCGGTTTAGTTTTTCATTCTGATGGGAAAAATAAACATTACGGATTTTATCCAACCAATGGTTCCCTCCGCTTAACTTGTTTTGAGGGAGAATCTGTATACTCATGGAACATTTTAGAGACAGTTAAATCCTCTGCATACCGGCCCAATCAATGGAATCAACTACGAGTGAAGCTTGGAGAGGCTGGTAAAATAACTTGCTACATTAACGGAGAATCTGTGATCGAAGTCACGGATCAATCATTAAATAAAGGTCAAATTGGCCTTTGTAAGTTCCGTTTACCCACTGCTGAGTTTCGAAATTTTCGGTACGCCAAACAATTCCCCTCATCCTTAATTCCTAATAAATCAAAACAGCAAATAAGAAAGATTATCAAAGGCCTTGCAAAAAACGAGTCTCTTTCCGAAGAAAATTTCACACGCTTGTTAGAACTTGGCCTCTTTGTACCTAATGTTCTATTGGACCGTGCAGCTGAACTCGAAAAACAGGCAAAGATTATAAAATCCATCTCCAAAGAGATTAAGGAACGGCGTGCCATTGAAGAACTAGCGAAATCCTTGATTTATGATGATGAAAACTCGGTCAACTTACTTCGATCTGCCCTCCTGATATCTAGATTGACCAACCAGGATTTCAATCTTAACGCTTACCTAAAAAAAACTGAAAACATTGCCAATGAAATTGCATCTCACTTCCCCGAAAAGGCAACGGGGGAAGAAAAATTAAAAATTCTGGTTTATCAACTTTTTCAAGAGATGGGCTATCATGGAAGCACTCTTGATTATGATCACCCATCAAATAGCTATATTAATGAAGTTATTGACGATCGTGAGGGCCTTCCAATTACGCTTTCCGTTCTTTTTATTGAATTAGCAAACCGATTGGAACTCCCTGTCAGTGGTCTTGGATTACCCGGGCACTTTCTTACCATGTACCGGGAGGAATCAAATAAAAGTCCCAAGGAAATAATCGTGGATCCATTTGGAGGTAAAATAATTTCCCGTATGGAAGCATCCGAAATAACCGGTTTGCGCCTGAACAATAAAGATTTTGTACCTGCTACTAAGCGAGATATCATCACCCGAATGCTTCGAAATTTGATACACACTGCAGAAACAAGGAAAAATTCGAGTGACCGTCTTCTTTATCTTAATGCAACTTTAGCGATCGACCCGGAAGATACATATATACGGGCCATGCGGGCAATGATTAACTATGCAGATGGCCGATTTGTAGAAACATTAAAAGATATTGATATTCTGATCGCTGAAAATCCTGAGAGTCCTGAAATGGCGCCATTAATTGAAATTAGAAAGCGGTTAATGAGAAAGTAATCTTCTGTATAAACTCCGGTCCTATCACTCCAAGTCATCCAATATCCATTCATCTTCTCCGGTTTTTCCATCAGGTCCCTTTGAAAACAAACGGAAACCGGGTGCTTCGTCCTCCCTTGGGTATTCATAAACATATTCATTTCCCCATGGGTCGATAAAAGCAACATCCTTCCCCAACATTTGAGAAAGCCAAAGCATCAGCGATTTCCCTTCATTATGTTCAATATCGGGAATCTGTGTAATATCATAGGATTCTAAATCGTAACCAAATAAATGAGTCGATATCGTGGCAGGATACGGAGGCATTTCTAATGTCCCTTTTTCATTATGAAACCCAGCCAAGGATAGAAAGAGGCACTCTCCGGGTGTACATACTTTTTGTGGACAAGTTGGATATCCATTAAAAGATCGACGATAATTCTCGATTGATACCTTTAAGGCGGATAACTCTACACGGGCCTGTTTATCTGCTTGTTTCTCTAAGACATAAAAATAACCCTTAAACATAAGGCTTATCAAAATGCCCACAATAGCCAGAACAACCAACAGTTCAACCAGAGTAAACCCTCTCAAACTCAATTTCATACTATTGTCTCCCCCCACCCCAACTTGAGCAATGCCTCACGAACATCGATCAAATCATCATCCTCCAATGCCAACAGCTTAAATTTCTCATCCCTTTTTACTGCTTCTTTTAAAAAATCAATACATTCCCCTGGACTCTTTAAAACGCAGGCATAACACGCCAGATTGAACCGGATCAAACCATCATCGTAATGCAAGGCAAGTCCCTCCAAAAGAATAGATCGAGCCTCGGCTATTGATTCAAACCTACGGGTGGCATAAGCATCCGCAATCCACCAGTCCACTTCCTCAGAAAATTCATAACTCAACCCACGGGCGAACTTTTGAGCTTCTTCCCAATCTTCCATTTCCTGATGAATACTTAAAAAGAAAACTTTGGATCTTTTCGCCCATGGTTCTTCTTCGGGTAAAGCACGTAATTCACATTTTGCATGATCATACATTTCTAATTCCAAATAACCATGGGCCCGTTGCCAATGAATTTCGGGTTTTAAAATATGAGGAGGTTTATCATCCATCTTGCTCACAAAATGTGAAATTAATTCTTAGGTGTGATTACCGCAAGCGACAAAGAAACTTCTGTCTCTAAAGCAGAATATTTAAAATATTCTCACTCAAAGAAAATGCCTGAGCCATCAAAGCCTGTGAACTCTGTAATCTTATTTGCTCTTTGGCCAACTGGGTAGATTCATCGGCTAAAATATCACTGGTTAATCTAGAAATACCCGCTTCGCTTAAAAAAACTTGGTTATCCAATCGCTCGCCCGCCACTTCAAGTTGCGACATATTTGCCCCAATAGTGGCCATCTGAACAGCAACACCCTCGATTTCTTTTGCCAAACTGGTGACTGCACTTGCTGCATCGCTTACTGAAGCGATCGACACATTCTGCATTAATCCAAGCCCCACTGGATCTAGTGTCACAGAACCTGTTGAAGAATCTCCTATGGTCACATAATTTGATGGTTCAGTTGGAGTCGAATAAGCAGCCCTTATTTGAAAAATTGAGTTAGCTTCGACCCGAAGGGTTAACTT
Source organism: uncultured Opitutia bacterium (assembly GCA_963934295.1). Lineage (GTDB taxonomy): Bacteria > Verrucomicrobiota > Verrucomicrobiia > Opitutales > Seribacteraceae > Seribacter. The sequence continues at coordinate 40,488 of CAWVXY010000009.1, forward strand.
TGTAGTTTCCCCGGTAGCTTGTCCCGTTTGAATCTGCCCTTGATTTGTATATTTCTGCCCTGATCTTGTTAACATTCCAGAAGCTGTTCCATCGTCGCTTAATCCCAAGTTTCCCAAATATTTGCTTTTATTATCAAATATCCCATCATCAGGGGGGGGTGCAATATCATCTGGATCATCTGAAATTAATGTAACTGGATTAATTTTACCAATAGTTCCATTTCCTCCTCTTACATCTTGGGCATCACCACGACTCTGAGGTGTAAATGTAAAGGTGGTAGTGGATCCAGGTGCAAAGTTTATATCAAATCGATCAAAATCATATTTGTAAGCTGTTCCAGCAGTTGCCCATTTATTAACTGTATCAAAAATTGTAGTATTGCCTTGTTTTAAAATATATCTCTCTCCATTACCTCCACCATTTACTTCCATCTTAAAATCGCCACTGGTAAAAAGTACATCCTTTTCGAACTCATAGAACTTATTGTAATCAGCATTCCCCAAAATGGTACCCACGGTTAAACCGATACTAGAATCTGTAACAGAGGATTCTGTAAAACCTTCTCCAAACTGAACATTTTCCTTTACATAAGCGGCAATATCATCGAATAGGACCTTCCCCTGATAAGTATCTCTCCTGATGCTAAGGCTATCTTTATGCAAGGTCTCAAATTCAGCACTCAAATTAACTCGATCAGCATCACTCAAAAGAGGATCCAGTGCCTGAGAGGCTAAAACACTCATTCTTTCATAGATTTGATGAGCTTTCCTCAATCCTGCTTCCTGCATCTGAATATAGCTGACCGCATTCTGCATACTGTTAGCCAACTTTGTTTTACTTCGATTTTCCGCACCCATTCGCGAAGCCATTGTCAATCCACCGGCATCACCCTGCCCTCTAAGGCTTTCGATTGCATTACCCGAATTTAGGAGACGACTAACAGAATTTTGCACCTCGTTGGAGTTTCGATGTGAATTCACCGAAAGCTGACCTAGGTTTACAGAATTAATTCCTATCATCTTATCACAGGAGCTTACTCATCAAATCCCGATTTATACCCCTGGCTTGCACCATCAAAGAACTAGTTACATCTGACCTTAAATTCTTTTTTATCAAATCGATTGCAGTCTCTGCATAATCTCTTTCCTTTTTGGCTAAATTAGTTTGCTCGGCTATGACATAAGAAGATAGGCGGTCTGCAGACATACTCAAATCGTTCACCATTGAAGCCAAATTCCCTCTTTGTTTTAGAACATTATCTAACTCATTCAATATTCGAGAACCAGCTAATGATGCATTTTTATTCGAATCTACGGTGATGTCGTAAAGGGTACTAAACAGAGCAGGGCTAAGGCTTACCTTTTGTCCCCCAACATCTACAGTTAAAACATCATCACTCAATAATGCATCGAACCGGGCCTCAGCTTGAAAGAGAGATCTAGATTCAACAATCACGCTAAGCTGTGTCTCATTGGCTCGAGCACTATTTGTTATAATGGGGTCGCCATTAAAATTAGCCATCGAACCACTGGATCCAGAATTGTAACTAGAATTATCGTCCACACCATCTAAATCACTATCCAAATAACTATAGTTATAAGTTGTCGATTCTCCTGGAGCATATTGGATAACGAATTGATCAAAATCTTCGTTATACGCATTACCTGCAGTTTTCCACCAACTACTATCGAACAAAACATTATTGCTTCCCTGTTTTACATAAAACCTTTCGGGTGCAGTTCCAGCATTAACCTTTAATGTCAAAGTTCCTCGATCATAACGAACATCTTTGGTTGCTGTCCATCGGCTCAAGTCTGTTCTTCCATTGTAAGCCGTGTCATCATCAGAATCTACATTCCTATGCTCATAGGTGTCAGGTGCTGTTGGATTTTGCTCTGTTTCATTCAAACCGCTATCAAAGTCCACACTTTCCTGAAATACATAATGCCCTTGAAATTTGGTGCCCTGAATATCGTATAGGGTTTCCTTTAAACTTTCGAATTCAGCATGATACATTTTCCGCTCAGAGGTACTGATTAAATCATTCGATGCCGCCCCTGCAATACTCACCATTCGATCCATAACTTGAAGAACATTCTCTAACCCTGCGTCTTGAATCTGAGCATAGGTCAAAAAATTTTGCATATTCTGAACCTCAATTTTTTTTTGGTCGCTCAAACTACTCATCCTGGCAGAGTAACTGGCATCACCGGAGTTGCCATTCGATATAGCCACCTCTGTTGCCTTCGTGGCTAATGCTTTAGTCGTTGTACGCTGTAAGCCAAGTATCGCTTTTCCCGTAGCATGGGAAAGGTTCCCATAAATAGAAGAAGATGGAGAAAGCATTAGTCTTACAAAAGCTTATTGACCAAATTTTGGTTAATACCTTGGGCTTGGACAAGCAATGCACTGGTAGCCTGAGAATGTAAATTCTTTTTGGCCAAGTCAATTGAAGTGGAAGCAAAATCCCTTTCCTTTTTGGCCAAATGGGCTTGCTCAGCAACGAAATAAGAATCCAATTGATCTGTAGACATTAAAATCTGGTTTGTCACCGCTCCAATGTTAGATCTTTTTTCTAAAATAGTATCAAGTTCATCAAGAATTTTTGCACCCGCCAAGGTAGCGTTATTTTCATTATCTACAGAAAATCCGGACATGTTGTCAAAATGGGCAGGTTTAAAAATAATTTTATGCTCACCAGCATCAACTGACAAATTTTGTTCACTGGCTTTGAACAGATTATATCCTTGAAATTGTACATTCTGTAATTCAGCGAGGTCCAATTTAAGAGATTCAAATTCGGCATTTAAAATTGCTCTTTCACTATCGCTAATAAGCGAATTAGAGGCAGAACCAGCAATATGTCCCATTCGATCTGTAATTTCCAATGCTTTCTCCAAACCCGCATCCTGCATTTGCCCAAAACTTATTAGGTTTTGTAGGTTATCAGCCTCGACTTTTCTATGATCGCTAAGACTGCTTAGTCTCGCCGAGTAACTTGCGTCTCCTGCATTCCCTTCCGAAATCGCCAACTCAGTGGACTTGACCTTGAGCGATTTAGTAATGCTTCTTTGCAAATCAAGCATAGCCTTTCCGGTAGCATGGGAAAGGTTTCCGTAGATGGGTGAGTTAGGTGAAAGCATGAAGTTAATTAAAGATAATTGCCTCCTTGCAACATAATTGGCGTTGTTACTCGCCCACGCATCCATGCATGTACGCGTTAAAAAACTACCTTTTCTTAGTTAAGTCAAATATTTTTTTATCTTTTCGGTTCCACCAAGTAGCCAAAAAGCTTCCTATAACACAATGGATCACTGCACTCAGAGCACAAGGAGCAGGCACCATGGGCAGTTGAGAGAAGTGCTTGCTTGCCAAAGCCATTCCCAATCCAGAATTTTGCATACCCACTTCAATTCCAAAAGTACGACAATCAACCGGGTTTCTGCCAAATAATTTACCAGAAATAAAGCCAAGAAAAAAACCACCTAGGTGCAAAAAGAAAACAGCAAAAAACAAAACAAACCAATTCTCTAAAATAAGAGATTTTTTTGCAGCTAGCACAAACCCAACAATTAATAAAATAAATAACACAGATAAAAACGGGGAAACCTTAGCAACATGATCGGCCGTTTTCTTAAATAATCTCTTCCATGCAACACCCAAAATAAGTGGAAATAGAACAATTAATAAAATACTTTTAAGTAAGCCCCAGGCATCCACAGGCACATAATGCCCCGCATACAAAGCTGTTAACCAGGGGGTTAAAAAGATAGCCAATATCGTTGACACTAAAGTAAGGCTGACCGACAAAGCAACATTGGCTTTGGCCAAAAAAACAACCACATTAGATGCAGTGCCACCAGGGCAGGATGAAACCAAAATTAAACCCACAGCCATTTCAGTTGGCAATCCCAATGCCCATGCAAGAAAAGCTCCCCATGCAGGCATAATTAAAAACTGCAAAAACACCCCCAACCCAACAACATGAGGTTGTCTCCACACTTGTTGAAAATCTTTTGTATCTAATGTCATGCCCATCCCAAGCATAATAATTCCCAATCCTAAACCAATTGCGTCTTTCCCATACCACAAAAAAAGGGATGGTTCATATAAAGCCAAAGCTCCTACTAAAACGGACCAGACAGGAAATAACTGAGTTGCCCATAATACAATTCGCTCAACCATATTTGACTTATCTACCACACCTATTAATTATTTCCTTAATTCATGAAGACTAAACTAAAAGTTAAAATCGCACTTGTTCTATCAGCCTCCATATTAATAAACATATTTCTAATCTGGGAAGTTTTTCGACTACGAAATCAAAATGAAAAAAATACTATTAAGGGCACACAGGAAAGTCAGAGCTTGGAAGATTTATGGCAAGAAAACCTACCTCCAGAAAATAAGAAATAGTAAAAGTAAACTTAACTGGAAATCTCCCAGAATTCGACTTCCCCCCAAAGGTGCCCCCAACCTTGAAACCTAGGAGACAATCGAAAATACCTCGCATTTACCGCCCGCAAATCAATTTCTGCCCAAGCACCTTTTCCTTTTTCAGTTACAAAACCCTCGTATTCATTGAAATCAACAAATTGTTTTCCGTTCCTACTCACCTCCACTTTTATATCTGCAAACTCATCAGCCCGATCAGTAGGTTGGAAATAAATTCGAATAATCCCAATTCTTTTATCCGCCCCCAAGTCAAAAGTCACTACAGGATCAACCTTAAACCATGCAGTCCAAGTTGACCTCCATCCGTCATCAGGAAGCTTTCCATCCATTAACAAGTTCACATTCAACCTACCTGCATCCATAGTTGGATTTTTGGAAGAACTCACTTTAACAATGGGAGACAATTGAAACTTACGGGAGTCCCCATCTCTAGCTCGAGTTTGTGAAAGCAAAAATGTTCCGGAGCACAGAACCAATAAAACAAATGGCAAATATAATAAATTCCTTTTCATCTCTATGTTCTGATCAAAATACTTGACCCGTGCAAGTGTGATTAACGGAAATCCTCCAAAACGCTACCATCAATATATACATCCGCCCATACCCAAAAGCCTTCCGAACTTCTTTCAAGATTACGGATTTCAACCGTTTTTGATTCTTTCAAAATTTGCCTAAATTGATGCCATTGTCGAAAGGCTGTGCTAACCTTACTCGAATTAGTTTCGCTAACTGACTCAACAACTAGACCACGAACCTTAATCTTTAATGCCCTCCCAAAAACGGGGTTTACTCCCCTCACATGTGCTACAAAGGTATTACCATCCAGAGTCTCCAGAATGTCTTTGGATACATCCAGGTGAAACCTCGATGGAAATACTGAATTCCTAGAATTTTGCGACGAAGAACAAGCGACTACTAAGAATACAAAAAATAAGCTTATCCCATAAAATTGCATATCGCTAATTAGAATAGGATTGGGAATGAAGTCAATCTTCAGCCCTTAAAAAAATCATAACTTTCTATTTACCATCCAGTGACAACCAGACTCTTCCGCGATTTTCATAAACATTCTTTCCGACTTATTTAATTTCCTTCCCTTCCTTACCGATATTCCCCAAGTGCGGGACATTTTTTTAGCTCCCAATGATAAGCTTACAAGTTCTCCACGCTGGACCTCCTCTTCAACGGCCCAGTTTGCAAGAATTCCAACACCCATTCCTACTTTTATTAATTCTTTACTTGCCTCCGGACTACTAATTTCCATGGACGAAGAAAGACGAAGTCCTAATTTATCAAAATAATCAGTTAACATCCTAAAGGTGTAACTTGTACGATTGTAGAGAATAAAATTTTCTGAGTTGGCATTATCCCAGTCAACTTTTTTATCCCTTGCCCATGGATGATGAGGAGGGACAACAAACCTTAATTCGTCATTGAAGCAGGGAACAAATTCAATTTCCAATAAATTGATTGGGGCTAGAGTGATCGCAAGATCAATCTTCCCATCACTCAGTAAATCAAAACAAGCAGGAGTATCATCACATTTAACCTCAAAACGGCACAAGGATTGAGTTTCCTTAAATTCTTTAAGAATAGGCGGCAAGAAAAACCGGCATGCCTGTGCACTTGCCCCTAATCTAATTCGTCCTGTGCCAAATTTTTCAAAGCCATCCAACTCCTCTCGTACATTTTCCATTTGATCTAAAAAGGGACGAACAAAATTCAACAGTCTATCACCTGCTTCAGTAAGAGATACTTTCTTTCCCTGTCTTCGTAAAAGCCTACAGCCAGCTTCCTCCTCCAGATTTTTCATTGAATGACTTACCGCTGACTGGGTAAGAAAGAGGTGTTTTGCAGTTTTAGTAAAACTTCCGGTTCGGCAAAGCATATCAAATGCTTCCAATTGCCTGGTGTCAAAAGGTCGAATTCTTTTCATATGGTTTCGATACATTAGCAAATCATGAACCAAATTTATATTATTGGTTATTTTGTCTAAATTTCAGCATCACTCCGGGTTTTTTTTTCAATCTAATAAAAGGATGCTTAAATATATTATCTTCGCGCTTGTCTGTAGCATCAGAAATTCATAACTTTTATTAATGCGAAGCATTTCTAAATTTTTCACAATAACCCTTTTTATAATAATCGCTTCACACCAAGGCATGGCTCAGTTGCACCCTATGGAATCCCTTGGGCGTGAAATCTTCGATTCGTTTCGAGGATCTAAATTTTCAAACTTTTATAATCGCTCCGTTTTCTCTTTGAATGAAGATTCGTTTAAATCCTTTTTATTTGGGATTAGAAATAAATCTATTCGGGATGACTTGATTAACCTGCACAAACAAAACTTCCCGGAAGATTCTACTTTTGATGAGAAATGGAAAATCGCATTCATGCATCAATGGCGACAACAATTACGACACATTGCTAGCTATACCCCAACTAAAATTCGGGATGAATCCTTCATCCCTGTTCTAAAAGAAGCTAATGAATATGGAGTTCAATGGAAAACAACCCGCCTTTTGGCTATTGAAGCACTCCTACCTGTCAGTTGGAAAAATGGCAGATTTCAAATCAAAGGAGACTTAGACCTTGATGCCAATAGCAGTAATTCTAGGGTTCTTTACTTAGACAGAAACCTTGATTACCGATTAACCTTGAATAAACTAACCTACTCTAAGACCTTTATGATAGGAACAGAAAGGGAAGATTCAGATAAAAGCTACAAAAGAGGGATCCTAGGTAATGGTTCCGGTCAGGGAGACATCCTATTGAAATTTGACTCTCAAACACCCTCACAACTTTTTTACTTTTGCCCAGATCAACAAGGTGCAGGGGGGCCCATTATTATTAAAGATTTTGATGACTTAAATAAACCAAACCAAAGAACTGATATTCTTCTAACCTTTGCTTACGATGAACCGGCACGGGCTTTTCAATTATTAATTAAAGATGCACTTCTTTCTGGAAAGGGTGCTATTTTTACAGAAAGACCTAAATTCCTTGGGGAAGTTCCGCTTCCTCGAGGACTTTCATTTCCAAATTAAACTCCGACTTAAGGCTTTTCTAAAATAACTTCGATTATTTCGCCATTTTTAAAACGGATCACTTTCTCCAATTCACCAAGATTGCTCCATTCTTTAAAAACTCCGTTTGCTCTTCCGTCAAACCAATGACCCTCCTCTTTTAATTTTCCATTGGGCCACCAAAACCTCTCCATCCCATCTTTCCTCCCCTTATAGAAATCGGCCTCGCCACGAGGCGAACCGTCAGGAAAAACTTCAGATGCTCGCCCGGAAAAAGGGATACGTTCAACATCGTAGTGCCACAAACCGGTCCGCTTATCCATAACTAAGGCACTACCGTCAACAGTTTTTAATTTTAATGATAGACGGGTATTTTCCCACTTTAAACTCTCGATCTGTAATTCTAATTCTTTCAACCTCTGATTTCTATCAAAAGCGGATTCTCCCTCGGATGTAGTGGACTCGTTCTCCTCGTCATTACCGGAATTCAAACATCCACTAAAAAAACAAATCGTAAAGATCGGAAGAAATATAATGAGCCTCATTATAAACTCGAATAAAGCCTTAATATTTAAAAGCAAGAGCAATAGATTTCGAAAATTTCATTTTTTTTAAATAAAAAGAATTAAATCCATGATCGTTTACAATAATCCCGATATTTCATAATCGTTTTTTATTTGAATGTACGACTACAATTTAGAGTATTGTCTTTGTAAAACTCACAGACTTTTTATATATTTATAAATATGAATATTTCAGAATTCAAAATTTCTCTTTCTCAAATTAACGAAGTTGCTATTGTTCAACCCAACGGAAAACTTGTTCCGCCCCATTTCCATGTTACTGAACTGGGAATCATATCTAAAGACTACATCGATTGTGGCGGAACCATTCGAAAAGAAAAAGTTGCTAACTTCCAACTTTGGAATGCGGACGACATCGAACATCGAATCGAACCACAAAAGATTATCGATATTATTGAAATAGCCGAACATTCCTTGGGGCTTGAGAACCTTGAAATCGAAGTCGAATACCAATCAGATACAATTGGAAAATATGGACTGGAATTCACTGATGGTAAATTCCTCCTGTCCCCCACTCTTACGGACTGCCTAGCGAAAGATAAATGCGGAATTCCTGAGAAACCTCAGACTGTTTCAAATACTTCGGCCTGCTCTCCCTCTTCCGGATGCTGCTGAACAACTGCAGACTACTGAAATTATAAACCACTTTATCTTTTGAATTCAAAAAATAAAGACAGGACTACACTTAAGGCTAAAATTAGACATAACCCACATCCTAAAATTTTTACATTATCAGCATCTCTCATTCCTACAATCCAAAGCGAGTATGCAAATACAGATGCACCAAGAAAAATTAGGATTTTTAATATTACTCGAGCAAGCACTGGATTACATACACGCTAAAATCTCTTCACAAAAAATTCAACAACGGATTCAATTCATCCCATATTTATAAAAAATGGAGCCGAGAATCGGATTCGAACCGACGACCTACGCATTACGAATGCGTTGCTCTACCAACTGAGCTATCTCGGCGTCTAATAATTAAAATGTGGTATAAAATTTTAGGCAGAGTTGGCAATCTCGAATTCTCCAAACAAAGTAATCGAGTCAAAAATTTATACCGAACTAAAGCCCTAGAATAAAGTCAGATACCAATAAGCCAAATTTAATGAATTTCAAAATAAGTTCCTTACGCTTTTAAGAAAAACAATTAAGGTAACACAAAAAATAAAATGTCAGACGATTATAGAATCCGATCAAGCGGAATTCAAAAATGTATCAAAAGGAACCGTCTAGAGAAATCACCTAATTGAGTGATTGATTTTTTTGTATGTACGCTTGCTTGTAGCGAAATCGAAGCAAAAATGTACCATCTTACAGAATGGGGAAAGAATATTAGATGATACAGAATACCCAATTTAATTCATTGATATGGAAATCCATCCAAAAGTGGGACATTTAAAAGCCTAAAATAAATAATTTACCTACGGATAGTAAATAAATTCACTCTATTCAACCACCCGAGTGTTCTAAATTTCGATTAACCATGGCTTGGAGAAGATATGGATTTTCTTGCCTGTCTTCACTATGCGCAATTCCGCCAATGGGTTCCCAACCTTGACCAATTGCATCATTTACTTTTTCTGCAAGCGTGGAAGTAGCAGACTCCATCGCCCCTCCTCCCATTAATCCCTGAGTTGCGTCTTCAATTATTACTTTATACTGCATGATGTTCCTCTTATTTACGGTTTACTTTAAAATTGGGGCTTAAAAATTGGGGTACCATCAATCTTGATAGGATTCAATTTTGTTCCTTTTCCTAATGGCCTTGCTTTAATTCCGACTAGTAAAAAATTTTCTCCATCCGGTTTAAATTCAAAGCGAAGACGAAAAGGTTTCTCCTTAGGACCATCAAATGTTGCCCAAACTTGAGGATCTCCAAAAGTTCTTTCCTCCACCCAAATTCCGGATAGTTCTTTGGGGAAATAACCCAAGATGGAAACGGGTCCATTGTTCTCAAATTTAATGGTAATTTCCTTCCCATCAACAGTACCGGTGTAATCTCCATTCACATTAATTCCACACCCAATAAAAAAACTCATCAAGATCAATAATCCAATATTCCTAAAACAAGATCTTCTCATTCAATAAATATTACATCAATTAACTGATTCGCCAATTATAATATTAAATTAATTTTATAAAATATTTTATTAACAAATGAATTTCTACTTACACCGATTATGCATACCATACTTTTCTGTTACCAATATCACCTTTCACCTAAATGAATAAAACTAAACTCAGATCACATAAAGAGCAATAAGCGGCCCAAAGATTTTATAGCTAAGTTTATAAATTTATTAGCTAAGCTAAATTATTAATGATTAGCTGCAAGAAATTCAAATTTTCATTACAAAAATCAGATGCATAATAAAAAGTTACTCACTTTTTATCTTTTAAATCGACTGTAAATAATTGCTTAGTAATCTGTATTAAAAATTAACAAAACTTATTAAAATGAACGAAGTAACAATTAAGGGTGAAATCGTATTCGTAGACGAAGTTCGAGAATATGGCGCAAACGGCTTTAGAAAGCACCAGGTAGTGGTGGAAACCGGAGACGGGAAATGGGCTAATCCCATCCCTGTTGAATTCATAAAAGATTCGATTGAACAGAGTAAAGGACTCAAGAAAGGTGAAAAAGTATCCATTGATGCCAGAATCAATGGTCGGGAATGGCAAGGAAAAGATGGTGTTACGAAATGGTTCACATCTATAAGTGGTTACAAAATTCAATCCGAAGGAGGTACTCCTCCTGCCACCAATGAGCCAGACTCTTCATCCTTTGATACGTTGGACGAATACGATGACGGAATCGAGGATGACGTTCCCTTCTAAATCAAGGATGATAAAAAATTAGTTTAATCTACGAGATTCCTCTAATTTAATTCCCTCACATCAACCATCTTAGGTATCTAAACTCAGGTGCCGCACCTTTCCATGGTGCACCTAAAGTACGAGGTGATACCCTCGATCCTTTTGGTGGTCTTTGTTGCTCAACATCATCCAACCTTAGTTGCCTAAATTCAGACCAGGTATTTTTGGATTTCATTTCAATATTCTTGAAATCGGAAACACTTAGCTTTACCCCCTGCCATGAATTGTTACCTGTTAATGATACCTCGGTAACATAACTATCTAAGCCAACAATCATTTTATTGGGCATCTCTGCCTTAACCTCGAAATACAAATTTGCTCCTTTGGGTGCGACCCAAACAGAATCATATATTTTATGAGTTCTAATTCCCCATTTACTCTTGTTATAGGAAAACCACTCCTTTTTCCAATCATCCTTAAAATCTTCAATCACTAGATTTTGTTTCATTGTAGCGACAACCTTAGCATCTTTTAATGCTCTTGGTGTAATAACCTGCATGAGCGAAGAAAGAGTAAATTTTTCGGTCGTATACACTCCATAATAATAACCAGCACCCGTAATCGATTTTCCAAGTTTATAGGTAACATTAGCATATACCCAAAGCGGTTTATCCACCGAATGTATCGAGAGTTCAGTTGTCCAAGCATTGTTGCTTTTCAAGACCGGAACATGATGCCAAAATCGACTCTTGGTGTTAGTGGAATCATCTTTTTTACCATCCATCTGCCCTTGCTGAGTATAAAACACATCAATCGAATCGACCTTGGACTCATCAATATTCAAAGTAACCAGAGGTTTTTTTCCTTGAGATAAATTTACATTAATTTGTGGAGTTGAAGGTAGCTTGAAGGATCCTTTTAAATATTGATCAAACCATAACTGACTTGCCACCTCGTACTCTGCTGAGTCCTGATGATTATGATGAGGGGAACAGGCTACACGCCAATCTTTACTCTTAATTTCATTTATCGAGATTTTCAGATCATTTATTCGTCCATGAAAATCATTAGATGGGCTTTGAAATAAGATCGGGCAACGAATATTTTTTAGGCTTGGTGGATCACTTACAGTGGCAAGATGAAGAGGATTAGTACTGTAACGATCACTTATTCCGCCACAGGAAGGTACCACTGCCTTTACACGTTTATCAGAACCTGCGGTTAAGACCGATAATTTCCCACCCATGGAATGCCCATAAACACCAAGTTTACCTGCATCTATTTCCGGTTGAAGTTCAAGAAAAGTCAGTCCTCTTCTTGCCCCAAGGGTAGCGAGAAACCAAGAATTATTTCGAGGTGACGGAACGGAATCCAATGTCCAATCCGCTACAGGAATCGAAGGGAATGCATCTTTTCCGTTTCGACTGGGGGCGTGGTATGCGTCCAGAGTTCCCCAGTCGGTGGTTAACTTGTACCTTGGATCTTTTGTCTTTCCCTCCCAAAAAAGTTTTACCTCATGAGGACTAACCCGGTATCCCGGTGCTGAAATCCGACCAGCCCACGATATAGAAATGGATCCATATCCACGTTTTGCATTACTCAGGGGAGCTTTATAATCAGCATACTGCCCTCCTCCATGAATTTGTAGTAAACCAGGTAAATTCTTCCCTCCTTTGGGATATCCGTATACCCCAGCCATCATTGCTTTCTGTCCCTTAAAAATTCCGATCCGGTAACGCAAGACTTTCAATACAACATTATCCTCCTCCCATTCTTTTAAAACCTCAATATCCATGGGCTCAGCCCTAGGGTCGAAACCTTTCCACGCATCATTCCATGACTGGGGAGCTTTATTCGTCTTCAATTCGGGCAAAGTATCAACCAAAAGATTTTGCTTTTTATCAGCCGATAAAAAAGAAATGAATAAAAAGAAGACAACGAAGAATAAAGAAATTTTTCTAAATATCATATGCCGTTTTATTCCACTTTTAAGATTGGTTGGCAATCCTTAGAGAAAATATTGCAATCCATATTTTTCACATTCCCTTCTTAATTTCAATTGATTTTAAAAAACATTTTCTTGCCCTATTTCACTTAACCATGAATGGTAATTAATTCATGGCGGAAAAAATAGTAGTTTATCCAGAAACTTTGAGTTGTGGTGGGATTGAATTCGAAATTAAAGTAAAGGATCAATCTCTTTTGGGAAAGAAAGCGACTTTTTCAATCAAACGAGAAGTGACTGTAAAGGATTCTAGACCTGTTCACGGCAGCGTAGATCTTCGTAAAATTACCTTTACTTTGTCTGCATCTCAAAAATTCCGTATATCCGCTGCGGTAATGAAAAAGGCTGCCGGTTCATTTCCTTACTCCGGTTCAAAAATCAAAATACAAACTTTTGCAGAGGTCAAAATTACCACCGCCTTTTTCTTTAATTCAACCACAAGATTTAGTCTTTCAAATCATATATCTGGTGAATTACCTAAACGGGCTAAAGTAAAGAACAACGCCAAACAACTCATCGATCCCAAAGACTCCTTCAATTTTTTTAAGAACCTCAGTTCCATTCCTGCAGAGAATCAAATTGCAACTATTCTACTTCTCATCATGGGGGGAGTCTTGATCGTATTAAACCTAATTATCGGTTATCATGATCAAATGGCACCAGAACATATGACTTGGTTATATAGCCATTATGACTCCGACGGGGATAAATCTTCTCCTATAGCGAAAGCATTAACCGGCTGCGGGACAATTGCCGCCTTTGTTTGGTGGGCGATGAGAAAACAACTTCAAAAATATATGGCCTTTCATTTCAGATCAAGAATCAGCAAAATAAATCGTGAATCTACGGTTAATATTGGCAAACTTGTTACCGGACGCAGTCGAGTCGATTTGATTGACCCAGTACTCCGCGTGGTTGCCTGTAATATGGAAAAAGGTAAATATATACGGGGCCATGGTAGCAACCGGCGAACGGTCAGCTTCAGTCATCCTAACCGGGCAGTGCTTCTATATTCCAGAAAAATCCCAATCATTCCCAAAGATGCTCCAATCCATAATTATTTCAACGAGGAATTCTCCTTTAAACCAATGTTTCAAGCCCTCTATCCGAGACAAATGATTACAGAATCGCACGGTCTTGATTTAGTTTGGGAAATCCAACTTATCGTTGACGATTTAGTTGACCAGGAACTGATCGGTAACCGAGGTGTATTTATTCAAAAAGAGTTTTATTCCGCATGATAAAAAGAGTTCAAAATATTCAGCCTTTTGATGACTTCCTCAGTCTAAAAAAACAGAATTTTAATAATTCACGCCTACTTATATTTTATGGAATCAGTGGTTCAGGAAAAAGCTCGAATTTAAATTACATCGCCCATCATCATCCATCATTTCAAAATCAGTCGGTAAAGTGGATATGGACTCATCATAAAAGATTTAAAGTACAGGCTATCCAGGACTATGATCTAGTGGTCGTGGATGAAATCATTTCCCCCTTTCAATTACCGGCTATTTTCAAGCTTCTTAGTCAAAATAAGAACATTGCCGTTGCATCACACCTTAATCCAGCCTGGTTTAAAATTCTTTTCCCATTCACTCCGACTCTTTCTTTTCGAACTGATGCTTCAGCTGAAAAAATCCGCAGATATCTTAATAAAAAAGATATTTCATTTTCTTCAGAGTCTATTTTGTCTTTTTGCAAATCCTATGGATCCAATTACGTCGACCTTCAATGCATTTTAGAAAATCACCCCGGTAAAAGTTTTGATGATGCATTAAAGTGGAATCAAAAATTTAATAAAATTAAAAGCTTCACTCCGAAAAAGTGGATTCCATCGCTAACACAGCTTAAATTCGATTAGTTAAATCCTGTAATATATTTTTGCACTCCTCAATCGTAAGGAGTGAGGAAATATTTTTGGATAACCACTCTTGCCCCCATACCCCCAGAGTGCTTGGATACAATCTTCAAAAATGGAAGATACAAAAAAAGAATTTTCGCTCGATTCAGCACCGGTCAAAGGCCAAGTCAGGCGTCCTCTTGCGGAGCGCATGCGACCTCGTTCCATCACCGAAGTCTTTGGACAGGGTCATATACTTGGAAAAGGCTGCCTCCTGCCCAATCTTATTCGTGAGAATCGCGTCAGTAACTTAATTCTTGCCGGACCTCCTGGTTCCGGGAAAACCACTCTAGCTTCCGTAATTGCTGCGGAAGGAAAGTGCAAAATACTCAAGGTTAATGCGGTTACTTCAAATGCTGCTGAATTACGGGACACCCTTAAACTTGTTCGCTACTATGGATCTGCAAACTGCTTTCTCTTTGTGGACGAACTTCATCGTTTTAATAAAGCACAACAGGATTTACTGCTCCCTGATGTTGAATCTGGTGATGTTCGTCTGATTGGTGCAACCACACATAATCCACGATATTATATAATCGACCCCTTACTCAGTCGCTGCCAACTGCTCTCCCTTGAACCCATCCCATCTCCAATTATTGAAACTGCCCTTCAATCTGCACTTCAGGATGATGATCGTGGTCTGGGATCTCGTGGTTGCCATGCAGGAAATGAAATCATTAAACAAATTGCTCTACTCGCCGAAGGCGATCTGCGCAAAGGATACAATTTTATAGAAACAATAGTCGAAGCTCTTCCCGAAAAAAGCGAAATCACAGAGGAACAGGTTGCAGGGTTTTGCCGTGAACGAAGCATTCGCTACGACCGTGATGAGGACGAACACTACAATACCGCTTCCGCATTTATTAAAAGCATGCGCGGGAACGACCCGGACGCCGCAATCTACTGGCTCGCCAAAATGCTTGCCGGTGGTGAAGACCCTCGATTCATTGCTCGTCGACTTGTCATATTTGCATCCGAGGATGTCGGCTTGGCCGATTCCCGAGCCCTCCTTATGGCTGATGCAACCTTCCGGGCATGCGAAATAATTGGTCAACCGGAATGCGAACTCAACCTCGCCCACGCCACCCTGTTTCTAGCAACCTGCCCAAAAAGTAACAGTGCCACTATTGCCATCGGCAAAGCCAAGCTGGCAATTAAAGAAAGCCCCGTACAATCCGTTCCCTCATCCATACAGGATCGTCATGGAAGAAATAAAAACCATCGAGATGTCGATGAAGAATCTTACTTATATAGTCACGATTTCCCAGAGAATATTTCCGGGCAACAATACCTCCAAAAACCACTCGATCTTTATCATCCAAAAAATTCCGGAGCCGAGTCTGCCATTACTGAACGATTAGCTAAATGGAAAAAATTGAGGAGGAAAAATTCCACTAATTCATAAGGCCATACAAGAAGCTTCTTGAAATGCCTCACACCCGATAGCACTTCTGCTTTACTGGTTGAGAAAAGATTTCAAAATCTTAAATTAATCCAAAAAAGTAACCATAAATCACTACACCAAAAGAAAAAATAATGGGGCAAATATTAAATGCAGAACCGGAAAGAAGTAAATTTTCTTCTATCTCTAAATATATGTTTTGGTTAATGCTTCGAAATTTCGCAACCAGGCAATGGGTATTTTCAAAACCGGGTCAGGAAGCGGGGACTCGAATGTTTACTTTGCCGGGATGTATTATCGCATCCCCTTCCCGACCCCATGATGACGAAACCACCGAGGACTATGTTCATTTCTGGGTAAGAGATGGCGCTCTGACCGTCAATGAATGCATTTACCATGATCTCCCAACCAAAGAAATGCTCGATGATTATGTAAGTTTTAGTTACACGGTACAGGAAGCTGGGATTCGAGCAGGAAGAGGTGCCCATGCCTGTTTCAATATTGACGGAACCCTGCGATCCTGGGGCGAACAAGGAGATGGTCCCGGCTTGCGTATTTTATCCATTTTGGAAATTTGGGATCAATTGAGCGAAGATGCAAAATCTACTGCCCGGAAGATTCTAGTAAGAGATCGTCAATATATCATCGATAACTATGATAGTGACACAGACAATGCGTGGGAAGAAATCACTGGTAAAAGTTTTTTTTCGCGGACTGCCCAAAGACAGGCCATTGATAAGCTTGAAAAAACCTCTCCCCAAACGGGTATTGATCCAGAGAAAAAGGTTCCTAAAATTATTGAAGCTTTAACCACATTAGTAGAGGAACATTGGTCTAGTGATCTTGGACACTACCGTTCAATTTTAAATGGAAAAGCCAAAAATGGGGCTTTACGGGGACATGAACTCAATATCGATATTGTTTTTGCATGCACATATAATGGATTGCCCTGCTTTGATGAACGAATGCTTGCCACCGTGGCGAAACTGAGAGACAAGTTTGAAAAACTCTACCCGATAAACGAGCAGGATCGGGCACTAGATATTGGACCATTAATTGGACGATATCCGGGTGATAATTATGATGGAACCGTAAATCAGGGAGAAGACATGGGGCATCCATGGCCTCTCTGTACCGCAAATTTGGCTCGATTCTATTACCAATGCATGGTTGAAATTGCGAAAATTCCGAGCGTAACCATTGTAGAAACTATGGAACCTTTTTTTAAACAGATTGGTTTCAGTCGCAGTGGAAAGATTGATAAATCATCCCCAGGATACAAGGACTTACAAAATTGTCTGTTAATTGCGGGGGATAAATTGATGCGTGCAATCGTATACCATTCCGATCACTTAGAATTAAGTGAGCAGTTTGACCGTACCCATGGAACCTGCATGAGTGTAAGAAGCCTTACCTGGTCGTATTCCTCTTTTATTGCCTCTTCACGAATTCGCGAAATTGCAATATCTCAGCTCTAAATAGTTTTTAATACCGATTGATCGCAAGATCAGGTATCTAAACGAAAAAGTTTCAATTCTTGGTCGTTTTAACCCGTATTTTATTTCTACCAACTGTTTTGTAACTTAAATTTTTAATCGCCGCTTTTGCTTCGTTTGCATTGGGCATTTCAATAAACCCAAATCCTTTTGATGAGCCACTCTTGGGGTCCATCACCACAGTGCAATATTCAATTTCCCCAAATTCTTTAAATATAGTTATCAGCTCTTCTTCTGTAGTTGATCGATCTAAGTTGCGTACAAGTAATTTCATTTAATTATGATTTCTTAAACAGATGGATAAAGCCCCCCGTTTGAAACCATTACCCTAATTAGTTTGGAAGCTAGATAAAGCATTAAACAAGAAAGAAGCACTTCCCCTTCCTCTTTCCAGATTTGAAAATTTTATCAACTACATAACCAGTTTTTTCTTTTCAGCTAAAATGAGTTTAATAAGTGATTGGAAATTGATCGCTAAATAAGGCAAGTAAGAATAATAAATTACCAACAGATTCCTACTATTCATTGATTCGTTCATGGTTGTCGAAATTGAATAGAATGGAAAATGGACATTAGCCGTAATTAGGATAAGAGAAAATATGAAAAAAACATTTCAACTAGTACACGAGAAAATTAAATATCCTCGAATGATCGAGTCCGTTAAAGCGGAAGTCAGAAAACATTTAAAACGTTGCCGCAGGAAACCTCTGCCCAAGGGCGCAGACTTTTGGGACTTTGATTGTAAATTTGGAGAAACCGAAAAACATGCAAAAAGTTGTCATCTGGCCGAAATTGATAAAAATATCAACCATTCGCAAGAACGGGAACTCAAGTCATTTTATATCGAAGTGCTTGCTATTCCGGGAAAAAGGCAAAAGAAACAAAATTAGATTGTAAAACTAGACTAGTAACTTCGAATTCTAAATCACGGGACGATCTTTACTTGGAATAGTATTTCGCCAGCGCTTCCGCTACTTTTATGCCATCAATCGCTGCACTCATAATACCACCCGCATATCCCGCTCCTTCACCCGCAGGATAAAGACCAGCTGTATTAACTGACTGAAAGGCCAATACATCTTTTTCAACATGTCGCCGGATGCGGATGGGTGCACTGGTCCGAGTCTCGACTCCGATAAGTAGTGCATCGGGTCGGTCAAACCCCTTAATTTGCTTCCCAAATTCAGGTAACGCTTCCTGTATCGCTTCAATCGCATACGGTGGCAAGACTGTGGTAGCGTGATTTCCTGTCAGGTCAGTCAGCTTAACACCTGGTTTGTAGGAAGGTTTAACCTCGCCCAATTTTTGACTTGCTCGGCCCGCCAAAAAATCACCCACCAATTGACCGGGTGCAAAATAACTCTCACCCCCTAATTGATACGCAATTGACTCAATATTTCTCTGAAATGCAAGACCTGCAAGTGGGGTCTTCTCATCCGCCCCAAAATCCTTAGGCTCAATCCCAACCACAATCCCGGCATTTGCATTTCGCTCCAACCGTGAGTACTGACTCATTCCATTAGTCACCACACGTCCGACTTCTGAAGTCGCGGCAACTACAGTCCCGCCTGGGCACATACAAAAACTATACACGCTCCGACCGTTCTTTGCATGGTGTACAAGTTTATAATCTGCGGCGCCCACATGTTCCACTATTTTACCGGGATGCTGGGGGTAACGATCCTCATCTCCAAACCGTGCACGGTCAATTAATCCCTGTGGGTGTTCGATTCGGAAGCCGATTGAAAATGGTTTGGGTTCCACAAAAACTCCCCGGGAATGAAGCATTTCAAACGTGTCACGGGCACTGTGACCAACGGCAAGAACAACTTGATTCGCATCAATTTGCGAGCTCTCCCCACTCGTCATATTTACGGTCTCCAATCCTCGAATTTCACCTGCTTCCACTAAAATATTTTCCAAACGCGTAGAAAATCGAATCTCTCCCCCCAGTCGCTCGATCTCACTTCGTAAATATTCAACAATTTTTACCAATCGAAAAGTACCCACATGTGGCTTACTCACATATAAAATCTCTTCCGGTGCTCCTCCTCTCACCATTTCCTCCATAACCTTTCGGCCCAAATGCCTTTTGTCCTTGGTTTGAGTCCATAATTTCCCGTCCGAAAATGTACCCGCTCCACCCTCGCCAAATTGTACATTGCTTTCTTGATTAAATATTTTTTTTCGCCAAAAGCCCCATGTGTCCTTAGTGCGCTCCCTCACTGCTTTCCCACGCTCAATCACCAATGGTTTTAAACCCAGTTGGGCTAAGGTTAATGCTGCAAATAATCCACAGGGACCCGTCCCAACAACTACAGGTCTTTGGTATCCAGGGCTACTTGCATATGAACTCCCTTCACTCGCAGAGAAAACCGGCTTGTATTTCATATCCGGAGTGTTTTGCAAATGGTTTTTGGTTATAAGTAAGGAAATATCCACTTCCGTAGAAAATTGAAGATCTAGAGTATAAATAAAATGAATATTCGACTTTTTACGTGCATCGTAACCACGACGAAAGACATGCAAATTTAATAATTCCTCGTCCTGTAAATTAAGAAAATTCAGAACTTCTGAACGCAAATCACCTGGGTTATGATCAAGCGGCAACTTTAAATTGGAAAGCCGGTAAGAAACTACAGTGGAATTATTCAAAATAAGATCTGGAAAAATGTTTTATTAAATTAAAATACATTCAATTTGATATTTCTTATAAGAAAAAAAATACAACCTTTGCAACTCGTCTAAACGAACAAGTATTAAAATCGATGACAAATATGCCTTAAACATAAATTTCCAGTGACAACTCCAAGGATAATAAAAAGAGATAACCACCTTACCTTGGCTTGACTCTTTAGACCCTTTCCCAAGGTTAAATGCTATGAAAAAATTTACTAATCTTGATCATTTTCTCGAAACCTATCACAAAAGTAACAATCTCACCCTTGTGAACGAATAAGCCTATCTGGCTATAAAAGTAAACCGAATGCAATCACTCATTTAATTACTTTAGGATCGCTGGGAACGAAATAAAAACCATAAGGATATTGGATTTGAATCTCAATTATATATCCTCAAATGATGTAAAATATTTTCAACTAAAACAAACTCAAGAACCATACAAACTCTCTCATGAGAGAAATTCAGCAGTTGGTTATGCTAACAATGAACCATTAATAAAATTACAAACAATTCGAAAGAAATATTAACGGTGATTATAATTTATATTAAAAAGTAATCCTAAATGACTTTAATATCGTTATATACTAATGTGCACAAATTAGTTCTTATAGAATTCAAAAATATAGTTTTTTCATCTTTACTCTTTATCTGTGCAATCAAGGGAAACGGACAGAAAAATTTTAAAATAAAGTTTCAAAATTGGATTGAGGATGATGACCGAATAAAAGTGCGTTCTTGGTACGCTGAGTCAAGCACAAGCCTTAACAACAATTGGGATGTTGGCATAACCGGTATGGTTGATTCAATTTCTGGTGCCACTCCAATGGGGCGTCCACCAACAGACGACAAATCCGATTGGCTCGCTGAACTTAATGAAGAGAGGAAAGCTGGGATTATCAATCTCAATAAAAAAGGAGATGATTACGATTTTTCGTTTGAAGTGGGAATTAGTGATGAACCAGATTATCTCTCTCGGAGTTATGCCACAAAAATATCCCGGCGGTTCGCCAAAGATACTTTTTCAGTATCAGCAGGCCTTTCTTATCAGGATGATCAGGTGGATAGTGGCGTCCCTGGTGGACCCGCACTTGGAATTCAATCCAAAAGAACTCCCGAAGTAATGTTGGGACTATATCGTATGCTCGATGCATATAGTTCAATCTCCTTCAACCTAACCTATGGGCGACCCAAAGGATACCTCAGCGATCCATACAAACAAATAGGTGCCACCGAAACTCTCTTTCCTGGAGACCCATTGCTTGAACAGGATGTATTTTATCTTTACCCAGAAAACCGCCCCGACAAGAGAGACACCTTTACGGCTTATCTCGAAGGCAAAAAATACTTCCGAGAACTAAAGGGATCATTGCAAACATCTTATCGATTGTTTGCTGATAATTCTAATTTGCAAGGTCACACAATTGAATTGAAATGGTTACAAAGAGTCGGCGAAAAAATTGTTCTTCAACCCATGTACCGATTTTATCAGCAATCTCAGTCAGATTTTTACAACATCACATTGGACGGAACAGGCATAACTCCTATTCTGCAACCCAATGGAAATACTCCCCACTATTCTGCGGATTACAGGTTATCCGAATTGAGAGCTTCAACCTACGGGTTGAAAATTACTTACTTTCACAAATCAGACCTAAGTTTCGATCTGTCTCTAGATCGTTATTTAGTGAGCGGTCGCGACGGACTTACTGATCAAAGAGTTTATCCAGATGCCCGAGTCTTGACCTTGGGTATGCAATGGGAGTTTTAAAATGGAACTTGCCACACTAGATCCCCAAACACTTGGAAATGGATCATTTCATATATCCTTTCATGCCTTAGGTACGCAATGTGAAATCACCTACTCAACTAGTTCAGACAAAGTCGCGACAGATTTTCGAAATCATGCCCTCACTTGGATAGATAGATTTGAAAAAAGATATTCCCGATATTTACCCGATAGTTTAATTAGCCTTATAAATAGATCCGCTGGAATTTCTCCTGTAGAAATTAATTCCGAGGACTACCGTCTTTTTAATCTATGTAATACACTCCATTTCCTCACCAATGGATTATTTGATCCCACCTCTCTGCCCCTCAGCAATATTTGGGATTTTAAGGCGGAAATTCCTTCCGTTCCTTCTGATTTAAAAATAAAGAACGCTCTTGAAAAGGTGGGGTGGAAAAAAGTTGTTATTCAAGAAAATAGTGTCTTTCTGACTCAACCTGGAATGGGTTTGGATTTTGGCGGGTTTGGAAAAGAATATGCAGTAGACAGGATTATCGAATTGGCAAAAAGCTTCGGTATTACTAACGCTATGGTCAACCTTGGCGGAGATATTCGCACCATTGGATCTCCCCAAAATTCCGATTCATGGCGTATTGGAATTGAAGATCCAAACCTACCCGGTCAGGCCCGATTCTGTCTTCTTGCAAATAATTTAGCCATAGCTACCTCTGGAAACTATCAAAGGTTTTTTGAAGTCAATGGTATGCGCTACGGACACCTGCTCGACCATCGTACTGGTTACCCTACCACAAGTTCTTACTTATCTGCATCAGTCACCGCAAATACTTGCCTAGAAGCTGGTATTCTGAGTACTTGTTCACTTTTTGGGGGAAAAGATTCCGGATTAAAAATGATTGAAAATTTTTTTGGTGCCGAAGGATGTATTTGGACCAAAACAGGACTGGCATGGACAAAGAACTTCGGTGACCACATTTCACTAAAATGAATTACTTAAATCTTATGAAACTATTACTTACATTAATTACCCTGTTTTCAATAGGTTGTTCTCCAAAAGTGACTGTATCCCCGATGGATCGTGCTCATCATTTTGATTACCTCATGAAAAGCGACCGGGATACTTTGGCGATGAAAATGTTCGATCATGCCTATTTCAGCAGAGAAGCATCCAGAGGGGGTCGTGGTGTGGGTGGAGGAGGATGCGGATGCAATTAAAGAGAAAATTTCGAAGTCTCTCTTGGCTATCGGTTCTTTTGTTACTGCAAAGATCACCGGCAATTCCTTGGGCAAAAAATATAATCCTTTCTTTCGGCAGTGTGGCCGAAAAAGTATGGTCTTGGAAAATGCTTCTTCCAGTATCAGCTTATGCAGGATCCTGGCATGCCTTATCGGGGGCAACCACTTATGTCACTACCAACCAGACCGTTTCATCATCCCTTAATTCAGGTGATTCGTTCAGTTTCAGCTTCTATAATCATGGATATAAAGCATACAGTTATAAAGTCGAAAATTTACCAAACGGTTTGTCTTATAATAACAGCATTAGCGGACCTAAAATTACTGGTACTCTCCCATCCGCAGGTACATATAATATTAGCATTACCGGTTACCGTTATCCGGAACTCTCAGGAAACCAAACCCCTATTTACACGCTTTCCCTCAATGTAAAGGAAGCAGAATCTTCCAGTACCACTGAAGATACCTCATCTTCTGCCTCCTTGTGGTCCGACTCCAACACCAGTTCAATCGGAAACGGATGGTATCGCTCCTCTTGGTTTGGTGATTTTTTTGGTAATTCAGGAGGATGGACTTACCACCTAAACCATGGATGGCTATACCTAAACGGAAATGAAGAAATTGGATTTTGGTTTTATGATGAAACTCTAGGCTGGCTCTACACTGGCAAAAATCTGTTCCCTAAATTATACCAAAATTCCAATGCCACTTGGCTTTATGATCAGTCGGACACGACTTCTCGTAAATTTTGGGATTATTCAAGCGAATCTTACTTAACGCCTGTCAAGAATTAGCTTCCAATCCTTCCGCAATTAGAGGTTTGTAATTTTATAATTGTTCAAGTTCACGACTACCTTGCTTGACGGAATCCTATCCTTCTTTCAAAGTTCATATTCGTGAAAGCTCCACTTTGTATCTGGACTGTTTTTTTCACCTCAACGCTCTTTGGCTTTGGAGCAGAGAAAAACATCATTTTTTTTATCACCGATGACCAATCGCCCACCCTAGGTTGTTATGGGGATCCGATTGCCCGAACTCCTGCGATTGATTCAATCGCCCATGATGGTACTATTTTCACAAATGCCTTCGCTACCACGGCAAGCTGCTCGGCAAGTCGGTCGGTAGTAATGAGCGGACTCCATAACCATGCTAATGGTCAATACGGTCACCAGCACGCCTTTCATAAATTTTCAAGTTACTTTAATGTAATCGGATTATCCCTCCCTCGTAATCTCACAGACGCGGGCTATCGAACTGGGCACATTGGGAAGTACCATGTCTCCCCTGAAGAAGTATTTCGGTTTGAAACTTATCTAAAAGGAAACTCTCGAAATGCAGTTCAAATGGCCGAGCAAACACAGGAATTCATTACCGCTAAAAGGGATCAACCCTTCTTTCTTTATTTCGCTACTTCCGACCCGCATCGAGGCGGCGGGAAAGATAAGAATTCGAAAAGAACGCTCAAGCCCGACCTGTTCGGTAATAAGCCGGATGGGAAATCTCACGACGGAGTTGAAGAGATCTTTTACAGTCCAAAGGATGTGCCTATCCCCCACTTTCTGAGTGATACCCCGGAAACCAGGGAGGAACTCGCTCAATACTACCAAAGTGTTTCACGTATTGATCAGGGTTTAGCCCGGCTCGTTGAAATTCTAAAAGAAGCCAAACTCTACGATAAAACCATGATCGTATTTACATCTGATCACGGAATGGCATTCGCAGGTGGCAAAACCACGGTCTATGAAGGCGGATTAAAAGTTCCCTTTGTCGTGCGCAACCCTTATGAAAAAAACCGTGGAGTAAAACACTCCGCACTCATAAGTCATATTGATATCACACCCAGCCTGCTTGACTTTGCCGGAACTTTAGATCCCAACAAGAACAGACCTAAAAATTGGGGAGATCCAAAAAAGTCATTCCCTCATCCCCAAACCGGTGGTCCCAAAGATAACCGTGGAGTAACAGGAAAGCTTTCTTCTTACCATGGTAAATCCTGGATTCCTATTCTCGGAGACCCCGCAAAAAAACACTGGAATGAAATCTTTGCCTCACACACCTTTCACGAAATTCAAATGTACTATCCCATGCGCGTCATTCGGGATGATCAATACAAATTGATTTGGAACATCGCTCATCCACTCCCCTATCCCTTTGCTTCCGACCTCTGGGCTGCAAGTAGCTTTCAGGCACAGTATCAGAAGTCAATGAGTGCACCTTATGGCCAGAAAACGGTTCGCGACTATATTCATCGCCCGGAATTCGAATTCTTTAAAATCGATCAGGATCCACACGAATCTAAAAACTTGGCTGGTAATTCAAAACATACCGTTATATTCGAGCTGTACAAAAAGAAATTGAAATCCGCCCAATCCAAATTTCACGATCCATGGATCATGAAATGGAACTACGAATAGTATTTCCTCTTTACCATTTTCCGTACATCGGATTAGGGAGAATAAAATTTATTCTCCCAAACTCCTTCGACACATCGCTCGGAAAGTCCCCCATCTGGTCACCCACATATCCGATCACATGCAAAGGACCGACCTTTTTCATTCGGCCCGTCCCGTCAGTCACTTCTTTCCTCCTTACCTCCTTAAGATCATTCTTATCAAGCCTGAGCAAAAATAAATCATTCGGATCCAGTACCCCCAGTAACCGCAGGTTTTCCCGAGTCGGTTCGAGGTTATGATTCATCCGGTTACTCAGGAAGACCACCCGGACTCCCTTTTTCCTGACCGTACTCAAAAATTCTTTCGCCCCTGGGACCAAACCCGCCTCTTTCCGATTTACCCAGTCCGACCACGAATCCTGAGTAAAAGTAAGACCAGCCTGCCACCTTTCCACTTGGTAAAGGCTGTTATTAAGCACGGTCTCATCGAGATCAACCACCAACGCTAAATTCTTTTTTTTCGATTCCTTCTTTAAAACTTTTAAAATTTGAACTGTGGATCGCTGGTAAACTTGTTCGCATAAACGCTCATATTCCAGAGACTGCCTAATCCAGCGAATATCGTTGGGCACTTTCTCATTACCTCCGTAGAGCTGAAACGCTGTACCCAGAAAAATCATCCAGAATGCCACCCATTTCCAAATTGAAATGAATGAAGAATTAAAAATTTTGATCATTCTCATTTAGTAAAATAATTAAGCGAATAGATTGATAAATACTTGTACCCATTCAAACTTCAAAGATATCTTTCGTCAAGATCGACGACATAATTTGTCCGAAAAATAATAAAATTGTAAACTTTAATTAAAAGTATTTGACCACAGGTAAAAGTTGTTTTTGGTTGTCCGCCAATGAGAACTCCATTTATCGCATTCAAAAAGACAACATGTTCGATTCTAACTGTTCTTTGTTTGTTCCTTAGTCCGATTGCTTTAAGCCTAAAGGGAGCGGATTGGAATTGGCACCAGGAATTTCCATGGGTTTATAATAATCACGAATCAGACTGGCATTATTGGCGGGCCGGAACTGATGGAAATTTTTACCTTTGGAAAAATAAACTGCAGAAATGGTATCAGTTTGATTCAATCAGTAAAGAATGGAGTGCATCCAGTTCTTCATCGGCTTCAAGTTCTCAGGTTGAAACCGGTACTTTTAACCTTTCCCTTTCCCATGGGGGCCTTACCCGGGAATATATTCTCTATGTTCCCTCCTCTTACAACGGATCAACACAGGTTCCTCTTCTGTTTAACTTTCACGGATTTGGAGGCACCTCCTCCGCACATATGACTTCTGCTGATATGCGCACTTTATCGGAATCCCAGATATTTCTTCTGGTTTATCCTCAGGGCTCGAGTATGAGCGGCTACAGTCACTGGAACGCAGCACAGCTCGGAGGAGATAATAAAAGCTCCGCTGATGATGTAGGCTTTGTCGAGGCAATGATTACCTCGATTTCATCCAGTTATCAGGTAAATTCAAATCGTATTTATGCCTGTGGTTACTCAAATGGGGGTATGATGTCCTACTTTCTGGGTAAATCCATAAGCAATAAAATCGCCGCGATCGGATCCGTCTCCGGCACTATGCTTGAGGGCAACCCGGATCCCGCCAATCCTGTTCCTATGATCAATATTCACGGAACATCGGACTCAATCGTTCCATATTTGGGAAATTCTGATTACCCGGCCATTTCTACAGTCCTTACTTACTGGGCCAATCATAACGGAGCCAATTCGACCCCGGTTACGACCAGCCTGACTTCCGGTGTTACCAGCGTAGAGAAATCAGTCTATTCTGATTCAAGCGGTACGGGATGGGTCGAACATTATAAAGTAAATGCCGGTGGGCATGACTGGTTTAACCTCGACTTGAGCGGATCTGACACCAATCAGTTAATTTGGAATTTTTTCTCCCAACATGGCTTAGATGGCCCCCTTTAAAAAATAGATTTAAAAAGGTTCTTTTTTAAATAGTTTTCATCTACCGGTTCGTCTTCACTTCGTTCCATTGTACTATTTGTAATTCAATGTCGCAGTAACCGGGTAATGATCGGATGGATATCTGCCATTCTCATTGGTTCGATCAATCTCCGCGGATAAAACCCGAAAATTCGGACTGCATAATACCCAGTCAATCCGGTTGCCGATCAACCGGCCCTTCCATGCCGTAAACGTACTTTCCTCCTCCGTCCGCGTAGGATGAGCCGATCGAAAAGTATCGATTAAATCACCCCCTACCAGAAATTGATAAGGTCTACTTCCCTCACCCGAGTTAAAATCACCAGTAATCACCACCCCTACTCCCTTCTCCAAAATGGATACTCGGTTCTTAATAATTTTAGCTGCTTCTTCCCTTGCCTTTTTTCCCCGATGATCAAAATGAGTATTAATAAAAATTATTTTTTTTCCAACTGCCTGTTTATCGGTCAGACGGACTAGATTGGCAATTCGGGGCAGAGAAGAATCCCAGCTCTTGCTACCCGGTTCGTTCTGGGTTTCAGAGAGCCAAAAGGTTGATTTTTCAACCACATCGAACCGGTCCTTTCGAAACATTACCGAACATGCTTCGCCATCGTCCGGATCCACCAACCGGCATCTCCCGTAATAAAAATATTCTGGAAAATTATCTAGTAGGTATTCCTCCTGCATGGGAAACACTTCCTGTAATCCAAGCAAATCAGGTTTAAATTCCTGAATCGTCCTGACCACTAAATCCTTACGTAATTCCCATCGATTGGGTCCGTCCTTGGCTACCCCTAAACGAATATTAAAGCTCATTACCCGGAGTTCGTTCTTTATGCTATTTTTACCCTGTGGCTTTTCGGCCCATGCCGGAAAAAAGCCCCCTATACAAAGCAACAGGCAAAGGAAGAATTTATTCACAACATTTCGATTAATGAGTCAGTTCAAGTACCTCATTAATCAGTTTTGCAATTCCTTTTCTAACATCAGCCACCCCTGGCCCCAACATATAAGCCGGTGTGCTGACCACCTTGTTTTTAAGATCGACCACCACATCATCAACCGAGCAATCCTTGTGCTTGGCTCCGCACTGCACGACTGCAGAGGCAGTGTCCGAATCGTTCCCAATTGTGAGCTCAACCTTCTCCACTCCTAGCGTCAGAGCACCCACACTGGCCGGGGTTATACAAATAAAACCAATCGGCTTTCCCATGGTATAAGTACTACGCACTGCTGCGGTCACTGATTCTTCGACTTCAGCATCCGCTCCCCGGACCGCAAAATCAGAAAGATTTTTTGCCCCGCCAAAACCACCCGGAAATACAATCGCATCAAATGCAGCCGGATCATACTCAGCCAGTTCGGTTAGCTTTTCGGCCCCCCGGGCAATCCGGGCACTTTCAGAAAATACACTACGCTTTGCCCCTTCCTCCACTTCACCGGTTGCATGATCGACCACATGCATCTGTTCCACATTCGGTGCAAAGCAGTGCCAGGATGCACCCTCCTCTTCAATCGCAAGCAGGGTAAGCACCGCTTCATGAATTTCTGTTCCATCAAACACGCCGCAACCAGATAATACCACTGCCACTTTTTGTTTCTGCACATTCATAATCTTTAAAATATTGGGGGGTTATTCGTTTCTCAAAGAATAACGAACAAAATTATTCGGTTTCAATCGAAATCACTCCTTTTATATAAATACCTCCGGCAGTCTTTCCAATGCTATTACAAATTGTGAATATTGCAGGGTTCCTTTACCTGTTCCATTGCCCATTGGAGCCAAGATAGGGTGATCGGTTCTTCAAGAGACATATAAAGTACATCTGATCCTGAAAAAGCCCCTTCATATCTTTTTAGACTACCCAAAACGTCACCCGCTTTTTTATCCATAATCCCAACTTTTAACTGGTCGATCAAATGAGCAAACTCGGCCGCAGGGCTGTAATTGTGGGCCCATTGATCCATAAAATATTCAAAGTCCAATTCATCATCTAACTCTGAACGACTGAGATTGCTGGTGATTTCATTGAAACGATTAGCGATCTCTCTATCGGAGTAACCCTGATATTTTTTGAGATATTCCCTCCATGTCGGAATCTCCGGAAAACAGTTTGAAGGCTTGCCCAGATGAAGGGTATTGCACCCATCGAGATAAATTTGATGTTTTGCTTTTTTACAGTTTTGTAAGAACGGTGAACCCTCTCGTTCGAAATACCCGAGTGCTTTTTCCACAAATGAATCGGGGATCATTCCCGGTCTTTTAAAATCTTCATTTCCCCGAATAAAAAAATACTCACTCATTTTCCTCTTCCTCCTCATCTATCTTAAAATCATCCAATTCTTCTTCCCCTTCCGTATCATCAAGAAAGCACACCTCATTTCCTTCGTCATCATAACCCCAACTTATTTCCTCACGCCAAGCCCAGGGATCTTTTATAATTCCAGAATCTAGGCAATCCGCCCATCCTTGTATGTACATCGCATCACGATCCCAATGATTTTTAATGACCGCCTTCAGATCCGTCTCGATTTTACATCCTTCCGGCAGATCACCAATCGCTATATCAAGATATCCTTCCACCTCCGGACTATCATAAGATACAGTAACCACATATCTTTCATAATAAGGAATCCAAGATATGTAATATTTAACTGGCCAGCTAAAACCAGGCCCCGAATCGGCCCAATTTATTGAAACTATTAATACAGGATCACTCCGATACCCTCTTCTTGGAAGCTCGCTTTCATTTTCTTTCTGCCTTGTATGAAAAACCTGTCCATCCTGATAACTTCCCCAAACGGGTAAACTCGAGCGAATTGGTGCAAGAGCAATACGTGCTACTGCATTATCAATCGCCTTATATTCATTACCCCTGTAACTGGGCCGACAAATAATCCCATTCTTTCCTTCATCATAATCATCTTCGATCGGAACGATCTCAAACGGATCAATCTTACGAGCATCCTTGGGCAATTTCTTTTTTAATTCCAAATACTCTGCCAGAATAGCATGTTCCCTGGGATGGAAATATTCCACCACTTTGACCGTTTCTAAACGATCGGTTGATTTCTTTGGTTCCGGTAATCGATTTGCACTCATGATATGGGTCTCTTCTTTTGATTGGTTTACATTAAATTTAACCAAACTATAAATATCCCCATACTGAATTACCATTCAGGGGAATGTCATATGTGTCATAGAAATGATTTTCTCAAAAAACCAACTGTAAACCTCCAGGCCCTTTTTACGGCCCGTATCAAACTTTTATTATTTCATTTTCACGAGTACCTGGTCATACCCAACCTGCCTCGTGTAAGATTCTTCTTTTTCAACTCGGGGTTCAAAAGAAACCATCTCAATTCGATTTACCTGACTGGATAAAGCCTTGAGCAAACTACGAATAATAAGCCGAGCCTGCGGGGCACCGAGGCAATTATGAATTCCATAACCAAATCCGATATGCGGATTAGGGACCCGGTCAAGCACCACTTCATCCGGGTTTTTAAAGACAGAACCATCTCGATTTGCCGATGGCCAGCACAACCCTACCCGACTACCTCCAGGTATCTCATGCTCTCCCACCTTCGCTGCATGCGGACAGGTCCGACTGATCGCAGTTAAGGGACTCACATACCTTACAAACTCCTCACAAGCAGTCATAATATACTTTTCATCCTGCCTTAAAAATGCAAGTGCATCCGGATGTTCGCTCATGTAGACAAAGATACTGCTCACCACGTTAATTACCGTGTCCTTCCCTCCGGCGAAAGTCACATTGGCAATTCCCTGCTTTTCCTCAAATGTTAATTTTCGACCTCGAAAATCAACCCCGTTCAACATACTAAAAAAATCCTCTCCAGGTTCCCTTTCCGCCTTCTTAAATTGTTCGGCTGTGTATGACTCCAATCCACTCCCCTCAGTTAATGCATGTAATCCCCAGGCTTCCCAAACCTTAGATTCGGATTCCGGCACATGTAACAAGCGAGCCAAAGCTCGGCATTGCAAAGGCAGGGCAAATTCATATACTGCATCCATCTCTTCCTTACTTAATGCATCTGCAACCATCGAGTGCACCATTTCCGCCATATCCAACATATATTCTGTCTCGGTTGGGCGTTTAAAAAAAGGCTCCACTAGTGCCCGGTAATCAGTATGCTCCGGGGGATCCATCTCAATCGGAATCTGACGCATAGAACGAAGGTTTTCCTCGGAATGCGGAACCACATTGAAGGGATGATCACTGCTAAAATTCTGCCAGTCCTTTACAGTCTTTCTCAATTCCTTTAAACGCAGGATAAAAGGAATCTTTTCTCCGTTAAACTCAGTATTCTGAACCCCGGACTGCTCGCGGGCCTCACGAAATGGATCTTGATGAACCGTCATAAAATTTCTTCTTTTAATCTAAACTTAAAACCAAACAAATCGAAAATACC
Organism: uncultured Opitutia bacterium; assembly: GCA_963934295.1. GTDB lineage: Bacteria > Verrucomicrobiota > Verrucomicrobiia > Opitutales > Seribacteraceae > Seribacter. The sequence goes on from CAWVXY010000009.1 coordinate 72,692, forward strand.
TGAGTTACTTCCTTCATCTATGAAGAGACAACTTTTTTTAAAATATGAAGTCAAAATATGCATTCTTTTATTTAAACCTAGGTTAGAATAAACAAACCTACAATTTGAAATTCACCACAACCCAACCTGAACATAATTTGCCACCGCGTTTTTTTCTGATATTCTAGTTTTTATGAATCCTAAGCAATCCAACAACCCTGTCACACGGGTCAAAAAACCGGAACCGTCCAAAGACAGTTCTGATTGGATTATTTGGGCTGCCTGGGCCGATCGTATAACCTTTGAAGAAATTCGCAAAGTCACCGGTCTGACCGAGAGCAAAGTGATCGCCCATATGAGAAAATCTCTGAAACCTTCAAGCTTCCGCCTCTGGCGTAAACGTGCTTCGACCCAGAGCATTAAGCATCAAAAACTATTTCGCCATCGGAGAAATACTCCTAGAACAGAATACTAAACAAAACCGCTGTCCGCTCAGACAGCTTTTTTCATTTCTTTTTCAACTCGCTCAATAATAAACGAGTTTGAAATTTGAATTTCAATCCGAATGATTCTTCCTTCACGAATCACCTCGTATCCTTCCAACAATCCTTCCATTCGTTTATTATCTTTCGCTTTCATTTCCATCATCGCCAACCCTCCACGGATCATATTCTCCATAGGCTCAGATGATTCAAGCGAATGGGTTTCTATAAGACCAATCATTTTGAGGCCGCCATCATCATCGCCAATTACCATACCACATGTTTCGATTTTATCTGCCATCATCCTTGCCCATGGGTCCAACTCAGTAGTCTCTTTAACACCTTTCACATCAGCGAAAAATAAAAAACCCGGAGTCTCCAGTAAATTATTAAGGGATTCCTGAATCGGATGACCTCTCGATCCACTCCCTTTTCCATTCGCTAACTGAATGCCCTCAGAAACATAATCACGATTCGGTCCAAAAACGATCTTCCCTTTTTTGAGCACACTAAATGCCATGGGACGTCTTCCTTTATCAGTCGAGAAAATGGTTTTTTTTCCCACTTTTGATTCTTGGATATATTCCCGTGTTCTTGTGACTTCGGTAACGATGGATGCATTCACTCCGCCTTCCAGTATACCTATTCCCTTATGCTTTTCTCCGGTTCCAAATAAGGTGAGGTTAGAAACTCCCATTAAATCAACTCCGAATTTTTTCTGTAAACCTCTCATCTTTTCTTCCATCTCAGGAATTTTTTCTAATGAATCCTCAAGAAAGGAACCAATCTCTGAACTTCTCATTGATTCAAAATCCATGTGCATGATCCAATTCGAACTATCGGATACTTTTCCTAAGTCCAATTGTTTGGCGTTTATTTGAGATACTAGGAAAAAGACGGACGCGAATAAAAAATATTTCATGATAAAATTATATAAATTTATAACATCGTACCACTAAATGTAAAAGTCGAGTTTTTTTACTCATTCCATTTTTTAACATCTATTGAATCAAATTTGTGATTCGCTTGTTACCAATGCCAAATGATTACCTGCCAATACAGATCATTTCTTTCAAAGTGCGGGCAAAAATCTTTCCATCCAGATAAGCTAATCCCGACAACGACCAAGTCTCCCCTGCCCGACCCAAGTCATTTATAGAAACAAGTGCATCCTTATCCAAAGTCTTTGCATTCCATTTTAAAACATAAACCATTCCCACCATTGTCGGGAAATAAATCAGATCTCCAATGACGATTGGAGGAGCCGAGGAAACATGCCCCCATCCACTACCTGCATTCCTTTTATCCATCGTCGCCTTAAAGCCGTCCGCATTTTTCATATCATTGGGCATTGTCTTTCCCCACAATAACTCTTCATCTTTTCCCTTCTCACGAATTACCTGAGAGGGAACTTCCAAGTATTCAACTTTTCCATTTTTCAGGTTTACCCGACCAATCATAAAACCCTCAAACGAACGAAAGTAGTGATAATCTCCAATTAATATATTGGTAAAGTAGGTGATCGGCTTTTTTGATTTCTTTAATGTTTGATCATTCTTTGTTTCATACTCTCTTCCATTCCACTTCGTAATCGTAACCTTTTCAAAAAGGGAAGCCGCCTTTTTCATTTTGCCTGTCCTTGAAGAGAAAGATTGATGCATCGAACCAGCGAAGAAATAAACCCCATTCTTATTCCAACTTGCATTTTGAGCAGCCGGATACCCCTTAATGGACTGGTCCCAGATACTCTTTCCACTTGTGAGGTCAATCATCGACAAACCATAAGGCTCCTCCGGTGGTTGATGCCCACCTCCCCGACCCGTCAAAATAGCTAGCTTACCCTGTGCTAATTGGCCAACCATCGAAGTCGAATGTACCGATGTTCCCGCTTCTGCCTGCCATAAAAGCTTTCCCGTTTTTAGATTATACGCCCGTAAAAAATTCCAGTACTCCTTCCCCCGACCAAGTGCCTTCGATCCTGCCTTCGTCGTCACCTCAATTGGTAAGTCGTATTTTGGAGTATGTGCAACAATGACCATTCCATCATGCAAGATCGGCTCATGCGCCCGTGCATGATGCCGACCAAAGGGAGTCCATTTATGTGTCCACAATTCCTTTCCCTCAAAATCAAAACAGGCAATCGTCCCCCCCACATTCATAAAAACCACCCGTTCGCCGTCACTCACAGGAGACGCTGCCGTGTTATCACTGAACAAACTGGATAAATCAGTCGTACGCGTACCGGGTATTTTTCTTTCCCATAATTTCTTCCCCGTCTTTACATCCAGGCAAATACCCACAACATCAGTACCCATTTCTGAATCCTCCTCCATTCTTTCATGTGAGGTCACAAAGATCCGCCCATTTGAAATAATCGGCGTCCCCTGCCCCGTACTTGGCATCGTGGTTCGCCAAAGAATATGCTCATCCATGGACACGCTGAATGAATCAACAGCCTTGCCATTAACAGTAAAATCACCATTGGGACCAAATGCCTGAGGCCAATCTTCAGCGTAAAGAACCGTAGACATAAAAAAAGAAATAAACAAAGGGAGTCTCATCTAAGTGATGATCTAGAAATTGGATGAGAGGGGAATGCAACATCCAAAGTAAAAATGTAATTCACTATTATTTGATTACCCAGGATACATCTCTGCATATTGACTAATTCATCTAATTCGTCTAATTTAGATGAATATGAAATATTTCACGGCAAATGAAGCCAAACAATCTTTTGGACAGGTCATGGAAACCGCACAAAGAGAACCTGTTTTCATTAAAAAACACAACCGTCCTGCTGCAGTGGTAATTTCAGCTCAGGAATATGATCGGATGAGAAACATAAATATCGGCGAATTTACCCGCTTTTGTGACGAAGTATCACTACGGGCAAAGAAAAAAGGTCTGAATCAAAAAGAATTAAGCCGCTTGCTTTCCGATAAGTGAGTTACCTTGGTTATCGCTTTGTTGCCGATACGAACCTTATTATTAGTCGGCTTCTCTTGCCTAATTCAAAACCCGCAAAAGCGTTTACAAAAGCACAAAAAGGGGGCGACATGCTCGTCTCAGACTCCACTCTCTCCGAACTGGCTCAAGTTCTAGCCCGTCCAAAATTCGATAAATATTTAAGCCAAGAAGACCGTAAACGATTCTTCACTCTTATTGCACCACTGTGCATAAAAATTGATATTGTACAGACCATTACAGCATGTCGAGATCCCAAAGATAATAAATTCCTTGAACTCGCAATAAACGGTTCTGCAGATTTCATTTTATCTGGGGATAAGGATTTACTTGCAATCCACCCTTTTCAAGGAATCCCAATCTACAAACCAACCGAATATCTTGGGTTGGAAAACTGATCAAAAGACCGAACTGCAAATGTTCCCTTCGGGGGCAATAAAGTGGAACCGTTTTTCCCATATGTAAATTCCGCTGATGCGAGATAATGTAGTAAGATCCTCACCGATCTCTTTTAATGTCCCGATAAAAATTCTCATGGGAGCCAAAGGTGAGCAAATGAATAGAATCACTTACCAGTTCATATGATAGTGAGGTAAGTTGCTTATAATATAAACTTAAAGACCGAACTCCCAACAAATCTACCTTTTCTCTTCTCTACATTCCGAGTTTTAGATTTGGATACTATGGTCGATCACTTAAATGATAATAGAGGGCAAAGTGTGTTTGTTATACTTTTTTTAATTAATTTAAATCAGCTGAATAGTTGGCTATGAGAACCCGTTCGAATCAAAATTAATTCATCATCATTTACTTTATAGATCAAAAGCCAATCACTGGAGATGTGACACTCTCGACAAGACTTATAATCACCGATTAATCGATGATCGCGGTGATGAGGCGGAAGGACTTCATTTCTTGCTAATCGAGAAATAATCTCGGCTAATTTCACAAGATCTTTCCCAGCAGATTGAAGTTTCTTAAAGTCTTTCTTGAAACGGCTTTTCCGAACTAGTTTGAGCATTAAGTCTTAAGTTCCTCGAAAAGTTTATCAACCGAATCAAATCGGGGTAAATCCTTTAGAGGCTCTTCGATTGCTTCAACAGTATCAGCGTTTGGAATACTTCGAACAAATTCAATTACCTTGTTTTTTTCAGCAGAAGGTAAACTTTTGATTTCTTCAATAATCTCAAATGCTTTCATGGGTTAATTATCATTCAGATTATCATTTAATGCAAGTTTACTGTTTAATCGCCATTAGCTTGTCTTCTTGGGAAATTACAACTAGATAAAATTCTCCTTACACCTATTACTCCAAAAAGACATCATAGAATAATCCCTTCGGTGCCCATTCGATATTAAAAGCAGAATAAAAGCCAAGGGCATTAAACTAATAATACACAATCTAAAACCTCAAATTATTCGATAATATACGATTGACGATCGTTAAATATTGATCATATTTAAAATATGATCGCTCGTAAAATCTATCCTGAGATATGCAAGAAACTGGATGGAAATAAAATCCTCATTCTGACCGGGGCTAGACAAAGTGGGAAAACAACCCTCTTAGAAACCTTAAGAGACAAGATCGTGGATGAAGGTGCTACAGTTCATTTTTTTACTTTGGAAGACCCTGATATCCTTCGCGATCTCAATCAACATCCGGATAAGCTTTTCTCGTACATACCGCGAGGTAAAACCTGTTATTTACTAATTGACGAAATTCAATACCTCGATGATCCGTCCAATTTTTTAAAATACCACTACGATCTTCATAAAGACTGGTTAAAGTTAGTAGTTACCGGTTCTTCAGCCTTTTACTTGGATCACAAATTCCGTGACTCACTTGCTGGCAGAAAATGGATAATCCCCATTCACCCCTTTTCTTTTAGCGAATTTCTGGACGCAAAAGGAGAAGGAAAACATTCACAGAAAATTCGGGAAACTTCATTACAATTCCTCCTCGGTCAAAAACGTGAATTGCTTAGTCCCCAAAGAAAAATTCTGAACGAATTATATTTGGAGTATTCTACATATGGAGGTTACCCCGAGGTCGTGACTACCCTAGAGATTGAAGAAAAAAAAGAACTACTCAAGGAGCTACACACAAGCCTCTTAAAGAAAGACATCTACGAATCCGCCATTCAGAATGAGGCAAAGTTTTTTATGCTCGTCAAAATTCTAGCATCTCAAGTGGGAGAAATGGTTAACGCCAATGAGATCGCAGGCACCCTGCAACTTAGCCGCGACACAGTTCAGTATTATCTGTTCGTGTTAGAAAAAAGTTTCGTAATTAAACTCGTAAGACCCTTTCACCGTAATCTCAGAAAAGAACTTACTAAAATGCCAAAAGTATACTTTCTCGACCCAGGGTACCGAAATTCAATCTTGAAAAACTTTCAAGGATTCAACGATCGAATGGATCTCGGTGGATACTTGGAAAACATCTTTTTTACCGAAATGTGTCGTTGCCCGGTTGAGGACATTAAGTTTTGGCGCACTCAGGATAAAAACGAGGTTGATTTTATCATTAATGAACAGATTGCTTATGAAGCTAAGGCCACGTTACAAAGTTTTAAGAAAAGTAAATATCGCATGTTCTCAAAAACCCACCCTCAAATAAGCCTCCATCCCATCACCCTGGATGATCCAAATGCTTTAGAATTGTTAGACTTCGCATCCTAATCCAACAAAGCATCATAGATTAATCCCTTGAGGGCCCATTCGGTATTGAAAGTGTAAGGCATCACTTGTTCGAGGGTAAGCACCACCAAATCATCCTTCGGAGAAATCCAGTAGTGCGTACTCGCCGCACCGCCCCATCCATACTCTCCCACCCGACCATCCGGATCCCAGTCACTCATTTTCACCCGTACTGAAAATCCGTGCCCAAACCCAACTCCTTCACGGACCTCATCTCCAAAGGTCACCCATCCTCCTCCCTTGGGTATTTGATTAGTGGTCATTAATTTCACACTCTTTTTCTTTAGATATCTTTTCCCATCAAACTTTCCACCATTCTGAATCATCAAAAGAAACCTCATATAATCCGACGCCGTCGAACAGAGCCCGCCCCCACCCGATTTAAAAGCTGGGTTTTCTAAATACTGGCTGGTTTTGGGATCATCCTTCAATGTTAGCTTGCCATCCTTATAATTATAATTGGCCGCAAAACGATCCGCTTTATTTGCCGGCACATAAAATTCAGTATCCACCATTTGAAGAGGTTTAAAGATCCTCTCCCGAAAAAATCGATCCAATGCAATGCCCGAGGCTACCTCAACCACCGCACCCAGCACATCGGTTGAACATCCGTATACCCAGTCCGAACCCGGTTGAAAAAGCAAAGGCACCTTATCCATACCATTCACCATAGGAACGAGTTCTTTATCACGGTCTAAAACACCGGCATCTTTGAGTGCCTGCCTGATTTTCTTATTCGAAGACCAGGCATAAGTCAGTCCGGAAGTATGCCTAAGTAAATCGGCCACCGTTGCTTCGCTCTTCACTTCAACCAGTTTATCCTTGTCTAACACTTTCATTGCTTGGAGAAACGGGAAATATTTCGAAAGTGGATCATCCAGACTCAACTTCCCTTCCTCATTTAACATTAGAGCAGCCACCGAAGTGATCGCCTTGGTCATCGAATAAATCCGAAAGATCGTATCCTTCTCCACCGGTAAATTATTCTCCAAGTCTCTCTTTCCATAAGTTCCAAAATGAGCCACCTTCCCTTTCCTCGCGATGACCACGATCCCACCCGCAAGGCGGTCCTCCTTGATCAACTCCTCCATTTTTTGGTCCACCATCTCGAGCTTCTTGGCATCCATTCCCACCTTTTCGGGTTTAATGAAAGGTAAATCCACTAGACCACCCCCATGTACAAAAGTGGAAAAAACAAACAACAATGAAAGAAATATTTTAAAAATTAGATGCATATACCAACCCATAACTGACAGCTTTCTTTTTTGGCAACCGCATACTCCCATTATCGATTAATTAATTCTGTAATCTACAATTCATAACATTTATTCCCGCTAATATCAGGAAGAGATATCATCACTGAGCGGATGACCTTATTTCAAATTTTACTTGGTAAGAAAAAGCTCACTGGTTGAGACTAAATGGACTAACTTCCTTAACCGGTTATCATTTTCATTTAATTCCGTCACAATTCGATCCACTTCTCCGCGGTCCAGAACTTCAAGCTTTCGCCCGGTTGCATAGATGAGCATTTTTTCGGTCAGGCTACGAACAACCAACTCCTTTTTTTCCATCAATAATTTCTTTAGTCCTTTAATATCATTGATTTCCTCACCATTGGATAGAACCGCAGAAGGATCCACTTTTGCTCTGCTCGCCTTGTATTGATCTCGCCATCTGCCCACCACATCAAAATTTTCAAAAGGAAATCCAAGAGGATCAATCTTCCGGTGACAATTATTACAGGCCGCATGCTTTCGGTGCAGTTCCAACTGATCACGAATCGTCTTTGCCTTTCTCGTATCTGTGGGCAAAGGCTCCACATCCGGAGGCGGAGGAGATGGTGGAGTACCCAAAATATTTTCCAAAACCCATGCCCCACGAACCACTGGTGAAGTATCCACCCCGTTTGCTGTGGCGGTCATTAATCCCGGTAAAGTAAAAATCCCACCACCCCGATTTGGCTCAGCGGAAACTTTTCGTAACACATGCCCACGAATTCCCTCTTTTTTATAAATCCACTTCGCCAGGGGCTGATTCATATAAGTGTATTCCGAACTGATAAACTCCTCAATTGAGGAATTCGTACGCAGTATATCCTCAAAATACCGGGTTACCTGTCTACTCATCATCGGCTCAATTTTTACATTCTTGTAAAATTGAAAATCCCCCCCCGACGGAGGCATCTCTCCCAGTTTGTCCATCCGTAACCAAGCCGAAGGAAAATGGTTCACAAATGCCATAGCTCGTTCATCCGCAAGCATACGCTCCACTTGTCTTTCAAGCACATCCTGATTTCTAAGTTGGCCTTTTTCAGCAAGCGAGATTAGTTCGTCATCCGGCATGGAAGACCATAAAAAATAACTTAATCTCGATGCGATTTGGTGATGAGTAAGCTGATCCCCATCTTCCTCCAAATATAAAAATTTAGGCGAACAAAGAATAGCTGAATATGCATCCATTAAACTTCGGATTTGAGGCGGCATTCCGTTCTGTGTGTTTTCCTTGGCTTTTTCTTCAAATGCAAATTTGGAAAGCCTCACCTGTGCCTGTCCGCGTAAACCCCAGGATGCCCGAAAACTATTCGGCTGTCCAAAAGCGAAGTATTCCACTCTTATTGAATGAGCTCCCTTCTTAAGTTTTATCTTAGCCTCCTTTAACACAGCCCCATGCAAACCATCATGTTCCAGAACTCTTTTTTGATCCACTAAGATTCTGGCCCCATCATCAGATGCCATTTTAAATAAATACTCACCATCCATCGGAGCCTCTATTTTTCCGGAATAAACCATTCCAAACTTTTCTCTTTTAGGAGAATGAGAAAGATCGATCAACCCGAGCTTGGCTTCTCCCTGCTTGAGCGGTTTTAAATTTTCAAAATCTGGCAATTTCGACCATTCACCCTCAAATACTTTGTACTTCATTTCCTGAATTCCCTCGCCAGGAGAATGTACCGGTTTTAATTCCCCACTCCTTACCAAAGTTAAAAAAGGCTCTATTTCTTTCTGACTCACCGGTCTTCGAAAGGCTCGACTGGCAAAACGCTTCACCAATTTATGAATTTCCTCAGCCCCCCCTTTTGCACTACCGTACAAATTTACATGACTGGCTGGTGGCCATGATTCAATTAATGGTTCCAGTACGAGACTATGAATCCGTAAATGCGGCCCGGCATATCCCCCTTTTATTAAAAGCTTCGCTAAATTCGGAGACCATTGTTCATGTCCATTTTTATCCACCTTCTTATCCGGTCGCTTAAAGTATTGATCCGGAAGATATTTTTCCACTAATTGATCCACCCGTAACAATTTTGGATCCGGTCCATTCTCCCAGCCAATCCATGGAGTCCACCCCTTATCCAACCATACCTCCATGGAAAACTTCTGTTTCTTCCCATTTCCAGCTAATGGCCAAACTGCTAAATTTCTCGAGGTTGGCCCCGCAATTCCCCCCGAACTTGTATTCGCTATATTCAAGGCCAGTTCAAAGCCTTGATCATGATACAACGGTATTTTTTCTTCCCATGGATGCATGGGATTATGTGCCGATGCTTCAATCGTAATTTTATACCGTGCTCCATACTCCACCCCTCTTCTCAAATCCGTGGGAACTAACCGGCCATACCTTTCATAGCCAACCACCAATTTCTCATGATCCGTTTCTTGTTCTCTTGAAACCGTTTCCACCGGATGTTCACCCTGTCCTTTTCCCTTTATAAAAACTCCCGAAAATCTCTGCTCCTGCACTAATGGACGAGGTCCCAATTGGGTTGCCCGTAGCAAACTTTCCTCCACTGCATCCATGGTTAATTTTAGTAAAAAATCGGACATTACTAAATGATCTCCAATATTTACAAAACCCTCATCCTTTTCATCCTCAGGAAAAAATCGTAACGGATCTGTACCCGTTCTTTCCACACTTCCATTCCCATTATTATCAATCAGCTTGGCCGCCCTTGCACCCGGAGCAAAATCAGCTCCCTTTAAAAAAAGCAAATCACGTAATGTATTGCGTAGTTCATACCGGTTTAGCCGGCGAAGAACAGTCTGGCGGTTCGTACTCTTAGCATTTTCATAGGCATCAGATAAACGATCAGTTAAAAAGCTGATCACCTCACGGGTCTCCTTTTCATCCGGCCTTGGTTTTTTCTGAGGAGGCATCTCATTCAAATTCAATTGATCGAGCACCATTTGCCAAAGCTCAATATTTTCATGATCTTTCAAATCAAAGGGTAAATTATCCAACCTCACCTCGCCCTTCTGCTCATCCACTCCATGGCACTCGAAGCAATGGGTCTTAAAAAACGCACCAAACTTGGCAGGTTTTTGTTTTCCTAAAATGGATAAAGATACAACTTGAACGATCCCTAAAATCAAAACGAATAAACAAAGTTTTCGATTCACGGATTGCTCTCCCCCCATCCCTTCTTTTGATTCTGTCCCGATAAAAGTACTATGTCCACTCCAGCCCGGAAAGAGTACCTGTACTTGCACCAAACTGATTAATTTCCAAACCGCAGGATTGTAAAATACTTAGTAATAAATTCGCAGCCGGCACACGCTTTCCATCCTCTTCCGGATATACCTTATGCTCGCCATGTTTAAATCCACCACCCGCCAAAACCAAAGGTAAATTCCTGGTTGAATGTGTACCCGTTGCCATCCCGCAACCGTATAAAATTGAAGTGTTATCAAAAAGAGAACCCCCATTGATTAAATCCTCCTCTTTTTTCAGAAGATCAATCAAGTACGACATCATCGATATTTGAAAACCCTCAATTTTCTTTAATGCACTCACTAATTCTTCCCGTTCTCCATGATGAGAAAATCCATGATACCCACCATTCAATCCAAAATCACCATTCACAAATCCACTCACACAAGTAATGGCACGGGTTGAATCTGTCTTTAATGCCAGAGCAATAATCTCGATCATTGCCCGGAGTTGCTCCTCCGTACTATTTCCTGGCTTTGGCTCATCTACTAGCGCCTTGGGCTTTGGCCGATCCAACCAGGGTTCCTGCTGCTGGATCTTTTTCTCCAATGTTCGAACCGAATCAAAATATTCCTCCAATTTTGTACGGTCCCGACTCCCAAGCTTTCTCTGTAAATCATTCGCCTGCTCACGCACTACATCCAGAATGCTATTCTGCCGGGTCATTTTTTCCCTTTTCGATGCCTTGCTCAAGGATGCTTCTTCAACAAACATACTTCGATAAGCCTGCTGCATACTAACGGAAGGAATCTGGACACCGGTACGCGTAAAACTCAAAAGATTTCTCTCCCGGCAACTCAATGTCATCGACGGGAATCTGGTAGCTGATTCATAATGTTCCGCTAATTTTTGATCGAGGCTAATATTTCCCTCCTTAAAATTATGAGCCAGAATTGGCCGTACCCCACTTAATAAAACCGGCACCCCAGCATGCCCCCCTGTAAACCCATGGTCCAAGTTCTGAAAAAGTGAAATCTCTTTTCTATGCTTCCCAAGGGAAGACAAAGTCTCCGGCATGGTATATTCTATTCCTGTATCCGATGCCTCTGGAAAAAAAGCTTTTTGATAAACCCCGTAATTATTGGAAAGACAGACAAATCTCTTAACCGGTTTCTTTATTTCTCCCTTAATCGAATTTGCCGGAATGGATGCCTCAAGCATCGGCAAAGCCATAGAAACCCCCGCTCCTTTAAGGAATAATCTCCGGCTGACATAATTCTTGGGCATAATCTAATAAATTTTTAGTAACGAATAAATTCCCAAGCAAGTCTGTAATACATACTCCCACCAAATAAATTTTCATATGACACATATGACATCCTGCATTCTTATTTTTTATCCGGTAATGGATTATATCTTTTCTCCATGAAAAATATAAATCCGCTTAAACCAAACCTTTCTCCTGAACTTGAAGAAATTCGTATTAACCATATTCACCGTCGTGATAAATGCTATAGAATGTACGGCGGCCTAGCTTCCAATCTTATTTCCTTTGAAAATCAAATTATTGAATTGGAAATTCGTCATGCGGAACGCTGGTCAAAAGCGCCTGATGTAACTGCTCTCCAAATAGCAACAGGATGGAAAGATAACAAAATCCTTAAGCAGGCAACAGGCTATCTCGTTCATTTATTTAAAAGAAGAAGTAATCCTGGAGTGGTTGCTCAAGTCCCTAAAACTGAAAATCAAGATAAAGTGGATGAATTTTGTTCCGAATTTATTGCCGCTCTCAAAGCGGCCGCGGACACCACGAATGATGAATACTTAGAAAGTATAAAAGGAGTATTTGAGCCAAGGGCTGCTCTCTAAAACGGATCTCAGACAATGTCTCCTATGACACTTATGACGGGAGCGGGACCTATCTTTTATAAGATTCCACTGGTATAATACATCCCATGAAAATCATCGGCCATACCATCACCGAAAAAGAAGCCGACCTATTCTGTGAACGAATATTTTGTCTCGCTCAGGCAAGACCCCGCCTTCGGGAAATCCTTAAACTGGACTCCGACCCAAAACACTCCCCACTCGCTCAGAAAATTGCCAAGCAACTCGTTTTGGGAAAACTCATCGTCGTGGACAATAATAAAAATGATGTATTTATTTTCGGAGAAGACAAATCTCATGAATTCACCGATGTTACCCTCCTCGCCGATGAAACTCCCGAGCTTGAAATCCACCTCTATAATAACCGAAACCGGAAAGAGCTTGGTCCAATCTCCCTCCTCAAACTTTATTACCTACTCCCCAAACTAAACCTGGAAGAATTCTCCCTTTGGCACACAGGGATCGAAGACTTTGTCAACTTAGCAGAACTTAAAATCCGAGTGATTGGAAGGTAAAACAAATTCCAGAATACCGTTCAGATCAGAGTTTCACCGAAAATTGTTCAGCTTTCAGATTCTTCCTCTTCATCTTCCTCCTCCTCTAAATCATAGACTAGTTCACCATTGGCGATTTCGGAACGTCTCGTTTCATTACCATCCGAGTCGTAACTTAGCCAGTATCCGAAACCGGCACTCACTCCGGATTCTGGACAAAGCGTACCATCTGGCTTCCAAACCGTCAGATCCAAGGCATATCCATCCAGGAAATCTCCTGCCACCTTCATCCGTCCATTTTCGTACCACTCCCACCATTTTCCATGCTTCTTTCCATATCGATAATGTCCCTGAAAAGAAGTCACTCCATTTTCATACCATTCCATCCATCGACCATGAAATTCTCCATAGTGCCAGTACCAACTCCTACGTAAGGTCCCGTCCGGATACCAAGTAATCTGCTTACCGTGTTGTCTACCCTTAGAAAAGTGAGAAACCCCCTTCAATTTCCCGTCGGGATACCAGCAATGATTATCTCCATAATATCCGAGATATAAATGATCATCTTTTACGAATGCAGTCATCGAGTACAACTGGGATCGACTACCGTCTTCGAGCACAGTAAACTGTAAATTATTTTGTTTCGTCCCAAATATTTTCACCTCGAACTGTGGCTTCACACCAATCCCATT
>CAWVXY010000010.1:0-80995 GCA_963934295.1 uncultured Opitutia bacterium
CTATGAATCCAAGGTTTCAAGATGTCCTGGCAGTCCCTATGGGATGGCTGTGAATTGTTTCCAAAAAATCGATGTATTCACGCTCATTTCCAGGTTTGTTCTTTTGATGGTTCTATTCAAAAAGATAATCTCTACGGCGAATCAAAAGTTGCGATCAGTTGATCGATCTTGGGAAGTACTGTGTCGTCTTCATCTGCGAGTAATTTCATCTCAACCTGAAAACCTTTGCCTGCCGGTAAATCGGAAAAGGAGACTTTTGCGGGCTTACGATCAACCTGTTTTGAGAAGCCTTTGATTATTGAATAAGTTTCTTCAGCATCCTGCCATTTTGACCATTGATCGATCTTACCGTCGCCATCCTTATCGACTCCTGCCCTTAGTTTGGCCATACCGACCCAGGGGCCATCGCTAACGAAGTCAGTAGCTGTCTGGGTGATCAGATAAAATTTTCCATCCGCAAACATGACATCGGGATCGGGGTGACCGGAGCCAATATGTCCATAGAAACGAAATGGTTTGTTGATATCTTCTGAAGTAAAGAGAGCGACGCTCATGCCACTGCGATCATGTGAGCCAGCAGGATCGTAATCGGCCACGAGGTAATACTGTCCGCCGATGGCAATGGCGGCCCAGTCCCCGAAAGCATCCTGTTCGGGTTCATGGATTTCATAGGTCACCACTTTCTCCTCATCGTTCCAATGGGGATGCTCAAAGGTGTCCGTCCTGCCGGTTGGCTTGGTTCGGTAGTCCACTGCAGGTTCGAGGATTTTGAAATTTCCGATTCCATCGTCACTCACCATATGACTGGCCAAGGGTGAGTCCCATGAACGCTTGGAAGCATTGATTGGCTGCCAATTTTCCGAAATCATATGAAATTTTCCCTCTAAGTCCCGAATCACTCCCACATCCGAACCGCCCCAGGGTGCGTCGAATGCGAGACCTTTGTCTTCCCCGGGCACACCATCCCGCAAGTCGCTATCGATGATGAGATGAGGATCCCGGTCATTGGGGCGGTCGTAATAGAAATAGGTTTTACCGTCCTTGTATTCCGCCGTGGTCACGGTCGGAGCCATGGCCGTGGGACCGTAATGCACCCAATTAATCATGTCCCGACTGTGCCAGGCATGGTAACCACTTTTCCAGGCTCGTTGGTAGGTGCGATGAGTGACATCTGCCTTGGATTCGGCTGGGCGATATTGATTCGGAAAAGGAGTCGTTACGAGCTTTTCATCGTACCCCTCCAAGATGACTTCTTCCGGTTCGAACCCTTCAAGAGAGAACCCGAGAGGCGGAGGTGGCTTCCTTTTTCTGTTCTTGGCATCTTCAACCTTTTTTTGATGCCATTCTACGATTTGCTCGGCTGATCGGTACTGAGCGACAGCCCAATGATCATTGGGACCATGACTGATCAAGACCGGTGCATTCCTCATGTTGAGATTGTATATGGAATACGGTTTCCAGTTCATCCATTCGACACTTTGTTTAATCTCGATGTCCCGCAACTTGGCCGGCTTGGCGAATTTTTTCAACTTACTGGTGAAGGATACCTCTCGCTTCTGTGCGATGGCATGTCCATCTGCGACCTTGACCCCTTTGGATTTAGAAATGAATCCCTGCCAATCCTTGACCGTCGAAACTTTCCAACGAGGATCTGTCTTATTCGGAGCTGCCTGAAGGGATGTCGTGAAACTGATGACCATGGCAACCAAGCCAATAATGAAAATAGAGAATAATTGATTCATAGGAGGAAGTTTATGGAATCTAAACGCTGAATCCTTGGAGGTAAAATTGGACTACGGCCTGCCGTCTTCTGCGGGCTTTTCTCCCCTGATAAGCGCATAGCCCTGTCGAGCAAAACGCTGCCCGAGAATGATGTAACCCTCCGGTCTGTTGTAGTGAACTGCGTTGCTGACCTTCCCATCCTTTTCTCGATCATTAAGATCATCCACATCGACCCAGGCACCACTCGGATCTTCATCGACTATTTCCATTTGGATCTTTCGCATTGCCGCCCAACTTTCTTTTTTCTCACCAGCATCGCTTAAGCGGCCGATAACAATGTTCATGTCCGGGCACTCCAAATCCCGGCGCAATTTACTAATCAATAGCTTCAAGGAATCTTTATAGGCAGGCTGTCCGCCGCCGTTGGCATCGCGCTCTCCCTGCATCCAGCAAAAAGTAACCGACGCAAACTTTGGGTGCTTATCAAGCATCTCCTTGTACTGATCGAGAATCGGCTGATAAAACTCTACCTCCCCATCCTTGTGAATCCTTTTTATGTCCTTTTCACCGAGTCCATTCTTTTTCGCTATATCCTGCCATTCTTCGAGCCACCTGCATATCGGCTGACCACCTTTTGCCACCTTGATATAAACGACCTTTTCATCCTTAAAAAGTTTCTTTGCCTCCGGCATGAACCCGGTCTCCGGGTCCATGCCCTGCATATTGGATTGCCCGGATAGGACGAAGAGATGAACGGGTTTCTCAGCCACAGATTTAGAAGTAAATATAGCTGTTACAGCAAATAATAGTAATAAGGGCTTCATTTTGATAGTAATGGGTTGTTTAGCTTTAGGCTTCGGGTTTATTGGGCATTGTCGGCATAGATGGCCCGAGGGCTATCGACTAAGGAAACTCGGATATCATCGAGGTAATGATTTGATTTGTCAGCGTTTGAATCAACCATACCGGCTCCCAAAGAAATTACCACACTTCGGGTTCCGGGAGGGATTTCGATGGACGCACCCAATTTATGCCACTCAGAATCCTGGCCAGGCTTAGTGATATGGTTCCTACCGACATGCTGGAGGACTTGATCAAAAAGAACTTCGCGGTCATTCCAAATGCGAGCAATATCTTGGGGAGCCTGACTAAAGGCTGCCAGACGAATCTGGAAAACGGAAGAGTCATCCAAATTAGATGCGAAAAAGGAAGTATCCACTCGGAGTGACCTCGTATGGGTTGGGTACACTTCAGCATAAGATCCCAAATCGATCAGGTAGCGGGCATAAGCAAACTTAGTCTTCGGGTTATCCAAAAATTGTGCAACTCGCACACCGCTTGCGGAAGATTTCTCTTGGTCTGCTGAAATCGAAGATATATCCCCAAACCATTTACCCGCTTCAAAAGGGAATCTTCGTTTAAAATTATGTTCAGGATTTTCAAAACCTTCGGAAACAATTTCCTGTATCTTTGGTTGGGGTTGGTTGTCCTGCGGCAGCTTAAATGCCCAGACAACTGAAGCACTGAATACTCCAATTGCCAGTCCGGCAATTCCGGTCTTGATCCGCGACAAACCTGAAGCTCTTGGTCTTCTTTCTTGCTCTGCGGACTCCCTGCCAGTGGTAGCTTGAAGGGAGGTACTCTGCATAGTTTGCTCGACCATGCCATGGATCGAAGCAAGTTCCCAATAGCGTTCCCTTACCTCAGCAGATTCCTCGATTTGAGTACTTAAGACTCGGACATCGGCTTCTGACAGGTTTCCATCCAGGTACCTGTTCAGCAGATCATCCAGTTCTCTTTTTTTCTTTTCCATTTTCATATCCCCTTTGTCTCCTTGAGTTGTAAATTGATACAGTCACGCAAACTCATGCGTGACCTTGAGAGGGCGACCCGCACTGCGTTTGAGGTCATACTCAAAGCCTCGGCCATTTCATCTGAGGTTTGCCTGCGGGAATATCTTCTCCAGAGAAGGTCCCTCAGTTTTGATGGTAGTTTGGCAATGCACTTTGACAGTTCTTGTTCTCTTTCTTTAAAGCTCTCCGGTGTTGGGACATCCTCGGTCAAAGCAATGATTGCCTTTTCGCTAAGGACATTCGCCCGTTTATTCTGACGGAAATTTTCCAGTACCTTTAATCGGGCAATCCCGCATGCCCAGGCCGTAAAATTCGTCCCGATTTCAAAACTAGATGCCTTTCGCGAAACGGTCAAAAAAGTCTCCTGCAGAACATCGTCTGCATCCGACAAAGAAGGTTGCAGTGCCCGAATGAATGCCCGAATGGCATTCTCATTACGCACAAAGAGTAACTGCACCTCTTCGGTGGGGGTTGGTCCTTCCTTTTCTTTTTTCTGATTATTCACTATTAGGTAATGAATCAGAGTTCGAATTTGTTTCCAAAAAGATTTTCGTAAAAACCTCTCTTATTTAAAACTGTAAGAATTCAACTGGGCGGTTGCTTTTCCCTAAACCTTCGAATATCCGTTTTCGAATGAAAAAATTAATCCCTTCTCTTCTTACAGTCCTTTTCTCATTTGCTACCGTACTATCGGCATCTGACAATGCCCTATCCAAATCTGAAAAAGCGGATGGTTGGAAACTCTTGTTTAACGGGAAGAATCTGAACAATTGGAGAATCGATAAGTGGAATCCGGAGAGTATTTCGGTCAAGGACGGTTCGATCAAGTGCCATGGTAAACCATCCATGGTCTACTACACCGGCAAAGGTAAGGAGATGACGGATTTTCACTTCAAGGCTGATGTGATGACCAAACCGGGATCCAACGGAGGAATCTTTTTCCACACCCAGTATCAGGACAAGGGCTGGCCAGTTGGACATGAGGCACAGATCAATCAGACCCAAAAGGATCCCGTCAAGACAGGCAGCGTATACATTGTGAAAAAGAATCTCGAAGCACCAGCCAAGGACAATGAATGGTTCCATTACGAAATCATCGTAAAAGGAAAACGCGTTGAAACCAAAGTGGACGGTAAAACCGTGGTGGTCTACAATGAGGGCAAGGATGCCAAAGGAACCCGCAAACTTTCAAAGGGCACGATCGGCCTTCAAGCCCATGACCCAGGCAGCACGGTTCTAGTAAAAAATATCAAGGTAAAGTCTCTCTAAGAAGACTTACACTGTTATAGATTTCGCAACGGATAAGTCACCGTCGACCAAACGGCCCAATCCTCCAAGCAGGGATCCTTCTCTCAACGATTTACGAGCACACACGGTATTTATTGGGCGGAATTTATTCATTGCTTCTTCCTGGAAGGAATTTGAGAGAGGATCATCCCCAAAAACATAAGACCACATCCTACCCATTCCTTGGTCGATAAAACTTCGGTAAAGAATAACCAGCCCGCCAGTACCGCAAAGACTGCTTCCAGATTAAGAATGATCGCTGCCCGACTTGGATCTACCTTTTTTTGAGCGACAACCTGCAATGTAAAGGCGATGCCCACTGAAACCACACCGGCATAGAGGATGGCTCCCGAAGCAAGGATGACTTGATCGAAATAAAAAGTTTCAAACAGCAAGCTGAGTAATAAATTAAGTCCCGCACAGACCAGATACTGAACAAGTGCTAATTTGATCGGGTTTAGCTTCCGTTTATTGGCAGCCCCAATGACCTGCACATGAACCGCCCAGAAAAAAGCTCCGATCAGGACCAGAGTCTCCCCCCACCCCATGGAAAAGTTCTCCTTGATGCTCAGGAAATAAAGACCCAGTACGGCCAAGACACATCCAATGACGGTCCATCTCCCGATTTTCTGGCGGAGAAACAGTCCAAGAATGGGGACAATCACCACATAGAGCCCAGTAATAAAACCAGCCTTGCCCACCGTTGTATACTGAATACCGACCTGCTGGAGGGTCGCTCCCCCAAAGAGTGCAAAACCGGCAAATATCGAAAACTTCCAAAAGGATGGATTGAGTTCTGTGGAACCACTCTCCTTTTTCCTCAAGAAAAATAATAGCGGCAGAAGAGAAAGAGCTCCCACCAAAAAACGGCAAACATTAAAAGAATAGGGTCCCAAATGATCCATTCCCATCCGCTGGGCCACAAACCCAAAGCCCCAAATCAAGGCGGTTATAAGAAGAATTAAATTAGCCTGAAACTGATTCACTGGGTTACCAAACTGTTCAAGTATTCTTCAAGATTAGTAAAGCCGTCGTTACTGCGATCATCGTTCCCATCGGACAGATCATCAGGATCCAAGCCCCACGCCCTTTCCCATTCATCGGGCATGCCATCACGATCCGTATCGAAATAAGACGGTCGTACAATTGACGGATACCTGTCCCAACCTCCAACTTCTTCCTGAGAATCAATCACCTTCCCTGTATTGTTTCGAATACTTTCGATCAGACGTTCGTCTACGGCATCGCGTACCAGGGAACAACCACTCTCTTTGAGGCACGACTCATATGCCTCTTGAGCTGATTCAATTTGGGTCAACTTGTACTTACCTGCGTCAAAACGATCGGATGTCTCGAAAAAACCCCGGGTGGTACCTCTGTATGTTCCATCCGTTCCCGAAGATTCAAAGTCCATCGCTGCGTAGTTGTCTTGATTGTATTCGTCAGGCAACCCCTCAAAGCGATTCCCTGAAAGGTATCCGTGAGATACTGGATTGAGAGCCTTTGATTTATAGCGAAGAGGAAGCCTGTCCCCTTTCATGGGACCAGCTTTGTAATAATTATTAAGCAGGTTGTATTGCTCGCCCGATAGGTTGTGGCAACCGCTCCAATTGTAATTCAGGTTGTTGACAAATTCCATGACTTGGGATCCCCCTGCAGTGGAGGGGTGTCGGTTCCGGCTGGATGCGTAGACATTGTGGTGCAAGGTCGCAAACCCCGCACTCTCCCGAAATGAGGTGCACATCGCATGCGGGCCCTTTCCGTGCATGCTGTCATGAAGAGCTTCGCTAAAGATCAGCCACTGGAGGGTCGAATTTTTAAGTCCCCGGAAATCACCGTTTCCGTCAATGCCCCAGCTTAAGGAAAGATGGTCGAGAATGATGTGATTGCTGTATTCGATCGTGATGCAATCCGGGCTCGTTCCATCGGGCTTGTTTTCATCACCTAGGCGGATGCGAAAATACCGGGCGATCACATGACTACAGTTTTCGATTTGCAGCCTTCGGTCCGCAAAGGTTATCCCTTTTCCCGGTGCCGTCTGCCCCGCAATGGTCAGGTAAGACACATCTTTGATCTTGATATCATTTTTCAGCCGGATCGTGCCGCTGAGATCAAATACGATGGTTCGCGGTCCTTCGATTGATTCGATGCCCTCCCTGAATGATCCGGGACCCGAGTCTTTGAGCGTGGTCACATGGTAGACGTCTCCGCCCCGGCCCCCCTTGGTAAACTTACCTGCACCTTCGGCCCCGGGAAAAGCGATAATCTCTACATCTTTTAGTGCTGATTGATCCAAACTACCAATAATGGAATCGTCTTTCCCACACCCTGTAAACAGGCCTGTAAACAAGATCACTACAGACGCCTTGGTCATGGTTGAAAACTAAAGTTTGATGGGCCCGGAGTGATTTATTTTGGATGCGTTGCGGGATGCTCCCGGCATTTCGGCATGTGGGTTTCGGGTCCCAGCTTTTCCGGGCGGTAAAATTTTTCCATTTTTAATCCTGGGAGGATCATGACGATTGGGGGTCGGATTATCGGGGATGGAATCTCCAGTTTGTTCAGTCCATTTTGCAAGGAGTGCACGAGCCTGCTTCAGGGCCTTGGCATGCTTTTTATCATCGATCAGGTTACTTAACTGATGAGAATCCTCGCTAACCTGAAAGAGTTCCTCTGGAGGACAGGGGTTCGCAAAAACTTGTAACTGGTTCGCCTCTGTCTTACCGGCAGCATGAGTCTTCCAAAGTTCGGCCCCAGCAGGGTAGTGATCATCCGACTCGTAACAGAGGTTGGGCTGATTGGGGAAATTATTCTTAATGTATAGGTAATCTCCAAAGCGAACCATACGCTCATGATTTCTGTAGACATGCCAATTATGTTCGGCGAACACCACTTCCCTTATGCGTGTCTCCGGTTTTTTTAAAATGGGCAGAAAGCTTCGACCCTGAACACACTCGGGAGCCTTTATACCAGCAAGCTCCAGGCAGGTCGCACTCAGATCGATAACACTTATCAAACTCTGGGTAA
Source organism: uncultured Opitutia bacterium (assembly GCA_963934295.1). Classification (GTDB taxonomy): domain Bacteria; phylum Verrucomicrobiota; class Verrucomicrobiia; order Opitutales; family Seribacteraceae; genus Seribacter. The sequence goes on from CAWVXY010000010.1 coordinate 7,890, forward strand.
CGGCAGGATTTTTGATGACCTTAGGAAAATGGACCACCCATGGCGTCTTGATTCCACTGTCGTACATACGTGATTTGCAACGGGGAAAAGGACGGCCATTATCTGCGGCAACCACGATCATGGTATTTTCAAGAACTCCCTGCTTCTTGAGCTCGGCAGTCACCAATCCAATGTAATGATCGAAACGGCTGACTTCATGATAGTATCCCCTCAGGTCCTCACGGGTAATCGCTGTGTCGACCAGGTACGGAGGGATAATCACATCCTTGGAATCGTACTTGGGTGCTTCTTTAGTAATGCTCCAGGCACGATGGGCATCAGTCGATGCAAACCAAAAGAAAAAAGGTTTATCTTTAGGGCGGTCCTTAACATGACCGACCCAATCCTCTTCCTTACCCGGACCTCCCCCGCCGGTGATTCGGTCGAAGGCTTTGTCCTTATTTCCAAACATATGATTCTTTCCCGAAAGTACGGTGTAATAACCAGCCTCACGCAATAGTTCTGGAAAGCGGACTTGCTGCTGTGGTAAGCGGACATGCAATTCGGGAGCTCCGGTATTGTGGGGATAACGGCCCGTAATGATACTGCACCGGGACGGACTGCAACTACTTGTGGTAAGATAAGCATTATCAAAGCGCATGCCATTGGCAGACAGTGAATCAATATGTGGGGTTTTGATTACCGGGTGCCCGTAACATCCGAAATCATCCTGCGATACATCATCCGCAATAAAGAAGACAATATTTGGCTTTTTACCAATGGTTAAGGCTTGAGAAAAGAGAAGCAGGAAAATGTGAAAGATTAATATTTTCATAATACAATGGATTGGGGTCATATCTTATTTTTTCCAAATAAAGCCGGGAGGGCGAAAGATTTTTATTTCGCGACCATTGGATAATTTGGGACCACGGGTAGACCGGCCATTCGCGACGACTTTCTTGTAACGATCGATCATCTTTTTTGCCCGTTCAAAATGAATACTAGCGAGGTTATTCTGTTCACCGGGATCTGTAGCCAAGTTATATAATTGAATGAAAGTGGGATGCTCGAGCTCAGCATGATTTTTCGGTCTTCGACCAAATTTTTGAATCGCCTGTTTCCATGCATCCTCAGACTTGGGTTCGGTGAAGTGACCACCCGAACTACCACTTCCCGGACCAAGGATCAGCTTCCAATTACCTTCGTAATAGGCATCTGCCCGGGTTCCATGGGCAACCATATGATTACGAACCAGTATTTCCTGATTTCTTAAATAGGGAAGAAAACTGATGGAGTCAGGACCCTGATTATCTTTGAGCTCAACCCCGACAATATCGGCACACGTGGCCATCAGATCATTCAGCCCGACCATTGAATCATTCTGACTACCTGGTTCCACCACACCCGGCCAGACCACCCCAAAGGGAACTCGCAACCCACCTTCATAACTGGAGAACTTATACCCACGCCACTGCCCCCGGCTAAAATGGCCTTCTTTCTCCATCTCCTTCATTTGGTGTGGAATTGCTTTTCTTTGCCTACCCGAATAATGACCGGGACCATGATCCGATGAGACAATCACCATGGTATTTTTATCTATGCCGGCTTTTCGCAAATGTTCACGCACCCGGCCGATACATGCATCCGTATTCATGACAAAGTCTCCATATATTCCCATCCCGCTTTTTCCCTCAAAGCCAGCTTCAGGAGCAGATGGTGTGTGAGGGGCCGTGAGAGCGACAAAGAGAAAGAATGGATCCTTCTTTTTCGAACTCGATGAAATAAATTTCCCCGCTTCATCACAGAAAGTGGAGAGCACTTCAGTATCCAGAAAATCCTCCGCCGCCGGCCCCACCCGGTTAAATGCGCTCCAACCCTTCCGAGCCGTCACACTACCCTGCCACTTTTTTCCTCGGATGTAAGCGTAGGGGAACATATCCAGAGAACCGGGAAGAAAAAAGCACTCATCAAACCCATAATCCGTGGGGCCAATTTCGATGGGCTTGGTAAAGTCAGTATTGGCAGGGCCCTGAGTCTTCCCGTCCTTTGTGGTCATGCGTGTACCCAGATGCCATTTACCCACATATCCGGTCCGGTATCCACCCGACTTGAACATGTCTCCCAAAGTATGTTGGGTCGTGGGAAACTGAAGACCAATAAATCCCCATGGTCCGCCTTGCTCCCCTTTTTTGAACCGAAAGGCATAGCGACCTGTCATGATAGAGGTACGACTGGGAACACAAACTGAGTTTGTCACATGAGCATTGGTAAACTTCATCCCATCCCGGCATAGTAGATCAAAATGAGGGGTGGGCACTCTGGACTTCTCTCCACCAAATGCCTTGATGTCTCCATACCCCAAATCATCCGCCAAGATAAAAACAATATTCGGTCTCTTTGCGACCGAGAGGAGGTTGAATACGAGTAGGCAAATAAACCCCAGAAACTTATAACTCATACTTCACCTTGCCATTTTTCCTAATGAATGAGCAAGTTCCTTTAAACTCTTGGGCCAAGCGTCCAAAGTGAGGAATTTGGCTCCAAGAATTTTGGGGCGAGTTATTCCTTCCACTAAAGATTCAGATGGTTGAACATATAAAAATGGTACTCTTTTTTGAGCATAGGTAGAGGAAAGACTTTTGGCGTAAATTTCAAGTTCGGCTCCATACTCAGAAGGGTTCTCCCCAACATTACTTTCCGATGGGACCCAGATCACTCCGGCTACACCCATGGGAGTAAGCGGACTAACATTCCAATTATAGGCATATGTGGGGATGGTATCCGATGGTACATCATCTCCCCTGCCCGCCTCCGGAAAGGCGGGGGCCTGTAAGGCAAAAGTGGATGGATCCTTTCCTTGCTCTTCTCCATTGATTATTTCGGCAACAAAACTCTTTACATCAAGTATATGCTTGGACATTGCCTGCTTGGCTACTGATGTTCCCGGATACTGCAGAAACAACTCTTTTAGTCTTCCCTTGAACACTGGATTCCTTACATCCTTGACTCCGCGAAAGGATGTCCACGAGAGTGGAGAAGCCAACTGGCGACTCCTACCCCCACGACCGGATGACATAGTCATGAATCCCTGAGGAACACCGTCACGCCCTAAGGCCTTGGCAAATTCATAGGCAAACATCGTTACACCAGTACTCTCCTGTGAAAAGTCGGCGGCCGACCAGTATGTCCGATACTTTCCACCACCGGTTTCGAAACGTCTCTTACGTGGAGTTGGAAAAGAACTTGCCGCCGTTCTTCTCCGGAATTCCCGTACAAGCGGCAATGTTTTCGGGAGATCGACCTCCTTATTTCTCCGATCATAAGCCCATTCGCTTGAGAGCTGGGTGCTACCCGTCAAATACCAAACATCCCCGATAAGGATGTCCCTCACCGTTCGCTCAAAACCATGGCTTGATTTTATCTCCAAGGTGATCGGCTCCGAAGAAGCTGGGCGTGAAGGAAAAGTAACGGACCATTGCTCGTATTCATTGGGTGATACCTTCTTGATCTCACCATCCAAGTTAACGGCAACCTCCACTCCTCTATTAGCATGACCCCATACTTGAATGGGCTGATCCCGTTGAAGAATCACTCCGTCCCGATAGTACTCCGCAACCTGGAGAATAGGATAATCCGGATCGGTCCACTGGGCATACTTTGCTTTTAGGGCAGCCGCTTTCTCAAGGTCATCTTCCTCAAAAATAAACTTTCCTTTGACCATAGCAAACGGAGTGGCAGGCAGACCTGCCTGGTTGTAGAGGTTGGAATTTTCCGGAACCGCACTGTATGCATATTGTACTCCCGTTGGTTTGGATACTTTATCCGACCAAACATGAACCGTCTCACCCCGTATCTCGGCTTCCGCTTCATACCAGACTCGATCATCCCCGCAGACTCGGAAATGATTAAGTTTATCATTGGGCGTCGGTTTGGCAGGCTCAACAAACATACCGGGTTCCGTGCGATTCTTGGCCATTCCCTTGCTCCCTACCATCAATCCGCCAAAGAGACTTTCCTTCTCAAAGGAAACGATCACCTTTTTGTCCTTGATCTTACAGCCTTTATAAATCGGACCGGTGTATGCGACTTTCTTACCATACTGCTTGGCAAGGGCCCAGCGAGCCAAGCGCATACCTGGGTGTAACTTATTATAATAATGAATGCCCTGAGGACGTGCCGAATTAAGATCAGACTGAACGACCATTCCCACATGATCTCGATTTTCGACAAAGAACTTATGTTGTACCTGACGAATATCGGCGAAGCCCACATTATTGGGATCCGGAGAACCGTATGCCTGCATCTGCGTAAAGTAGAAAGGCATATCAGGAATTCCCCAGGCATCCCGCCAACCATTAACAAGGGCCTCCATTCTAGATGCATAAATACGACCGTCTCCACTATTACTCGTTCCCTGACACCAGATGGCCCCACGTATCGCAAAAGGAATAACAGGAGCAATTTTACCGTTGAAAAACTGGGAAGGCCCGCGCCACATTCCAGCAATCCCGGGCAGTTTAGGACGAGTGGGTACCTTCCCTCCTAACTCGGCTATTGTTCCAGCTTCTGCTTCCCAAGTTTTTAAATCCTTGTAGTATGATTGATATGACTCCTTACCCTCTTCAATCAAGGGATCTGCTTTACGCATCAGTTCAATATCTTTCTCAAGAATTGGGTGAGCTTCGATCGCCTCCCGTTGAGCAAACGCCTCAATTCGGGTATTACTGTGAGCACTCAGCAAAATACCGATGGGAACATTTAGTTCCCGATAAAGCTCGTGAGCGAAGGAAAGAGATAAAGCAGAAAATCCACTGGCCGCACTCGCCTTTTTCCATCCTCCACCCGAGGTTGCCCGTTTTTGCGGGTAAAGGGCAGAAACGGTATTAATGTTGATTTCTCGGATAGGAATATCCTCTTTGGATGATGCAATTTCTTTAGCGAGATCACTGCACATACTCTTACCCGCTACCCATACCATGTTGGACTGACCGGATGAGAACCAAACCTCCCCAACCAGAACTCCCAATAGAACAAACGATTCTCCACGATCATTACTAATCCTCATTTCTTTTTCCTCCAGGGAAGCACTGAGAGGTTCGAGTTTGACCATCCAATCACCAAATTTATCAGTAACCACAGACTTTTTTTGACCGGCAAATTCCACAGTAACCTTGGTCTTTGGTTGATCAAACCCCCAAACGGGTACCTTTGTTTCCCGCTGCAGAATCATGTTTTCCGTAAAAGGAACAGCTAGTTCCAAGTTAGCTTGCTCTTCTTGTGCGAAAAGAGAGTAAAAAGATAAAAGTAAGATACAGATAACTCGGTTCATAGTAAATTCATTTGATTATTTTTTGATAGGCTGAATGCCGTTTACATAAACAACATTGTATCCACCGTCCTGATTTTCATCTTTTGACAATCCATCATAAGAATTTTTAGCCAGATAAAAACGGTAAGTCTGATCCTTTTTCGGCTGGTTTTCGTAGGACTGTCCCCCGGGTGGTGGCAGACCAACCCCCTTCCATTTACGACTCCAGTAGCGTACATAAACCAAGCTTTCTGAAATCTCTCCCTTCTCCACTTTTTCAACTTTCACCTCCGCCACCTTATGATCATATTCATAACCACTGACCAACGGAAACCCTTCCCTCTCCTTATACGAATAAACAGCCTGTACCTTCCCCACGATTATATGTGTCGCAATTTTCTCAAGTTGATCTTCTGAAGAGGGTGCCCTGGCTCCCCACAAAGTAAATTCAAAAAGCGAGGAGCAAAAAAGAAGATAGCAAATAGACTTAAAATAAACTCTATCAGTAAAGCCCATAACAACTACTTGATTGGCTTAAGGGTAAATTCCTTAATAGCCAATCCGTACTGGGGTGGTTGATCGCGCCAGAAAGCGAGCGTATTTTTTCCTTTATTCAAAGAGACTTCAACCGGTTTTGATTCCTGCCAACTACCCTTGGTGAAGGGCATAACTAGACTTTTTGTACCGTTCTGGTTAACTGAAACATTGATCTGTTGATTGTAATTGGCAGTTACCACTCGGGCATCCAAAAAGTACTTCCCGCCATTGGGTGCAGTAACCGTGTATTCCATGTGCGACTTGGATCCCTGGCTTGGTCCCGTGGGATCGACCTTGGGACTGATCGAATAATAATTACGGGCATATTTATCCGAGATTCTTTCGCACACATTTCCATAGATATCATATAATCCCCATGGGTTTGGCTTCTTTTTCCCGACTGGTTGTGACTTGCCACCGGCATTTCCCTTAAACCATGCATAATCACCAATCTTGGAACCATCATCACCAAAGAACCATTTGGTGGATTTACCTGCCCGACTGGCATACTCCCATTCCGCTTCGGTAGGCAACCTGGAATCCGTTGCGGTTCTTTCACCGAGAGTAAGACAAAATTTCCTGGCATCATCCTCGGAAACATTATCCACGGGACAATCAGGTGACTTAGTGGATTTACTTGGATTGGATCCCATGATTGATTGAAATTGTGCCTGTGTCACTTCATACTTACCCAGATAGAACCCCTTGGTCAGTTGAACTTCATGCTTGGGAACTTCAACGCATTCAAACCGACCATCCGTTTTACTCTCTCCACCCATCACAAATTTCCCGGTCTTGATGTAAACAAATTCCATGGTGACTCCCTCGCCCAAATCCAGTTTAAGCTCTTTTGCTGTCTGATTGGATTTGGGAGTGATTGCTGCTCGTAACCCCCAGTTTTCGTAACGCCCATATCCCCCACTCAACATACGCTTTCCTGATGCACAGGTGTCTGCATCGCCTTTCCATGTTCCTCCTCGCATGATAGTTGTTCCTTGAGGGAAAAAACGAGGAAGGAAGATTTGCATCCCGCTGTCAAAACTCTTCATCGCGAGCACTTCTCTCGTATTGCCTGAAGGCTTGGAATAGGCGGCTGAAGGAATTTTAATTGTTCCATTACTGGTGACGGAAATCTCCTTGTCCTTGGGCGTTACCGGAGAGGCGATAATCTTTTCCGCAACGGTTGGCTCATTTGCCTCTCCGATATCTTCTCCAAGTGCATCCAAGGTAACGGCTTTCAATTCTTTAATAATTTCCTTTTGAATTCGAAGTGCGATCGCATTCCAAAACTTAGGCTCGATTTTCGAATTTTCACCATAGACTCTTTCCTCCCCCATCACATCACCAATCCACTGTGCCCGCTTAACCTGCAAATAAGCTTCCGGATTATTTCTGGCCTGAGAGCTGGCGAGAAAGTCTACATCTTTGTCATACTGCGTGCTGGTCCACCCGGCCCCCCAACCCCCACCAAGATTAACACACCACCCACCTGGCGTCCAGTGTGCCAGGGCGGCATGCCCACGGCTAGCTCGTGCGGTAGTGGGCACCCCAAAAGCTCGAAGAATAAAACGGCCAATGAATGCCCGGCGACCACAGACTCCACCATTCATCAAAATATTCTGATACTTTTGCAACTCTGGACGGTCATACTTTACATCGCCCGAACCATATTTTACATCCGAACCGACAATTGCCACATACCGCCAACCAAAATTTTCGTTATAAATATGGTCAGGCCGATAATTCCGTAGCATTTCACGCCCCCAAGCAAGGGTCTCATCCGGTTCGTCCCCATTCACAACCATCCGTAAATCCCAAGTACTGAGATTCTTGAAAGTCGGATCAAGCTCACCGTCCAGATAGGCTTTTTTGTAATGGTGGTACCTCTTAACCGGATCCACATTTTCGGGTGCATTGGTATCTTCTGCAGGATTAGTCTGAACAACGGGTACCGCATGTTCCAGTGAAATAGCTAATGCAAGTCTTTGAAAAATACCAGCAGAAGCATTCTTGCATGAATCCTGAATCTTGGAATAAATTTTCATTGCCTTGCCATATTGTGGTGGACCATATCCCTTCCGTCCCATCCTTTTTGCTCGTGCACCATCCGCGACCAGCATTTGCCTCATCAACTTTGGGTCATTGAAAAGGCTCTCCAGTAATGAAAAATAATCTTTTCCCAACTGACCAAATTCAGCCAAGGCCCGTGGTGTTGCTTTCTCAAAAATGACAAATTTCACCAGTTTTGAATCAAGATTATCAGAAGCCAAAAATTGCTTCAGAGCTGGTCCCTTTGCTTTACTTCCTGAAGGGATCTTTTGCTTCAATTCATCATGCAAATTCAAAAGCTGCTTGTCGTAATGAGCTTCGATTTTTTGCCCAGTAGCATTAAGATAAACCTCCCCATCAATGTTTTGATTTGCGAGGCAAATATTAACTTTAGGAATACACAAGATGATAAGCGCATATATTACATTATTTATATTATTTCTTTTCATTTTTTAATATTATTTTTTAAAAGTTCGACCATTGATTCCCCCATTGCAAAGCCGACATCCATATAGGTCTGTGCGTTCCCATTGTAATGACTATTAGAAGCACCTCCTTGGCTGAGTGGATGTGTGTAAACTGTGGCGACATTTCCTTTGAATTCGGGGTACTTACCGGTAGCACCGTCCACCGCGAGCTGGGCATCCAGAATTAACTTATCGTTACTTGGCTGTGCATTCTTCGTCGTTTGCCCAAGGGTTGCCACGACGAATTTGGCCTTGGGCACATTGAATTCTGCACGCAGAGTCTTAATGAGCCGAACAAGATTCTTCTCGTACTTCACGGCATGAGCCTCTTTATAACGGTCTTTGTCACCCTGCCACCAAACAAAGCCCTCAATTTTGTAACCCCTGCCCTTCCAGTGAGGAAATTCCTTATCAAAATTATCCAGCACATCATGGGCTGCTCCCATGCAATCATCATATTGCTTACCGGCATACCAGTTGATGGGATTCGGCGTAGTTCCCTTATCCCATGAAAGAGGAGTTTCCTTGTAGCCGGCATAAATCTTTCCTTTATATTCAAACTGCTTACTTCCTGGCGTAAGAAAGTCCCATGAAAGTGAGCGGTTCCCCTGTGAAGTTTTTAATATGAGCACAGGATCATCGATGTAATCACCCACCACATGCCCAAAACCAAGCTCCGGACCGATACGGCCACCACTCACGCCCAGTGGCCAGTTACCCACCGCCGTGACCACACCACGGTACCAAACATCATCACGGGATACCCATTGCCTATTTTGATCAATCAAATATGGATACATTCCCTTAAACTTAACCATGGTCGAGAGTGCACCGGGCACATCAAGCCGGACAATCCAGCCCAATCCATTTGCCTGCTTCGTGAAGTAGGTGATTTTGAAAGGCACCTTATTCCCTCCTTCTAGTTTAATCTCGGTACGCATCGCATCCTGTCCCACCTCCTGACGATGAACCTCCTTACCCGCGACCTCCATTACATTATAGATTGATCCCGCATAACCTGGACGGAACTCATAAATCCCAGATTCCTTTACCTGCACAAACCCGCGGGTTACCTGAGTTCCACCGCCAGGATATGGAGTCGGTCTAACGCCTCCGAATGCATCAAGTTTAAGAGTTTTGACCGGTTCTATGGAGTCATAGTCAACTTCTGCGTCATATTCACCGGAGTAGACGGATACGACAGGATCTATAAATTGGCTCCCCCAACGACTGCTTCCCCCGTCGACCTTTCCGGCACCCACCATATTGGATTGTCCGGATAAGATGAACACCTTAACTGGCTTAGCAACTGCACTACTCTGGAAAAACAAAAATAAGCAGAAATTAAAAAAGATAATATTTTTCTCTAGCATAATTATTAAACAATAAATCTTTCAATGGCACCGATTTGAGCCAATCGCTTGCGTTGCATGGTCAAGTCCAAGTCCCCATAATGCTCGATTGGGTTGCCGTAAGCGTTGAGCAAAGTGGTATACCAATTACTCAATGTCTTATGTCCTTCGTTACCGTGAAAAGGCAAGCGAATGTAGCGGCCCGCAATATCGAGCTTGGAGTTTTTGCCTGTCATCAAAATCATCGGAGCTTCCGTATCCGGGCCATGATGTCCGGCTCCAGTTTCAGGCATGTAAATGATGGTTGTGTTATCGAACAGAGTACCGTTGCCCTCTGGAATGGACTTAAGTTTAGTCACCAAGGTGTGGACCTGTTTCATATGATGGGTCTTGATAACATTTCGCATATAGTAGGCACGTCCAGCAGGATCTCCTCCGCCATGGCCAACTGCATGTATATTGGTTTTCTCAGTATTCTCGGGCAGGGATGTGATCTTCGTGCCAAGGTCATCAATCGTGTAAGTCACAACATTGGTTAAACCGGCGGCTAAAGCACCAATGATAATGTCGGTGAAAGCTTTCTGCTTCTGGGACAATGTGGCGTTCGGTCCACCCCCGGCGTGAACCTGGTCGAGCTTGGGAAGATGCTTATTGATTCTATCCCCAAGTGACATGACCTTTGTATTTCGATCCTGGATTGCCTGAAGCGATTTCACCTGATTATTAATTTTGAGAAGTTCATTGCCGTTGAGGCCCCCAAGATGTCGTGATTCCTTTTCGCGAAGGTAGTCCAGTAGGGCATTATCAGACTCGACCGCCTCCGGGTTAGTTACAGACTTAAACAGCTCGTCGAAGGCAGTCATAGGGTCGGCATAACAATAATTTCTTTGCTTGACCGCAGGTGCTGAATATCCGGAGACAATACCAGTTCGATGGTCCCGTCCATGAGGTACGGCAAGCGACATTTCAACATGCCCAAACGGGGATGGAAATAATTTGGCCAATTCAAAATCAATCGTTGCCCGTTTAATATTACCCAGAATGTTACGCCCGGCCTTGTAGGCACCCATACATCCTGAGTAGGAGTAATGACCACCTCCACTTACGCACATGGAAATGCCGTGCAGGATGGTCATATTTTCCTTATATTGATCCAAACTCTTCAACCAGTCAGGCAGTTCGTGCTTGCTCAAGTCCAGTTCGAAGGACTCTTTTTCCTTATGTTTTTTTGCTTCGTCTTCGGAAAAGGAAGGGAGATCGAATTGCGACGGTAGATTCCCGTTGGATTTTCGGATAAAAATAAACCTGTGAGGATATCCATTAGCAACCGGGGAAGTCTTACCAAAGAGGTGATTAAAATTCGGAGTAAGTGACAAACCGACGCCTCCCCAAGCGGTCTTTTTCAAAAGTTCTCTTCGATTGATAATCATAGTTTATTCCTCAGTGTTGGTTTTGCGGTAGATAAAGGAGTCAGAAGTTAAAAGTGAAATGATAACTTCATCGAAACTTCCATTACTCATAAGGTAAGCCCTATCGGCATCCATTAAGGCCTTTGAATCGTCGAGAGTCTCATTACGACCCAGAAAGTATCGAAAAGCATGGCGGATGATTGACTGGCGAACCTTGTCTGATTTGGCAAGCCGGTCAATCAAGTCAAATGCATCCTTAACATTACCATCCAATTTGGAATCACCTGTTCCTTTTAAAACGCCCCGAGCATCCACCGGTAAAGTTTTGTAAACCGGAAGTGATGCACGAAAGTAGTTGGTCTCCTCTCTCTTTGCCTCTTTCAGCAAGTTATCGGGATGTTCCAAATTCTCTTCAGTCCGAAACCGTCCGAAATCATCATACATTTCAAATGGAAATCCGAGAGGATCCATCTTCTGATGACATCGCCAACAATAAGCATCGCCAGTCCGTTTTTCCATGCGTTGACGAAGAGTCTTATTGTGATCAGGAGGAATCACCGCATCCACAGTTATGGGCACATCAGGGATGGTCCCCGCCAAGAGCTTTTCCTGAATCCATTTGCCACGATGAATTGGATCCGTTTCGAGGTTCTGGGCATGGGCAATCAACCAAGCCGGATGGGTAAGGATTCCTTTGCGATGCGGAATTTTTGCAGGCTGATGCGTTGGATAATCCCATGTTTTCCAATCGAGATTCCAGTAGGTCGTCACCTGCTCGCCACGCATTTGCTGACCGCTACGGCCAAGCACTGGGCCTCCATGCCAAAAACCCATGCCATTTTTCATGTAAGGAAGTGCACCCGACTGCCCTTGACTAAAATGCAACTCAAGCCCCCCCATCATCCTTTGCAACTTCTTCAAAATTTTGGGATGATCGCCCTTTTTCTCACGTTTAAATTCCCAGTGAGTTCTTAAAAATTCTTCATGTGGTGCAATATCTTCGGGTTCCCACTCCGGCCAATCCTTGCCCTTGAAGAAGCCATAAATACTTTTCAATGAATCGGACGCAGCCTTCATCGCTGCATTGTCTCCATTGTGAAAGATATAAAACTTGTCCGTGGTCAACAAGGTCTCAAAAACATCCTCATCATTTTCCAGTATGTATTCCACAAGCATATCTGCTTCTTCGATCAGGCGACTGACAGCCTGCACATGCCGCCCGGCCCCAAAACGACTGTCATCCTTAAAAACCTTCAAGGCCTTGGGATAGCCAAAGAAATCGCGGAAAAAACGCAGCTTACGAATTGGCTGATTAGTCAAACTGGGGTTGAGGTTAGCTGCCTGCACCGCTTCGTCTATAATCGTCCACCTATCACTGCGTTTCAAAAGGCGACGCACCTCTCGCTCATAATCTTCTCGTGTGCCAAGCCGGCCTTTCTCCACCGCTTCGACCAATTCAGCATCCGGGCTCGAATCGGTGAGCGCGTATGAAATTGCATAACTAGCATCTCTTGGAGACATCATCCTTCGACCATGGCTGTCTTGAGGGCCCTCACCAAATTCATAACGGTAAGCAAATTCGGTATTCAGAATCATCGACTCGATAAGTTTGCTAAATGCCTGTTGGCGTTCAAGTTTACCCATGAATAGGCTCAACAATTTGCTGTTCTCTACCCGCTCCTGCTCACTTGGAGTTCGCTCAAAAATCAATTCATAAAACTTTTTAATCAAAGATTTTATCTGGGTATCATTGGCAATCCCCGCAGATTCGCGTGTCTTTTTGAGAGATTCCGTCCAATCAGAAATGCATTTATCAATGATTGTCTTATAGTTATCACCCTTCTTGCGATGCTTCCTAATCGTATCGGTAATTATTTGCATCTCAGCATCGTTCAAAGGTTTGTATGAAAGTGCAGCACCTCGTTTCTTTGCTTCTTGGTATATTAGTTCCATATCCCAGTGATCCCAGAATATCTTCATCATCTCGACGCGATTCCGAATACGATGGGAAGGTACACCCTGCATAAACCAATCATTTTCTCCCTGCAGAATGATTTTTTCGTACTCGGCACGCTGCTCGTCCAGATAAGGTGCCCATGCCTGACCTTTGCTGTCCTTGACTGCTTTGGTTTCATCAACCGTAAATTTGTAAGGTTCCTTCCAGTAAGTCATCATGCTTCGAAATGCTGCACCTATGTCTTGCTTATCGAGCCCATTTATGAATTCTGAACGTTGTATACGATAGGTTTTTTCGCCGGGAAACTTTTTTGTCCGCATACCAGGAAAGGGAATATCAACCCGTTCAAGCTTTGGGAGCAGCGTTTTATGTTCGTCGCCATATATATCCATAAGCAGGCGATCCATGTAGCTATCAGTATTGAGAAATTCTTGGCGCAACCGCAGTATTTCCCTATGCCGCAGCTCGAGTTGCATCAATGCATACATCGAGGGATAATGTGATTTTATTACTGACTCGGAAGTCATATGACCGGCAACCCGCTTGGCGTTGCCGACCATGGTAAGAAGGTGTCCGGTCGTGAGTGCGTCCTTGCCGTAGTACCGTACGCCAACTTTCTCGGGTAGAAGAAAGGGATTCGTAATCGTTCTACGGAACTTATTTCCATGCTCGGTTTTCGGACTCCAGTGAACACCGCTGTCTCCTTGAACCGAATTTGTAACCCCATAAATTGCCCGCTTGGGTACATAATTTAGGAGTCGATTGATTTTATCGTTAAAAATATATTCACTGATCAACCATCTTCGGTTCAAAGTGTAACCGGGAAGTTTTTCATACTCTCCAGAGAATAAATCGGTGTGAGATACGACATTTCCATACTCAAATCTCCTCAACTTTTCTCCTAAAGCCTTTGCAGGCTCACCATGAAGTTGTTCATGGAGCCACTGTAGAAGAGTCCTGCGTTCATCTTCGCTTGGTTGTTCCGATTCTTCAGGAGGCATCTCCCTGAATTGGACAACCTCTGACATTCTTGCAAACAACACCTGCATATCCACGGGATCAATGGATTCAAAATCATCAAGTCTAAGATCGCCTTTTTGTTTCTCAGGTCCGTGGCATGAAATACAATGAGATTCCAAAACCTGATGAGCACTATCCTTGAGCACAATCGAGGGAACGACGGATGAACTGTTAATCTTAGCTGACCATGCAAAGTTACAGGACAAAAGAAGAGATAAACAGCCTGCAGGAAACTTTCTCGCAGTTACTCTACACAAATTCATTACAGCAGAACTGAATCAATTATTATTTTAAATAGCATCTATTAATACTATGAACTCATCCTCAAAATTTGGACAAAAATGTTTTGCCATATCCGGAAGATTTATAAGCTTATTTCTTAATAAGTTTTACCATTGCCTCTCCCATGGCCAGTCCAACATTCATGTAAGTCTTGGCATTTCCACCATAGTGAGCGTTAGAAGAAGAACCCATGCTGATCGGGTTTGTGTAGACGACGGCAGCATCTCCCTTATGGGCATCTCCAAAGGCAAACATGCCATCTATAATAAGTTTTTCATTACCGCGTGCAGTATCTTTGTTGGTCTGGCCGAGAGTCGCCACCACCATCTTGGCCTTGGGTGCATTAAACTCTTTACGAAGTGCCTTGAAAAGTTGATTCAGGTTCTTTCCATATACGGCAGAATGAGCAGCATTGTAACGGTCCTTGTCCCCCTGCCACCAAAGAAAGCCCGCAACTTCAAGCTTGGTCGCACCCGGGTAATACTTCCCCAGATTCTTGAGCACATCCTTCGCTCGAGCTATGTCTCCCAAGTATTGGATCCCTGCATGCCAAGTATGCTTGGGCGGAGCGGGCACTTCGCCTTTAGTCCAGCTTGCGTGACGGACCTCATCGTTGTGAGCCGGTGTTACCAAAGTGACTTTCTTGCCCGTTTTCTTATCCGTAGTCACCACCTCATGCCTAGGGCTTCCGGGAGGAAGGAGATCCCACCCGAGACTGCGGTTTCCGATCGAACTCTTAAGGATAAGCACGGGTTCATCCAAAGCATTTCCGAGTTGGTGTCCGATTCCAGTCTCAATTCCTATCTTACTTCCTGATACGGTAAGCCAATCGTTACGCTTTACGCTGGTCTTACCCGGGCCACCACTTCCCATAACATGAAGATTCCGAACATCCATTCGCTTAGTCCAGCTACCAGTATCATTCACCATGAATGGATAAAGGTTTTCTTTTTGCACCGCATGTTCAAGTGTTCCTTCCTTATCGCCTTTTACTTTTCCAAACTCCAAGGTATTGGATTGTCCCATGATAATGAAGACTTGAACCGGTTTAGACATGTCAGCCGGCTTACCATCAGGATCGGGCAAACCTAATAATGAAATTGAAACCAATGATGACAGCAGGAAGACGAATAAGGAATTTTTCATGGGAAGAATATTAATATTAGTAAGAAATCCTAAGTAGAGTAGAGAAGAAATGAACCCTAGATCGAGACAATTTTTTCGCTTTTTCGAGAATATTTTTCGAGTTTATGCGACAATCTCCTAGACGAATTCATTTATTTTAAGTAAAAATCGGCAAGAAATATGAAAGTCGCATTTGCCCTGGAAATGGAATGGGGTCTTACACACCATTCAGAAATTTATGCTGGTTGCCAGAGATTTGCCAATCAAGCCAACTGGGAAACCTCCATTATCCCCAATTCTCCAAAGGTTCTCGAAACAGGTTCTTATGACGGCATTATCGCCCGAGTCGGAACGAGTTTTCACAAAATGGCTCAGCATAAGAAAATTCCATTAGTAAATGTCTGGCAGAACTCACCAGTTAAGGATGTGGCATCCGTCTTCAGTAATAACTACGAGACTGGAGCAATAGCTGCAGAGCATTTATTGGGAAGAGGTCTAAGGCGTTTTGGTTTTTTGGGTTATAACCGGGATAAAGCCGATATTCAACAACTCAATGGATATACGGAAAATCTTAAAAGTGAAGGCTATCAAAGTACCATTTTTAAATTTAATCGATCCGTAATTGAAGGAAATGCGGAGGGATGGGAACAGTTTATTCTCCAATTAAGAAAATGGGTAAGAGAACTCCAGCCACCAGTTGGTATTCATGCGACGAGCGATATCACCTGTCGTTATTTAATTGAAATCTGCAAATCACTTGAACTTAAAATCCCACATGATTTTGCGATAGTTGGTTCCGGGAACGAACCTCTCATTTGCAGCTCGCCCTATCCCAGCCTCACAAGTATCGATAAAAACTTTGAGGAAGTGGGATACCAAGCGGCCAAGCTTTTGGACGAGATGATGAAAAGTGGGAAGAAGTCAAAAGAAGCTAAATACTGCCAACCTCAAGGAATCGTTCCCCGTCAATCAACTGATTCTTATGCATCCGATCATCCCAAAGTTGCTTTGGCACTTCGATACATTGCTGAATCAGCCAATCGCCACATCAAGGTAAACGATGTGGTCAATGCGGTCACGACTAACCGGAGAACCCTCGAAAGAAATTTTAGTGAATTTACGGGAAGGACTATATCTCAAGAGATTTCAAGAATGAGAATCGAGCGGGCAAAACGACTGATGATGGAGTCTGACCTTTCATTTAAGGAACTGTCAGCTGAACTTGGTTATCGGAACTCCGACCATTTCTACAAATCATTTCTTAGAGCCGAGGGACAAACCCCTTCCTCTTTCAGAAAGGCACGATTAAAAAACTAAGAAAGCTTATAAGAATATCAGTCGCCGCCATTCGATCGTTCCGATGGAATGACTTTTATTTCATGTTTGTGAGGAACCGCCTCAGGGGCTTCCAAATCTTCGAATGCCTTAGGAGGTTCAAGCATTCTATCCACTTGTTGGACCATAGTAAACATACTCACACCAACTAAAGTCGGTACTGCGGCTCCCATGAGAATTTTTGACTTGTGAGAATAAGCGGAATTTCCAACAGAAAGAAGTCCCTTATCGGTCGGTGCTGTAACCATCGCTTCACCAAGTGCACCTTCCGGAAGGAAAAAATCGAGCATGGATAGAGCCACAAAACGATCATTTCTCTTATATTCTTTTTCAGGTGGGTTTTCAGCCTCAATAGCTTCTATGATGAACTTTCTCAGCTCCGTCATCAAAACAGGCGATAAATATGAGATGGCACTGCCCTGCTTAGGAAGTCCCTTGGTTTTGGCAAGGAAAACAGGGTCTGTAGCAAGCTTTGGTTTTTGGGAAAATAGGCCTGCCGCAAACTCTTTACTGGAAGAGGCAATCAATTTTCCACTCGGGCGATGATGGGCAATCATGGCATTCTGCAACCCAAATTGTCTAATTTCCTTACGGTCTTTTTTAGAAAGACTTTCGGACTCAATAGAGAGTTTCAAGCCTATCCAGTTTGCATTATCAATAACTTCAAAAGGGGGCTCTCCCTTTCCGCCTTCGGCCATTTCCGCCTCAAACAATTTTATCAAATTCCCAACTAACCAGCCTACATTATCAATCAAAACAGCACCATCAATTTTTGGCATATTTAAATCATTCCCTTCCAGTTCAACCGGAAGCATCTTCGAAGGATCGCCATCAATAATGACCATGATATTGGTATCCAGATCATTGATTAGTTTTTCCACGGTAAATGTAAAGGGGGGAGGCATGGGTTGTTTCATCATACCATCCAACATCATTTTTGTCATCATACCCTGCGGTCCTAGCGGCATCACCCCACCCTGCTCTGGTGAACCACCCAGTGCTCCCAAAATGACCTCATTATAAAAAGTCTTTAGTTTTACCTCCTGTTGGACAACAAAATCAGTACCCGAGGGAGCAAGCTGGAGGACTTCAAATTCCTTTGCCTCATCGCCAAACATGGAAAGAAGCCCCCTCACCCCATTTGGTGCATGGAGATAAACCTTATTACGAAATCCTTGGTTGGTCTGAATGGAGCTCAGTCCCAATGCGGAAATCGAATCCAAGCCGGAAATTTTCATCAGGGCTTCGACATCAACGTCTGGTATATGAGAACTTACACCTTTATCGATTTCCTTCATTCCAGACATAAAGGAATTCGCAAATTTAGCTAATCCGGAAAGGTCTCCATCCACACTGACATATCCGTAAAGAACGCCACCCAAATCAAGTTGCCCGGCAACTTCATCAAAGCGTTGCTTATCTGAAGCTGGATCTGACGCAGCAACAGAAGGCAAACTTATCCCTAAAAAAGGAATGAGGATTAGTAAGGGGAGAGAAATAGAAGCTTGAAACAAATTGATTAATTTCATTTTTCGAGGATTAGGAGTTTAATGGGCAGTTCATTTACCGAAGCAGATAATCTAACTACTAGCTAGGATAAAATTCTATAATTTGAAATGTTTGAGTGATATTAAAATCTAGATTCGATTTTGTTTTAGATCGCCTTCCAACCTCCGCCCATGAGAATAAATTCAGCCTTCGGTGCTTTAAGGTTACCTTTATTCTTTGTAAGAGTAATGAAATAAGTCTTCCCTGCCTCGGGAGTGAAAATAGTTTTGCGAGTATAAAGGTCACTTTGGGGTGCTCCAATAGAACCTGACCAAGTCCAACTTGTAAGCGGAGCTTTTTCCGAAAATACTTGCGTGCCATTCTCATCTTCTAGGGACATTCCAAGCAATAAGTCCCCAGCCTCAAAATCCTTTGGTTTTCCTAAGGTTGGCAGAGAATGATCGACTCGCAGATAACAAACGAATTCCACTTCCGGTAGTCCCTTCAATTCAAACTTGCTGACACTTGCCTCGGTTAAATTGACTGCACCAAGGTCGAGAACAAACCTAAGAATCCCAGCCTTTCTTCCATAATCCGTAAAGTTGCCATCTCCAGTATATTTTAGGTCGGGATACTTACGGTCCGTTCCAAAGCGGGCAACCTCGTCATTCGGAATGAACTGTTTGATGGTTTGACAACCAAAAAGCAGAAAGAGGAAGGAGATTGGAAAGGTGACCAAGAAGTTTTTTTTAGAATGGAGTTTTTTACTCATGGGTTAGCTTGTAGGAAGAACAGGGAAAAAAATTGTTACGGCGAAGTAAAAGAATTATCAAAGAAATGTCATCTTGTGACTTCCTCTGAAATTCAATGGCAGACAGGAAAGAAATTGACCAAACTTCCCTAATAAAGCTTATGTTACAAGCTCAACCTGTTTTATAATACCATGAAGTTAATTCTGATTTTGTCTATCTGTCTTCTTTTACTAATTAATAGTTCTTGCAGTTGGTCGAGCCGCACAGGTTGGAGTTGGTCTGATAGCGATTCAGTTGAGGAAGAAAAGGAGCGACGCAGGTCAGTGGATTGGAAAACCGACAGAATCCTCAAAGTCGGCAGAACCAAGGACCGGGCGGAGGCCCGCAGACAGGCCAAGGAAGAAGTTTTTGAGGAGGAATTCTTCCGCCGATATATTCCTTAATCGCCTTAAGATTAGAAAATGAATATTAGAGTAAACTCTTTTTATCTATAAATTAAACATCTACTTACCATCTGAGAAAATCTATCAGATTGAACATATGATTGGTTAAATGAACTTCCTAATAAACTTGACCGTCTTCAACTTTGATTCAAGCCTTTGAGGGATTGAAAGCCCAACTGTTCGTCTTTTTCATCATCCAAAACCTTTTATCCCTCGGTGCATATCAACCCAAGGAGGGAGATCTTTACTTTCAATCTTTACCCCGAAATGCGGTGGTCAATGCAATCGAAGGAGCCTCCGATTCGCCCTACTCTCATTGCGGCATTCTCGTTCGAAAGGGTGATGCATGGTTCATACTCGAAGCAATCGGACCGGTCAGGGAAACCCCTTTGGCGAAATGGATCAATCAAGCTAGGGACAGGCATTACGATGTATTCCGTCTCGAAGCCGAACATGAAAGGAATATTCCAGCTTTCATTAAGGCGGCGAGAAAGTATATGGGAAGACCCTACGACATTCGCTACCGTATGGATGATGAGAAAATTTATTGTTCGGAACTGATCTTCAAGGGCTATCGGGACGCGACGGGGAAATCCCTGGGGAAACTGGTCAAGTTCGGCGATTTAAAGTGGGTCAGGCACACCCCCGTCATTCTTGCCATCGAGGGAAGCATTCCGTTGAATCGAATCATGATAACCCCTAGGCACTTGTCCGAAGCCAAACAATTGGAAAAGGTTTTCTCTTCCAAAGAAAAGATTCGTAAAAAGCCCTAGGATTCGGAATAGATTTTCCGAATCTCGCTTGCGATCAAGGACAGTCCCCTTTCCACCACCTCATCGTCCTGAGCATAAGTAACTCGGATACACTGGTTCTTATGATCCCAGTTGTCTTCTTCCATGCCGGGAAAGAAATAATGGCCGGACACCACGAGCACCCCCTTTTTCTTGAGTCTTTGATACAGTTCCTGACTGCTTATGGGCAAACCCTCAAACCATAGCCACAGGAACAGGGCTCCTTCGGGCTTATGAATCCTCATCGGAATATGGTCACCCATTTCTCTTCGAAGTTGTGCCACAGCCCTATTGGCCTTCTCTTCGTAAAACGGTTTAACCATTTCATTACTCACTCTGGTAATTTCACCACTCTTTACCAAGTCCAAAGCGAGAGCAGGTCCGAGACTACCCGGAGCAAGACTAAAAACAGAAGTCATCCGTGAAATAACCTGAATGATTTCCTCCCGGGCAATCACGATACCCGTGCGCAAACTGGGCAACCCGAACTTGGACAAACTTAAGCAGAGTACAATATTTTCATCCCAAACCGGCTGTGCTTCCGTGTAAATAATATTGGGAAAAGGCGTGCCATACGCGTTATCAATAATCAGTGGAATACCCTGCAAATTAGCAATTTCTCGAAGTCGGGACACCTCATCATCTGTGACCACATTGCCAGTCGGATTAGTTGGTCTGGAAAAACAAATTGCTCCGATATTATCGTCCATTTTCAGTCGGTCAAAATCAACTCGGTACTTAAATAATCTTGCATCTAATAATTCGATCTCTGGACGATTGGCTTGGAAAAAATTAGGTTCCAAGCCCACTTCGGAATAACCGATATATTCAGGGGCCAGCGGCAAAAGAATCTGCTTTGAGTGCCCACCTTCAAACTTCCCTGCGAATAAATTAAAAAGAGAAAAGAAGGCATTCTGACTTCCATTGGTCAGGGCAATATTTTCAGGTCCGATACTCCACCCGAACTCATCACGAAACAAATCGGCCAAGGCACCTACAAATGCCTTAGCACCTTGCGGAGTGTCATAGTTTCCAATTACTCGCTCAAATTCTCCCGCACTGGAAAGAATATCCTTCATACTTGACCGGAATAAAGCCTGAACTTCCGCTATATGAGCCGGGTTCCCACCACCAAGCATCAAGGGCGCAGGATCGGAGACGAGGGCATCCCCTAAATCATCCATCAACTCGCCAATGCCTATCTCACCCGCAAACCGTTTACCAAAATCTGAAAATTTCATTCGTTTTATTCTTAGATTTCAAACCATGTCACATAGGCATGTAGATGACCGTCTTCCCGCCCAAGAATACATTCAACAAATTTTAACTTAGGAAGTTCGAGTGCTCGATCAATTCGGTCCTTTAATTCCTCCACCTTCCACCATTTTTGTTTCTGAGCAAAATGATAATCAGACTTTGAGTTACTACCATTTTTAAAAATATCGTTTCTCATAAACGCTTCTTTTTCAGCTTCAGGGATTGCCACTTTTAAGGCCAAAGATCGATCGATCCCAGATCCCAAAAAGTAATAGCCAATAGGTTCCGTTCCATCAGGAAAAACTACCCCAGTAAGCTTGGATACATAATTCATTTCTTTCCCCGTGATCTCGGTTCCATCCAGTTCGATATCGTCACCGAAATCCAAGCAGGAAACCATTAAGAAAAGCAAAGAGAGAAAGAATAATCTACTCATAGTAAATAAGTTTATAAATTGAAGGCACACCATATTCATATTCATGGCATTGTTAACTCTTTTCCAGTCTTCGCTCCCTTCTTGAAAAATTCATAAAGGGTTTAAAATAAAAACTATCTTTATTCAAAGGGTGAAACAGGAGGATCTCCATTTATACCATAATAAGAAAAAGTGGAAGCATTCCCTTCATAGCCAGCAATATCAGAATCGCTGTGCCCAATTACCTCATCGAAAATATCACGGGTTATTTCAATTTGAATGATAACCTCTTCCTTACCCTGTTTTTCCAAGTGATCAATTAAACCATTTGAGAAATGACCAATTACATGGCCTGGAAAATCCACAAATTCAAATTCAACCAGATTATGCCCCTTGTTGTTTTGATTGCGGTCAACTTTCCAAGTCATAGAAAAATCCTTAATTTCTTCAGTTTGAAAAACCGAGCAACCAGAAAAACAAGTTGAAAACACAAATACGAGAAGTGATAAAAGCTTCATAATTGAATAGGATACTTACTTTTTTGAATCCTCTAATAAGACTTCCATTTCATGGAATATATTTTATTCATCCTTAAATTCAGGAAAGGAAACTTTCCCATCGAATCCAACCACCACCATCTTCATTTCCATATCTTTCAATAGCTTCATCTTCTCTTCTTTGGATTTATCCTTTGCGTCTTTTAAAGCCACAGGAAACTTGGTAACCATGATACCCCAGTCGTCCGAATTCCCACCACCCTTAATCATGAGTGCTAAAAAGGATGTCTCATCATTCTTCCAACCAAACTTTTTTTTCACCGCTTCATAAACAATCTCTGGGATACCGACCTGCTTGGCGATCTCAGAATAAAAAGTATCCGGATCATCGTATTCTCCGATTGGTTTTATTCCCGTGATCGTTGTGTCATATAGCTTTTCAAAGAATTCAACTTTCCTTCGATCCTCTGATGGTTCTAGAGATTCAGAAAATCCTAGCAGAGGAAAAAGAAGAATTGCGGGAAGTAGGAACAAAATACTCTTCATATTTTTACTGAAGGCATGAATTTCATTCATGGCAAATATTTAAAAATTACTACTTTAAAGATCCTTCTTTTTTTCCATTGGTACTAATCACATGAACTTCATGAGCGCGGACTTGAGGATTGAAATATTCCCATACGACTTTTTTATCTTTTGTAACTTCAAAGATTTTGGGCATATCTCCCTTTTTTTGCCCGTAACTACAGATAATCGTATTCCCGTTTGCTAGACGCTGCCCTCCACATGGATCGGCGAACCTTCCCCCCACATCAGAATTATCCACCCGCCAGACAACTTTTCCATCTCGATCAAACTCTACGGTTTTATTTCCATTGGTTAAATTAACCAGAAGGTTTCCACCCTTTAAATGAATTGCAGTAAATGGCCAATTTCTCTTTTTACGCCCACCCAACTCAGTCAAATCCGTTTTAATGGTCCTTACTACAGAACCATTCGGTTTATATTCCTTGACCGCAAAAGCGAGAAGATGGGGAACAATATAATTTCCATTGGGCAGTTTGCGAGCCATCCGGGTTTGCATGTGAGCATTATTGGTATCGGGTTGAAGGGGAACGCGCACAGCAATGGATCCCTTTAGGTCGACTTCCAACAATTGTGGCTTTACACCCCGCTCAACAACCAATGTATTTCCATTCTCAAGCCGCATGCAAGTCCCTAGTTCTTTATTCCCTTTACTCAATTTATAACTCCATACCAGCTTCCCTTCACGAGTAATTTCTTTCGCCACATTTCCCACCGAAACCAAAATATTTCCATTCCCCAAAACAAATCCATCCCGCCCATACCCGTTGGTTTGCCATACAATCTGATTATCCTCATTTATAAGGACAGTTCTGTTTCCGCAGATTAAAAATGAATGCCGAATTCCACTATCGCTGACTTGTTTACCAAAGTTTAGATCGGGGTTTTCATTTTTTGCGGATGCAAATAGGGCTAATGATAAGAGGAGGCAGGCAGTTTTTATTAAGTTCATTCTGATTTAGATAAATATATTTGTTTACTATTTAAGCTTGAGTTTAACCTCATGGAGCATGCCTTTAAAGCGTGAACTTGAATCATATGCTACCACTGTAGACTGAGAATCATTTCCAATCTCAAGCGGGTCCTGAGGATGGCTATTAAAAAGCCCCGATAGTTTTCCTCTCCCTTCCACCTTGCCATCAATTTTAAGGAATACTCTCCCATCGTGTAAAAGTTCTGCTGACAGGGAAGCTCGTTCCTTAGGGAGAATTTTGGTTGCCCGAATAGTGTGTAAGGCTCCTTCCAAACGACAGGAAAAAACCGGCCTTCCATCAACGAGATAAAGAGAATAACCACTGCGGTTTCCGCCATGGGAAATCAAAACTCCGCTCTTTTCCTTCCCTCGTGTAATGGAAAGTTTTATCTCTATGGATTTCTGAGCAAACTTAGGTGCGTAATCACGAGCTACCTGGTCCCCATGTTTAAAAATATAAAATCCGTGAGTATCTTTCTTCATCTTCTTTCTCACCTTGGCTGGATTTTCTACTGCATGACTGTAGTAAGGACTGACCTTAACCCGCTTTGCCCACTGCAACCACTCAGCCTCCAGTTCTTCTGCTTTGGCCGCCTGAGAATCAATTAGATTGTTCGTTTCGCATCGGTCCTCAGCTAAGTTATAAAGTTCCCAAGTCCGATTCTTATATCGGTTGTTTCCACGCACCAGTTTCCAATCACCCTTACGAATCGCACTTGATTCAAAATGATCAAAACAAAGAACACGATCGCCTGCATCCCTTACCCCATTGAAGAAAGGGACCAAGCTCTTTCCCTCAACCGGAATCAAGTCTTCGCCTTTAAATTTCTTTGGGTAGTTAGCTTGGGAAACTTCTAGGACCGTAGGCATAAAGTCTATGAGGTGAACAGGGGAGCGAATCCAACGGTCGGTATCTATTATTCCCTTTGGCCAATGCACAAGTAGTGGGCTACAATTGCCACCCTCATGGTTGAAATGCTTATACATACGCAATGGAGTATTACTCAAGCAGGACCAAGCGCTCCCCACCGAATGATACGTGCCCGGACCGCCCACATTTTGAAGTTCCTTCCCTTGGTGCAGCTTAGTGAATCCCTTCCGACTGCTTTGATCGAAACCAAAGGGCCCCCACTCATAACAGGCACCATTATCGCTGGTGAATAGAATGAGGGTATTTTCAAGATCTTCACCCTTTTCCAGAAGCGATAGGATTTTGCCAATGCCCTGATCCACATGGTCAATCATTGCGGCAAAAGTAGCCATTCGGTAAACAAGGTCTTCCTGACGGTTTTGAGAAACATCCTTCCAGTTAGGGTTTGGTTTTCCAGCATATTGATTGGCAATGTCATCGCGGTCGACCGGTACATCGGAAAGCTCAGTAAATTTCCACGAATCCGTTACCAGTCCCATTTGTTTTTGTTTTGCAAAACGTTCTTTTCGAAGTTTGTCCCAACCCTTACGATAAGTCTTAAGGTAAGAGTCCCGGGTATCAGCTGGTGCCTCCAAAGGAAAATGGGGTGAGGAATGAGCAAGGTATAGAAAGAAGGGCTCTTCTTTTTTCTGAGCCTGGCTAAGAAACTCGATTGCATAATCATTGAAAGCATCGGTTGCATAATACTCGTCGTTTTCATATTTCAATTCCTCTTTTCTGCCTTCGGGTAACCTCTGGTAATTACCCGCTTTCCACTGACTGGTGCTATGCCCACGAATATATCCATAGTATTCGTCAAATCCACGATCCGTGGGAATTTCCTCGTGGCCAACATGCCACTTACCCACTCCATAGGTCGAGTAGCCCACTTCTTTAAGAACCTCAGCCAGGGTCATGCATTGCTTGTTCAGTTTCCCAAGGTAAGCAGGGCCCAAGCGATCCGTTGAGTCCCGACCCGTAAAATTCGCAATCCCTGCCTGATGAGAATAAAGCCCGGTGAGCAAAGAAGCCCGGGATGGACAGCAACGGGCAGAATTATAATTTTGTGTAAAACGCAGACCTTTTTTTGCCAACCGATCCAAATGAGGAGTCCTAACTTCTCCGCCAAATGACCCAAGATCGGAGTAACCCATATCATCAACCAACACCACAATTACATTGGGACGGGATTTAGCATTCAAAGAAAAAATGAAACTCGTGAACAGAGAAAGTAAAATGACATTCTTCATGATCCCATTCTTTCCCACTTCGATTTAAGCGTAAAATAAAATCGGAATCTAAATAGTGATTTGTTCTAATAAGATTGAAATGTCCAATAAGGAGAAAAGTTTATCAGATCCGGGAAATTTGAAAGGAAGTAATCCTATGCTTTTGGCTGCCCCGGCACTTGCAATTCTGATAAGTTGGTTTTTTCATCACTTTGGTGAGATGGAAACTAAAGCGGTCATCACCCTTGGGATCGCGATTTGGACAGCACTCTGGTGGATATTCGAAGCCGTCCCCATTCCAGTCGCTTCTCTCCTTCCTCTTTCCCTACTGCCTCTCTTTGGAGTTTTAAGTCCGAAAGTTGTGGGAGAAAAATACGGACACCCACTTGTCCTTCTTCTCTTTGGTGGTTTTCTTCTTTCCAAAGCGATGGAAAAAAGTGGAGCCCACAAAAGAATTGCCCTAATGATGGTCAATGCCTGTCCGAGCGGCGAAAAATTTCTTATTCTCGGGTTTATGATCGCGACGGCTTTTCTAAGCATGTGGATTTCAAACACGGCCACTACATTGATGATGTTACCCATGGCTCTTGCCGTAATACAGGGAAGTCGTAATCACCAATTGACCATTCCTTTACTTCTGGGTATTGCTTTTGCCGCCAATGTCGGAGGCATTGGAACCCCGATTGGAACTCCTCCCAATCTTGTGATGATTGGTGCTTATTCTGACCTGGGATACCCGGAGTTATCTTTCAGTGAATGGATGAAGTTTGGGATACCAGTCACGATCGTCATGGTCCTTGTTATATGGCTTTGGTTATCCCGTGGAATTACCAGTAGTCAGAAAATTTCACTCCCTCATCCCGGAAATTGGCGAACTGCTGAAGTCCGAACACTCCTTGTTTTTGGCCTGACCGCGCTTACATGGATCACCCGATCTGAACCTTTTGGCGGATGGAAAACCTGGTTGGATCTGCCCAATGCCAATGATGCCAGCGTTGCCTTTATCGCAGTCATTGCACTTTTCTGCCTGCCCAGTGGTGATGGTAAAGGAGATCGCCTCCTTGACTGGAAGACTGCCAACCAAATCCCCTGGGGAATGCTGGTATTGGTTGGTGCTGGGCTTTGTTTAGGGGAAGCTTTCAAGCAGTCCGGTCTGAGTGCATCCATTGCCGGCGTATTTTCGGGTATTGAGAACCTCCCTCTTTTCGGATTACTCCTTGGAATTTGTCTTTTAGTGACCTTCCTCACAGAAATGACCAGCAATACAGCCACCACTAACGTTTTGATGCCCATACTCGGTGCCGCCGCAACTGCTTCGAATTTAGATCCAATTCTTTTGATGATACCTGCGGCGATGAGTGCAAGTTGTGCCTTTATGCTACCGGTAGCCACCATTCCGAATGCAGTGGTTTTTGGCACCGGCGAAATTACCGTGGGTAAAATGGCCCGTGAAGGTCTGGTATTGAATATTCTCGGAGCAGTTGTAATTTCTGTCATCTGTTTTTTCTTACTTTCTTAACTTTCAAGTCTCCTCCCTACACTAAAAGTCTAACCCCACCATTTCTTCCTCCATGAAAATTTTGTCCTCCGCTTTATTGATTATCTTTTTACCCAT
Organism: uncultured Opitutia bacterium; assembly: GCA_963934295.1. Classification (GTDB taxonomy): domain Bacteria; phylum Verrucomicrobiota; class Verrucomicrobiia; order Opitutales; family Seribacteraceae; genus Seribacter. Next base: position 35,665 of record CAWVXY010000010.1, read on the forward strand.
TGCGACCATTGCCAAGGAACGCCCATCTAAACCCAATGTGGTCTTAATCCTTACCGACGACCTGGGTTGGCAGGATGTAAAATGCTATGACATTGATGAGCCCTCCCCCATGGAAACTCCCAATATCGACCGCCTTGCTGAAAGAGGTGTAAAGTTTTGGCAAGCCTACTCACCAGCTCCCACCTGTGCACCTTCTCGCTGTGCAATCATGAGTGGCAACCATCCAGCCCGGGCCCAAAAGACCCATGTAGTGGGCGGAGCCCCCCCGACCCCAAATCATAAATTAGCCTGGTCAATGATTGCTCCCTGGTACAGTGGCAGAATGCCCGCAAATGAAATGACCATTGCACGGGTTTTACGAGAGAATGGATATGTAACCGGGCATTCCGGCAAATGGCATATGGCCATCGACCACAAGGCTTTTCCTCAACCTGAAGACCAAGGCTTTGACTGGACAAGAAGCAGCCGGGGGGCCCGTTCCAGCATGAAAAGTAGGGTAAACGGCTTTGCAACAACTCGAGCAAAAGACCTTTTCCGTCTCGATGAAAATGGCTATCCCTACCATCAAACCAGTGAGGATGCCCTAACCTTCTTGAGGGAGAACCACAACAAACCTTTCTTCCTGTATTACGCCACTTGGCTCGTACACACACCCATTCACACTCGCTCTGAAAAGCTCCTTGAAAAGTACTGTAAAAAACTAGGCGTAAAAAGACCTGAGACTCAGGAAGGCTGGACAATGAAAGGACAGACCAACCCATTTTATTGTGCCATGGTCGAAGAACTTGATTATCACATGGGTAAAGTTTTCGAATATTTAAAAACTACGAATGACCCAAGATGGCCAGGGCATAAACTTATAGAGAACACATATATCATATTTACTTCTGACAATGGTGGCATGGAAGGACATCCAGGCGAAATCATAACCGATAATTATCCTCTTGATAGAGGAAAGATATCAGCCATGGAGGGAGGTATACGCGTACCATTAATTATTACAGGACCTGGAATTCAAAAAGGAGTTGAATCCGATGTTATGATTAACGGCTTAGACTTTTATCCCACCCTTCTCACCCTCACGGGAACGCCTCAGCCAAAACAAAAAAATCTGGATGGAAGTGACTTAAGCGAACTTCTGCTTAGAGACCCAATAAACCCCGACTTAGTAAAGAATAAGGATGGTAGAACAAGGGATACTATGGTGTGGCATTTCCCCCATAGTGTGGCCCTGGAAAGTACAATAAGAGTCGGTGGATTCAAACTTGTCAGAAACTATAACCATCGCTATGACAAAGACACTACTGAACTCGAGCTTTACCACCTGTATGAAAAAGTAAAGGATAGACAGGTGAGAGTAGATATTGAAGAGGCAAATAACCTTGCTTCCACAAAGCCTACTCTGACCAAGGAATTAAACAATAAACTTTCATCGATTCTACAAGAAATGGATGCGAGTTACCCCTACTATAATCCCCAAGCTAATAAGGTTGGAGCTGACAAGAAAATGGTTCCTAAAGTAAAGTCACATAAAAGAGTAAACGGCGAAGTTATCTTCCAATATATTGAAAACGGTGCAAAAGTAATTCGCGGGGACTTGGTTTACACTCTCAATGGAGGCAACCGATATGAGGAATGGGATCGTCTAAAGGCAGGTAAAAAAAATAACAGAGAGATCAGATTTACTTTACCCTCCGGAACAACCCATTATTTCCTCAACCTGATCGATGAAAATAACTTTCTTGTCAGCTATCCTACAGCTCCTGATTATTCAGAGCTAAGTAAAACAAAAAAGCAATTTTCCAAATACGGCATAATTAATAAATGATGTCTTACCAAATACCCCGAAAAGTTTTAATTAAATATTAAATTTTTGAAATTTAGTTTTTTCTAAAAAGAATATAAGCTTACCTATATGCCTAAAGTTACATTTATTTCACAGGACGGAAAAGAAACCATAGTCGAAGATGCGATCGGAAACCTTATGGAAATCGCCCGCGAATACGATGTCGAGGGAATTGAAGGTGCCTGCAATGGGTGCTGCTCCTGTGCGACCTGTCATATTCGAGTAAAACCGGAATGGTTAGATAAGACTGGACGAGCAACGGAAGCAGAACAGGACCTGATAGACTTAGAAGATGGAACCGATGAAAGAAGTAGGCTGAGTTGCCAAGTTGAGATGACTGATGAATTGGACGGATTGGTAGTAGATGTTGCTCCTTTCTAGTCAGCCAATAACCACCTTTTAAATGCTTTTTTTAAAGAGAAAGTAATTGGTTCATCAGTCGAGCGGTATTTTCAACTCCTCCATCATTACCCTCTCGGGTTGCCCAGCCTCTAAATTCTATTTGCTCCAGTTCGTGGCGGACTTTTTTCCAATCCACATCTCCCTGCCCGAGTGGACAAAATCCATTCTTGGACCCCCAATCTTTTACATCCAATTTAAGGGTTCTTTTACCTAATATCCGGATCCATTTGTGACTGGGTCCATATTTCTGCATATTTCCAATGTCATAATATGCCTGAACCCAAGGACTATTAATGGCATCGATATAATCACGAAACTGCTCTGGTTTGTAACAAAATCCGTTCCAAACGGTTTCAATCAGAATATGTATCTTTAGCTCGCTTGCCAAAGGAATCAATTTACGAATTTGTTCAATGGACCGGTCCCAGACATGTTGATGAGTTTCTTGATCGCCCTTAACTCGACCAGGTACCAAAAGTACGGATGTACCACCGGCTCCCCTTGCCTCTCGCATGGCCTGTGCTAGGCCGATTCTGCTTTTTTCGCGAACCTCCGGATTTGGATCGGACAACCTAACCTTCCAATGTTTGTTGTAAACCACTCCATGCATAGGCAAATCGTGCTTTGCACATGCTTTCTTCATCAGTTCAATCTGCAAACCAGGGCCAGAACCCTCAATTCCATCAAAGCCCAAATCCTTCAACTTTTGCATTTTTTGGTCATTGGGTTTGGAGCCAAATTTAACTGCCTTCTTAATTTTCCCTTTAAAGGAATATTCTTTAGCCTTTACCAGATTAGTGGAACATAAAGCTCCTGAACTTGTGGTCAAAAATTCTCTTCTTTTCATAAATAACCCTCCGTTTTTAAATGGGTTGTGTCGAATTTTTTTTATGTTTTTAAATAACTTTAATTGGCAAGCCTTTGAAATTTTGGAGTGTAATATAGATTGCTCATCATTATAACCTTCTCCACTCTCGATTATTTGGGATCACATTCACAAGAACTCCCAATAAATAAAATTCTTTTTTAGCTTAATGAAATTTTATCTTTTCAAGTACCTAATCATTTTCAATTTTGGACTTTATATTGGCTTTGCCGATATGAAACGCGGACAGGAAGTCTACAATCAAATTTGCTTTAATTGCCATGGTCCGAAACTGGATGGCGGAATTGGTCCGAGCTTGGTGGATTCATACTGGAAAAATGGGGATTCCTACGATGCTGTATACCGAAGCATAGCCAAGGGAGTAACCGGAACCGAAATGATCGCTTATGAATTAGTCTATCCTGAAAAGGATCTCCATTCGCTCACCGAATTTATTATTGATAAACAGGAAGGAAACCGACAGACCCTACGCTCTACTTATGCTCGGGACTATTTTGTAGGAAAAAGATTACACCCCGACCTTTTTGATTCGATTGAATCAACTTCCCAAACCCGATTGCCGGAAAACTTCTATTATGTGGGAAGAATGTTTGACGGGGTTCTACGTGGTCAGTCTAAACTGTTCATAAAGACTCCCGGGAAGTATCGTTTTAATATTAATGGCAAAGGCCGAACATCGATTTGGGTGAACGGGAAAGAAGTTCACTACAGCAATGATAAAAAAAAGAGAGATACCTACTTTAATAATGAATTTGAATTATCGGCAGGCATCCACGACCTGGAAATCCTTCATGAAGAACCCACTTCCCATTCCATGAGGTTCGGAGTCAGGTTGCAAAAATTGAACGGCAAACATTGGATGCTGACGGGGAAAAGCTTAGAGGGAAGCGTTCCCAAAGTTGTTCGTTCAGACCAAAAAGCAAAAGTCATTCGAAAATGGATTGATGGCTTACCCCCAAGAACATTGCTTCTACTTTTGCCCAATCAAGTCTTATTGGCCTATGACTCCGCAAGCGGTAAAATTATTAAAGGTTGGGAATCGGCATTTATTAATCAAACCCCCTCTCTGGACAGTCGAAGTCAAAAAAAATCTGAAGTTAAAGGAATAGAATTAACCGGTATCGCAAAGACGGTACTGGAAGGTGATCGTTTTAATCTTTTACATTATGAAACCTCTGGAGACTCGGTAACAATCGCCACCCTTGTGGACGGGCAACAGAAGAAATTCAGCATTAGCCCGGATGGAAAAAATTCCTACAAACTTTCTTTCTAATTTATTTTTAAATCGATGAACATACTTTCTGCACTCCTTCTTTTATTCAGTTTCTCCATTTTATCTGCACAGATACCTGATGGATATAAAATCCAATCTATTTCCCTACCCCGTGGTTCAGTTTCGGTTCTTGGATTATGTCACAAACCTGATGGTACACTTGCGATTTGCACATGGGAAGGTGAAGTGTGGGAACGGAAAGGAGATGTGTGGACAAAGTTTGCCGAAAACTTGATGGAACCAAATGGAATCTATTTCGACGAAAAAGAAGATGCTTACTATGTCGGACAAAAACCTGAGTTAACCAGACTGATTGATCTCGATAAAGACGGGGTTTGCGATCGTTACGAGTGTATAACCGATGCATTTGGCATATCCGGAGAATACCATGAATATCATTTCGGCCCTGTTGTTGATTCATTAGGCAGAAAATATGCATCGCTTAATCTGGCGGCCCGAGGCGAGTTTACTGTACCGGATGGCAAACCATTTGGGAAAGGTGGAGGGAATATGTCCTACAACGCACCCTGGCGAGGCTGGGTTTACCGCTCCGACCGCAAAGGCCATTTCCAACCTCTTGCCAGTGGTTTTCGCTCGCCATGTGGAATCGGAATGAGTCCTGAGGATGAACTCTTCATTACCGACAATCAAGGTGACTGGGTTGCAGATTGTGCCCTCTATCATGTACGGGAAGGTAATTTTTATGGTCACCCTGCATCCCTGCCAGCTCGTCCGGATTTCACCAAAGAAAAAGTCCTATCCATGAACGCTGAGGATTTTGAGAAGATTCGTACGTCTCCTGCAGTTTGGTTAGTACGCGAGGAAATTGCCAATTCTCCCGGCAGTCCAATCTGGGATACTACGAATGGTAAATTTGGACCCTTCAAGGGACAAATGTTTATAGGTGACCAAAGGCAATCCAATTATTTTCGAAGCGGTGTTGAGAAAATTAACGGAGAATACCAAGGCTGGTGCATTGATTTTTTGCGTGGCTTAGAAAGTGGTCCAGTCAAAATGTCCTTCGATTCACAAGGTCGTCTTTGGTCTGCCCAAGTGGGCAGAGGCTGGTTTAGTAAGGGAGGTAAGCGTACCGCAATTCAATATGTTGAGTGGGACAAGAAAACCACACCTTTTGCAATTCATTCAGCAAGCCTCACTAAGACTGGATTTTCTGTTCGGTTCACCGAAAGGATTGGTAAGAAAATGACCCCAAAAGTTTCCAGTTGGGGATATCATTACTATAGTACCTATGGGTCTCCCCCAGTTGACCAGCAGGTGTTAAAAGTGAGTAATTATCAACTTTCTAAAGACCGTAAAACGGTCACATTTGATATCCCTTTAAGCGAAAAGAAAATCTACGCCATTACTTTTAACGAGCAAAGAAACACAGAAGCCGAAATGCTGGATTTTGATACCATCTACTACACGCTCAACCAAACTCGTCCTGTTCGTGAACCCCGACCAGGAAGAAATGTTGGATGGTCCCTTGCTGGTTCCAGTTGGAATCGAAATGATAAAAACCGTCCACTCCCCCCTGTGGTTGCTCCGCTATCTGCTGATAAATGTGCTATACCCGCACCCAAAGAAGCTACCCAATTGGACTCCACTCAATGGACAAACTCGAACTGGGTATTAGATAAAAATGGGGTTATGCCCAGAGGAAAAGGGAACAATTCAACAGTAAAGGCTTACGGAGATGCACGAATCCATTTGGAATTTCGGTTTGATCAATCGGATAACCCAGACTGGAAAGGACAGCTTTATGGAAATTCGGGAATCTTTCTCATGTCAGGCTATGAAATGCAGGTGGTCAACAGCTTTCAAAATCCAACCTTTGCAGACGGAACATGCGGTTCCATTTATGGCCAGCACCCTCCCCGCGTAAACTCTTCCCGTAAGCCTGGAGAGTGGCAATCCTATGATATTCTTATGCAAGCTCCCGTTTTTTCAGAAAAGGGAGATGTGAAGCAACCGCTCCGTGTCACCGCATTTCATAATGGAATTTTAATCCATAATGACACATGGGTGTATGGAGAAGTTGGAGGTCCCTACAAGAAACATGGTAAAAGACCTCTTATGATACAGGATCATAAGGGAACCGGCGTATCATTTCGCAATCTTTGGATTATCGAAGATTTCCCCTACGATCTAAACTTGCCCGCTTTTCGGAATACCTTTCCAAGGTCCTCGGCTTCTTCCATCTAAGGAAGCCTAAACGCTTCCTTTGGATTGCCATCTATGGGTAATATTGTAGAGGTATTTGTATGAATTCTCCCATTGGTGCCCTCTCCTTTATTACCAAATTTTCAAGTTCTCTTGTCTTGATAGTGCTATGTTGCAACATACCCACACAAGCCAAGGATCATCCTCAAAAGGATACAAAAAATATTCTCTTTATAGCCGGTGATACCAAACACCGTCATGGATTTCATGAATACAAAGCGGGTTCCATTTTACTTGCTGACGCACTTAATAAAAGTGGCCTTCCTGTTCAGACTAAAGTCCACTGGTACGGATGGCCGGAAGATGAAACTATCTTTAATGATGTCGATGCGTGCATTATCTATGCAGACGGTGGAGGAGAGCTTGGCGAAAAGTATGCATTCTTAGACAGGAAAGTAAAAGCCAGTATGGGGATTATGTTTATGCACTATGGTGTTCATCCGACCAAAGAAGTGGCAGAAAAATATTATCATAAATGGATTGGGGGCTATTATGACGACGCCTTCTCGGTTAATCCATCCTGGGTTGCTGATATTCAAACCAAAGAAGGACACCCAGTGAGTCGAGGAGTAAAAGAGTTAACCGCATACGATGAATTTTACTGGAATTTAAATTTTCCTGACCCCGAAAAATGTAAGCACTGCTATCCCCTTGCCACTGCAGTCCCGACTGAAAAAAATATGATTCGTTATGGAAGTTCTAAGTTTTGGAACAAACAGGCAGAAGAAAAGCTGGGTACTCCCCAAGCATTACTCTGGTGTTCAGATCCTGAAAAAGGAGCAAGAGGAGCCGGATTCGTTGGTGGGCATTATCATCGAAACTGGGCACTCGATAACTATCGGAAACTCATTCTTAATACCATTGCCTGGGTTGCCCGTATGGATGTGCCACAAGGTGGAGTTCCCTCACAAAAAGTTACCAAGGACATGCTCAATCAAAATTTAAACCGTCCAGACTTTCCGGAGGAAATTGAATTGCCCACTCCCGATTTGTTAACGCAGGAACCAGGTAAAAAACCGATTCTTGGACCGGATGGAAGAATGCCCCCACGGGCTCCCAAAAAACCTAAGAAAAAATAACTCCCTGCTCCACTTCCGAATGAAACATTTTATCCCCTTCCTTTTGCTTACTGGTTTGAGTGCAGGTATTGCTTTTTCAGCACCTCCTAAAAAGTCAGTCATGGCATGGCCCCCATCAAGTAAATCAAATCATGTTAGCGTTGATAAATTTACTGTGGACCCAACATTAAAGGTAACCATGTGGGCAAAAAGCCCATTGTTGTATAATCCAACGAATATGGACATCGACCCATACGGTAGAATTTGGATAACCGAGGGGGTAAACTATCGGGAAAAACTAGGCATTCGCCGAAACGCGGGTGACCGGATAATAGTACTGATAGATTCTGACAACGACGGCATAGCCGACCAGACCAAAGTCTTTCTTCAAGACCCATATTTGGAGTCGCCTCTGGGTATTTCTGTTTTTGATAACCAAATAGTTATTTCTCAACCGCCTGACATTGTCGTTTATACCGATATCAATCGTGATCTGAAGTTTGACCCAAAGGTCGACAAAAAAGAAGTTCTACTCACCGGTTTTAACGGACGCCAACATGATCATTCTCTCCATTCAGTAACCTCAGGACCAGATGGAAAATGGTATTTTAACAGCGGGAATTGTGGAGCGATATTTACCGATAATTCAGGCAAGACCTTTCGAATGAACACCAACTATCGGGGCGGAGCCAGCGAGAAATATTTTTATACCCCAACTCATGAACTCAAAGGTGCAAAGAGTGATGATGGATATGTGTGGACTTCCGGTTTCAGTGTTCGCATGAACCCAAATGGCACCCAGGCGGAAATTATTGGACATGGCTATCGAAACAGCTACGAACAGGTGGTCAATTCTTTGGGTGATATGTACCAAAGCGATAACGATGATTATTCAAGTTGTCGAAATTCTTATGTTTTAGAATTCGGGTCTGCCGGTTATTATTCTCTGGACGGACAACACAAGTGGCAGGCTGACAAACGACCTGGCCAAGCAATTCCGCGTGCTCATTGGCGACAGGACGACCCCGGAACATTTGATGCCGGTGATGTGTATGGATCTGGTGGACCAACTGGAGTAACTTTTTATGAAAATGGATCTTTGGGAGATAAATGGATCGGTACCTACCTCTCTGGTGAAGCTTCCCGGAACACAGTTTTTGGGTACAAACCCAAACCTCAAGGTGCAACTTATTCAATGAATCGCTTCAACTTTGTAAGTACCCGCTCCACTTCACCTTCCGTTAGTGATGAGGATCGGGATGAACGGGTTCACTTTAGACCATCCGATGTAGCGATTGGACCGGACGGTGCGGTCTATGTTGCGGATTGGTACGACCCGGGATCTGGTGGACACGCCACCCGGGATGAATCTTCTTCAGGAGCCATCTACCGAATTGCCCCTAAGAACTTTGCTCCCTCAATTCCTGAATTGAACTTGGGCTCCATAGACGGTCAAATCAAAGCCTTACTCAGCCCCACCCCCAATGTTAGGCACCTGGGTTTTCTCGCTTTGCAAAAACAGGGAGCGAAAGCATACAAGAAAGTATCCGTTCTGCTTAATCATAAAAATCCCTATATTGCGGCACGAGCCATCTGGTTACTTCCCTACCTGGGTAATAAAGGATTAAAAGAAGTCCATAAGCTTTTGGATTCAAAAAAATCTGTGCATCGACTCGTGGCTTACAGAAGTCTTCGTAGGTCAGAGCAAAAGCTTTTTCCTTATGCTGAAAAAATGGCCAAGGACTCATCTGTTGGAGTCCGTCGGGATGTGGCACTCTCCATGAGAGCATTCTCTGCAGAACAGGCAAACCCAGTCTTGCTGGAAATAGCTAAAAGGTATGACGGTCAGGATAAAAATTATGTTGAATCCATTGGATTGGGTGCTGGCGGAAAAGAAAGTGCGCTCTGGATTTACCTGCGAGATAATCTTGGTTTACAGAATTCGTCAAAATGGGATGAAGCTTTTGCCCGAATCACTTGGCGTCTTGGCACAAAAGAAGCACTGACTGACTTAAAATCCAGAGTCCAGAATCAGAAGCTTGCGATGGAAGAGAGGCTTTTTGCGATTGAATCGATCGCTTTCATCAATCACCCCTTGGCTCCCGATGCTCTATTTACTCTGGGTCAAAGTGAAAATGATACCAGAATTAAAAATGCGATTACTCAATGGATTTTAAAACGAAGTATTACCGCGTGGAACCAATATGACTTGAATAAAAGACTCAAAAGTTCCGGAATTTACGACCCGGACAATATTCAACTTGTTCCCATGAGCACTCCAGAGCCCCCTCAAAAATCAAGTCTTAAGGTGGATAATATCGCAAAGCTCAGGGGAGATCCAGTAAAGGGAAAGACCAGTATAATGCGATGCACGATGTGCCACGAAGTGAACGGCATAGGTGCAAATTACGGACCACGCCTTGAAGGGTGGGCCGCCAAGCAATCCACCTCCGCAATCATCCACGCGATCGTTAATCCATCTCAGGGAATTGCCCATGGGTTTCAAGGAACAGAATACATTCTCAAAGATGGAACTACCCTTCATGGAATAACTGAGTCTCGGGGTGATCCCGCTATTGTTCTTTCTCAAGGCGGGCTTACTCAAATGGTTCCCCAGTCGAAGGTTAAAAGCTCTAAACGAATGAAACGGTCTCTGATGCTCTCTGCTGAACAACTCGCTCTTTCGGCTCAAGATGTAGCGGATATTGTTGCTTTTATGAAAGGCTGGGAATAGCAATCTAAAATTTCTCGGCAAAAGTTTATTCTGATGGAGTGTTTTAATTAGTATGAACCACCAAGAAAAAGAGAAGCACGATCAATTCCTGCGTCTTTATGTTGAAACAGAAAGTTCATTACGAGGTTTTGTACGCTCTCTTGTTCCCACTTTAGAAGACGCCAAAGAAGTAATGCAGGGAACGGCTGCAGTGCTTTGGCGAAAATTTGATCAATTGGATTCTCCGAAAAATTTCAGGCGCTGGGCTTTTGGGGTTGCCCGGTTTGAAGCCCTCTCCTATCGCAGGGATAAAGCACGCGATCGCCATGTTTTTAGCGAGAAATTAGTAAATCAGTTAGCTAAAGAAGCAGAAGATGAAGCAGATTCAGGCGAATTGGAAGAAAAGGCTCTGGAGAAATGTATAACCAAATTACCTGAAAAACATAGAACTCTAATTCAACAGGCCTATTCCAAGGGTACCAAAATCGACAAGATGGCTGAAAGAGCAGGACGAACCCCCATGTCTCTCTACAAAGCACTACACCGCATACGGATTGCATTGGCAGACTGTATTCGTGCAGATTTAAAAAAACAGGAGGGGATTGTATGAAATCATCTAAAGAAGACTTGGAACTCGTCAGGCTTTACCTTGATTCACAAGCGAGTACGGATGATATCCAACTTCTCGAACAAAAGATGCAAAAAGACAATCAACTTAGAAAAGATTTTCTCGCTTACGCACGTCTTGATGCCGCACTCCCTTACTCCATTACTCCAGCAAAGAAGGAAAAGAAGGAAACTTCCCTTATTTCCTATTGGCCTGTTTGGGCATCGATTGCAGCGATTTTAATCTTTCTTTTTGCCTTAAAATTTAAATCAGTAAACTCGGTCAGTGAAAGTCCGCTCAAACTGGCCGTTGCCCATTTTGAAGAACTTGACAATTGCAGGTGGATGAACCCCGGCCATGAAGTAGCTAAGGGGAGTTCTCTTTTTGTGAATGATCGCATTGAGCTGTCATCAGGAGTCGCTCACATTCATTTTAATACTGGGGCTATCATGAAATTGAGAGGGCCTTCAATCGTTGAGGTCAATTCGGCCAACTCGGCTTTTCTTACTCTAGGTAGGGCTGCCGTCATAGCAGACACAAAGGAATCACAAGGTTTTTCAATTAAAACTCCAAGCTCTACCTTCGTTGACCTGGGAACCGCCTTTGCTGCTTGTGTTGGCCCAGACGGGTTAAGTCGACTGGATGTAACTCAAGGGAAAGTTAATTTGATTGTAGAGCTAGACCATGAACACCACATTATTCAGGCTGGAGAAGCGATATTTGTGGAACCAGGAAAGCGAAAATATTTGACTAAAATTGAATCAGGAGATGAATCGAAATTATTTATTTTCCCTACAATCCAACCCCCGAGTGACCATGATTATGCAGATACTTCAAGAGGACTCGCAAGTGTTTCGGTAGGAAAAGGGAAGGTCCTTAAGCAACCGAACTGGGAAGTAAATCCCATGTCCCTACTAGATGGAAAAGGTCAGACTGAACCGGATTCTCCAAAAGAATCAGTCTTTTTACAAAAAACAGACGGGACTTACGGGAATTTACTCATTGATTTGGGTAGAGAAATAGGAATTGATAAGGTAAATTCCTATTCCTGGCATCAAAACCAAAGAATAAATGATCATAAAAATAGAGCCAAACAGGTATTTACTCTATACGGGCTAAAGGATGAAGAACTGCCAGATTTAAATCTGCCAGCCAACGAAACGGGATGGGACAGAATAGTAAGAGTAAATAGTGACCGTTTCTTTGATGTCCAGGAAGACATCGATCGACCCGCACAACAAGCATGCTCTATTTTTGCCTCGAAGGGACAGATTGGTTGCTATAGATACTTATTGATTGAAGTTCACGGCCCAACATTCTTTGGCGAAATTGATGTTTTTGGGGCTCAATAATCTAAAAAATTGATGAATATCAAAATTCTCAGCCTTTCACTTTTACTTTCCACGCTTGGTCATGCTTTGCTTTCCAAAAATTCACTATATCCACTTGAAAAAGGAAAAGTGGCTCATAGTGTAAGTGAATTATGGATGGGCTATGATCCCCGAGTTGAGCCATTGGATATCAAGGTGACCCGTGAATGGGATGAGAGTTATGAAGGAAAAAAGATCAGAATTCAGATGCTTACCTTTACTGTGGGTACATTCAAAAATGAGGTCTCTCGGATTTCTGCTTACTATGGTTACCCAAAGGATATTAATGACACAGTTCCCGGGCTTGTTCAAGTACACGGGGGAGGTCAGCGGGCAGATAAAAATATTGTAGTCGTGGATGCGGCTAATGGATATGCCAGCCTATCCCTGAATTGGGGAGGGCGTGAATTGGAAGATCAAAAAACTGGCGAGCCGGGCACGGACTGGGGAGCAATTGACCCGACTCAAAAACATGTCAGCCACTACTTCAGGCTCACTCCAGACGACAAAACTGCAGAATCTATTTACAGCCCGCGAAACAATAATTGGTTTATCCTTACTCTCGCTACTCGCCGAGGTCTGACTTTTCTCGAACAGCAACCCATTGTGGATAGGGATAAATTGGGAGTCTACGGACATTCCATGGGAGGTGCGATTACCGGACAGGTGGCCGGCCTTGACAACCGAATCAAGGCAGCGGTGCCCTCTTGCGGAGGAGCAGGCATCACTCAGGCTGCAAACATTGCCAGATCTGGTGCATCATCAGACAGACGAGTTGGAGACAAACTGTATTCGAGCACCATTGATGCCACTGCATCACTTAAAAGTCTAAACTACCCTATCCTTGGCCAAACGCCACAAAATGACTTCAACTGTATCTACGATGATTTAAACTATAACTGGAAGGTCATCCCCGACCCCTCACTGGTACACTTCAGTATTTCCCCGCACCTCAACCATCGCCACATCGCGAAATCCGCTTTCACTCGTTATCGATTCTTTGATGTCTTTCTCAAAGGAGAAGGTACTTTCCCGAAGAGACCGGAATTGTCCGTAAATCTAAAGACAGCCAATGGTATCCCCATTGCCTCAGTCTCCCCCCACGATGTCGGCCAGGTACAAAATGTCCAGATTTACTACAGCATTAACCCGCATTCCCTGACACGCTTCTGGCGCCGTGCAGCGACTGCTAAGCATCGGAACAATTGGGTAGCACATCTGCCCATTTTGAGCACCGACATGCCCCTCTTTGTGATGGCCAATGTGGAATATCCACAACCCCAGCAGTTGATAGGGTCTCGGCATATGGGGAACTCCCCTGACAATTTCCTCGTTAGCACTTGGGAAACAATCATAGATCCCCCCGCATTAAAGACGGCCGGCGTAAGAGCAATCGACCGTCCAGATCGCATAATCCAGCGTAGTTTTGATGATTGGGGAGATTGGTATCAAGTAAGGTGGAGTAATCACCAGCATGCCGTTGCAGGAACCCGAAAACTAACCGACCCTAAATGGCGTGGCCCTGATGGAGCTACCCTGAGCATAGATGTAAAAGATCCGCAGGGTGGCTATTTCCTCATGGCCTTTGATGTAAACAACTGGGGTGCGTATCCAGATTTGACCAAAGGCGGGTACTATTGCGTGAAAGCACTTGCTAAAACAGAGGATTGGCAAACAGTAACCATCAAACTTTCGGATTTAAAGCCAAGAAGCTCGGGTATTCCTCCCTGTCCCAAAAGTTGGCAGGGGATTACTGAGCTTCAAATTGTGGCAGGATTGCACAGGATTCCGGGCGAAGAGAAAACTATCCTCAGCGGAGGAACCTGGCCGGGCAAGCGGGAACTTCGCAACCTTCAATGGATAGGTGGTAAATATTCATCTCCCCTGCTCTACCCGGGTGGTAAATTATCGATCGAAGAATTTCAGAAAATCTTTCAGGCCGATATTGATAAATCAATCGAATTGGAAAACCACGATACTCAAAAATAAGCGTGATAACACAATTCGCTTATACTATTTTCAAACATTCCCTCTAACCGCAATTACCGTCAGAATAATTACTGGCTAGCGATACAATATGACCGATGAAAAATAAATTTACTTTCAGTTGCAGCTTTCTTCTATTTACTCTCATCTGTGCCGGAGAGCGCATATCGCTATGGCCGGAAGGCAAGATTCCCAATTTCCAACCCCAGCAAATTGCCGCTACTACAAAAGAGGTAAAACAAGCTGGTTTCAAACGCGAGGAACATACCATGCCCTACCTCGAATGGTTCGATGCTCCGGCAGAGAAAAATGGTGCCTGTATGTTGCTCATTTCTGGCGGTGGATATCAGAACTGCTGTGACTGGCGGTGGATCGACCGCGTGGCAAAGAAGTTTACCGATCTTGGGTATGTCTGCGTGAGCCTGACCTACCGCACACCGAGGCCCATAGATCTACCCATATATCAAAGTGCTTGGCAGGACGGGCAACGGGCAGTTCGTTTGGTACGCCAGGCAGCCAAAGAGCGTGGGTTTGACCCTGAGAAAATCGGGGTTCTGGGTTTCTCAGCAGGTGGACACCTCACCGTATTACTTGGAACCAGTGCCCTCACTCCGGCCTACGAACCAGTGGATACACTCGACCAGCTTCCCTGCCATGTAAATTGGGCAGTTCCAATCTATGTCGCTTATGCACTCACCGACGGCCTAACCGGCCCAAATACCCGAGGGGGCGATGCGATCGATGCCAAGCTTTCCGATGTATTCAAGTTTGATGCGAAGACTTGCCCAATGGCTCTCTTTCACGGTGGCACCGATTCCTATTCACCGAATGGCTCCACCCAAATCTACCGACAACTCCGGCGGATGAAAATACCGGCCGAGGTCCACCTCTTTGCTGATCGTGGTCACGGCTTTATGGGCGATCCAAGTAAAGGGGAGGAAGGCACCGCCTACGATAATTGGCTCGATCGTATTACAGAATTTATGCGGCAGATGGATTTTGATGGGCGACTGGGCAAGTCCGTCGATTTGATGACCCGCTATCCGAACGATGAGGCCCGCAGTGATTACCGAAAAGAGCCAATATGGCCAACCGGAAGGATGCCTGATGCCCAGCCCAAGCAATGCCTACCCTACCTCGAGTGGCATTTCCCCAAGGAACGCAAAACCAAAGCAATCCAGATCATCTATTCAGGCGGGGGCTATGGTTCCAACAATCCAGATGGATTCGAAGTCACACCCGCACGGCGTTACCTCAACGAAAAAGGGATGACCGTGGTGACAATGAAATACCGTACTCCTCGTCCGCAGGGTGGTTTAGCCAAGCACACCACCGCGTGGCAAGACTTACAACGGGGTATCCGTATGGTTCGTAATCAAGCGACCAAGGAAGGACTAGACCCAGACCGTATTGGGATTATGGGATCATCGGCCGGCGGACACCTCACCCTGATGGGGGCGACCAGTTCGAAACAAAAATCCTCATGGGCAATTGATGACCTACATAAACTTTCCTGCAAAGTGCAGTGGGCCATCGCGATATACCCGGCCTACGCCCTTACAGACGGGGCCAATGGTACCAACTCGAAAGGTGGTAACCCGGACGACGCCCGTATCGTTCCCGAATTCGCCTTCGATCTGGCGACATGCCCGATGCTTTTCATTCACGGCGATGCGGATGGATACGCGGCGATGAATTCGGTGAAATGCTGGGAACAGCTTCGCCAAATGGGTATCCAATCCGATCTCCATACGCTGGCCAGGCGAGGACATTGCTTCCAGCGCGAGGCAGCCCCGGGCACGGGTAGCTTTACCTGGTTGGGTCGTATTTGGGAATTTATGAACCACAAGGGATTCAATCATTAGAAAGAAAGTATAAACAACCGACAGAGTGCCAAGACTAGTCGAACGGATTAGGCTTAATCGTGCTTAAATCCCAATTGGAAGCCACAAGAATGCAAACAAGGTATTGGTTGGCAAGAAACACCTTAAAACTCCAAAGAGAATTACTAAAAAATAAGTAATTTTTGGTGGCAAAACTATAAAATTTTGGAGTGGTAATATATAGAATATGAAAATGTTAAATTTAGTAAAAATCATACAAACCTCAGTTTTTTGCCTGCTAGCTCCACTTGCGTGTGCCCAAAAGCCCAATATCTTACTGATTTTCTCGGATGATCATGCCAAAAAAGCTCTTAGTTGCTACGGGAATAAAGATATAAAAACTCCCGCCCTTGATCGAATTGCCGGTGAAGAGGTCCGTTTTGAACATGTCCTGACACCCAACTCTGATGGCACGAAGAAGGCGAAAACCACCCGCCTGATTGACCACCTAAAAATGGGTCATAAGCAGAAGGTCGTGGCCTATGGCACGAGCTTGACTGCGGTTGGGGCATGGGTAGACCAGTTACGTACAGTTTTCAACCAACAGTTCCCGGGGCAGGTAAATCTAATCAACGGTGCCCAGGGAGGGGCTAATTCGGATTGGGGAGTGAAGAATTTGGAGGAGAAAGTGCTTAAGCACAGACCAGACTGTGTATTCATCGAATTCTCGATCAATGACGCGGTAGGAAGTCGGCGAACAGCTGTCGAAGATGCTCGCAAGAATTTGAATAATATGATCGATCGTATTCTTGAAAAAAATCCACTATGCGAGATTATTCTAATGGTCATGAATACACCTGTCGGGCATACCCGTGAACGAAGGCCCAACCTGCCTGCCTTTGAAAATAACTACCGAGAAGTGGCCAAAGAAAGGGGATTTCAATTAATCGATCATGGAAAAGCATGGAATACTTTTTTGAAAAAGAACCCGAGCAGGTTTCTTTTTTGCGTACCTGACACGATACATCCCGTACGCCTTGGAGGCTTGGAAGTCAGTACTCCCACGATGGCCAAGGCGCTTGGACTCCAACTCGGCAATCCTGAAACGAACAACGAGCAACCATGCTTTGATTATTTATTTCGCGTGATGAATGTCGACAAAAACAAGGCGGTTACCCGTGCCGAGTTCGACCAGTATTGGAAGGACTCATTCAATAAGTCGGACAGGGATGGCAATGGAATGCTGGATGCTAAAGAATTATGGTCGGAAGAATTAGCGAGCGGACTGGACGGTAATAAAGACAAAAAAGTATCGTTCAAAGAATACTCCGCGGATTTTAGCAAGCACTTTACAGACAGAGACAGGGATGGCGACGGGTCACTTGTTCGGGGAGAAATTTGGGAAAAGTAAAAGGTTGAGGATTGAAAAATTCTTCAACCAATCACAGGATATTTTAATATTTTCAATTAACTAGCTCATGAAATCGCACCAAATTCTATTTTTTCTCATTTTTACGCTTGGGAATCTTGATGCAGCAAAGCCAACTAATATAGAGGATCTCTTTGCCAAAGATGACTTCTCTCAATGGACCAAGATGAATGGCGAAAAAGTGGGTAAAGGATGGTCAGTTGAAGATGGTATTATCTACCGCCACACAAAAGGGGGTGATATTATAACCAAGGAAAAGTTTAAAAACTTTGAATTAACCTTCGAATGGAAAATCTCAGAGGCGGGAAACAGCGGGATCAAATACCGTACGCAGGGAAGCTTAGGTCTCGAATATCAAGTACTGGATGATCAAAAACATCGGGACAATGAGAACCCTACTCACCGAGCAGGTTCCCTTTATGAACTAGTAGCATCGCCGGACTCGAAGTCTCTCAAACCTGTTGGAGAATGGAACAAGGGCCGTATAGTAGCCAAAGGAAATCTAATTCAGCACTGGCTAAACGGTGAAAAAGTCATCGAGATCGTTTGGGGTACTGACGACTGGAAGAAGAGATTTCAAAACAGTAAGTATAAAAAGCATGAAGGATTTGGCAGTTGGGAAGGTCCTATTCTCTTACAGGATCACAATGATCCGGTTTGGTTTCAAAATCTGAAAATCCGAAAACTTTAAATCTTAGTTTTAAGAAATTAAAGGAAACTTTGACTCAAAACAACTTCTCGAATTAAAGATTTTAAGCGGTAATCGTAAGGTTTTGCCAAAGCCACGATCCGTTCGACCTCTAAGGTATCACTCGGGGTCAATTCTCTGGAGGTAAGGAACCGAAGAAGATGACTAACAAAAGCTCTGGCATAGCGGTCCTTCTCCTTGAGAAGGGAATCCTTAAAGTCAACTGCACCGGAATAGCTATGTTTTCTCATAAGCTTTCCACTTGAATCAACATCCCGGCCGTTTGAATACTTCTCACGCCACCGTCCAGTAAGATCAAAGTTTTCCATAGCGAATCCGAGTGGATCGAGCTTGGAGTGACAACCTGCACAATCGGCATGCTCACGATGCTTAGCAAATTGTTCACGAATGGTCATATTCTTTGAATTCCCATCATCGGTGAGAGGAGGAACATCATTGGGAGGAGGTGGGGGGGGATCGTTCAGGATGACTTCGATAATCCACGCTCCCCGGGCAATGGGATGGGTACGCTTAGGCCCTGAAGTCATACTAAGCATAGCCGCATTGGTAATGATCCCTCCATACCTCGGATCGGTCAGAGCAACTCTCTTGAAATTCTCCGAGCGTAATCTTCGACGCATCTCATTATCATATTGCTTTTGAGCTTCTCCCTTGAGTTTGCTTGGTTCCACAGATTTGGGAGCTTTTTTCAACGAGTTCCTTGATGCCTTGAGCTTCTTTTCCAATTCTGCCTTGAGCTTTCTTTGATCCGGTGAGAGAAAGGCAAGAACATCCTTATTAGAAACGAACGACTGTTTACCTCTGATCGCTTCTTCAACCTCCTCATTATTTAACGCCCGAGCATAAAGTAGGGCTTTATCGATAGTCACAGCGAGGTGCTTATTACCTCCCTTAGGAAGATGACGGAGCCCGAAAAGGACTGAGGACTTGCGCATAGGAAAAGTGGCAAGCGGCTTCTTGTAAGGTTTGCCGTAAAGTTCTCCATTACGATAGAGATTGATCATACCATTGGTTTCGTAGGTCATAATGAGGTGAATCATCTTATTTACAAAATCCTCCGGCTTGGATCCTCCAAAATCATTGGTCCGGCTGAAACCATTGCTTCCTGAAATCCAGTGTCGGGGCATTCTTTCACCCAGCACAATAGTATCGAAGAAATCACCGGGACCCTGAATTCCCATAAGCCCCCCTCCCCTTTGATCTAGGTTTTTGAGCAGGAACCAAACCTCCAGGCTCTTTGCCTTCAACTCAAAGGGTAAATGAGCACTTTGAAGGTAAGAATTCGGACCGAGCAGAACCATTCCATCCTTAAACTCCACCTTCCCATGCTTTTTCAGGGGAAACGCTCCGACCGAACTCTTTAGGTTTCCATCAAACTCCCAGGCTGCAACCGGACGGAGATCGACTGGTTCTGAAATCTCCGGGTCCGTATGACGTTCGGATAAAATCTTTTCACGGACTGGATCGACTAAAGTAGCGAGTTCCCGTTCCCGGTTTTTCAGCACATGCTCAAGTTCAATCCTTTTCTTTTTCTTCTGTTCATTTACTTCGATCGCTTTTTTTAAGTCTTCTTCCCCCGGTTTAAGCTCTCCTCCATACCAAGTTTCAAGAAATTCGTTCCGGTAAGCAAACGAAGGCTTGATCAACTCAGTAATGGGACGGTCTTCAAGAAAAACGGCATCAAATAACAATAAAGGTTCAAGGACCATGGCTAAGCTGGCTGGATACTCCTGATCGATTGAAAAATACCGGTTAAGCTTGGGGTCCGGCGTGGCCGCCAATGTATTTTCCAACTGCATCCACTGAGCAGGGAAACTATCAAGGAACCTCTCGATTTTAGGATCCCTAAGCATACCGTCCACAACCAGGGCCAAGCCCTTGGGATCAGTAAGTTTTCCGTCTTTGGCGGCTTCTAATAGTTCAGAGTCCGGGCAACTCCCCCAGAGGGAATAGGACAACCTCGAAGCCCGTGCATAAGGGTCCTCCTTCTCTACGGTCTCATGCCGGAAAAGAAACAACGGCGAGGACAGGATTGCGGATGCGACTTTCTTCATGCCAACAGGAAAGGAGTCCTCGGATTTAACTTGAGACTGAGCATAGCGAACATAACGGTCCTCGACTTCTTTTTCCACCCCGGAACGGAAAGCAAGATGAAGAAAAGGAAGAAGTCGGTCACGGATTTCCTTTTCCAAATCCACCGGGCTTTCAGGATTGGCAAAGAATTCTTTCCAAATACCCACCGTTTTCTCATTGAAATCGGGACTTTGCAAAATAGAGACGCTTAGCTTAAGAAAGGAGTCCAATAGTAAAGGAGAAAGTGTGAGTTGATCAGACTGGTTATCGAACCCATGTGCTGCACGTAAATCCTTGGGAAAAGGTCTGACATCACGAAACCCCTTGGCTCGGTTTTTAGCGGATACCCGAACAATATCGGGGATTTGTTGATCTCCAGACATCAAGTAATTGTTGTGCCGGGTCATCATTTTTTCAGAAAGTTCGAATATATCCGTGCTAATCTTAAATAAATCCTTGAGTGAATTATTGTACTGAAACCGGTTAAGCCGACTTAAACTTGGCTTTTCCTTTTTAGCACCCGCGACCGCCTGACGAATGAAATCCTTCAACAACAGGACCGTTCTTTCGCGTTCCCCTTCCGAAAGAGGTGCCTCATCTTCAGGGGGCATATCGCCAAAATCGATTACCTCGATCAATTCCTTAATCAATTTGGGCTTGGCTAAAAAATCTCCTAAAGTTCGAATTTCCTCAAGGTTGACTTTTCCTTTGGTCTTTTCACCTCCGTGGCACTTTATACAATTTTGCTCAAAAATAGGTTTTAATATAGATTCGTAGTCATCTGCTTCAAGGTAAGACGGATGCCCCTTCAGCAAAAGCCAAAGAAAAGAAAGAAGGGTAAAAACCCTACTCATTTCCTAGGTCCACAGATCAGAAATCACCGCACTGCTGTCGGCAAAGCTGTCGATTTCCAAACCCATCAGGTTGGCCAAGGTAAGCCAGAGGTTCGAATTTAATGTCCCGCTCTTGCAACGGATAAAACGACCTTGTTTAATCTGCCCCTGTCCCTTGCCCGCAACAATCATGGGAAGATCAAAATACTGATGAGTGGCCCCATCGCCAAGACCCGCTCCATAAGTGAGAATTGAATTTTCGAATAAACTGGTGCCATCCGATTCCTTGATCTCCTTCATCCGGGAGATCACATAGGACAGTTGTTCAAGGTGAAAAATATCGATCTTTTGTAATTCCTTAGCCACATCCTCTTTTTTCTGATTATGGGTCATACTGTGGTGCTGCACGGGTTTAGGGAAAACACCCTCGTACATGAGCGAGGCATCCCAACGCTCGGGTCCGATCATGAAAGTGCTTACATTTGTGATACCCATTTGCAGAGCGGCCAGCATTAAGTCGGCTTGCAACCTGATGTATTCGCCCCTTGGCAAAATTTCATTAGTCGGCTGGTTGACATCCGCTCCTCTGATCATCTTCTCCAGTTTCTCGATCCGTAATTCAATCTCACGTATCATAGTGACAAACCCATCAAGAGTATCTTTGTCATGATTACCGAGCTTACGGGATATACTCTTGGTATCTTCCAAAATCAGGTCGGTGACATCCTGAATGTGGGTACGGTATGAATCTGCCATGAACAGACGAGAGTAAAGTTCCCGAGGATTCTTGATCGAAGGAGCAATCCTACCCGGTCCGTACCAGGAGATATTATCGAAATAAATATCTTCCTTGCCTGCCGTGAATCCATTGCAACTGATTTCTAAAGTATTATAAACAGAGGTGTGTCCCACTTTATCACCGATGATCTGATCTAGACTACGGCCATTGGGATATCTCATTCCTTTCTCTGCTGCCTGGTGAGGTGAAACACTGGTCAGGTAGCAGGATGCACCCTGAGCATGCACATCCTGTCCATTTTTAAATGTACGGTCTAAACCTGTGACCATGGTGATGTCTTCCTTGTGTTTCAACAGGGGTTTCATCGTGGAAGTAAATTCCAAGGGATAGATACCGGGTTCATTTGGAATTCTCTTATTGTTCTTGAGTTTGTCCGCATTGAAGCCGCCCACAAATCCGGGTAAAACCGCATCTTCCTCCCCAGGAAAAAAGTGGCGGCGCAGAATCCCGTTGGGGATATACATCATAACCAGCTTTTTATTTAGGCGGAGGTTTGTGGGTTGCCCTCGGGCGAGAGAGGGTAGAAAAGGTAAAACAACCGATGCTCCAGTTGTGGAAATAAATTGTCGGCGCGAAAGATTCATAATATAATACTCAAATACAATAAAAAAATATCTCCTGACATCTCAAACATAATTCTCCACATAAGGAATATTTTCCATATGAGGAAGCATTACTCAGAGAGTTGAGAGGACCGTATTACCGAATACGAGTTATCAAGAATTTGATTTTTTCAAATGAAGAATTCGCAAGGCTTTCTTGACTTTTTAAATCTTCCCCACAGCATGCTCAATCCTTATGGAACCGATTAAATTCAACCAAGCCACAGTAACTGCAAAAGCAAATGTCTATTTTGACGGAAAAGTGGTCAGTCATTCCGTGGTACTTTCAGACGGTGCCCAAAAAACACTTGGATTAATTTATCCGGGTAGCTACCACTTTAATACGGATCAAGCAGAACAAATGGAAATCATTGCCGGGACCTGTAATGTGAAATTAGACGGCTCAGAAGAATCAAATTCCTACGGCGAGAATCAATCATTTCATGTGACGGCAAACAGTGGCTTTACCATCGAAGTGAACGACGGTATCTGCGAATACATCTGTTCATTTATTGATTAAAGCCCATAAAACCTGATCGCATTTTCTCGGAATAGTTTCTTAGTGATAAGTTCTCCTCTGGTGCTATCCTTTAGCCGCATGCCTCGAGAACTAAAATAGCCTCGAATAATACCTAATTGCTCGGAATAACTCCCGCCCCGATCCGTTACGGGCCAGTTACTTCCATAAACAATCCGATCTTCTCCAAAGGCGTCGAAAACAACCTTAAAAACGGGTGAGTAAAAAGATCGATTCTTGGGTGTAGGGTTTACCCCAGCTCGCTGGAAAATACCACTCACTTTACAGTACACATTTTCATGAAGTGCTGCTTTCTCCATTGCTTCCTTCCATTTTTCATCAAAGGGATCATTGGAAATATTCAAGCCACCCAAGTGATTAATCATGATCTTCAAATCAGGTAGTCGCTTGGCAACCTCAGTGACCTCGTCGATGGAAAAATTATTGATAAGGACATCAAGGGACAGACCTTTTTCTTCCAGGATAGCCAAGTCTCGCCAAACCGCATCGGTGAAGAAGGCATCTCCACCAGGGCGATCCCTCATCCGGAGCCCGACAAAGCGGGAATCTTTGGAGAACCGGTCAATCAAGCCGGCGAACTCATCCGTACCAATGGGCAGGTTGCCCACCAATGCCAAGTAACGATCCGGTTTGTCCTTAACCAAATCAAGCATCCATTGGTTGTCCTCCACGCGACTGCTCGCTTCCACGATCACGGTTGAAGCAATACCTTCACGATCCGCTAATTCATCGAAGTGCTCCGTAAGAACCGGACGGTACAAAACCTTGTCCGTATCCGGAGGCCAATCGACCCCTTGCCAACGGTTGGTATCGTAGAGGTGGATGTGAGTGTCGATGACTTGCAACCGATCACTCGAGTCTTCATTGGGAAATTGGGGAGCTGGCGTGCAACAACTCGAAAATATTAGTGTACCGGTAAGTGAAAGCAGGACACATACAATAGTGAATGGTATTTTCATAAAATGAATAATCAGACAAGTTTCCAACCCTTGCGGTAAGTTCTCCCCAAATACTTTTCAGCTTCGGGGGCATTGGGAATCTTCATGTTCTTGGCATCCCAATCGAGCTTACTTTGAGCACGATAGGCAACATTGCCTAAATGATTGGCTTCAGTAAGCGGCCCGGCATAAGAAAAGTTGCACAAAGCTTCAGGACCTTCACCCTTGCAGGCACGGATCCATTCAGCCATTTGTCCAGGAGAAGGTTCAATCCATCGCTCAGGCCGTTCGAAATTTTTGAACTTTTCCTCGGGGAGAAGTGTGTGCTTTCCGTATTCGGACAGAACCATTCCTTGATCACCAATGAAAAGGGTTCCATTACTCCACTGAGGAATCTTTTTCTCATGCCAAATCTTGGGTTTCTCGGTTCCCTGATGCCAAGTATGCTCAACCGCCGGGTACCCTTCGCCCCGAGCGGCAAAGGTATACTTCACACTCATAGATGCAGGTGCAATGTCGTGATGTGGCTTCGGACCAGTAAGAGGCTCAATGGTGAGAGGTGCGTCTAACTTTAGGGCCCACCAAGGGAGGTCGTTACGATGACTGCCCAAGTCTGACATGGTCCCGTTTCCAAAGTCCCACCATCGATACCATTTGGGACCGGGAAAATAGACATTATTAAAGGGACGAAAAGGAGCGGGACCGATCCACAAATCCCAGTCTAAAAATTCAGGAATTGGATGGGCTTCCTTGGGGGTATCATCGGCCGGACTCTTCCAACCCCATGCCCGGCTCACCCAGGTATGCGCCTCCCGTACTTCTCCAATCGCTCCAGATTGAATCAGTTCCACCACCC
Source organism: uncultured Opitutia bacterium (assembly GCA_963934295.1). GTDB lineage: Bacteria > Verrucomicrobiota > Verrucomicrobiia > Opitutales > Seribacteraceae > Seribacter. Next base: position 60,629 of record CAWVXY010000010.1, read on the forward strand.
GACGGAAATTCTCCCCGGCATGAATCTGTGTCCCCATCTGAGTCTGCACACCTGCTTTGGCTGCAGCTTCGGTGATAATTCTACACTCATGAACATCGCGGGTAAGGGGTTTCTCACAATAAACATGCTTTTTTGCCTGCAAGGCAGGAAGCGTGGCAAAGGCATGAGTGTGTTCTGTGGTCGAAACCACCACTGCATCGAGATCATCAATCTTTTCGTAAAAGTTACGAAAGTCGGAGGTTGTGCGGGCATCCTTGCACCAAGGAAAACGAGCGGCACCATCGAGATTTTTCTTATTCACATCGCAAAGAGATACTACCTGTTCATTTCGACAACCCGCAACATGTCCGCGACCTCGCCCCCCTACCCCGATCAATCCAATCGCAAGTTTCCCATTGGGAGATTTGGAATGAGTGATGGCGGGAAATCCAGCCACTGCCGATGTTACGGCAGCTGCTCTGACAAAGGATCTTCGACTTAAGGGGAGAGAAACGGGCTGTTTATTCATGGTAAGTTGAGGGTTTACTGGTTAATCGGGTTATACTTTTTGATGAACAAAAAAAGCAGGGCGTGCAACCGATCAGTTTTGATAAAGTAAAACAAATATGATGAAGGTACTTTTTAAAACCCCTCAAATTTTCAATTTTACTGGCCGAAAATTAGAGTTAAAGAAATGCCTGCTACTTTGCTTTCACGGTCACCGAGGTCGGAGTGTAGAAGACCGAAAAACTTTTTCCGCCAATTGACACCTCATCATTCTCAAAACCTCCTGAAATCGAATTGGCCTGAAGTACGGTATAACTTTTACCATTATTGATTGTACCTGTTTTCAATAACTCTAACCTACCGGACAAATTTACGGAACCATCAACCTGTATAGGTTTGTCCATCTGCAAGGCAAATGTTCCTTGGTTATAAAGATCTCCTTTAATCATTCCGTGTCCCTTAAGGACTCCCCCCTTTTTTATCTCAAGCCAACGATCAGATCCGATCATCCCTCCTTGCAGGTTGACTTGCCCTGCATGAGAGACTCTCAGTTCATTTCTTGCACTTACTTTTGCTCCCTTCTTTACGACAAGAACTCCGCTTACCTCGAGGCCCAGAAAATTAGTTTCTTTCAATGCGACCGCCGTTCCCTCTTGAATCCGAGCACACCAATGAGATTGGGGTGCGCCACTTTCCTTCATATACATCACTTCCGCATTTTCATAAATATACTCCGACCAATTCGACGACGAACCAAGGGAATCATTTTGGAGTTTCGCATTCCATGTATGATAGGTATTGGCGAACCCTGCGGGTTCATCCACCCGTTCCGCAGTCAGGAGTGCATTAAGCTTTTTAACCATTTGCGGGCGAACATTAACCAGATTATTTTGCTCTACAGGATCAGTATTGAGATCAAAAAGCATGGTAACGGGGTCCTTTTTTCGCTTTTTCTTTTTACTGCTTCCCGATGACTTTGTATCTCCGCGCGGGCGAATTAATTTATACTGCCCCTGAATAATCGAAGCCTGATTACCTGCTTCATGAATCAAATAATCTCTTGGGCGTTGAATGCCTTTCCCTGTGAGAGTGGGCGCAAGAGAGACACCGCTCACTCCAAGAGGAATGGGTACTCCTGCAAGTTCACAAAAAGTGGGTAGTAAATCCGAACAATCCATAACCAAGTCAATACTCGATCCTTTTTTCAGCTTTGATTGATGAGTTATCTTCTCTGACCATCGTATAATTGTGGGTACTCGAATACCTCCCTCATAAATACTTCCCTTTGATCCCTGAAGTCCTCCGTTCGCATCTAATTGTTCACGATTGCTCCCACCCGGACCGCCGTTATCCGACTGAAAAACAACCAGCGTATTATCAGCAACAGAATCTGACTTATCTCCATCTCCATTCGGGTCATCCAAGGCTTCCAGAATATTACCAAAATGAGCATCAATACGGGTAACCATCGCACACCACTGTTGGGATTGGGGGGATAATTTTTTAAAAAAGGATTGGTCTTTGTAGTCATGATCCCAGTTCGGAAGTTTTTCCACTTCCTTAAAAGGAGCATGTGGAATCTGAGCGGCAAATAAGCCAAAAAATGGCTTACCTGAACGATTGTATTCTTGTGCCTGATTCCTCACAAAATCAAGGCAGGCAAATGCATAAACATCATCACAATAGGCAGGATCGGGGTATTCAGGATGATTTTGAAATGCAGGATAATTCGGATAAGACTGTTGATTCCTGTATTTTGCCATGCTGTTAGCCTTGAGCTCCAACCCTCCGGCTAGCCTTCGTTTCGAAGGTGCATTCCAAAGGGTTGGCTGGAAAAAGGTATGGGCTCGTACATGATGGAGTTCCGCGACAACAAACTTGTATCCGTGAGAAGTAGGAAGAGTCTGCACATTATCGATAGTCGGATTTTGCATATCCTTGGATCCACCATATCCCCACTTCCCCCAATATCCGGTAGCATAGCCAGCCTTGGTAAGTGCATCACCCATGGTAATGTCATCCTTACGAATTGCCTTCTTGGCATTATCCGGATCATTACGGTCAGCAAAGGTATACCCCTGATGAAACCCGGTTTGCTGGGATGACCGTGCAGGTGAGCAAACCGTACATCCATAACCTCGGGTAAAATTGATTCCCTGCTCCGCCAAGCGGTCCAAATTCGGTGTAAGCACATAGGGCTTACCTGCCGCTTTTCTCTCAGCTTGACCATTCGGACCGATGGAGCCCCAACCGAGGTCATCCACATATAAATAAAGAATGTTGGGGCGCTCCGCTCCAAAGGCAACACTGGCCAAAATAAAACAGGATGTTTGTAAAAAAAGGATTAGATTTTTCATTATATAATAAATTTACCTTTTCATTTTATCCCTCTTTGTGGCAAGGGATAAGGAGAGACTCACTGAATTTTCGTAAATCAATCAAAGGCCAAAATTAAAGGCGTAGAATTTCCCTAATTTTAACCGCTAGTGCTTGATCCGTTGCATAAACAGCACCGCCATGATTCATAAAAGTTGAATCCTTCCGGTTTAAATCAAGTGGGTTACCATGCACATCACTTACTTCAGCACCCGCTTCTTCATACAGACAAGCGGTGGCTGCATAATCCCAAATACTACCCCCACCCTCCTGTGGCTTGGAAAATTTAAAATGACAGCCGGGAGCCGATTCCAGAGAATGACAGGCATTGATCACAGCTCCACCGAATTGTGTCGCCACTACCCCTTGCAGTCCAACTGAACCAGCATAGTTTTCCAACTCCCTTAAAACCCGTAATCGTTCAGGATGATCTTCAAAACTTCGATCGTAAGTAAAGACCAACTCGTTTCCCTTCGATTGCATTTTCCATGGTATACCATTCCTTTTCACCCCGTATCCTTTGGTTGCCTGCCAAAGAATATCATGAACCGGATCGTAGACCACTCCGATTTGAGGCGAACCATCCCGAGCAACCAAAGCGATAGAAACGGAATAGCCCGGTTCCTTTCGAGTGAAAGGCAGAGTGCCGTCCAAAGGATCAATACACCAAAAATAATTCTTCTCGAATCGGGAACGGTCGTCTTCACTTTCCTCGGTTAGTAATGCCAAATCAAACTGACAACAAGTCGGTTTAAGAATTCGTAAGATCGCATCCTGCGCTTTTTGATCCACCTCGGTCACCACTTGAGAAGCATAAGTGTCTCCCCCATCCTTATGTAAAACTTCTACCTCAATATCCTGATAATGTTTAATCAAATTACCCGCATCAAGAGCGGCATTTACCGCATGAATGGTCAGCCCATTGAGATCCATCAGGCGTTTTCCTCCCGCAAGGATTCAATTACTTCCCGGGCCACCCGTTCACTGTAGTCGCTCAGCTTCCAATGCCCGGGACTCCATCCTTTCATAAAACGATGAAAGTCAGCCCAAGCGACACGGTATAAAGAACGCCAGTCCAGCTCAACTTCTTCGCCGGACACTTGACTATTTATTCGTGCAAGTGATTTTCGAAACTCAGTAAAATAATAATTAAGGACCTCAACCTCCATTTCTTCCGCTTCCTCATCTCGAAAACAGCTCCCTACAAAATAGGCTAAATCTTTCATCCCACAACCGCCACCCACATATTGAAAATCGACTGCCGCCACCCGAGTTCCGTCTGAATTGAAACAGAAGTTTGCCAACTTAGCATCGCCATGAACAAGGGTTTGAAACTTATTGGTTTTTAACTTGTTATCAATCGCGTGGGCTGCCTTTTTAATCACCTGATCATCCAACCGCTCCAATTCGTCAGGTCTCGTCTCCAAATGCCAATAGGTTCCACTCTCCCAAAGCCCAGTCGTATCCCCATCCAAATTCTCGGCATGGAAGGAAGCTAACCAACTAACGCATGCCTTCCACTCGGCCTGATTGACGAAACTTTTACGGCCTCTAAATCCGGAAGCATCTAAATCTTCCAATAGAAGTAATACCTCATCTCCCTCCTTCTTCGTTCCTAAACAAGACGGTATCCGTGCGAAGCCATTTTTACAATCCACATCCTGTTTTCGGTACCAATTTGCTTCCACCTGGTAGGATTTGAGTTTTCGCTGGTGAGACAGATCTGTATTCCATCCTCTTGGGTGAGATCCTCTGCCGGGCTGAACATGCTTCACGATAATACTCGAAAACTCACCTCCATCCAAGTCCACCCGTTGAATACTCCCGTATCCACTCCAAAGGCTCTGAACTTCAACCCGGTTCGTAATCCGATTCGCGTTGGTTCGTTCTAGAATAAAACTATCTACCTGCTCAATTTCCACAGCTAAGAACTTAGCTGCCGTCCTGTTGAATACGAATTAAAAAATACCCCGAGTTACAGCCAGTTGGAAGAGGACTGGTTAGCCAGGACATGGGAACGGGTCTTTTGGAATTTACTAAGGGAATCCTGTGCCTGTTTCAATTGTACTTTAATCTGTTTGTCATCCGGGGAATTCTTAAGTTTTTTCTGACAGTCCGAAATCTGCTGCTGCTTCTCTCCGATCCATTTGTTTAATTCATCAAGGCGGGTTTCATAGACTTCCTCCATAGTCCAAGCTCCTACTTTCTTCAAGTAAGCATCCAGGTTCCGAACCATAGAATCTCTTTTCTCTGGCATGGAAGCGGATAAATCCTTGGTTTCCCCCATGTCCTTGGCCACATCAAAGAGCTTAATCTCACCGGTGTTTAAATGACGCATCAGTTTGTAATCTCCATCCCGATAAGAAGTGATCGGGATCGTGTAGTAGGCAGGGAAGTGAAAGACCAGACCCGTGTCCCGCTTGGGAAGTTTTCCCTCATTTCCCTTCTTCAGGACAGAACGCAAGTTTACGCCATCCAAGTCCTTGGGCAGTGGGGCCTCACTTCCCGAAAGTTTGTGCATGGTGGGAAGGTAATCCCATTGGGTAACTGGAATATCGCACTGTGAATTGGCGGGGATGCCGGGACCAGACACGAGCATGGGTACCCGAATACCCCCCTCCCACATCCTGGCTTTTCCTCCCTGGAGTGGTTTATTACTGGCTCCACCCCCATTATCGGAAGAAAAGATTACAAAAGTATTTTTGTGCAAACCAAGTCCCTTAAGTTTATCAAGCACCATTCCAATCGAGGTATCCATATTTTCCATCATTGCCGCATAGTTGGCCCGCTCCCAATGACTCTTCATTTTCGGTGGCATTTCATCTGCATTCGGATCAAATTTTGAAATATCCGGAATTTTTTCTTCGATACCCTCCCGTTCGGCAACCATATCCAAGTATTTACGGCGGGTGCTTTTCAACGACATATTTCGAACATGCAAGGCATAATGAGAAATCGTCAGAAAGAAAGGTTTCTTATCCTTCGCTCTCTTTTCTAGAAATGCATTGGAAGTCTTGGCCAAGCTGAAAACACGTTTTGGATCATCGAGTGGAATGAGGGTTTTGTCTGCCGGTTCCCACCAGTCCCCATGTCCGTTGCCATTGGGATGCTTGTGAATGAAATCAGTCTCGTCATATCCATGATCCTTGAACCAACCAAGTGGAGTACAGCCCTTGCCAAAAAAACCGCTGATATACCCCTTTTCCGATTCCTTGAGCATTTCGGCCAGAGAAAGTTTCTTTTCAAAATCCACCTGCCTCTTGTTCATCACCACATCATGTATGGAAACACAACCCACCCGGGCGGTGGTCATTCCAAACTGGATGCTTGCCCGGGAAGAGGTGCAAACCGGAGAAGGACAATAGGCATTGGAAAAACGCATACCACGCTCCGCCAGCTTTTCCAGGTTTGGAGTCTGATGAAGGGAATGCCCAAGTTCAGGTCGATCCTTCATCATGGGAACACTCGTCTGGGTATAGCCCAGATCATCCGCATAGATCAAGATGAAGTTGGGTGCTTTCTTTCCGTACAGACAGAAACACGATAGGATTAAAGGTAAAGTGGAGAAGGTGATTATTTTCATTGGTAGTTTATGTAGAGAATTAAAATCTTTTTGAGATAAGTCGGTAAATTACTTTTTTTTGATCAGCTTCCCACCTTTGGTCATACCGATTTCGGCTTCCGCAGTTTTACGGGCTGTGTCGTACCAGTCAGGCCAGGTTTCCTGTTTTTTTGTGATCGCTCGGTTTGCGAAAAATTTATGTTTCTTAAGCTCGAGTTCTTGATCAATGATTGCTTTTTGCTCTTGGTAATCAGAAGGCTTGTTATCTTCGAGTTTCTTCATCTTTCGTCTATGATCCTCTTCCGCTCGTCCTTCGAAATCATCCATGGTTTCGTAAAAAGCCTGGTAACTGTCCTTCACATCACCCCCGTCCACTTCCTCGATATAGGTTCGTAGAATCTTATCCATAGAAGCCACTTTTTTAGGCATCTTTTGGGCAAGATCATTCTTCTCGCGGTAATCCACCACAACATTGAAAAGTTTTTTTTCATCGGTGTTCATATTACGCATAAATTTATAATCTCCTATACGGATCGCACTGATTGGTACCTGGTAGTGACTGGGAAAGTGATGAATAATACCCGGTGCACCGCGTTTCACTTTCCCCTTGTTACCCTTATAAAAGACATTCTTCAAACTTCCTCCATCAATATCATCAGGCAAGGGAGTCTCATTTCCACTCAAGTCGTGCAGGGTGGCAAGAAGATCCCACTGAACAATCGGAACATCACAATAGGCACCGCCTCGGATTCCGGGTCCAGATACAATAAAGGGAACACGAATGCCTCCTTCAAAGCAGGAATATTTACCCTCCTGCAGCGGACCGTTGTTGCGACGATTTTCTTTTGTTCGGGGGATACATTCACTCCCATTATCGGAGGTAAACATGACATAAGTGTTATCCAAAACGCCCGTTTTTTTTAGGTAATCAAGAATGATGCCTATGTGCTGATCCGTTTCTTCCAACATGGCCCCATACAGCGGTTTGCATTCCCTTTCGAAAAGCCTGAGTTCTTCCTTATCCGTGGGTTTTTCAAGGGCGTCATATTTAGCCTGCCACTTATCGATGTATTTTTGGGATGCCGCATGCGGTACATGAACAGAATAATGGGAAACCATCATCATAAACGGCCGCTTCCCTGCATTTTTCTTAAGAAATTTCATCGATTCATCAATAAGTGAATAGATTCGCTTGGGATTATCCGGAGGAAGATCCTCGCGGGTAGGAATATCAATTTTTTCACCATGTAAATTTCCGTTAGGTGCATGCTCTTCGTATTCATCGGTGACATCATAATTTACCATCTTTAGCTTCTCGGTCATCCCCTTACCAAAATGGGCCGTAATGTAGTTCTTGCCTGCGGTCTTCACGGAATCGGCCAGAGAATATTGTCCGGCATAACCCTCCGGACGCTGCTTTTTATGGTAAACATCAAATACATATCGATACTGCGTACGGGCGGAGGTTTGACCAAACTGAATACTAACACGTGATCCAGTGCAGGTCGCAGTGGGTGCATAACCGTTGGAAAAGCACATACCCATTTCAGCCAGACGCTCCACGTTTGGTGTTTTGTAAAAAGAATGCTTCGAGAGCGGTTCCGAATCCATCATCCGGACAGAGGTCTGATGCCAACCCAGATCATCCATGTAAATAATAATGAAATTGGGGGAATCCTTGGCAAAGGATGTAAAAACTGAAAGTACGAGAAAAGGTAATGGAAACAAAAACTTTTTCATAAATTATTCTATTATTTGAAATTGAGATTAATCTATAAATTCAACAAATTTTATGCGGGCATTTTTTTCTGCCTCTTTCTTTTCCGGCCCCTCTCTCCAGGAATAAAGGGTTCGGTGTACATTTGTTTTCTCCTTGTTCACTATATTTTTGAAGAGATCGTCGTTGAGCTGTTTGAGCATTTTTGCCTTTCGGTCTTCAAAATCAGGAAGACTCTGTTCCTTCAGGACCGCTAACCTTTTCCTGTAGAAATATACCGACTGCTGGCTGAAATGATCCATCAGTTTATGGTGTGCCTGTCTAACCTGTTCGGCCGTTCCGCCATCCACTTTCTTGACATATTTTCGACAAGCCTGATCCATTTCCTTGACCTTCTCAGGCATGGCGGATGCCAAATTCTTTTCCTCGCGATAGTCGCTTTTCAAATTAAACAATTTAATTTCATTGGAGTTTAAATGACGCATTAATTTGTAATCGCCCATAATGATTGAACTGATTGGTGGGTGGTAGTGGCAGGTATAATGATGGATAATTCCCGGTGCGACCCGTTTGACCTTTCCCTTGTTCCCTTTCTTAAATACCGGACGCAAACTTCCTCCATCGGTATTCGGAGGCATTGGTGCCTCACTCCCGCTCAGGTCATGAAAGGTGGGCAGAAAATCCCACTGTACGATTGGCACATCGCATTGTGAACCCGCTTTAATCCCTGGCCCGGATATGACGGTGGGCACACGGATTCCACCCTCATAAATGGAACGTTTCCCCTCCTGTAACGGACCATTAAACCTGCGGATTTCTCCATCAATTTTTCGCTTTTCGGAATGTCCGCCTCCATTGTCGGAAGTAAAGATGATGTAGGTATTTTCCAATTCGCCTGCTTGCTCAAGTGCATCAAGCACATCGACCAATGTGAGATCCATTTCCTCCACCATGGCTGCATAGGTAATCTTTTTATTTGCTTCTCCTTTCGGGTTGTTAACCGGATCATCGTTTAGTTCTTCCAGGCCTTTCGTATCATATCCTGCTGCGATCCACCGCTTTTTAGTTCGTTCAAAAGCCTCCCGAGTACAGACAAAAGGAATATGAGGAGCATAATGCGAAACCATCATAAAGAAGGGCTGCTTTCCGGCATGTTTCTTAAGGAAGCCTGCGGCATCTTTTCGTAACGAATGCATCCGCTTCGGATTATCCGGAGGAAACGGGGTTTTATCCTTAATCGGATCCCAATAGGAACCATGCCCGTTACCATTTCCTCCCGGTTCACCCGGATTTTCATCGGTTAGGTCATACCCGGCCTCGTCAAATCGTCCCATCGCACTACATCCCTTGCCAAAATGAGCGGTGATATAATTCTTTCCCGACTCCTTGAGCATTTCCGCCATGGTAATTTCAGCTTCATACCCATCCGGACGCTGAACTTGGGACAGAACATCAAAAACATTCCGGTACTGAATCTTGGCGGTCGACTGACCATGCTGGATACTGATCCGGGATGCGGTACAGGTAGGTGATGGAGCGTATGCAGCAGTAAAGCGGGCTCCCATTTCAGCGAGCCGCTCGATTCCGGGTGTTTGAATGAAAGCATTTTGGGTCGAGGGCTCTGCATCCATCATCTGTACCGAAGTATCCGCATAGCCGAGATCATCCGCATAGATGAGAATAAAATTGGGTGCCTTTGCCGATAAGCAAAGTGACGCGACAAAGGGAAAAAATATCGTGATTAGACGAATGGTATTCATGGTAATTAGTTTTGGTTAGCAGTTCCACGATCCTCGTGCATCTGGATCAGCCGTTTGGAACGTTCGAGTTGTTTATCCTGAAAATCAACATGGTTCTGGGAAACACCCACCTGAAAAGCTTTTTGCTTATTCGACGGATCGGTAACCAGTTCCGCCTTCAGTTTAGCCAACCGATTCCTTCCATTTTCAATCCACCCTCCCTCAAGTAGCTCAACATAATTACGTCGGGTTAAGGTAACCGTCTCCGCATTAACCTCTTTCAGGTAATTCGCCCGTTTCTTATCAAGCTTCCGGACAAGATCGAGCATTTCCGGAGCCAAATCATTTTCTTCACTGAGGTCCTTACTAATATCAAATAATTCAGTGTTCAAAGAATCGAGGTCCTTGCGCAGTTTATAATTACCGGAGCGGATGACAGACTCGGCGACGCCGGTATGCCAGGGAAAATGAAAAATTAATTCCTTGGTATTACGTTTTACCCGTCCCTTGTTTCCTTTTTGAAAAACATCACGCAGGCTACCTCCGTCCAAATCTCTGGGCAGTGGATCCGTACCGCCTGCCAAGTCATAAAAAGTCTGTAGAAAGTCCCACTGCACCACCGGGACATTGCAATAGCTCCCTTTTTTTATGCCGGGCCCACGGACGAAGGATGGCATGCGAATGCCGCCTTCATAAAGACTACCTTTTCCGGCCTTAAGCGGAGCATTTCCACGAAAACCACCTCCATTATCCGAGGTGAAAATCACATAAGTTTCCTCCTCTATCCCAAGTTCATCAATCGCATCCAATAAGGTTCCAAATGCACGGTCCACATCATCGAGCATGGCAGCGTAATTAATGATCCATCCATGGTTATACATGGCAATGGGTATTTCTTCGTCCGGCATTCCGTCTTTTTTCTCATATTTCTTACCCTTCGGTAGTTTCTTGTATTTCTCACGGGTTCCCTTGAGCGAGTCGTGCCAAATATGGTTGGCATAATGAGAGAGCTGCAAATAAAAAGGCTTCTCAGCAGCTACCTTTTCCTTCATGAAGTTGATGCTTTTATCAGTAAGCGAAAAGATTCGCTTGGGATCATCTTCAGGGAGATGCGTCTTGCCGTCATCATCAAAATCGCCAGGCCCGTTCCCATTCGGTCCATCCGTGACATCATATCCAGCTTCAGTCGGCTTAATACTTTCATTGTGCCACTTGCCAAAATGAGCAGTCTGATAATTTGAGTTCGCTTTTTTTAAAGCCTGCGGAATCGTGATTTGTCCAAGATATTGCTTCTTCGCTTCCACCGCAGAAAGTACGGTGTACCTCAACCGACTAGGCGTCATTCCATGGAGCAGACTATTTCTTGACGGAGCACACAAAGCCGAGGGTGAGTAGCAGGAGGACAAAACCATCCCCTCGCGTGCCAGTCTTTCCACATTGGGAGTCCGGTTAAAATCACTCCGCGTATCTTCGCGCCCCTTGATCATTTCAACGGAAGTCTCGGCCCAACCGAGATCATCCATGTACACCAACACAAAGTTTGGAGATTTGGATGCTTTTAAGATGAAAGGTAGTGCCAAAATCGCTACCAATGTTTTCAAAAGGCGGACATCATAAGAAAAAGAATTAAATAAATTTTCCATAATTTTTAATCAGGTCACCGGGCTTATTATTTGTAGGCAAGAAATTGAAACGGTTCAGCGGTCCGGCACATCATCGGCCTCAAGGTCACCAAGAACATATTGAAGTCCACGAAGGTAATGCTCAACGATCTTAGGGTTCCAATAAGCCGATTCATTATGCCCGAAAGTGGCATAAAAGACGCGTCCCCTGCGTGCTTTTTTACACCAGGAAGTTGGATACTCACGCTCTAAATTGAGCGGGACTTTAGCAGGGTTGGGTTCACCCGGCTTCCGTTCCGCTTCGGGAGGGACGGTTTTGATTTTACCGTTGTTGTTATGGGTGTTCTGCCTCGCTGAAAGATCGATACATGTCAATGTATGGAAGTTACCTTTTTTATAAGGGTGGATCTGGCGATAAAGCTCATCATTGATGTCAAATCCCTCTCCGTGAAAACACAGGTTTATGGCATGCCTCGGATCATAGTTTCGTATTCGCCAAGTACCGGTTTTACCCCAAGGGTGGCCGCCAAATGCACCACCCCAGAGCTCTGAGTATTCAGGCCACCACTTTTTTCCTCCATCAGTTGCGGCATGGCATCCGAATAAGCCACCGCCTTCATATACGAAGTCGAGAAAGGCCTCACGGTTTTCGCCTTTGAAGCCACCGTGTAAGCTAGTGGCGTTCAATACCGCAATCGCATCAAACTGTTTTAGGTAAGCTGAAGTCCACTGGGTTGAATCGTTATTAATGGTCAGGGTAAAAGCACCGGTTTTCCGCTCGATCCGTTTCAGCATTTCTTCGCCGATCAATCGAGAGTTATGCTTGAAACCGTGACTGAGGCTATAAATCAGGAGTTTCCGGTCTTTCCTCGGTTCTGCTGGTAACTTTTCTGGAATCGCGGACTCGACCATCTTTAATTCCTCCTCCGTTGGAGGTACCCACCCTCCTTTGGGAGCAGACAGATCCCGTTCCCCTATCGCTCCCCATAAAAAGGAAGCCATAAAATAGGCCAACAGAAGGAAATACTGGGCTGGATTCATGAACTCCTATTTTCCTTTCGGAGTGGGTATATTCAATTCGGCCAAAGTAAAAGCAGTGGATCGCTTTTTGTTCCAACCACGTACTTTTTCAATATCTTTGGGATTTACGGGAGCTCCGCTGTTTCCCCAAGATCGCCTAACATAGGTCATGACAGATGAGATCCATTCATTATCATAAGCCTCCATGGGGGCCATTACACCCCCATAAGTGACGCCATCAATCGGCCCGGTCATTCCCTTAAGAATAATTTCCGCCAAGTAACGATAATTCCTTTCGTTGACTCGGGGAGAACCTGCCAACGAGGGTGCGAGCATCGTGTGATTCTGCGGTTCCGGCATGTTTACCCCCTGTCCTTCCTTTCCATGACAAGAGGCACAAAGACCCTGATAAATTTCACGGCCTTTATTAAAGCGAGCCAACTCAGATTCGTCTAAAGGAGGTAAGGCCTTTTGCAGCTTGAACTTTGGATCGCCCGGCCAGGTAAGAAGGTCATAGAGAATCGCCAAGCTGTATTCCGGAACCCCGGTTTCTTCCATTCTCGTTAAACCGGAAGGTTTACTTTTGCAGCGAATCAAATCTCTGGGAACAGATCTCCCTCCTTGGCTGCCAAGGCGGAATCCCTCCAGCAGAGAAGCACGAAACCCGGATTGAGTTTGTGCCGTAAAATCAAGCAGAGCCGTGAAGGAAGCCTCCTTATCAGCCAAGGTAAAACAAGCAAAAGCAAGGTGCTGGGGAAGCGGATGCGTATCCAGATTCTGAAAGCGAGCTTCTTCACTGAGCAATTCCAATGCAGGAATGTACTCAGCCGAGTTCAGGGCCACCATGAATGCTTTGGCAATAATTTCCTTATCGATGAACTTTCCCGCGGCATTGAGGACGCGTTCGATGTGTCCCGCACGAACTACATGTGCTTTGGTTTGTTTTTTGTAAAAGCTCAGGGACATCAAACGCTGGGCAGCGATATCGAGGTCATCATCAGGGAGAGCTTGCCCCACCGCATCAATAAAGGCATCCGAAGCTTCATGATGAAGCAGTCTTTCACCGGCTATCCGCAACGCGGCCAAACGAACCTCGATATTCTTATCCTTGATCGCACTCAACACCAATGACTCATCCCATTCGCCCATTCCGTCCAGGGTCCAGAGTGCATGAGCCCGGGCCAAGCCCTTCTCCGCCTGTTTCACCATATTCTTCAAAAGGGGGATTGCGTTCGCTTCCTTGCGTAAAACCAGCAGTTTCTGGGCTTCGTCCCGCCACCATCCATTCGGGTGGCCCAATGCTTCCACTAATTCCTTCACATCAGACTTACCTAAGCGGGGCAACGGTCCGGGTTCGATATCCTCACGAACCAATCGATAAATACGTCCTTTACCAACATTCTTTTCCAGCCCGCGACGCAGGATTTCCTTGCGCAAATAACTACCTTCCCTGGTCCAATTACCATGCTGAATAATACCCCGATACATATCTATGAAGTACAGAGTTCCGTCCGGACCCGTATAGGAATTGACGGGGCGGAAATTCGCATCGGTGGAGGCGATGAATTCGAGCCTTTGCTTCTCCATTCGATTACGCAGAGTGATCATGCCCTGCTCATACTCTACATCTGAGCATCGGATCATCCGTCCCACAGGTTCGCAAACCCAGTAGGTGCCCTTCATGTCATCTCCGAGCCGGTCTCCCCGAAAAACGGTCTGACCGCAGGCCCCGGTAAAACGCTGGATTGATCGGTCATCCGATCTCCATCCTCCGCCACCCTGCATATCAGTGGTTCCCTGAATCGGCCAAGTGGTTCCATATCCTTCACCAAGTTTTACCCGTTCGAATAAATGTCTGTACTTGTTCGAAAGAGAAAGATCACCCAAGTATTTCCCAGGGAAAAGGGTCGCCAATCCCGGTTCGCTATTTTTGGTGGCGATGCTTTCACCCCGGTCATTCACCGTCTGGCCCCACTGTCCGGAAAAGACTACTTTTCTCTCTTCAATCTTCTGATCATGGTATCGGAAAATAACGGAACTCTTGGTGTTGTATATCCAGTTATCCATGGTCCACTGCAAACCATTGATCTTATGCTCCACATTCCCGGATTCTTTCCTGCTAAAATTCTCGTAAATGCTGATTTTGGTATCTGCCGTTCCATCCCCATTGGTATCTTCACACAACCAAAGATGAGGCGGCTCTCCTATGAGTACTTTATTATCCAGCGTGAGGATCGCCCGGGGCAGAACTAAATTATCCAGATAAGTGGTCGCTTGATCCATGCACCCGTCCCCATCCAAATCGACTAGTTTCACAACACGACTGACCGGGTCTAATTCGCCACTCATATCAATATCCTGCATGTAGCTCCGCATTTCGGCAACATACAGCTCCCCGTTTGGTCCCCAAGCCATGCAAACCGGTTCTTCGATCATGGGCTCTGCGGCAACCAGTTCCAATTTGAAGCCATTCGGCACACGAATTTTTGAAAGGGAATCCTCCGGAGAAAAAGTGGTGGATAGAGGATCGGGATCTATTTTAATTTCTGAACGGTCCTCTGCGTACGCATTTAAGAACAAAAATAAAATAGCGAGTGTAAACAGAATCCAATTAAATGCACGGCAGTGAGATGTTTTAAAATGATTACTTATTTGGATCATATAACGAAAATTGAACCGTAATTACTGTGCTTCAACCAATACTCTTACTTGGTCTAAATGTCCGGGGTTTTCCCTTAATTCAAGAATAAGCGAATGTCTATCCGCGGTTAGAATTAACTTATCAAAACCCTTTCTTTCATCACCTTCCGGTCTGGGTTCAATGGTTCGTGCAGAGGGGTAGTCTGCCCCGGGTATGCCAAAAACGACCTCGGATTCATTTAATAAACGATCTTCGGTGATAACACCCACAATGGGGTTCGCAAATGTAATCTGTCCAATGACACTACGGCGGCGGTTCGGATTCTCACCTTCAGGGTAAGCATCCAACTGTAACAAGTAACTTGTCATTGCCCGACGAGGAACAAGGGTTGGTTTTTCGTCATAATGTGACTTCTCATATTCCCCGGGATCAATCATATCCACCCGCATACTCTCGTTGGAAAGAAAACCTCTCTTTTCAGGAAAGACAACGATGTGTTCATTATCTTTATAATTTCCGGGATGAAAGTCTGGCCCCGGAGAGACAAATCGCATGGAACCGGTGGTTTGAAGAACACCATAATTAACCGGCAAAGCATTTTCAAACTGACTGGTTTCATAAAAAACGGAATCAATCACCGAAGAATTAACACGGGCACTTATTGATTCTCCCTCCCTTACTAAATGAGAAACTCCTTCCGCCCCTGCTTCACGGGGCAGGCTTACTTCCACCTCGCCATCAAATACGCATACCTCAGTTTGGCCATTCTCGCTCACCGAAACCCCGAATGATGTACCGAGATCCACCACATGAGCTGCCACTGTGTCGACCACAAAACCAACCGCGGATTCTGGGATCGTCGCAGTCACCAAACCCTTATGAAGAAGGACTCGATCTTGATCAAAAACCTCCAATTCTGCTGGTCCCTGCACCGTAACCCGTGCCCCATTTGAAAAATCCAGTCTCAATAATCCACGGGATAAGGAAAGGATTCCAGGCTCGACTGTTTCCCCAGTCTTGTAGGTAACTCCATCGGCACGGTATGCACCGATAACATGAGCCACCTCGGCAAATGGCCGATTGGATACCTGAAAAATAAGCAGACCAAAAAACAGAACCAGGCAAGCGGCAACCGCCCACACTGTTTTACGGGTAAAAATGCTTTGCCCGGGAAACAGAATCGTTCCCTCTTCCTCCTGCTGACTTGAAAATCGACGTCTTAAAGAAGCATGCAGACCAACCGAGTTTAGGTAGTGAATACGGGCTTGGGGATCTTGAAGCATTCGTTCCTCCAAGGCTTTCATATCAACCTCACTAATAGTTTCATTAAGAGACTGATCAATTAAGTCCTGAAATTCCTTATCTTTCATCAGATCATACTCCCCTCTATTCCAAGTTGAGCTTCGATACATTGATGTAATTTACCGCGAATGCGATTGAGCTTTTTATAAAATTTATTGGCGGTGCCGCCCTTCTGTTTGGCGTAGGATTGTACGGTGGCACCTTCGGCATAACAGCCAGAGACTATTTCATGATCGTCCTGTGGAAGTTTCTCCACACATGAATCCAATGCACGACGACGGGCTTCCAGTTTATCGGCTTCCTCGGAATTATCTGAGGCTAAGAGTTCAATCATTTTCTCGCTAAAGACATGGCGATCTCTTCGAGCCCGGGTCAGGTGATTGAGTGCTTCATTCTTAGCCACCTGAAAAGCCCAGTTCCGAAAATTAGTTCCCGGCTTAAAACGATCAAAACATCTCCACATAGTCATGCTCGCCCGTTGAACCACATCTTCTGCATCTGCGCTTCTTCCCACCATTCCCAGGACAAAGGAAAACACTGCAGGCTCGTGACGCACATAGAGAGCAACAAAGTCTTCATGTCGGTTGGAATTTGAGCTTGGGGTTGCCATTGAAATAAAGGTTATAACTAGTAAGTTACAATTAAACCAAAATTAGCCGATATTTTATTGCATGTAAGGACATTAATAATCTGCACTGGGATCCTGCAGGGTTTACGAGTCGGAGTCGAAAGAGAAAGCATTAATATTAAATCGGCTCACTTTACTTATTTAGTTATTTTACTCCGAGTGGCATGAGGCGTTTTTCATAGTCCCAATTGGCTTTTTTGTTCATGTTCCTGAGTGTAATGATGGGGGGGCAATAATATTGGTTCCTTAAACGGACCAGCTCTTTTTTAAGCTTTGTTATAACTGTTTTATTGTCAGGTATGAAATATTGACTAATCATTTCTTGGGGATCTTTTTTAAGATCAAAGAATTCCCACTCGTTGTACTTTGGGTAATAAATCAGTTTGTTCCGTCCGTCCGTTACCCCGAAATGGGGCTGCACATTATGGTTCGCCAGTTCGTGATAGGTGTAAAGAAAAGTCTTTCTCCAATTATCCGGAGTTTTGCCCTGGAGGACGGGAACCATGCTTTTGCCTTGAATTTCTTGAGGGATTTCAATTCCTGCAATATCAAGAAAAGTGCTGGCTATATCAATATTGGACACAATGTCTTGATCGTTCACCACGCCCGCTTCGACTTGACCCGGCCAATGAACGATGAACGCAGTTCTGAGTGACTCCTCGTACATAAACCGCTTATCAAAGAATCCATGTTCTCCCAGAAAGAATCCATGATCCGCCATATAGATGACAATGGTGTTATCCGCCAAATCATTTTCTTGAAGAAATGCGCGGATACGACCCACATTCTTATCGATTCCAGCCCCCGAAGCCAGAAAGTTTTTGAGAAGGGCCTGATACTTGAAACGGGAAAGCTCTCTGTTTTGATCATTCCAGTTCAAATTCATCGCCTGAAAAGGTTTGGAAAATTTAGAGCGATAAACATCCCAAGCTTTTCTTTGATCCGGATTCAGTTTTCCCAACTCCCCAGGATCACCGACCAAAATCGAATGAGATAAGTTTTTGTAGAGAGTTAAGGTTTGCTCGCGTATCGCCGTGCCCCTGTAGGAAAAATCATCAAATAAATTATCAGGTTCGGGAATATGAATGTCATCGTATAAATCATATTCATCGGGGCCCGGACAAAATCCATGGTGTGTGGCCTTGAACTGGGACATCAGCATAAAAGGTTTGCTTGTATCACGTCCGTTTTTCAGCCATTCAATCGTAAGGTCGCCTACAATATCAGAATTATAACCGACCACCGTCCGGGTATCCTGTAACCCTTCCGCATTCCCCCTCTGAAGGAAAGGATTATAATACCGACCCTGCCCCTTCATGACATCGAAATAATCAAAGCCTGTCGGTACTGATGCCAAATGCCACTTCCCGATGATCGCGGTTTGGTATCCATTTTTGCGCAATATCTTAGGGAAGGTCTGCTGGGATCCGTCGAAGTTGGTATTTCTATTCCAGGTAACCCCGTTTCTATGACCGTATTTTCCGGTAAGTATGGCCGCCCGGCTAGGACCGCAGAGTGCATTGGCTACGAAACATTTCCTGAAAAGCATTCCTTCACTCGCCAGCTTGTCGATATGCGGAGTATGGGCGACTTCTTTAAGCCTTCCACCGTAAGCTCCAATTGACTGCCAAGCATGATCATCGCTGAAAACAAAAAGGATATTGGGTGGATTAACAGATCCATTCGATGGCACCCTTGCTAGCGACACAATAACTTGCGTTAAAATTAAGAAAAGGAGTATGGCATAACTTTTGTTCTTATTCATAGATAATTTCCCTCGATAAATAATAGCGTGAAAATACTGACGGTGAATGAATTTCATTGATCATTCTGTGTTTCAATTTCGGGTCATGAAATGGACTAGTATTACCCATCATACTTAGGCACGCTCAACCTCAATCGCATCGATTTCCAAATCGGTCCCATCCGATCCCTTGAGTTTGATCTCGAGAGATTTGATAACGTTTTTCCAGTTCGTATTACCTGTTAGCGGAAGCCGAACCTCCTTGAATTGTTTGGAGGCAGAAACTTTCATGACGGAACCAAGGGATTTGCCATTGGCAAGGGCCTCGATCTCAAGAGGTGCATCTGCCCGCAGCTTAATAAGCAGTGCTTGGTCGGATCCGTTGGGTTTGATCTTGAGTCCCTTGCGAACCAAAGAACCGGGTTTGCCTGGAAGACGGAATTGCAGAAAACCCTGAAAGCCGGCTATATTTTCCCGTATTCCCCTGCCCTGCCAGCCTTCGGTCTGCCAGCCCCCGCAATCGAATTCATAGGCGATTCGTCCATCCTGCGGATTCCGACCGTTGAGCTTTTCCCACTTGTCGGACAATCCGTCGCCGTCGTTATCTTTGCGGTTGATTTCGTATTCTGGATTCACTCCACGGCCACCTTGCCAGGTGTCCCCGTTATGGCGTAGCGCATTGGGTGATTCTTCATCTGCTCCTAGATCGCCCTTAGCCAGCCAGGTGTCGAGCAGCTTGCGATGGCGATTCAGTTCCTTGGCAAACTTGGGATCACCCATCAAATTATTCACCTGAGCAGGATCCTTAGATACATCGTAAAATTCCTCCTTGGGCCGTTCACCAAAGTAAATCCTTTTTAGGTCGGCGGAAAGTTTGCCTGCGGCGTAGAGTTGTTTAAGTTTCTTAAGGTAGTCCTTGCTATCCCTGTACTGCGGTTGGAGCAAGATACGGTCGAGCTTGTAATTCCGGGTGTAGCGGAACTTGTTGGTCCGGATGGTACGAACCCGGTCAATGGTATGATCCAACCGGTCCTTGGCCGAGGCCACCCACTGACGGGGCTCGAAGTCCTTGGCGAAAAGATTGCGGCCTTCGTACCAATCGGGCAGCTTGATTCCCGCCCAACTTAAGGTGGTCGCAGTCAGGTCCAAGGTACTGACCAAGTCCTTGCGGGCACCTTGCTTAGGCACCCATTTGTCGGGTCCCATGAGCATAAACGGAACATGTAATCCGCCCTCCGTGGGCATCTGTTTATGCCGGACCAAGTGATTGGCTCCGTGATCGGATAAATAAACCACAATGGTGTTCTCTTCGAGTCCCGACCCCTTGAGACTAGCTAGGATTTTCCCGATGTGATCGTCATCGACTCGAATCGCATCGCAGTGCTGAGCCACGACTTTACGGTACAGGTCATTCTGTGGGTAATCGGCGGGTACGGCAACCTTGGAAGAATCGGTACGCCTGTCCGCAGACAGTTTCCCGGTATTGATTTTTCCACCCTTGGTTTGGAATTGAATGAAGAAGGGCTGGTT